>NZ_JASDTF010000001.1:0-7207 GCF_041441355.1 Propionivibrio sp.
GGGTCGGACCTTCATCGCCGCGAGGCAGGGGCAGGCGTCGAACAAAGCTAAACAAGTGCTGCCCGTCGCCCTTACAGCATAGCAGCCACCCAAGCGACGGCTCCGCTCTGAAACCTGCCGGACAGCCGATGCGAACTGCTCGGCCTCAGCTGCCGGTGGCTTGATGGCGCACTCAGGCAGCAATGTGCTGGGCACCAGCCGTTCGAGCGTCAGGCGACGATGAACGGCGGCTTCTC
Source organism: Propionivibrio sp. (assembly GCF_041441355.1). GTDB lineage: Bacteria > Pseudomonadota > Gammaproteobacteria > Burkholderiales > Rhodocyclaceae > Propionivibrio. The sequence goes on from NZ_JASDTF010000001.1 coordinate 237, forward strand.
CATCCTGCCAACTGGAAGTACCGACCCTCAACAGCCGTTCGGATTTTTCGCCCCAATGACCGGAGTGCAGCGGAAGCCATCACACGCGGCTGCTTCCGCTGCGACCGTCAACCGACATTAAGCAGTCGTTCAGTGTGACCAACGGCGGTGGATTTAGGGCCCAAGTGCCCCCAGCCCATTACCATCAAAGACCGTACTTGCGCTTCCGATTCTTAAAGGCCGGCTCGGTGCCTTCAAGGATTTCAACGACTATGTTTTTGATCACTGGCGACTCGATACCACCAGAAACGTAATTGAACGTATTGGTCGCCTTGTCGCAGGTCGCGCAAATGATCTGCTCGGCGTCGCAGACCACCGCCAAGTTTGGGTTGTGCGTCACCATGATGACTTGGCGCCGCTGCTTAGCCGCCTTGATGCACTTGACCAACACCTTGAAGATGGTCTGGTTGTCTAGGTTCTCCTCGGGCTGATCGATGATGATTGGGATGTCATCCTTGTCCACGAGTAGGTAGAAGACGAGCAAGAGCAGGCCACGCTCGCCGGGCGATAGTTGGCTGATCTCTTGCTGGTCGAACGTCAGCGAATACCTCGGCGCCAGATAACTCATGCCGTAGAGGTAGTCGAGGATGTCTTGAGGCTCGCCGCCCTTGCGGAGCTGATCGCCGATCCGGGTCTCGCGGTTAGCACCGGATTCGCGTCTGTCGTAGTGCAGCATGTCGTCGATGGTTTCGAGGAATTTCAGAGTCGAGTCCACGTCTCCGAAGTTGACCTCCTTGAGCAGCCCGCGCATGAGCTGGTTGCTCTCGTCCACGCCTGAGAAGCTGCCGCGCGACTGCCGATTAATGCGGAGGAAGAACTGCTCCTGGAAGTTCGACTCTTCGATGCGCACGTCGAAGTCCAGCGGTAGGTGCATCTCCATCTGGGCAGCGGACTTGACGAACTGCTGCACCGGCTCATAAAGCCGGCGGTATTCCTCGACGGTCTTACCGATCTGATCATGGACCGCCTTGGCGAGCTCTACCCGGCTCGCGCGTAGAGCCGTCAGCTTGCTGGGCAGGGCGTTCAATGACTCGATCTCGGCCTTGAACCACTCAATCGACTGTGGCTTGTCCTTGTTTCCAACAAGCACCTCCTTGGACTGCTCCCACTTAGCGACCTGATCCTTGAAGAGGATGAACAGGCGCTGCCTTTCGCCGAGCTTGCTCCTGATGTTAGCCATCGCTGCCTCGGCCACCTCGCGACGCTTGAATAGGCCCGTAGGCTCCTGATCGGCGAGTGCTGCGTCCACGCCGGCAATCGACTCTTTGGCGGCCTTGGCAAGCGCGTCGAGTTTCGTGGTGTCGATTTTCAACTCGACCACCTCGGAGGCCTTCAAGTCCGCACCGGCCTCGGCCAGCATGGGAGCTAACTCCATCAGAAATTGGTCGTGGACCTTCTTGTGGTTTGTGACGGCTTGGACAATTCGGCTCAGAACGGCTTGGCGCTTGGCGTCGGCGGCCTTTTTGTCGCGAAGCAGCTTCTCTTCTTCTCGCAGCCTTTTGAGTTCGTCCTCAAGCGCCTGAATCTTCTCGGTGGCGGCCTTCGATTCTTCCTGTGCTGCTTCTGACTCCGTGGGGTCTTCCACCGAGGTGGGCTTCGACGCCACCAGGGCGTTGAACTCGGCGATCTTGGCGTCGAGCTGCTCTTGCAGCGACTGTTTGAACTCCGGCGTGAGCCGGCGCTCGGTCTGCAAGATTTCGGCATTGGCCTTCGAGATCTCCTTGATGACCTGCTCCCGCGCGCTGTCAATCTCGGCGACCTTGAAATCGAGAAGTTCGTCCATGGAGGTGTAGCCCAGGCGGGCTTCTTCCGGAACGTGCGTGTAGATGATCTTGCGCAGCTCGGTGTCGAACGTCGCCGAGCCGCCGTCGCCGAGCTCGTTGCACAGCGTTTCAAGGTAGCTCTGCGGCAGATACTTCACTCGCTCCACGCTGGTCTCGGACGGATCTTGGTCAAGCGGACGTTCGGATTCGGTACCGTCGTACCAGCACAGCGCGCCGAGGAAGTGCTGCGCGAGCTTGTTCCTCGGATTCCGAAAGCGCGTGTCTTTGAGGAACGAGAAGCTCTTGAAGTTCTTCGTGTCGCCGGCTAACGCGGCGATGTCGGCCATCGCGCTCTTACCGCTGCCCTTGTTGCCGATGATGGCGACCAAATCATGGCTCAACGGCATATCCACGTTGAACCAAGTATCTGCCAGCGTGGAGCCGGGCTTACGGCCGATGCGGATCTTGGCTGCGTATTTGGTACGGTTGGCCTCGACCAGCAGGCGCTTGGGCGGCGCGTCGCCGATGAACACGCGGTCCTCGAATTCGGTGATGCTCTGGACCAAGCCGTCGAAGGTAGCGTCGGCTTTGATCCAGGTGAAGCAGTTGCCGATGCGGTCCTTGTTCTCTGAGCTGCTCGGCGCGTGGGCGTCGGAGCAGTCGAGTAGCGTGGCCTTTACGTTGGAATCTGAGAGCTTCTTGCGGGCCGCATCGTATGCGGCCGGATTGGCGGAAGCAGTGAAGACCAAGTCGGCCCGATTGATGATGTTGCGCTTCTCGGCGATGGACTGGTCATCCCATTTCAGGTTGTCCCATTCGGTCTTGCCTACCGCGACCAGGTTTTTTCCAGTGAAGTAGGGCTTGTCAAGAGCCTCGAGCACCTTCTCCAAGCTCACGCACAAATTGTTGAAGCCCTCCTGCAGGTACGGAGCGTAGTCCCCTCGCTTGTCAGTCGGCGCCGACTCTACGATCATCTTTCCGAGTTCGAACAAGCTGTCGCGGGTGATGACTCCTTTCCATTTGCCGCCCCAGTCGCTGGAGTCCGGGATCAGTTGGTAGCTGGGCGTCAGCGAGTTGAGAAATTGCTGCTGGATGACCTCGGGGTCCATCGCGTCGAAGATGACGTGCAGGTTGATTCGGTTCCAGCCGGACTGCGAGTAGGTGCCGTCCTTCTCCTTTTTCACCACCCCGGCGAACTTGTCCAAGCGAAGCTCGATGACGGGCAGCAGCAGGTCGATGTTTCTTAGTCGACCTTGTTCGAGCTTGGCTTTGCGCGCCCGTGCGTATCCATCAATGAAGATGTAGTCGTTAATGCCGATGGCCTTGAACTCGGGCGGCAGGGACTCGAGGTCTTGAAGGAAGGCTTCCCATGCATCGTCTTGATTGGCGCCGGGGTAGTTGTGCACGACCGACGACGGCGTGTGGACGTGCAAGTCCCACTTTTTCCAAGTCGAGCCGGCAGGATCATTCGCCATTCTGGTCTTCCTGAGTTGTTGTCCGATACAGGCAGTGGTTTCTTCCAGCTGCGGGCGTTTCGTCTTCAAGGTCACTGCGTTATCTGAATGGCAACTTGATGAGCCTGACTAACAAGCGTTCGGAGCGCGGCCCGAACGGCATTTCGACGATGCTAATAGAATATCTTGGTGTCGGGCGCGCGCGGGGAGGCGTGAAGTCCAAAGGCATTATTGCCTAACCTGAAGGTGATGAGGTTTGTACCATACCCCGCCGATACGTCAGTGGCCCAGCCTCAACGTATAGCGACTGCTTCCATTTGCCTCGTCAGCACAAATGACCAATCGCTTCGAATCGAAAGCCGCCGGCCAGCACTGCTCGCGGCGAGCGGCAACAGCCAGCCTTAACCGGCCCGACCGGCTTGACCGACGAACAGCGCCCGATGGCCGGACTGTGACCTTCACTCTCGAACTCGCTGGTCAGCTTGGCTGAGCCACCTGCGACCGTCTTGAGCCCACCCTCAACGGCAGTTCGGGTTTTTCGCCCCAATGACCGGAGTGCAACGGCTGCAGGCGCTCCGCGCTCCAGCGCGAGTGGCAGCACGTACCCAGCCTGGTACTTCAGCATGGGATCAAGCGGTCGCTCAGCCCCTTGCGGATATTAAGAAAGGAGGAAGTCCAACTTCCTGTTTGTCAATATCAATTGTGGTAAGATTTCGGGAAGCTGAACTTCCGGAAGCCACCATGAATGCCATTCTGCACTCTGAACCCTCCTCTGTCCTCTCACGCCTGCAGCAGCTCGGCTTGACCGAAGCGGCGCTGCTGCGAGCAGTCATGGCTGGCTACATCGCCAAGTCCAACTGCACCGAGAACCACCCCCCGCTGTTCCCGCCCATCGCGGCGTGGAGCGAAGCAGTTCGTACGCTGCGTGACGTGCTGAAGCCCGAGGGTTGGACGCGCTTCAACGACCAGAACTCGCCGAAGACCGTGAGCCCCGACGGCTCGATCTCGATCATCGTCTCCACCGGCAACGAGGCAACTGGCATTCCGCACGCTGAGCCTGCTACAACCTCTTCAAAAGGACCGAACACCGCAGGCGCCATCGAGATCAACCGGAGCTTGCAGCTCTACCTGCCGGGCATGGAATCGCCCGTGCCGCTTCAAGACGAAGACGAGAAGGTGACGACCTGGATCTTGCTGGCACACCACGCGAAGAACGAGTTGCGTGCGGAGCTGTCGTTGCCGCTGGACGTCGGTAGCGACGGCCGCGTTTCCGTGTGGCAGGAACGGATCATCTTGCGGGCTCTGCCGCTCGATGGCGAACAGGTGGTGATCACGCCCCCTGTCCAGCCTGACATCGACGTTGCGGTTCGGCGGAAGGCATGAGCTACGGTGCAGAGTTCAACCCGAACCGCCTAGGCCTTGCTCGTCGACGTCGAGGGCTCACAAAGAGGAAGTTGGCAGAGCTCATCGGCGCAGATGTGCGGGCGGTTACCGCGTACGAGAGCGGAGAGTACAAACCTGAAAGAGAACGGCTCCTCGCTCTAGCTGACCAACTGCACTTCCCGGTGCAGTTTTTTGTTGGATCGGACGTACAGGAGGTGACACCCGACGTAGTCAGCTTCCGCTCCATGTCGAAGATGACCGCCGGCCAACGGGACGCAGCGCTAGGCGCTGGCGCGGTTGCGCTCATGCTGAACGAGTGGATCGAGCAGCGCTTCGAGTTGCCGGCGGCGCAGTTGCCTGACCTCAGCCAAGAGTCCAGCCCTGCTGCGGCTGCAGCCGCACTGCGCCGAATCTGGGGTCTCGGCGAGTTGCCGATCAAGAACATGGTGCATCTGCTGGAAGCGCGTGGCGTGCGGGTGTTCTCGCTGTCGCTGGACACTGCCCACGTGGACGCCTACTCCATGTGGCATGCGTCTACGCCGTTCGTGTTCCTCAACACGATGAAGTCCTGTGAACGCAGCCGCTTTGATGCCGCCCATGAACTCGGGCACTTGGTCCTTCATCGTCATGCTGGCCCGAAGGTCAAGGACGCCGAGCGCCAGGCCAACGAGTTCGCATCGGCGTTTCTCATGCCGGAAGGAAGCGTTCTGGCCAACGCGCCTGTCATGGCCACCGTAGACCAACTGGTCTCACACAAGGTGTTCTGGACCGTCTCTGTCGCAGCGCTTGCCTACAGGCTGAAAGATCTGAAGCTTGTCAACGAGTGGCACTACAGATCGCTGTGCATCGAGATGGCGCAACGTGGCTACCAGAAGTCAGAGCCAAATAGCGCGCCCCGGGAGACGTCACAGGTCTTCCAAAAGGTGTTCGCCGCGCTGCGGGAGGATCGCATGACGCGCGCCGATGTAGCCGATCAACTCGCCGTACACGTCAACGAACTCGACGAGTTGGTCTTCGGCTTGGCGCTGACCGCGCTGGTAGGTGATGCGCAGGCGCAGAGCCGCCCGCGACGGCCAGTGCTGCAAGTGATCGAGGGGGGGCGTGAGTAGGACTGCCTCATCAGTCGGGGTGCGGGTTCTGAACACACGGCGAAGACAAAGACTATCGGATTAAGGACAGGGCGAGGAGTATGTTCGGCACCATCGACAAGAGCAAAGGACTTCTGTTCGTCACTCACGATCTCGACCATTCCATACGACTAACCTTGAAGAAGATGCAACGGGAGGTCGAAGGACTCGACGAAAACCGGCTTCTCAATACACCCCCCGAGGACCTGAAGCACTACTTGGTTGAGAAATACGGCATAACGCCGATCACGCTGCAGCGAGACCAATGGTATGCCAATCACGAGGATGTGCCGGTCGATGTCCGGCACGATCCGATGCGCTGGATCGACGACCGAAGCCGCCCTGTCATGGTGGCGGGCGAGCGCGTCGAGGTCCGCATCCCGTTTGAGGGCGAGAGCGAGTTGTTCTACGCGAAGGCCAGCACCTACTCGCTCAACCCGCCCCGCGCCGTCATCGAAAAGAACGAGGTCGTTCTTCGGTACGACACACCTGCCGACCAGCCCCGCGACATCCGAGCGCTTGTCGAACAGACCCTGAAAGAGATTGAGCAGCATCTGGGATGGCAGCGTGCGATGATCGACACGCACAACCAGAACCTCCCCGCCGCTGCAGGGCAGTCGATCCACCAGCGGCGCGAGCGGCTGCTCGCGCAGTCACAGCGCGCGGAGGCGCTCGGTATCCCGATCCGGCGACGCGCCGACGCGCCGAAGACCTACGCGCTCCCGACGATCAGGCGCAAGGCAATCCCGACCCTGCCGCCTACGACAACGGCGCAGTTCAAGCCGGAACCGGCGCTCGCCATGGAGTTGTACGAGCACATTCTGAAAGTGGTTCAGGACATGGCGCTTGTGATGGAGCGCAGCCCCGATGCCTTCAAGGCCATGAACGAGGAAGCCCTGCGGCAGCACTTCCTTGTGCAGCTCAACGGCCAGTTTGAGGGAAAGGCGACGGGCGAGACCTTCAACATGGGAGGTAAGACCGACATCCTTCTACGGGAGGGCGACCGCAACGTCTTCATTGCCGAGTGCAAGTTCTGGAAGGGGCCGAAGGCGTTCGGCGAAGCAATCGACCAGCTCCTCGGCTACGCGACCTGGCGCGATGGCAAGACGGCGATCCTCGTTTTCAATCGCGGAACCGAGACCTCGACCGTCCTCACCTGTTAACGGCGGTCGATTCCCGCACAAATCCGGCGTCCACCGCCGGCA
>NZ_JASDTF010000002.1:0-35060 GCF_041441355.1 Propionivibrio sp.
GTTTACCCACACAAAAACCTCAGCAAAACACCTCCCAATACCTACCAAAAACACGCCACAACCGCGTCGGTGAAGCGACGTGCATCGTGCGGGAAATGTCGTGGGGGCGGTAATCCAGCAAAGGGGGCGACGATCGTGTGCGCGGGGGAAACGAATCCGGGGCGGATTCGGTGGTCTTCTCCTGGGTTTGTGACGGCAGCCTACGACAGCTAACTGGCGGGTAGATCAGGCGCGCGTTTCGCCAGATTCCAGAAAAGTACTCACTCGAGCGCTCAGCCGGTCGAGCACGTCCGCGCTCAGGCTGTCGAAAAGCTCGGGGCGCAGGGTGTTCTTCATCCAGGTGAGCTGGCGTTTGGCCAGTTGCCGCGTGGCGTAAATGCCGCGATCGCGCAGCTCGCCGCGCGGGATCCGCCCGTCTTGTGCTTCCCACACCTGACGGTAACCAACGCAGCGCATCGACGGTAACTCGAGCGAGAGGCGGTAGCGTTGCCTGAGCGCGCTCACTTCGTCTTCGAGCCCCTGCGCCAGCATCTCGTCGAACCGCGCGGCGATCCGCGTGTGCAGAACGGCGCGGTCGGAGGGAAGCAAACCGAGTGCGAGGTAGTCGTAAGCCGGCGTTTGCTTTTCGCCTTGCGCGAGCAGGGCGCTCATTGGAATTCCGCTCAAGCGGTAGATTTCCAGCGCCCTTTGCAGGCGCTGGCTGTCGGTCGGGTGCAGACGACGCGCGGCTTCTGGATCGACGCGCGCCAGTTCGGCATGCACCGCCGGCCAGCCGTGGGTGGCGGCGAGTGCGTCGATCTCGGCGCGGATGGCCGGGTCGGCGGCAGGGAGTTCGGCCAGACCTTCGAGCAGCGCCTTGTAGTAGAGCATGGTTCCGCCGATGAGCAGCGGAATCCGTCCGCGTCGGACGATGTCGGCCATGCAGGCCAGGGCGTCGTTGCGGAAGCGGGCGGCCGAATACGCTTCTTCCGGCGTGATCAGGTCGATTAAGTGGTGCGGGAAGGCGGCCAGCGTGGCTGCGTCTGGCTTGGCCGTGCCGACATTCATGTCGACGAAAACCTGGGCCGAGTCGACGCTGATCAGTTCGATGGGGAAGTGCCGGGCCAGTTCCAGGGCGGCCGCAGTCTTGCCGCTGGCGGTCGGGCCCATGAGCAGGATGGCTTTGGGGCGCGCCGGCAGGGCAACGGCGGCGGTCGAGCGGGATTCGAGTGGCATGGGTTGGCGCCGGCGTGTGCGTCGGCTAGCGGCCGCGCAGGAAAAGACGGTCGAGCTCGGCAAGCGAGAGCTGGGTCCAGGTGGGGCGGCCGTGATTGCACTGGTCGGCGCGTTCGGTGGCTTCCATCTGCCGCAACAGGGCGTTCATCTCCGGCACCGACAACTGGCGCCGGGCGCGAACGGCTCCGTGGCAAGCCATCGTTGCCAGCAGTTCGTTTCGGCGGGCAGTCATCAGCTGGCTGACGCCGTGTTCGCGCAACTCGGCGAGCAGGGCACGCGCCAGCGCGGCCGGGTCGCCGGCTTGAAGAAGGGCCGGGACGGCGCGCACGGCAAGCTGGGTCGGCCCCATTGGCGCGAGGTCGAAGCCGAGCGTGTGCAAGGCCTCGGCGTGTTCTTCGGCAGCGGCGACGTCGAGTGCCTCGGCGTTGAATACCGCCGGGATGAGCAGGGACTGGGTGGCGACCGCACGGCCGTCGAAGGCGCCTTTGAGCTTTTCGTAAAGGATGCGTTCGTGCGCCGCGTGCATGTCGATCAGCGCCAGCCCTTGCGCGTTCTGCGCCAGGATGTAGATGCCGTGCAACTGGGCGAGGGCGTAGCCGAGCGGCGGCGCAGTCTCTTCCTGTGCCGCGCTGGCGGCGGTCCCCGGCGCTTCGGTGACGGGGCGTTCGGGTGCGGGCTCGGCGGGCGTCGCTGCGCGTTGTGCGGCCGCGCTGAACGCGTAGTAGGCGCCGACGGCGGGTTCGGCGATGCGCAGGCTGTCTTGCCGTGGCGACCAGGTCGGAGCATTCGCGCGTGTCGGTGCCGGAGAGGGTGTGGCCTGGGAGGCAAGCGGGACGGGCGCTGCAGGCCGGCTGGAGGGCGCGTCGGAAGGCGCTTCCAGCGTGCGGCTTGGTGTGGTCGCGGCAAGTTCGGCGGGGCCGGCGAGCGGCGCCGAGAGGGCGCGCTGCGCGGCGTGGAAGACGAACTGGTGGACGGCGCGACCATCGCGGAAACGGACTTCGGTTTTCGCCGGATGGACGTTGACGTCGACGGTGGCCGGATCGACCTCAAGGAACACGCAGTAGGCCGGGTGACGGCTGCCGTGCAGCATGTCCTGATAGGCTTCGCGCAGCGCGTGCGTGAGCAGCTTGTCGCGCACGAAGCGGCCGTTCACGTAGCAATACTGGGCGTCGTTGCGCGCGCGCGAATGCGCTGGTTGAGCGCACAGGCCAGTGATGCGCAGCGGCCCGGCGGCGGCTTCGACGGTGCGCGACTCGTGCAGAAAATCGTCGCCCAGGATGGCTGCGGCGCGGCCGCGTGCGTCGCTCTTTGCGAGGTGCAGGCTGGTTCGGCCGTTGTGGGTCAGGGTGAAGGCCACCGCCGGATGGGCGAGGGCGATGCGTTTGACGGCGTCGGCACAGTGCGCAAACTCGGTCGCTTCGGACTTGAGGAATTTGCGCCGCGCCGGCGTGTTGTAGTAAAGGTCGCGCATCTCGACCACCGTGCCGGCGGCCAGCGCGGCCGGTTGCGGCTCGGCGTCGTCGTGCGCAGCCAGGCGCCAGGCGTGGCCGTCGTCGCCGCGCCGACTGGTCAGCGTCAGCCGGGCGACGGCGGCGATGGAGGCCAAGGCTTCGCCGCGAAAGCCCATGGTGGCGACGCTTTCGAGGTCAGCCAGCGAGGCGATCTTGGACGTGGCGTGGCGGGTCAGCGCCAGCGCGAGGTCGTCGCGGGCGATGCCGCGGCCGTCGTCGGTGATGCGGATGAGCTTGACGCCGCCCTCCTCGAGCTGGATCTGGATGGCGGAGCTGCCCGCGTCGAGGGCATTCTCGACGAGTTCCTTGATCACCGAGGCGGGGCGTTCGACCACCTCGCCGGCGGCGATCTGGCTGATGAGCAGGTCGGGAAGAAGCTGGATGCGGCGTGTCTCTTGCATGCCCGAGATTATACCGGCGAATCGGGACGGCGCCGGGGGGGCGGCGTGCTTGCGGCGAGGTACGCTTTAAGTAATCATGAGGCATGTTCCGTCCCACCTTCCTCGCCATCGCCCTGTCCGGGCTGTTGGTCGCCAGTTGCGCCACGCAGGTCGACTCGGCCGGGCGGCGGGAAAACCGTTTCGATCCGCGCTACCTGGCCAAGACCGAGATCGACCGGGTGATCGACCTCAGTCGCGCCGAGGTGGTCGCCGGGCTGCGGCGCATCGCCGACAAGCTCTACCGGCGCAATCCCGTCGAATGGCAGCGCGCCGGTCAGGTCAGCCAGGAGGCCGCGCTGCGGCGCCTGTTCGCTGGAGCGGTCAACTTCCCCGAACTCGAAGGTCGGAGTGAAGGTGCGGCCACCCTTTTCGCGCTCGGGCCGAACTACCGTGGCGACCGCGTCCTGGGCGTGATGGCAGGGCTTCTGGGCATGACCTACGCGGCTTTCGAGGGCAAGGACGATTTCTACGTGCTCGACGACCTCGATGCGCAAAAGCTCTACAATTGCGCGCGCAATTTCGAGATCGCGGTGTGGAAGCTGTCTTCGGCGCGCAACGCGCACGGCGAAATTTTGCTGTACTCGAATGAACTCGACCGCAACAATCCGAATCTGAGCTTTGAGCGCGAGTTCGGCCGCATTATCGGCCTGCTCGATTTCATGTCGCGCATCATGGCCGACAAAAATGGGCGCACGATCACCCGCGTCACTCAAAGTGTCGCGACTGCGGTGTTCCTGCCCGTCGGTGCCCTGGGAATCAAATGAAGTCCATCGTCATCCTCATTTCCGGGCGGGGCAGCAACATGCTGACCCTGCTCGACACCATTGCCAACGAACCATTGCCGGTGCGCATCGCCGCCGTGCTCTCCAACCGTCCCGACGCCGAAGGCCTGGCGCTGGCGGCCGAACGCGGCGTGCCCGTCGAGGCGCTCGATCACCGCGGGTACCCCGATCGCGCCAGTTTCGACCTCGCGCTGGCGGCGCGCATCGACGCCTACGCGCCCGACCTCGTGGTGCTTGCTGGTTTCATGCGCATCTTGAGCGACGGCTTCGTGCATCGCTACGCCGGACGCCTGATCAACATCCATCCCTCTCTGCTCCCCGCCTATCCCGGTGTGCATACCCACCGTCGAGCACTGGCCGACGGGGTGCGCGTGCATGGATGCACGGTGCATTTCGTCACCCCGACCCTCGACCACGGACCGATCATCGCCCAGGCCGCGGTGCCCGTCGTCGATGGCGACGATGAGGCCAGTCTCGCGGCGCGCGTCCTGGTGCAGGAGCATCGCCTCTATCCGCTGGCCGTGCGTTGGTTCGTCGAAGGGCGATTGCACCTCGACGGCGCGTGCGTGCGCGTGCGGGGCGAACACGGGACGACGCAGGCACTGCTCGCGCCGGACCTCCGCTAGCGGCGGGGCGGCATGCCGCTGGCGCTGCTCCTCGCCTTCGCCGCCTCGCTCGGGCTGCATGCGGTGGTGCTGTTCGGAACGCAGGTCGAAAGCTATGAGCCCGAACCGACCCCGATCTTGGCCGAGATGCGGCCGCTCGAACGGCCGCCACCGGAGCCCGAGAAACCGCCGCCCAAACCCCGCCCGCGCACAAAACCGGCGGCCAAGGCCGTCCCACTGACGACGGAGCAAGCCGCCGACACTGCGGTGCCGCCGTTGCTCCCGGGGCCGGACGTCGCCGAAGACGTTGTGCAGAGTGCTAAGGCCTCCGCCGATGCACAAACCGGAACGCCGGCGCCCGCTTCGCCGGCGGATGCGCACAAAATTCCCGAGCATGGGCGCGTCAATTTCCGCGTCGAACGTGGCGATCAGGGCTTCGAGATCGGGACGGCGCGTCACGTCTGGCAGATCGCCGATGGCCGTTACCGGATCGAATCGCAGCTCGAAACGACGGGCCTGGTGTGGCTTTTCAAAGCCGTGCGGATCGAGATGGTCAGCCGGGGCGAAATGACGGCCGAAGGCTTGCGCCCGGACGATTTCGTCGTTCGTCGCAACGGCGCGGTACGCGAACGCGCGGCCTTCGACTGGGAACAAATGACTGTGCGCATCGGCGACCGCGCGCCACAAGCGCTCGACCGGGGCGCTCAGGATCTGCTCTCCTTCAACTACCAATTAGGTTACCTGCCCGAGGTGCGCCAGGGTATGGTGCTGCCGCTGGCGACGGGCAAGAAGTACGGCCAGTACCGGCTCGAAGTCTTGGGCGACGAAGTGCTCGAGTTGCCGGCCGGGACGATGCGCACCCTGCACCTGCGCGCGCCGGGGGCGAACACCACCGAACTGTGGTTGGCTTACGATTACCTGATGCTCCCGGTTAAAATTCGCCATCTCGACCCGCAAGGCGAGAGCCTGGTGCAGGTTGCCACCGAAATCTTGATGAGTCCCGAATAGTCCACATGAAGCGTTTTTCTCCCGCCCTTCTCGGCCACGCCGAGGCCCTGCTCAGCCAACTCCTGCGTTTTGATGCGCCGGCCGATTCGATCGTCTCGCGCTACTTCCGCGAGCATCGCCAGATGGGCGGTTCCGACCGTGCCTTCGTCGCCGAAACCGTCTACGCCGTACTGCGCCGCAAGCGCTCGCTGCTGGCCCGTTGCGGTACGCGCGCCGAATCGCGCGCGCTGGTGCTGGCGGCGCTGTTCTGCGGGCAGGGGATCAACCTGCGTGAACTCGAACCGGTGCTGCGTAACGGCGAGTCCGAATGGCTGGCCGGTGTAAAGCGCGTCGACAGTGCGGCGCTGCCCGCGGCCGTGCGCCACGACCTGCCCGACTGGCTGGAAACAACGCTGGCGGCGCAATACGAGCCGGAGGCCTTGGAGGCGCTGGCCGCCAGCCTGGTGCAGGGCGCGCCGCTCGACCTGCGGGTGAATACGCTCAAGGCCGAACGCGGCGAAGTGCTGGCCCGCCTGCGAGCGGACGGGATCGCCGCGAGCGAGTGCCCGTACTCGCCTTACGGCATCCGCCTCGAGGGCAAGCCGGCACTGGCGCGTCATCCCTTGTTCCTGGACGGGAGCGTCGAGGTACAGGACGAAGGCAGCCAGCTGCTGGGCCTCTTGGTGCAACCACGGCGCGGCGAGATGGTCGCCGACTTCTGTGCTGGTGCCGGCGGCAAGACCTTGCTGCTCGGTGCCTTGATGCGCTCGCAGGGGCGGCTGTATGCCTTCGACGTGTCGGAAAAGCGGCTGGCCAAACTCAAGCCGCGCCTGGCGCGCTCGGGCCTTTCCAACGTCCATCCGGTGCGCATCGAGCGCGAGCACGACGCCAAGGTCAAGCGCTTGGCCGGCAAGCTCGACCGGGTGCTGGTCGATGCGCCGTGTTCGGGACTCGGCACCCTGCGCCGCAACCCCGACCTCAAGTGGCGCCAGAGCGAGGCCAGCGTCGCCGAACTGACGGTCAAGCAGGCTTCGATCCTGGCCGCGGCCTCGACGTTGGTCAAACCGGGCGGTCGTCTTGTCTATGCCACTTGCAGCCTGTTGGCCGCCGAGAACCGCGAGGTGGTCATGGCTTTCCTGTCCGCGCATCCTGACTTTGCTCTGTTGGATGCGGGGGAAATTCTGGCGCGCCAGGGTGTCGCCGGATTGTCTGGGTCGTCGGAGGGCATGCTGCAACTCTTGCCGTCCCTGCATTCGACCGATGGTTTCTTTGCCGCTGTCATGGAGCGTCGATGAAAGAAGCGCGTCTTTTTTCCCTCTTCGGCGAACTCTGGCAAGACGTTCGCTTCGTCGAGTTCTACTGGGTCTTGGCGGGCCTGTTGGCCGTGCTGGGCCTCGCCTGGCTCCTGACCCTGCGTCTGCGTCGCGGGACGACGCCCGGCGCCGCGACGAGCGCTCCGGGCCGCGGGTTGGCGGCCTTCGGCGCCGGTGGACTGAAACGGGTGGCCTTCCCGCTGGTCGCCTTGGCTCTCGTCGTTGTCCTGCGTCGTGTCTTGGAGGACCTGGAAGTCCCGCACCTCAGCCTGCTCGCCCTGGCTGCGCCGCTGCTCACGTGCTGGGCGCTGGCGCGCCTGCTCGTGTATCTGCTGCGGTGCGTGATGCCCAACGGCGAATGGCTGAGCCGTTTCGAGCGCTGGTTGAGCCTCGCCATCTGGGGGGCGGTGGTACTGCATCTGAGCGGTCTGGCCCAGCCGCTGATCGCCGCGCTCGAGCACGTCAGCTTCGGGGTGGGGAAGCAGGAGTTCAACCTGTGGCTGCTGATCAACGGCCTCCTGACGGTCAGCGCGACTTTGCTGCTGGCGCTCTGGTTCGCCAGCCTGATCGAGAACCGGCTGCTGGCCGCGAGCAACCTCGACGGCAACCTGCGCGAAGTGCTGGCGCGGGTGGCCAAGGCGGTGCTGACGCTGGTGGCACTGCTCGGTAGCCTGTCGCTGGTCGGCATCGACGTCACCGCGCTGTCGGTGTTCAGCGGCGCGTTGGCGGTCGGCCTCGGTTTCGGTTTGCAGAAGATCGCCAGCAATTATGTCAGCGGCTTCATCATCCTGCTCGATCGTTCGATCCGCCTGGGCAACCTTGTGGCCGTGGACGACAAGACGACCGGGACGGTGAGCCAGATCACCACGCGTTACACGGTGATTCGCATGCTTTCGGGTACCGACGTGATCGTCCCGAACGAATATCTGGTCAACAACATCGTACGTAACCTGTCGTTTGCCGACACCCGGGTACGGGTGGCGCTGGCCGTGCAGGTGGGCTACGACACGGATCTCGATCTGGCGATGCGCCTGATGGTGGATGCGGCGCGGGAGCAACCGCGGGTGCTCGCCGATCCCGAGCCGGGCGCCTTGCTGGTCGATTTTGCCGACAGCGGGATCAATCTTGAAGTCGGTTTCTGGGTCGCCGACCCGGAGAACGGTACCGGTGGAGTACGCTCCGACATCGGTCGGGCGATCCTGCAGGCCTTCCGTACCCACGGGATCGAGATTCCCTTCCCGCAACGCGAACTGCGCGTGCGCCCTCCGGCGACCGTTGAGTTGCCCCGGCCTTGAGCAGTGTCGGCTTGGCCGCGCCCAGGTCGCGCGGCCAAGTGAGGCGGGATGTCTCAAGCCTACCCTCACGCCCTTGATGTCTCCGGGCGACCTTTCTGACGAGTGCTTTCCACTCCGTTATCCGCGAATGCAGGATAAAAAAAACCGTGCCTCGGGGCACGGTCTAAGGGTCCCATCGTTCGATGATGGGCCAGGGAGGGTCAAATGTTGTCAGCAGGGTGGGCTGAAACAGATGTGACCATTCTATCGATTTGTGCCTCCGACTCTGTTGCACTTATGCCTCAGTTCGGTGACGGTTTGTGACGATGCCCTGAATGGTGGCAGAAGATTGCGCATTCTGTTTTTGGAGCGCAAAAAAAGACCGCGCCCGGGGGCGCGGTTGAGGACTGCCATCGTTGTCAGATGGCCCAAGGAGGGTCATGCATTGCTTGGACTGCCTTCGCCATGCACGGACAAATACTAACATCATTTTGTTGTTTGTTTCATTGTATTTGTTGTTTTTGGCGTTTGGCTTGCTTTTTTCTTGAGTGCTTTGAGTACTGTCAATGGGCATTGCTTGACGAATGCGATGCTGGGGAGTAGCGTGCTTGAGCCGGCTTCAGATTGCATATGTTGGACAATAAAAGCTAACTGGGAGGGGCGAGCGCGACTCACTGTGTTTCCTGAGTGAGGGCGCAGAAAGCGCGTTTCGATGACGTGGTGCCGCGCGTCCGGTTTCTTTCCTTTTCCCGAAGTAGCGAGTGCTCGCGCCCGGAGGCCGGCGCGGGCACAAAACGTCTTCCTGCATTGTTTTTTTGTTCACGGCTTGTCCACTTTACAGACGAAAGGTTGCTGACCATGTCGAGAAACAAAGCATTGCGTTGGGTTGTACCCTTCCTCTCCGCCTTCCTGCTCTGCACATCCGCGCTGGCACAGAACAAGGCCAATGTCGTCATCCTGGCGACCGGCGGCACCATCGCTGGCGCCGGGGCCGATGCCACCAACAGCGCCACGTATCAGGCCGCCAAGGTGCCTGTCGATAAACTGATTGCCGGAATCCCGCAATTGACCAATGTCGCCAACGTGCGCGGCGAGCAAGTTTTCCAGATCGCGTCGGAAAGTTTCACCAACACCCATCTCGTGACTTTGGCCAAGCGCGTTTCGGCATTGGCCAAACAGGGTGATGTTGACGGCCTGGTGATCACGCACGGAACGGATACGCTGGAAGAGACGGCGTACTTCCTCAACCTCGTGGTGCGTAGTGACAAGCCGATCGTGCTCGTCGGTTCGATGCGTCCGGGAACGGCGATGTCAGCCGACGGGATGCTCAACCTCTTCAATGCGGTGAGCGTTGCGGCAAGCAAGGATGCGCGCGGTAAGGGCGTGCTGGTGACGATGAACGACGAAATCAACAGCGGGCGCGACGTCAGCAAGCAGATCAACATCAAGACCGGCGCCTTCGTGAGCCCGTGGGGCGCGTTGGGCATGGTGGTCGAAGGCAAGAACTACTGGTTCCGTCTGCCAGCCAAGCGGCATACCGTTAACTCCGAGTTCAACATCGACAAGATCGATGCGCTGCCCTTGGTGGAAATCGCCTACGGGTACGGCAACGTCAGCGATACCGCTTACCGCGCCTTCGCCGAAAAAGGCGCCAAGGCCATTGTGCATGCAGGGACGGGCAATGGCTCGGTGAGCGGCAACGTCGTGCCTGCGCTGCAGGAGTTGCGCGGCAAGGGGCTGCAGATCATCCGCTCTTCGCGCGTGGATGCCGGTGGCTTTGTGTTGCGCAATGCCGAGCAGCCCGACGACAAGTACGACTGGGTCGTGGCGCATGACCTCAACCCGCAAAAAGCCAAGATCCTGGCGTCGGTGGCACTGACGGTGACGCAGGACAGCAAGGAACTGCAGCGGATCTTCTGGGAGTATTGATCTTGCTTAGGCCTTGAGTCGCGATGCTCCGGGCCGGGACGTCAACGAAAAGGGGGCCGCCAGTGGCGGCCCCCTTTTCATGTTCGTCGCAGGCGCGCTGCTCTTGGCGTTCAGTCCTTACGTTTGAGGCGCCAGCAGCGCACGGCGTACCAGATGAGCGAGCAGGGGGCGGCGATGGCTGCGGCCTTGATGATGTTCAGATGTCCGTCGGCCAATAAATCCCAAGCCACCACCCCAACAAAGATGCCGATGCCTTCGGCAATGGGAAAGCCTGGGCGCGGCGCCGACATGGCGGTCATTCGGCGTGCTGGACGTGGGCTGCCGCCACATCCATCCGGGAGGCGCAGCCCTGGCTTTCGTCGAGATGGCGCGGCGTTTCCGCCGTCGTTTCACCGGCCATGAGGTGGCGGCGTGCGTCAGCCAGAAAGCGTTCTCGGATCAGGGCGGTTTGCAGCATTGCGGGCGTCTCCGTCGATCAACAGGGGATGCCGCAATGATAGGGGGGGCGTCCCGAAGGGGTCATTAGCCCCTTCGTCAGCTTTCTGTGACGCTCTGTAACAAGGGCCAGCGCAGGCTGAAACGGGCGCCACCGAGCGGCGACGCTTCGGCGACGGCGCTACCGCCGTGCTGTTCGAGTACCAAGCGGACGATGGCCAGACCAAGGCCGTAGCCGCCGGTGGCCCGGTCGCGCGACCGGTCGAGACGGGTGAAGGCGGAGAAGACGCGCTGCCGCTCGGCTTCGGGAATGCCGATGCCGTCGTCGTCGACATGCACCAGGATGCTGTTGCCGATCACCTCGGCACTCACCACGATGCGCGACTTGGCGTATTTGAGCGCGTTGCGAAGCAGGTTGGTGATGGCGTAGGGCATGCTCTTCAGATCGAGTTCAACCTGCAGGCCTTCGGGCAACTGGGTGGTGTCGACCGTGATCTCGTGATTGCGGCCGAGAATGCGCAGCGAGTCGACCTCGTCGTTGAGCCAGGGCTCGAAGTCGACCGGCGTGAGGTTGAGTTCGGGCTGCTCGCGCTCGAAGCGGGAGTAGGTCAGGCTCGAGTCGATCAGGTTGTCGAGTTCGTCGAGGTCGACGCCCATCATCTTGGCCAGGCGTTCGCGTTCGTCGAGGGCTTCGGCCTCGGTCACCATCTCCAGGGCGAAGCGCATGCGCGCGATCGGGGTGCGCAATTCGTGCGAAATCGCGCTGGACAGTTCCTTCTGCGTGGCGATCAGGCGCTGAATCCGCTCGGCCATGCCGTTCAGCGTTTCGGTGAGCAGCTCGAAGGCGCGGCTGCGCGCTTCCGGGGCGCGTGTCTCGAAATGCCCGTCGCCGAGCGCCCGTGCGGTCTGACGCAGCGCCTCGAGGTCACGCCACACCGGGCGTACCCAGAACCACACCGCGACGGCGAGGCACAGTCCGATCAGGCTCCAGGTCAGGAGACGGATGCGCAGTTCGAGTGGCAGGGCGCGCGGACGGTCGCCGGTCGCAGACGAAGAAATCGGGCCGACGACGAGGATTTCCGGCGTCTGCTTGAGGCGGTGGTAGAGGATGTCGCCGTCGGCGTCGATGACCAGTTCGCCTGCGTCGAGCTTGTTGGCCTGCTTGGGCGGCAGCTTGAGGGTCCAGCGCGGGACGATGTCGAGCCGGTAGGCGAACTTGTTGTCCATCGCCTTGATCGTCTTGGGCCATTCCGAGCGCGGCTTGCGGAACAGCTCGTCCTCGATGAGGACGATGGTGCCGCGCATGAAGCGTTGCGTGTAATCGTCGGTGATGCCCTTGACTGCGGTCGAGATGACGAGGTCGGCGAAGAAGGCGATGGCCACGAAGGAGCCCATCACCAGCAGGTAGAAATTGAGGAACAGCCGCGAGAGGCTGTATCGCCCGCGCCCTCGCCAGGGCGCCGGCTTGTAGCGCCCGAGGATCGCCAGAAGCCGGTTGTCGCCGTCTTCCTTACCAGTCATGCTTGCTGAACAAGTAGCCCTTGCCGCGCACCGTCTTGATCCGGGTCGGATTTTCCGGATCGTCGCCGAGCTTACGGCGCAGGCGCGAAATGCGGGCGTCGATCGAACGGTCGAGCCCGTCGAAACCGATGCCGCGCAGCTGTTGCAGCAAGTCGTCGCGCGAGAGCACCGAGCCGGCGTGGCTGGCGAGCAGCCAGAGCAGGTCGAATTCGGCGGTCGTGAGCTCGATCCCCTCTGTTCCGAGGTGGGTGCTGCGGGTCGCCTGGCTGATGCGGAAGCTGCCGAAGGCGAGCTCTCCGTCTTCGGCGTCATGGTCGCTGGCCTGGGCGCTCGGCGCGCGGCGTAGCAGGGCCTTAATGCGCGCCAGCAGGAGGCGCGGCTGGACGGGCTTGGCGATGTAGTCGTCGGCGCCGAGCTCCAGGCCGAGGATCTGGTCGAGGTCCTCGTCGCGCGCGGTGAGCATCAGGATGACGCCCTTGTAGCGCGACCGAACGCCGCGGCAGACCTCGAAGCCGTCCTTGCCCGGCAGCATCACGTCGAGAATCACGAGCTCCGGATTCTCCTGCAGGATGCGTTGTTCGGCGACGTCCCCGCGCGGTTCGATGGCGACTTCAAAGTCGTTCTTGCGCAGGTATTCGGCGGTGAGTTCGGCGAGGCGTTCGTCATCCTCGACCAGCATGATGTGTGTTTTCATGGCGTGATGATAACGTTTTGTTGCGGCGTGAGAAACCGTCCAATTTCGTGATGCTTTCGATGAATTCCGTTGGGTTATATCGAAAGAAGAAAAGGGGAATGGTCAGTCCCGGGTTTTGTTGCTACCATCGCGGCGCGATTGTTCTGGAATGGCATGATGTCATTCCCGGGCGTTGGTAATTAAAACAACCTGCAAGGAGGATCATGTGTTGAAAACTCGCCAGACGCTGTTTGCGGCCCTGTTCGCCGCAATCTGTGCCGTACCGCTCGCGTTGCCGACCGCGGTGCACGCCAAACCCTTCAAATGGACCAGTGCCAGCGATATCCCGACCTGGGACATCCACTCGCAGAACAATGCGCTGGGCAGCGGCGTTCACGCCGCAGTCTACGAGTCGCTCGTTTACTACAACTCGAAGACCTTCAAGCCGGAGCCGGTTCTAGCGACGAGCTGGAAACAAGTGACCCCGACCCAGATGCGCATGACCTTGCGCACCGGGGTCAAATTCCACGACGGCTCGAACTTCACCGCCGACGATGCAGTGTTCTCGCTCCAGCGGGCGATGAGCAAGACCTCGAATTTCACCGTCTTTACCAACGGCATCGATAAAGTCGTCAAGGTCGATGCCCATACCATCGATATCTTCACCAAGGATCCGAATCCGGTGTTGCTCAACCAGCTCACCGAGCTGCGGATGATGAGCAAGGCCTGGGCCGAAAAGAACAATTCGGTTGCGCCCAAGGACATCAAGACCTCGGAAGAGAACTTTGCCCACCGCAACGCCAACGGGACCGGCCCCTTCATCCTGAAGAGCTGGCAGCCGGATCAGAAGATGGTGCTGACCCGTAATCCCAACTGGTGGAACAAGTCGCCCGAAACCAACGTCACCGAAATCGTTTACACCCCGGTCAAGAACGTGTCGACCCGTATGGCCGCACTGCTTTCGGGCGAGGTGGATTTCGTTCTCGATCCGAGCCCGCAGGATCTGCCCCGCCTGCGTAACAATGCTGATCTCAAGGTCATCGACGGCGTCGAGAACCGGACCATCTTCTTCGGCATGGATCAGTTCCGCGACGAATTGCCCGGCAGCAACATCAAGGGCAAGAACCCGCTCAAGGATGTCCGCGTCAGAAAGGCTCTCTATCAGGCCATCGACATGGACACCATCGCCCGCGTGAGCTTGCGCGGCCTCGGTCAGCCCACCGGAGCGATGGTTGCCCCGCAGGTCAACGGCTGGACCAAGGAAATTCACAAGCGCCTTCCGTTCGATCCGGCCGCTTCGCAGAAGCTGCTGGCAGAAGCCGGGTACAAGGACGGCTTTGAAGTGAACTTCTCCTGTCCGAACAATCGTTACATCAACGACGAGCAGATTTGCCAGGCCGTGACCGCGATGTGGGCAAAGGTTGGCGTCAAGGCCAAGCTGCGTACCGAGCCGCTGACGACCTACTTCCCGATGATCCAGCGCTACGAAGCGAGCATCTACATGCTCGGCTGGGGCGTGCCGACCTTTGATGCCTTCTACACCCTGCAGTCGCTGGTTCGTACGGTCGGCGATGGCGGTGACGGCAACTATAACCTCGGACGCTACAGCAACCCGCAGATGGACGCGCTGGTCGAGCGGACCCGCAAGGAAACCGATCTGGCGGTCCGCACCGATCTGCTGACCAAAGCCCTGGCCCTGCAGAACGAGGATGTCGCGCACATTCCGCTGCACAACCAGATCATTCCCTGGGCCATGAAGAAGAGCGTGGACGTCATCCATCGAGCCGACAACCGCGTCGATTGGCGATCACTCAACGTCAAGTAATCGATCCACACCGGGGTTCGCCCCGGTTTTTTCTGGTG
Source organism: Propionivibrio sp. (assembly GCF_041441355.1). Classification (GTDB taxonomy): domain Bacteria; phylum Pseudomonadota; class Gammaproteobacteria; order Burkholderiales; family Rhodocyclaceae; genus Propionivibrio. The sequence goes on from NZ_JASDTF010000002.1 coordinate 14,549, forward strand.
CTGTAATTCTATGCTTGCTTTCATTCTCAGGCGGCTGGCGCAGGCCGTATTGGTCATGCTTTGCGTGGCCCTGATTGCGTTCATGCTGTTCCAATTCGTCGGCGACCCGGTGTCCCACATGCTCGGGCAGGACGCCACCGCGGAGCAAATCCGCGAAGCCCGAGATGCACTGGGGCTCAACAATTCGATCCTGACCCAGTTCTGGCATTTCCTGAGCAATGCGGTTCAGGGCGATTTCGGGTTCAGCCTGCGCCAGGGGAGCAAAGTCTCGACTTTGGTCGCCGAGCGCTTCCCGGCCACGCTCGAGCTGGCGCTCGCGGCCGCCTTCCTGGCGCTTTGTTTCGGGATTCCGATGGGCGTGTACGCGGCGCTTCGGCGCGGGACCTTCGGTAGCCAGCTTTTGATGACCGCCTCGCTGCTGGGGGTTTCCCTGCCGACCTTCCTGATCGGCATCGTCCTGATCCTGATCTTTGCCGTTAATCTCAACTGGTTCCCGAGTTTTGGTCGCGGCGAAGTCACCCGGATCGGGTGGTGGACGACGAGTTTCCTCACCCTCAAGGGCTGGCACCACATGGCCCTGCCGGCGATCACTCTGGCGATCTTCCAGCTGACGCTGATCATGCGCCTCGTCCGGGCCGAAATGCTGGAAGTTCTGCGGACCGATTACATCAAGTTTGCCCGGGCGCGCGGACTTTCCGACCGCGCCGTTCATTTCGGGCACGCGCTCAAGAACACCCTGGTTCCGGTGATGACCATCGCCGGCTTGCAGATCGGCGGCCTGATTGCCTTCGCCATCATCACCGAGACCGTTTTCCAATGGCCGGGCATGGGGCTGCTCTTCATCCAGGCGGTTTCGTTTGCCGATGTGCCGGTCATGGCGGCCTACCTGTGCCTGACCGCTCTGATCTTCGTGGTCATCAATCTGATCGTCGACCTGCTTTATTTCGCCGTCGATCCGCGGTTGCGCGTGGAAAAGCCGGGGGGGCACTAAGGTGCGTCTCCTGCCCCGATTCATGACGAAAACGTTTCGGCGGGCCCGTGTGGCCGCCTGGACGACTGCATTCAACAGACAGGTTCAACCGTGAAGAGTCTCTACCAAAAAATCTACGATAGCGATGTCGGCTACAGTTTCCTGACTTCGCCGACGGCCATTCTGGCCGCGATCATCGCCTTCATCTGCATTTTCTGCGCCCTGTTCGCCCCCTGGGTGGCACCGCACAACCCCTTCGACCTGGCCTCGCTCGAACTCGGCAATGCGCGTCTGCCTCCGGTCTGGAGCGCGGGCGGCAATCTCAGCTTCCCGCTGGGAACCGACGATCAGGGGCGGGACATTCTCTCGGCCCTGATGTACGGCGCGCGCATTTCCCTGATCGTTGGACTGGCCTCGGTCTTCCTCTCGGTCGTCTTCGGCGTCTCGCTGGGGCTGCTGGCCGGCTTCCTCGGTGGCTGGGTCGACAGCCTGCTGATGCGGATGTGCGACATCATGCTTTCGTTCCCGGCGATCCTGATTGCCCTGCTCATCGCCGGAGTGGGGCGGGCGCTGTTCCCGGACGCGCACGGTGCGCTGGCCTTCGGCGTGCTGATCGTCTCGATCTCGCTGGTCGGCTGGGTGCAGTACGCGCGTACGGTGCGCGGTTCGACGCTGGTCGAGCGCAACAAGGAGTACGTCCAGGCGGCGCGGGTGACGGGCGTCTCGCCGATGCGCATCATGCGCCGGCACGTCTTGCCGAACGTGCTCGGTCCGGTGCTGGTGCTGGCCACCATCCAGGTGGCGACGGCGATCATCACCGAGGCCACGCTGTCCTTCCTCGGCGTCGGTGCGCCGCCGACCTCGCCTTCGCTCGGGACGCTGATCCGCATCGGCAACGATTACCTGTTCTCCGGCGAATGGTGGATCACGATTTTCCCCGGGGTGATGCTCGTGACTATCGCCCTTTCGGTTAACCTGCTTGGGGATTGGCTGCGCGACGCGCTTAACCCCCGCTTGCGCTGAGCAACATCATGAGTCTTTTACAAGTCAAAAATCTGGTCGTCGAATTTCCGACCCGTCGCGGTGTGTTGCGCGCGCTCGACGACATTTCCTTCGATATCGCGCCGGGCGAGATTCTCGGCGTCGTCGGCGAGTCCGGTGCCGGAAAGTCGCTGACCGGCGCCTCGATCATCGGTTTGCTGGAGCCGCCGGGGCAAGTGAGTTCGGGCGAAATCCTGCTCGAAGGCCAGCGCATCGACAATCTTCCACCCGAAGAGATGCGCAAGATCCGCGGCCGCAAGATCGGCGCGATCTTCCAGGATCCGCTGACCTCGCTTAATCCGCTGTATTCGATCGGCCGCCAGTTGACGGAAACGATCATGACCCATCTGCCGGTTTCGGCCGCCGAAGCCCGCCAGCGGGCCATCGAGCTGCTCAAGGACACGGGCATTCCGGCCGCCGAGCAGCGCATCGATCATTACCCGCATCAGTTCTCGGGGGGGATGCGCCAGCGCGTGGTCATCGCCCTGGCTCTGGCTGCAGAACCGCAGTTGATCGTCGCCGACGAGCCGACCACGGCGCTCGACGTGTCGATCCAGGCGCAGATCATCACCCTGCTCAAGCGGGTGTGCAAAGAACGCGGCGCGGCGGTGATGCTGATCACCCACGACATGGGCGTGATCGCCGAAACCTGCGACCGGGTGGCGGTGATGTATGCCGGTCGGATCGCCGAGATCGGGCCGGTGCACAACGTCATCAACCATCCGGCGCATCCGTACACCGACGGGCTGATGTCCTGCATTCCGGCCATGGATGGCGAACGTGAGCGCCTGCACCAGATTGATGGCGCCATGCCGCGCCTCAACGCCATTCCCACGGGCTGCGCCTTCAATCCGCGCTGCGAGCGGGTGATGGAACGCTGCCGGAAGGTGCGCCCCGATCTGATGTGCGCCGGACAGACCCAGGCCGCATGCTGGTTGCACGAAGCGCGTCTGGAGGTGGCCGCATGAACGCGCCCGAACTGAAAAAAGTCGCCGCTGAGCCGCTGGTCAAAGCCACCGATCTGGCGAAAACCTTCGACGTTTCTCCGCCCTGGCTGAACCGGGTGATCGAGCGCAAGCCGCGCCTGCTGCTGCGTGCCGTCGATGGCGTTTCGTTCGAGATCGAGCGTGGTCAGACGCTGGCCCTGGTCGGCGAATCGGGCTGCGGCAAGAGTACCGTGGCGCGCCTCTTGGTCGGCCTTTACGCGCCGACCCGTGGTGCCTTTTCCTTCGACGGCGAGGACGCGCATGCCGCGTACGAGACGCCGGAAGGGCGCAAGCTGCGCCGCCGTATCCAGATGATCTTCCAAGACCCTTATGCCAGCCTGAATCCGCGCTGGCGGGTGGAAGACATCATCGCCGAACCGTTGCGCGAGCATGGCATCGAAAACTCGCCCGACGCCGTGCGCGGCCGGGTCGAGGCCTTGCTTCAGTCGGTCGGTCTGGCGGCGCAGGACGGGATCAAGTATCCACACCAGTTTTCCGGCGGGCAGCGGCAACGCATCTCGATCGCGCGCGCCCTGGCGACGCACCCCGAGTTCCTTGTCTGCGACGAGCCGACCTCGGCGCTCGACGTCAGCGTGCAGGCGCAGGTGCTCAACATCATGAAGGACCTGCAGCGCGAGCAAGGGCTGACTTACCTGTTCATCAGCCACAACCTCGCGGTGGTGCGCCATGTCAGCGACCAGGTCGGGGTCATGTACCTCGGGCGGTTGGTCGAATTGGCGCCCAAGCACGAGTTGTTCGACAACCCGCGCCACCCCTATACGCGGATGTTGCTCGACGCGATCCCGAAAATGCACGACACCGGGCGGGCGCGTACGCCGGTCACCGGCGAAGTGCCCAATCCGCTCAATCCCCCGAGCGGTTGCGCCTTCAACCCGCGCTGTCCGCTGGCCAACGCGCGCTGTCGGAACGAGCGTCCGGAACTGCTCAATTCCGGCCCGGTGCGTGTCGCTTGCCACGCCTTGGAAGAAGGGCGGCTGTAAGGCCGTAGCCGCCAGCAGGGGCGTGCGCCCCATCCTGGCGCGGGCCGGAAAGGGCTGGGCTGCCGGCGCGCAATGCGCCGGTTGGCGCCGCCCGCATTAAGGCCGCTGCATCGAGCTTTCCGCCTGCGTTGTATTTACGCCGGGGCCGCCACGCGCGGCCCCGTTTTTTCTCCTGACGATGTTTTTGCTTTGGATTCAGCACGCTGCCAAATCCAAGGCGGCCGCTTGCGCGCGTTTTTGTACGCGGGTCTTGCGTTGCCGGGTACGCAGGCGTGCAATTTTCGGCGAAAAAACCGTTGATATGCTTTTTGTAATAACTAAATGGGAGTATCGTGGGGGCTTGAGTTGTACGTTTGACGCGTTGGCTGCCTCGATTCGGACGCCAGAAGTCGTTGGTGTACAGGCGCTGCAAGGCAGGCAACACCCAGGGATACTCTTTATAACAAACGAGGAGGTCGCATGTTGTCAGCAAGAAAAGCAATTGCGTGTCTCGCATTGGCCGTTTGCAGTGCGTTGCCGTTCTCCCAGGCCTTCGCTGCCGCGAAGTACCACATCGGGATCATCACCGGAACGGTGAACCAGGGCGAAGACGAAGTCCGCGGCGCCGAAGCCATGATCAAGGAATACGGCGACGTCAAGAACGGCGGGATGATCCAGCACCTGACGTACCCCAACAACTTCAGCGCCGAACAGGAAACGACGATCTCGCAGATCGTTTCGCTGGCCAACGATCCGCTGATGAAGGCGATCGTGATGAACCAGGCCGTGCCGGGTGCCACCGAAGGCTTCCGCCGCGTGCGTCAGATGCGTCCCGACATCCTCCTGCTCGGCGGCGTGCCGCAGGAAGATCCGCTGGTCATCGGCAAGGTCGCCGACCTGATCATGCGCAACGACTTCGTCTCCGCCGGCTACCGCGTGATCTGGGCCGCCAAGCAGCTCGGGTCGAAGACCTTCGTGCACATCTCCTTCCCGCGCCACATGAGCATCGAGACGCTGACCCGTCGGCGCATGATCTTCGAACAGGCGTGTAAGGACCTCGGCGTCAAGTTCGTCTTCGAGACCGCGCCCGATCCGCTGAGCGACGTCGGCGTCGTTGGTGCGCAGCAGTTCCTGCTCGAAAACGTGCCGAAGTGGATCAAGAAGTACGGCAAGGACACCACGTTCTACGCCACCAACGACGCGCACACCGAACCGCTGATCCGTCAGGTCGTCGAGCATGGCGGCTTCTTCGTCGAAGCCAGCCTGCCGTCGCCGTTGCTCGGCTATCCGGGCGCGCTCGGCATCGACCTCAAGGCCGAACAGGGCGACTTCCAGGCGATCATGAAGAAGATCGAAACCGCGGTCGTGGCCAAGGGCGGCAAGGGCCGTCTGGGCACCTGGTCGTACTCCTTCCCGTACAGCGGCACGGTCGGCCTGACCCAGCACGCGATCAACGTCATCGAAGGCAAGTCGAAGATGACCGACCTGCGTGACATCTTCAAGGCCTTCGGCAAGTACACGCCGGGCTCGAAGTGGGGCGGCTCGTACTACGTCGATGCCTCGACCGGCGTGCGCCTGAACAACTTCGTGCTGCTCCTGCAGGACACCTACATCTTCGGCAAGGGCTACATCAAGTCGGCCGAAATCGAGGTGCCGGAGAAGTACCTGAAGATCTCGTCGGGCCTGTCCAAGAAGCCCTGACCGGAGTCCTCAACAGGAAGTGCTGAGAACAAAGAGAGGCCGCGAGGCCTCTCTTTCCTTACGCACGTCCATTCGTTCGGAATGAAATCAATGCAATCAGCAGAACCGATTCTGAGCCTGCGCGGCATCGGGAAGGCCTTCTACGGCAACCGCGTGTTGTCGGACGTCTCCTTCGACGTAGCGGCGGGCGAAATCGTGGGATTGGTCGGCGAGAACGGGGCGGGCAAATCCACCCTCATGAAAATCCTCTTCGCCATGCCCGAAATCGCCGAAACCGGCGGCTTCGAAGGCAAGGTGGTCTTCGATGGCCAGGAGGAACATTTCAAGAGCCCCTTCGATGCACTCGACGCCGGCATCGGCATGGTGCACCAGGAGTTCTCGCTCATCCCCGGCTTTACCACCACGGAAAACATTCTCCTTAACCGCGAGTCGCTCAAGCGCTCGCTGCTCGACGACATCTTCGGCGAGCGCATCCGCTCGCTCGACCGGCCGGCGATGGAGGGCCGTGCCCGGCACGCCATCGACAAACTCGGCGTCTCGCTCGACCCGAAGATGCTGGTCAAGGAAATGCCGGTCGGACACAAGCAGTTCACCGAGATCGCGCGCGAGCTGTGCCGCGAGAACGTGAAACTGATCGTCCTCGACGAGCCGACCGCGGTGCTCACCGAGAGCGAGGCTGAAGTGCTGCTGCACTCGCTCAAGACGCTCGCCGCCGAAGGCATCGCCATCATCTTCATCTCGCACCGCCTGCGCGAAGTCGTTGAACTGTGCGACCGCGTGGTCGTGCTGCGCGACGGGCACAAGGTCAACGACTTCTCGGCCAAGGGCACGACGACCAAGGAGATCGCCTCGCAGATGGTGGGGCGGACGATCGAGGGCCACACCGCGGCCGATCCCGCGGCCGCCTCGCGCACGCTCACCGACCTCGCGCCGGACGAAGTGCCGCTGCTCAAGGTCGAAAACCTGTGGGTCGACATGCCCGGTGAAACCGTGCGCAATGTGAGCTTCGCGGTGCGCAAGGGGGAGATCTTCGGCCTCGGCGGCCTCGCCGGCCAGGGCAAGCTGGGCATTCCCAACGGCATCATGGGCCTGTCGCCCTCGGGCGGCGCGGTCAGCTTCAAGGGCCAGCCGGTGACGCTCAACGCCCCGCGCGCGGCGCTCGAACGCAGCATGGCCTTCGTCTCCGAAGACCGGCGCGGCGTCGGCCTGCTGCTTGATGAAGGCATCGACTGGAACATCGCCTTCACCGCCATGCAGGTGCAGGATAAATACCTGAAGCCGATGCTCGGCGGCCTGTTCATGTGGCGGTCCGATGAGGAGATGACCAAGCTCGCGCAGGAGTACATCCAGCGCCTGCAGATCAAGTGCACCGGCCCGCGCCAGCGCGCCGGCAACCTCTCCGGCGGCAACCAGCAGAAGGTCTGCCTGGCCAAGGCTTTCGCCCTGCGCCCGGAGCTGCTCTTCGTCTCCGAGCCGACGCGCGGCATCGACATCGGCGCCAAGATGCTGGTGCTCGATACCCTCAAGCAATACAACCGCGAATACGGGACGACCATCGTCATGGTGTCGAGCGAACTGGAGGAACTGCGCTCGGTGTGTGACCGGATCGCCATCGTGTACGAAGGGCGGATCGAGGGCATCCTGCCGCACACCGCACCGATCGAGGAGTTCGGCATCCTGATGGCCGGCGCCGATCGGGACGAGCGCGGCACGAACGGTGGCACGACCAACGGCGGAGGACAATAGCATGGAGAGCATCAAGCGTTTTACCGCTGATTTTGGTCTGCCCCGGATCATCATCATCGTCTTTCTGCTGGCGCTGTTCATGGCGGCACCGGTGGTGGGCGTCAGCGTTCCGGGGGCCGTCTCGGACATTCTCATCCGCGTCGGCATGAACGGCATCATGGTGCTGGCCCTGGTGCCGATGATCCAGTCGGGCTGTGGCCTCAACTTCGGCCTCTCGCTGGGGGTGATCGCCGGCCTGCTCGGGGCGACGATGAGCATCGAAATGGGGCTCGTCGGCGCCTTCGGTTTCATCATCGCCATCGTCATCTCGCAGGGTTTCGGCGCCGTGTTCGGCTACGGCTACGGCAAGCTGCTCAACCGGGTGAAGGGCGGCGAGATGATGATCTCGACCTACGTTGGTTTCTCCTCGGTGATGCTGATGTCGATCGCCTGGCTGATCCTGCCGTACAAGGACCCGACGATGATCTGGGGCTACGGCGGTTCCGGCCTGCGCACCACGATCTCGGTCGAGGGCTTCTGGCGGCACATCCTCGACGACCTGTGGGCGATCCAGCTGGGCGACGACTTCAAGTTCCCCACCGGGGCGCTGCTCGTCTTCCTCGCCGCCGCCGGGTTCATCTGGGCGTTCTTCCACCTCAAGCTCGGCACGGCGATGACCGCGGTCGGCTCGAACCCGGTGTACGCCCGCGCCTCGGGGATCAACATCGATCGCATGCGCATCATCAGCGTGGTGATGTCGACCATGCTCGCGGCGATGGGCATCGTCGTCTTCCAGCAGAGCTTCGGCTTCATCCAGCTCTACGAAGGCCCGCTGTACATGGCCTTCCCGGCGGTGGCGGCGATCCTGATCGGCGGCGCGGGGGTGAATAAGGCGACGATGGCCAACGTCTTCATCGGCGTGCTGCTCTACCAGGGCATCCTGACCATGACGCCGCTGATCTTCAACGCCGTGCTCAAGGTCGATATGTCGGACGTCATCCGCATCATCGTCTCCAACGGCATGATCCTCTATGCCCTTACCCGCAAGACGAAGGTGCTGAAATGATGGCCAAACTGCGTAGCTTCCTCATCGAGAATGCGGTCGTCATTCTCTTCGTCGTCCTCATCGCCTTCGCGATTCCGGCTTCGGGGCTGCCCGGCAGCTTCCTGATGCAGGAAATCCTGATGCGCCTGGGGCGCAACACCTTCCTGGTGATCGCGCTGCTCTTGCCGATCATGGCCGGGATGGGCCTCAACTTCGGCATGGTGCTCGGCGCCATGGCCGGGCAGCTGGGGCTCATCTTCATCTCCGACTGGGGCATCGTCGGCATTCCCGGCCTGCTCCTGGCGATGATCATCTCGCTGCCGATCTCGATCTTCCTCGGCTGGCTGTGCGGTTCGATCATGAACCTGGCCAAGGGGCGCGAGATGGTGACGGGCTTCATCTTGGCCTTCTTCATGAACGGGCTGTACATGCTGGTCGTGCTCTACGCGATGGGCAGCATCATCCCGATCTTCAACCAGGAGCTGCTCCTCTCGCGCGGCTACGGCATCCGCAACGTGGTCGGCCTCGACGGGGTGCGCCAGTGCCTCGACCTGCTCATTCCGCTCAAGATCGGCGGGCTGCAGATTCCGGTGTTCAGCTTCATGATCATCGGCGCGGTCAGCGGCTTCATCATCTGGTTCCGCAAGACCAAGATCGGGCAGGACATGCGCGCCGTCGGGCAGGATCGGGCGGTCGCCGCGGCGGCCGGCATCCCGGTCGAACGCACGCGGATCATGGCCATCATCATCTCCACGGTGCTGGCCGGGATCGGGCAGATCATCTTCCTGCAGAACATCGGGACGATCAACACCACCAGCTCGCACGAGCAGATCGGCATGTTCTCGATTGCCGCGCTGCTCATCGGCGGCGCCTCGGTGACCCGCGCTTCGATCCCCAACGTCATCGTCGGGGTGATCCTCTTCCACCTCCTGTTCCTCGTTTCGCCGATGGCCGGTAAGAACCTCATTGGCTCGGGCATGCTGGGTGAATACTTCCGGCAGTTCGTCAGCTACGGGGTCATCGCCCTGGCGCTGGTGCTCTACGAATGGAAGCGGGTGACCCAGGAGCACGATTCGCGCGCCACCTTGCGCGGCGAAGCGGCCAAGGACGCGAAGGGAGGTGCGGCATGACCGCGCGCAGCCTGATCCAGCGCAGCGCCGTGATCGTCGGCCTGCTGCTTTTGTCGGTGTATCTCTTCTACATCGGCAAGGGCCACACCCTGCTCATCGACACCAACGCGCTCAAGGTCGGCGACAAGGAATACCGTTCGGCCGAGACGGTCAGCGTCAGCGTCAACGGCCTTCCGGCCGAGACGATGGGGCGGGCCGAGCGGGTGATGCTCGCGGTTGGCGGGCCGAGCCACAGCATCACCATCGAGGTCATCTCCGGGCCGGAGAAGGTGGTGACGCAGAAGTTCGCCATCCCCACCTTCCTCGACACCGCCGTGATCTCGGTGCCCGCCATCCTTGGTGGCGCGCCGGCCGAGCATTGGGTGACGCGCTTCACGCCGCCGCCCGTCGAGGATGCGCCGGTCGAGCAGATGATTCATCAGGAGTAAGCGCGCAAGCGCGCGCCGGGCCACCCCGGCCGCAGAACGCCGGCACCGGACTTCCGGGCCGGCGTTTTTTTCGGGCTGCCGCCGGGGCGAGTGCATTGCCCGTCGGTCGGTCCGCGCGGCGTCGGGCTGGGGCGGGGCGCGTCGATGGCGTAAAATGGCCGTCGATGTCTTTTCAGGTTTGGCCCGTCATGCACCTGTCGCACCGCTCCCTCTTCCTTGCCCTCGCGCTCGCCGCCGTCGGCCTCGTCACCAGTGGCGTCATCCTCGGCGAGGTCGCCAAGATCGCGGCCTGCTACATGTGCAGCTTTCAACGCTTCATGTACATGCTGGTCGGCGCCTTTGCGCTGTGCGGCGCCGCCTTGCCGCGCGGGCACCGCGTGTGGGGCGCTTTGGTGACGCTGGCTGCGCTCGGCGGGCTGGCGACGGCGATCAACCAGAGCTGGATGCAGTACGCGCCGCAGCAGGCCATCGAGTGCGGCTTCGGCGACCCGACCCTGCTCGAAATGACGGTCAACTGGCTGTCCCTGCAGTGGCCGTCGATGTTCATGGTCACTGGCTTCTGCACGCAGAAGGACTGGGTCTTCCTCGGCCTCTCGCTCGCCAACTGGTCGGTGCTCTTCTTCGCCGCGCTGGCGCTGGGCGGCATTCTCGCCTTCCGCCGCCGCACGCGCCGGTCGTACTAAGCCGTCGCGCGTCTCCCGCATCAACGAGTTCCGGAGCGGCCATGCTGGCGATCCTCAATGTCACTTTTCCCTTCTTCGCCCTGGTCGCCTGCGGCTACCTTGCCGTGCGCCGCGGCGTCGTGCCGCACGGCGCGGTGGCCGGCATCAGCCGCTACGTGCTCTACTTCGGCCTCTCGGCGATGCTCTTCCGCTTTGGCGCGGCGACGCCGATCGCTCGCCTGCTCGACCCCAAGCTGCTCGCCCTCTACGCCGGCTGTGGCGTCGTGCTGGCGCTGGCGACCCTCCATCTGAGCCGCAACGCGCGCATCGGCATCGAGGATGCGGCTTTCGGCGCGCTGGTCACCGCCTTCCCCAACAGCGGCTTCATGGGCATTCCACTGATTCTTGCCCTGCTCGGCGAGCAGGCGGTCGGCGGCGCGGTGCTGGCGCTCACGGTCGACGTCGTCCTCATCAGCTCGCTGTGTCTCGCCATCGCGCACGCGCGGCACGAACCCGGCGAGGGCGGGCGCGCCTCCCTGCTCGGCGCCTTTGCCAAGGCGCTGCGCGGCGCCGCGGCCAACCCGCTGCCCTGGGCCGCGGCGGGCGGCGTGCTCGTTTCGGCGAGTGGCGTGGTGCTGCCGGACGTCGTGAGCAAGACGGTGAACATGCTCTCCGATTCGGCAACGCCGGTTGCACTCTTCGCCCTCGGCGGCATCCTGGCGCGCAATGCCCTGCATCAGCGGCCGCCGGCGCACCGGCTCGACGTCTGGCCGGTGGTCCTCGTCAAGCTGATCGTCCATCCGCTGCTCATCCTCGGCACCGCACGGGTGGCGCAGGCACTGGGCGTGGAGTTCGATCCGCAACTGCTGCTTGCCCTCGTCCTCGTCGCCGCGCTGCCCGGTGCGAGCAACGTCTCGATGATGGCCGAAAACTACAGCGTCGACTCCGGGCGCATCGCCACCATCACCCTGCTGTCGACCTCGCTCTCCTTCGTCACCTTCGCCGCCGCCGTCTGGCTGCTCGGCGCAGCGCCGGCCGGCTGATTCCGCTGATATATCCTCCGTGACCTTGTCGTCTTCGCCTTGCCGTGCGGCTTGCACTGTCTTCGGCGCGTCTTCGCGTCACGAATGAGTGATCCGCGGAACGAGTCCTCCCTTGTTCTGGATCGCCCCGCCGGGAACCCCCGTCCATCGGGCGCTGGCGCGGGCCTGGAAGGCGCATGGAATGGCGCCCCTGGCATGGTGGCTGCGAGCAGAAACGGTGGGATGCAGGCTTCGGGGCTGGAGCGTTTTACAGGCGCAGGGTCATGAAGGTGCTGTTGGGATCTTCGGTGTAGCTACCAAAGGGGCCGCAGTAGGTGAAGCCAAAGCTCTCGTAGAGCTTTTGGGCCGGGAGGAAGGCTTCCGCCGTTCCCGTTTCCAGGCTCAAACGTCCGTAGCCTCTCGCACGAGCTACGTCAATCAGGTGCGCGAGAAGGGCCCGGCCGGCGCCTTTGCGCCGTAGTGCCTGGGGTGTCCGCATGGATTTGACCTCGCCGTGCGTGACGTCGAGTTCCTTGAGGGCGCCACAACCCAGCAGTTGCGAGCCTTCCCACGCTGTCCAGAAGGTGATGTCCGGCTGGCGAAGTTTGTCGAGGTTGAGGGCGTGGACGCTCTCCGGGGGCGACAGCGCATACATGCTTTGCAGGTGCTCATTGAGCAGGGCATGAATTTCAGCGCGAGACAGGTCGTCGATCTCGATCTTCATGGGCATCGTGGGTTGCTCCGTGGGGCTGTTTGTCGGGGCAGGCAGGGGCAAGTAAAACTGTGTTTCTGTGCCGGTCGATCAGACCTGCTTTTTGCACGATGATTCCGGCCCTTTCTTGTCCTTCTTAGCCTTCGCCCCCCGCCCCCTTGCTCACGTTCTCCCTGTCGTTCGGGCGCAGGGTCCAGAAGGAGAGCGAGGAGAGGATGGTCAGCGTGCCCAGGGTGAGGATGGTGTGGTGCAGGGCGCTGGCGTCGGCCTGGGAGGCGCGTGGAATGGCGCGTCTGGCCGCCCGGCTCAAGCCTTGCCGGGCGCGGCCGCTTCGGCGCGGCGCTCGGCTGCGCCTCGGCGCCAGCGGCCGGGCGTTTCGCCGAGCGCCTTGTGGAAAGCCTTGCCGAAGGCCGCTTCGGAGCGGTAGCCGACGGCTTCGGCGATGTCGCCCAGACTGCGCCGCGTTTCCACCAGCAGGGCGCAGGCGCGCATCATCCGCACCCGGGTCAGGAAGTCGCTGATGCTGCTCCCGGCGCGGGCCTGGAAGTGGCGGGCGTAAGTAGCGCGCGACATGCCGACGGTATTCCCCAGTTCGGCAATGGTCCACGGGTGCTCCGGGCGGTCGAGGACGGCGCGCACCGAGGCGCCGAGGCGACGGTCGGCGGCGAGCGGCAGCAGCCCGCCGGCGACGGCGTCGTCCTGCGCGAACACGCGCAGCGCGTACGCCAGCAGGGCCTGGCCGAGGGCATCGATCACCGCATGCCCGGCGGCTTGCGCCTCGCCCTGCACCTCGGCGCGCAACAGCGCCATCAGCGCCGAGAGCGCCGGCTGCACGCTCGAGTCGAGGAGCGAAACGTGCAGGCGGGCGGGCAGGGCGGCGGAAAACAGCGCGCCGGCGCCGTGCGTGTGATGGTAGCGCCCGCACAGCAACTCGGCGGGCGCCTCGCTCGCCACCCCGTCGGCGGTGAGCGGCAGCAGGCCGCCGGCGTGGCTGCGCAGCGCCTGCGGCGCGTCGTTGGCGCCATCGTCGAGCAGCACGTGCGCCTCGCCGCGGGCCAGCAGCACGAAATCACCGGCCACGAGGCCGAGTTCCAGGCCATCGTTCAAGCGCAGGCGGCAACGCCCGGACAGCAGGAGGTGGAAGACGGCCTCGCCGGGCGGCAGGGCCGGATGGTCGATGGTGAAGCGGCCGCCGAGCAGGCAGCGGACATCGAGCGTGACGCGCAGGTGGGCAAGGTCGAGCAGCGGGCTTAAGGCATCCATGAGACGATCGCGCTAAAAAGTGATACTAAACCGAATTCAAAGTCACAACAGCTTTCGCGACAATGGCTCCGTTGTCAAGCGACCCGGCGTTTCCCGGGATGAATCAAGGAGCCAAAAGATGTTGAACTGGAACAACTACCAAAACGAACTGCTCGGCCGCGTCGGCGAATTCGCTCAGCTGAGCCCCGATACCCTTGTCGGCTATCAGGCGCTGGCCGGGGCGGGCAAGAAAACCGGTCGTCTGGACGAGAAAACGCGCGAACTGATCTCGCTGGCGGTGGCGGTGACCACCCGCTGCGACGGCTGCATCGCCATTCACACCCAGGCGGCCAAGCAGGCCGGCGCCAGCAAGGAAGAAATCGCCGAAGCGCTCGGCGTTGCCGTGGCGCTGAACGCCGGCGCGGCGGTCGTGTACTCGGCCCGGGTGCTGGATGCGCTGGCCGCCTGAGGCGGTCGCGGGTTCATTTGAAGCGGCGCAGGTGGCGGGCAAAGGCTCGCCGCCTGCGCTTTTCTGCAGTGGCAGTTCGGTACGACGCTCGCTGCCACTGAGTAACCCCCTTCGTCGTCTGGCCGGGAGCGTATGTCCTCCGGGGGCGGCGCGTCTGCAAGGCGGACGGAATTGCGCTTCTGGTGTGGTGAGTGTCTTAATGGGCGTCTGGATGTAGTATGCGAAACGGTTGTCATGGCGATTGAGGATGCCGATGGCAAGGGTTTGGACGGAAGAGAAAGTGTTGGGTAAGCGGGGGGCACTTTGCCCCGTTTGTCGGTCATAAAAAACAATGAGGATGGGGTATGCCCATACTGCTGTTTCTTGCCTGTCTCCTCTTGTTGTGGGCATTTATTGCGTGGGATCGGCGACGATCTGCGCCCCCGATTGCTCACCAATCGTTGGAAAAAGGATGGGCGCCGCGACCGACGAAAAAATGGCCACTTACTCTGGGTTTGTCGCTCTGTTCTTTCTCCATGGCATTTGCTGAGTGGCTTCAGCCTGATATGCCGCCATTTACGGGGAAGTTTTCCTTTTTGAAGCAGTATGCCTATGACTGCTTCGGGAGTGTGGGGGCGGCGTATTTATGGGGAGTGGTCGGTATCGCTTGCCTGGCGGGCGCGGCGATTCAATGGCGCAATCGAGCAATACTGAGCGATGGACAGCCTGAGGTGTAGCGTTCCTCACCCTTCGCCCCCCGCCCCCTTGCTCACGTTCTCTCCGTCGTCCGGGCGCAGGGTCCAGAAGGAGAGGGAGGAGAGGATGGTCAGCGCGCCCATGGTGAGGAAGGTGTGGTGCAGGGCGCTGATGACCGCCGCGCGGTCGGTCTGCGGCTGTTCCCCGAGGTAGGCGGCGACGACCAGCGAGGCGCAGGCAAGGCCGAAGCTCATCGACATCTGCTGCATCGAGCTGGCGATGCTGCTCGCCATGCTGCTGTCTTCGGGGCGGATGTCGGAATACGCCATCGAGTTCATGCTCGAAAACTGCAGCGAGTTGAACAGCCCTTGCAGGAGCGAGAGGCCGACGATGGCTGCCGTCGGCGTGCCCGGCACGACGCT
This sequence comes from Propionivibrio sp., assembly GCF_041441355.1. Lineage (GTDB taxonomy): Bacteria > Pseudomonadota > Gammaproteobacteria > Burkholderiales > Rhodocyclaceae > Propionivibrio. Next base: position 29,759 of record NZ_JASDTF010000002.1, read on the forward strand.
CGAGAAGGCGGCGATGGTCAGGCCGATGAGCACGGTGTTGACCACCAGCACGCGGCGGAAGCCAAAGCGCGCGAGCAGGTGGGTGGAGATGAGCTTCATGGTCATCGCCGCGGCGGCGCTGGGCATGATCAGCAGGCCGGACTGCCAGGCCGGCAGGCCGAGGCCGATCTGGTAAAGCAGCGGCAGCATGAAGGGCATGCCGCCGATCCCCAGGCGGGTGATGAAGCCGCCGACCACCGAGACGCGGAAGGTCCGGATGCGGAAGAGTGCAAGGCGCAAGAGCGGGTACGGGCTGCGCTGCGCGTGCCAGCCGTAGCCGAGGAGCAGCGCGGCGGCGAGGCCGCTGAGCAGGATGCCCGAGGTGAAGTCGAGGGCGTGTTCGCCGAAGATTTCGAGCAGCCAGGAAAGCAGCGCCGCGCCGCTGCCGAAGAGGATGAGGCCGACGAGGTCGAGCGGGCGGCTCGCGTCGCCGTGGTAGTCGGGCATGTGGCGGTGGATGAGGTATTGCGCGACGAGGCCGACCGGGACGTTGATGAAGAAGATCGCCCGCCAGGGCAGCCAGTGCACGATCAAGCCGCCGACGGTGGGGCCGAGCAGCGGGCCGATCAGCGCCGGGATGACGACGAAGTTCATCGCCACCAGCAGTTCGGACTTGGGGAAGGTGCGGATGATGGTCAGCCGCCCGACCGGCATCATCATCGCCGCGCCCAGTCCCTGCAGGATGCGCGCGGCGACGAGCATCGGCACGTTGAGCGCGAGGCCGCAAAGCACCGACGAAAAGGTAAACAGCGCGACGGCGGCGCTGAACACGCGGCGCGAACCGTAGCGGTCGGCCATCCAGCCGCTGATCGGGATGCCGACGGCGAGGCTCAGGATGTAGCTGGTGACCACTGCCTTGAGGCTGAGCGGGGTGACGCCGAGGCTCGCGGCCATCGACGGCACGGCGGTATTGATGATCGTCGAGTCCAGTTGCTCCATGAACAGCGCGATCGCCACCACCCAGGGCAGGTAGCGTTTGACGCGCGGGTCGGCGGGGGCGGTGGCGGTCGGGGGCGACACGGCGGGCTCCGGTGAGGGCGGCGGAGCATGCGCCGCCGACGCTTCAATCTAGCCCGCGGCGGATCGTTTAGAAAGCGCGGTGCGGGCCTGGAACGCCCTTGCCGGGCGCCCTGGCGCAAGGCTGGAGGGCGCGTGGAATGGCGCTTCCGGCGGCGTGCTCACGGCCGCGGCCCGGGCGCGCGGATTTAACCTTCTGCCGCGGACGAGCTATCCTGAAAACGTGCCCCCGCGTGGGTGGCTTGCCTGCTTGAGGTTTGATCATGAACAGACTCCTTCCCAACGTGCTGGCCCTCGCGTTTGCCGCGAGCACCGTGGCCGGCTGCGCCAACATGACGGAAACCCAGAGTGACACCGCCAAGGGCGCGGGCATCGGCGCCGTGGCCGGGGCGGTGATCGGCGGCGTGGCCGGGGGTAGCCGTGGCGCGGGCACGGGCGCGGCGATCGGCGCGGCGATCGGCGCCGGCGGCGGCTACCTGTGGTCCAAGCACATGCAGGAGCAGAAAGCGTCGATGGAGCAAGCCACCCGCGGCACCGGCGTGAGCGTGACGCAGACGGCCGATAACCAGCTCAAACTCGAGATCCCGAGCGACGTCTCCTTCGATTCGGGCAGCGCGCAGATCAAGCCTAACCTGCGCCCCGTGCTCGACCGCTTTGCCACTACCCTGAACCAGAACCCGGTGACGACGGTGCGGATCATCGGCCACACCGACAACCGGGGCAGCGACGCGATCAACAACCCGCTGTCGGTGAACCGCGCCGCTTCGACGCGCGACTACCTCGTCGATCGCGGCGTACAAGCGAGCCGGATCAGCATCGACGGCCGTGGCTCGCGCGAACCGGTGGCCGACAACAATACCGCCGACGGCCGGGCGCGGAACCGGCGCGTCGAGATTTTCGTGGCCGAACCGCCGCGCTAAAGCGCACAGGCCGCGTCGCGCGGCAGCGTCAGCACAAAGCCCTGGAACGCGGGTTCTGGGGCTTTGTGTATTTGCCCTGCGCTGCCGCTTGCACAGCGCGGTGCCGCCTGGGAGCAAGCCAGGACGCGGCTTGCGGTCGGCCTGGACGGCGCGTGGAATGGCGATCCTGGCGGGGTTTGTTGCCGGCGCGATCGCCGGAGAGGGGCTGGCGTTTGTCAGCGCCGCAAGGCCCAATTGACGGCCAGCCCGGCAAGCAAGCCCCAGAAGGCGCTGCCGATGCCGGCGAGCGTCAATCCCGAGGCCGTTACGAGAAAGGTCACGAGCGCGGCCTCGCGGGACCGCTCTTCGCCCAACGCCGCCGTCAGGCTGTTGCCGATCGTGCCAAACAGGGCAATGCCGGAGATGGCTGCCACGAGCCCCAGGGGCAGCGCGCCAAAGACGCTGGCGACGGTTGCGCCGAGCAGCCCCGTGAGCACATAAAACACCCCGGCCCAGACCGCTGCAAGGTAGCGACGCTGCGGGTCTTGGTCCGCCTCTGGGCTCATGCAGATGGCTGCAGTGATGGCGGCGAGATTGAACTGGAAGCCGCCGAAGGCCCCCAGCGCCATCCCGGTCACGCCGGTCCAGCCGATCAGAGGCGAGGCGGGCGTCGTATAGCCGTTGGCCCGCAAGACGGCAATGCCGGGGACGTTTTGCGACGCCATCGTGACGATGAAGAGCGGAATGCCTACGCCCACGATGGTCGACACCGAGAACACCGGCGCGACAAAAACCGGCGCGGCAGGCGCCCAGTGAATGGCATCAAGGTGAATCTGTCCCGCGAACCCGGCAACGGCCAGTCCGCAGAGCAGGGTCCACGGAATCGTATAGCGGGAATTCCAGCGACGACCGGCAAAGTAAACCACGAGCATCGCCGCGACGAGGACGAGGCTCGATTGCAGCGCAGTAAAAACGCCCAGCCCAAACCGAACCAGCACCCCCCCGAGCATGGCGGCCGCCAAGGCCTTGGGAACGCGCTTGATCAGGTGTTCGATCCCGCCCGTAAACCCGAGTACGGCCATGAGGGTGGACGCAAACAGGAAGGCGCCGACGGCCTCGCCCATCGGCACCCCGATGAGTGCCGTGCCCAGCAGGGCCGCCCCTGGCGTAGACCACGCCGTCAGCACCGGGCTTCGGTAGCGGAGCGACAAACCGATGCACGTCGCGCCCATCCCGAGGCCGAGAGCGAGGAGCCAGGAGGCGAGATGGGCCGCCTCCGCCCCGGCCGCCGTGGCGGCCTGAAAGACAATGGCGGCGGAACTCGTGTAACCGACCAGTACGGCGATGAAGCCCGCGGAAAGGTGAGCGAGGTGGAAAAAACGGCGCATGGCGTCCCCGAAACGATGGCGATGTGCTGTAATTGCAGACGTGCGTTAAAGCGCACAAAACGGAGTGTAAGGCTCGTGCGCTATAACGCACAAGCCCCGTTTTCAAACCCGGTCCGTCGTTCATCCGCGACCCTTGGCAAATCGCGCCCCTTTCCGACACCATGCCGAACGCAGCTCACGAAACCAGCCAGCATCTATCAACCATGCTGCGCGCCTTACGGAGCGGGCGGGCCTGGAGCCTTGATCGGGCGGCGCAGGAAACCGGCGTCAGCAAGGCCATGCTCGGGCAGATCGAGCGCGGCGAATCGAGCCCGACGATCGCAACCCTCTGGAAGATCGCCAGCGGTTTCAATACCTCGCTGTCGAGCCTGATCGAACCGATGCCGGACGTTACGCCCGGCGGAGTCGTCAGCCGCAATGCAGACGCGCTCCGCAACCAACCGGCGCCGGACGGGATGCTCATCGCCTCACTTTTTCCCTTCGATCCGCGCTTCGGTTTCGAGCTGTTTGAACTCACGCTGCTTCCGGGCTATGAACGCCGCTCTGACGCACACGAACCCGGCGTTACCGAACACGTGATTGTGTTGCGCGGAACGATGGAGGTCCTGCTTGACGAGCAGTGGCAGCCCCTGAGCGAAGGCGACGCGATCCGGTTTTGTGCCGATCGTCCGCACGGTTACCGGAACACGACGCTCCAGCCCGTCGCGTTTCACAACCTGATTCACTACGGACGGACGCCGGCGAAAAATTCATCTGATGCCCCGTAGCCCTCAGGCCGATTGGCCGGCAACGGGCTGCAATTGGCCTGCACCCCGCATCCAGATGCGCTTTCCCAAGGTGCCCCTGCCCGGAACACCCGTCGACGGGCCCTCCAGGCCGATGCTCCGGCGATGGATCACGGGCGCGTCAGCGCGGTAGCTTCGGAGGCGACGGCAGGTGCGGAACCAGCGCAGCGAGATCGACGTGGCAGAACCGCAGCGCTGAAACACAGGCCGCGTCGCACGGCTGCGTCAGCAAAAAAGCCCCGGAACGTCGGCTCAGGGGCTTTGTGTTTCCGCCGTGCCCTGCCGCTCCTCACCGCACAGCCCCGGCCCGGGAGCAAGCAAGAGCGGGCTGGAGGCGCGTGGAATGGCGATCTTGGCGGGGAGGCCGGGATAGGGAGAAACCGTGGTCTGTCCCCTGATTGCTATTGATGTTGAACACCCTAACCGTCTGAGTTCAGGGGCGGTGCGCGGCTTCATCACGCAGCGTCCCCTGCAACGACGGGTTAGATTGCATCATCCGCCACGCGACATTAGTGAAGTTAGCAACGAGCCTACGATTCCGCCGCCAATCGCCGATAGCACTACGGCAGCAATTTCCGCCGACTTTAGCGACGTTCCTACAACGTGCTCGCCCCATTTAATTATCGATTCGACGGGGTACATGGGAAGCTTCTCACTGCGGTCACACACGTATTTCTCAAGGTACGTTGCGACCCCTTTCTCGTAGGTTGATGAAACGTCTCGCTGAACCTGCTGCTCTTCAACCGCGTATTGAGCCTGCAACGTATAAGCATCGGAGACAAGAGCCTGGGCCTTCCTGTGGATGTGCATTCGAGAACGCACATCGAATAGACCTAGGCTTGGCGTCACTATCGATTGAAGGGCTTGCCAATGAGCGGTTAAGTTGTCGCCGGCGTGCATTAAGCGAACGGCTCGTCGCTGAATCTCGTAGAACAAACCGAGTTCGTCGCTCAACTCATCAAGAAGATCGTCGAGCGCTTCGTCGGATGATCGATTCTGGCTGTATTTGAAGACGAGATCGTTGTAGCCGCGTCGCTTGGTTTCCTCTAGTGCGAAGGATTGATGTAAAGAAGCCTCGCCGGGACGCAGAAAGAAATTAGCATGAAATGGTGACGGCCCAAGGCGGTGTCCCGGGAAGTGGTGTAACAGCGTGAGGGAGTGAGGTGTTCGCCGT
>NZ_JASDTF010000003.1:0-103915 GCF_041441355.1 Propionivibrio sp.
AAGCATGCGCTGCAACGCAAATTGCTCGACGGCTTGCGCTACCTGCTCAAGGAAGAATTCAAGTTGAACCAGGCCGGCCCGGCGGACGGCTGGCTGACCCAAGACGCCCTGTGGCTGGTGAGCAAGACCGTCTCCGACAAGCTGCGCGCACATCTGCTGTCGCAGGGCATCGACGGCATCCCGGCGAGCAATACGGCGGTGTTCAACGTGCTGCAGGATCACGGCATCGTGCAACCGACGCCGGATGGCAAGGCGATCTGGAAGGCTGCGGTCACCAGCGAGGCCGGCTGGTCGCACGCCTTCACCTTCCTGAAACTCTCGCCGGCGATGATCTGGGATGCCGCCGACCGGCCGGCGCCGTTCGCAGGCCGTGTGCAGGTCGAAGAGGAACAAGCGGAGCCGACGCCGCAGGCGCCGGCGGTGGCCGATGGGCCGCGCGCGGAAGGCATCGAAGCTGCATCCGCGAGCACGGCGCCGGTCGCATCCGCAGCCATGGACACCGGCGTGGCCGCGCTGCTCGACCTGCTGGGCGACACCGCTCCACCCACGGCACCGGAGATCCCGAGTTCCCCTGTTGCCGAGCCCGAGCCGGCCCCTTCGACCGTGCCCCCGCCGCAGATGGGCCTCGCGCCTTCCCAGGATCGCGCGGAGCCCTCCGGGGCGCACTTCATGGCCTGGCTGCGTCAGAGCATCCAGACGCGCAAGCTCATCATCAACGACGCCAAGGCCCTGGTGCATACCGTCGCCGGTACGACCTACCTCGTCAGCCCCGGCGTGTTCCAGCGCTACGCGCAGGAGTACCTTCAAGTCGCCGCGCTGGCCAAGCAGGAGAAGCTGGAGGGGTGGCAGTGGGTACAGAAGCGCTTCGAGAAGCTGGGACAGCACCGCAAGCAGCCGAGCGGGCTGAACATCTGGACCTGCGAAGTCACGGGGCCGCGCAAGTCGCGCCGGCTGCACGGCTACCTGCTCGTCAGCCCGGATGCGCTGTTCCAGGAGACGCCGCCAGACAACCCATACCTGCGGCTCCTCAACGAGGCCGCAAAGCGCGAAGATTCAGCCCTTGGGGGCAAGGACAACGACGATCAGGGGTAGGCGTGCGGCCGCTGCGCAGGCCGGCTTCAATCCGCGGATGGGGCCGACTCTGCCAGCTTGGCTTCGGTCAGAGTCATCAAGTGGGCGGAACTGCATTTCAGCGCACGGGCGATCTTGAGGATGAGGGGGAGCGTGGGGACATGCTCGCCGCGCTCGATCTTGCCCATGTGAGACCGCTCGATGCCGGCCATGTGAGCCAGCGTTTCCTGAGCGATACCCTGGTTGGTTCTCTCTTCCCGCACGGCAGCCCCAAACGCGATGGCTGGTTCCGCTTCGTAGGTAGTGGTGCCGGTGGGGCGGCCCCTTTGGATCGAACGCTTTGGCATTGCCAAGAGCGTCGAACACGGTCACGATTTAAACCACGTTAAACTTAACTCATTCAACGGCTTCGAGATCAGTTGCCACGAGTTCACCGCCTGGGGGGAGCTGGACGTGGAATCGAGTGACATCACCGCCGAAATTCGCATGGCCGTCCTCGGCGAATGGGTGCCTCCCCAGCTCGCCGACGTGCTCGCCCTGCAGCGTGCCGAAGAGCCGGAGACTCATGCCGTCCTGGCCGGATGGACAGATCCCGTTCGAGGCGCGGAGCTGCCGGGCGACGGCTTCGACTTCGCCTTGTCTGCGGTTGCCCGGCAGTGGCCTGGCTGGGTATGCGAGCCGCTGTGGCATGACACGCTGGCGGTCGCCGTGGCCAAGCGCTCCCACCTGCTGGCCTACCGTGAAGTGCCGTGCGAGGAAGTGCTCAAGCAGCCCTTGATCTGCTCGCAGTCCACGGCCGATGAACCATGGCGCATGACCGTGCAGCGCGTGTTCGAGAACGCGCTGCAGGAGCGGGAGCAAACGGTGGAGACATTCGATGTGGCGATGACGCTGGTTGCCGCCGGGTACGGGATCGCCATTGCGCCTGCCGCGAGACTGGCGAGCTACCTACGCCGAGGCATCGCCGTGCGGCCGCTGGCCGGCGCACCAACGATCGTGATGGCTTACCTGCTGCGCCGCAACGCTTCCTTGTCGGACACCCAGGCAAGATTCGCCCGCCGCGCGCGCTTGGTGTCCTGACAGATACGCCGGGATCGCGGTTTCGCCACGATCCCGCATTCCTGCTGCTAGCAGCCTGTTGAAAATTGGCCTGATGGAGCGTCTGGAACGCTCCGCAGAGCCTCTTTCGCGCTTCTCAAACGTTTCGCAAACGCATGTCGAGCTCTGAACAAGCCCGATTCTCGGGCTTCCGGGCGCACCTTCCCCACGGAGGCCGCCATCACGCGGCCCCCGCGGCGATCAGCTTCGGCAGGCGGACGAGGTTGCTCGCCGCCATCGCCAGCTGAAACAGCGCCTCGACTTTCGCCATGCCACGCTGCTTGACCTGGCGCATCCCGGCGGCCGCCTTGAGCCAGCCGAAGTGCGTCTCGATCCAAGCGCGCGTCCGCAGGCTGATCGCATACCCGGCGTGTCGGGTGGTGCGGCCATCGATGGCGCTGCGGCGGTTCGAGGTGTTCTGCGCGACGTGAGGGGTGACACCCGCTGCCCGGCAGCCGGCTACGAAGTCGGCGGTGTCGTACCCCTTGTCCGCGGCGAGCGTTCGTCGTCGCCGACCGCGTAGCGAACCCAGCATCGCCAAGGCCGCGTCACGCTCACCATGGCCGCTGGCATGCGTGACGCGCGCTGCGCGGACAAGGCCGCTCCGATGCTCCATGAGCACATGGGCTTGGTAGCTCAGCTGAGCGCCGGTGTTGCCTTTGCGGTAGAGCCTTGAGTCGGGATCGCTCGTCGATGCGTGCGTGTCGTTGCGGCGCTTCCGACCCTTGAAGTCCGGCTGTGCATTGCGGTGCCCACCGCTCGGCGGGTCATTCGGACCTTCGTCCTTCGGCCGGAAGCTCTTGTGCGAGGCCCACGCCTGCAGCAGCGTGCCGTCGACCGAAAAATGCTCGTCCGACATCAGGCCTCGCTTCTCCGCCAGCCGCACCACCTCGGCCAGAAACTCGCTCGCCACCTCGCTTCCGTTCAGCCGATCCCGGTTCTTTGAGAACACGGAGTGATCCCAGACCGGCTCGTCGATCGCGACACCAACGAACCAGCGGAACAAAAGGTTGTAGTGGAGCTGCTCCATCAGCATCCGCTCGCTCCGGATCGAGTAGAACAGCTGCAGGAGCTGGGCCCGCATCAGCTTCTCAGGCGCGATGGAGGCGCGCCCGGTATCGGCATACAGCGTTGAGAACAGTCCGCTCATGCGCCCAAGCGCCTCATCGGCCAGCTGCCGAATGAACCGGAGTGGATGGCTCGCCGGAACGAAGTCGGCGAGCTTGGCGACCGTGAACAACGATTCCTGAGTTACGTCTGCACCACGCATCGCGAGGCCTCACTATGGCTGAGGTCGGTATCGCAAACGGGGCGCCGGAACGCAAGCTCTGGCGCGGGAGAACTTCAACAAGCTGCTAGGCAACCACGACTCGCGGCAGGGTCCATTCGCTTTCCTTCACGGCTGTGCTCACGGCCATGACGAGCTTGTCGAGATTGCTGGCCGTCACGCCCTCCAGTGCCGAACGCCCCCGCAGCATCGAGCGCGGTTGCAGCAGTGCATGGTAGATCTGCCAAGGGTCCGCACCCCTGGTCAGCTTCAGGACGGACTGGATCAGCTCGTGCTTGAGTGGGTCGAGGTGCCAGTCCGGCACGCGCTGGCCGCGGTTGCCTACGTTCAACGCCAGCAAGTTGCCCGCCTTGATCTCGTAGCTGATCCACCTGCGGGATTTGCCTGCCATCTTGGCAAACGCAGCGACGGGAAGGTTGTGCGGCGCCTCGAAGACATCGAACAGTTCCATCCTCTCGCGCTGAATGTCCGAAGGCACCAGCGGCGCGGCCGATCGAGGGGGCGGAACCGCCGGCAGCCGATGTGCGGCGGCAGAAACCAACGGCATGGCGTCACCCGGCTTCGTCACGAGCAGGATTGGCGAAGCGGCAACCGGCGTGGAGGGGGCGCTTGCGGTTTGCTCATTCGGGAACGCGGGTACGCCTTCCAGATGCACGGTGAGCGGCATGCTGGCTGCCTCGACCTGGTTCTGCTCGAAGAGGTCGAGCCGATCGGCCCAGTCCTGCATCATGCGGCGACGCTGCTCCACGTACTCGGCATGGTTGTAGGTCGCGCTGACCTTGTTGGGATCGACATGCGAGAGCTGTGCATCCACCCAGACCTTCGGGTAGCCGATCTCGTTGAGCGCAGTGGACATCGTGCCGCGGATGCCGTGTCCGGTCAGGCGTTCCTGATAGCCCATGCGCTTGAGCGCACCATTGAGCGTGTTCTCGCTGATGCGCTTCTTCAAGTCGCTGTCGTGCCGGAACAGGTGGCGCTGGGCCGGCTTGAACTCATCCAGCAGGTGCCGGACGATCTCCATGGCCTGAATCGACAGCGGCACGATGTAGGGCGGGATGTCCTTTGGCTGCTGCCGCTTCTTGCGCATATCCAATTGGAGTTGCTTCACGACGTCGGGCGGGATGATCCACAGCCCACGGTCCAGATCGAATTGATCCGGCGTCGCCTGTCGCAGCTCTCCGGTTCGCACGCCGGTCAGCAGCAATAGCCGCAGCCCGAGCTGGGTCTGCCGCCTGCCGCGATAGCTGCGTAGCCGCTGCAACAGCTTCGGCAGTTCGGCCATGCGCAGGAACGGGTTGTGGTTGACGGGTGGCAGCGGCAGCGCCACCACATCGAGATCGGAGGCAGGGTTCTGCTCCAGGCCCGGCACGATCACCAGCGCGTAGCGGAACAGTTGGTTGAACCACGTCCTGACTTTCTCGGCGACGGAGAGCGCCTTGCGCTTCTCGATCTTGGCGATCACCTCCAAGAGGTCGGGACGCTTGATCTCATAGACCGACCGCTTGCCCAAGGCGGGCAGCACATCCTTGTCGAAGATGCGCGGAAGTATCGAGAGGGTCGTCTGCCGGCCTTCCTTGAGGCTGAGCCCGCGATGCTTGAGCCACTTGCGATACACCGCCTCGAAGGTGTTTTCGTCGGCGAGCCGGACAGCGGTGCGCTTCTGCTTGCGGTGAACGCGAGGATTGGTGCCTTTGGCCAGCAGGGCGCGCGCTTCGTCGCGCAGGCTGCGGGCCTCGCGAAGCGTCACCTCCGGGTAGGTGCCGAGCGACATCCGCTTCTGCTTGCCCGCCCAGTAGTAGCGGAAGTGCCAAGTCCTGCCCCCTGCAGCCGTGACGGCCAGGGAGAGGCCATCCAAGTCAGGGAGGGTGTATGCCTTGCCAGTTGCCTTGGCCTGTCGAACGGCCAGGTCTGAGAGTGCCATGCTCTTGCTCCTGAACATGAGTCAGGAACCAGATGCTGGTCACGTCGACCTCGCCCCTCCATCAACAATCCGGAATCAGCCGCGCCCACAAAAATGGACTTGTTTGTGGACTTGAAAGTCCCGGCTGTAGGCGGATCGCAGTGGACTACGGCAGACCGTCAAAGAGAGGAAAAGTCTTTGTGCGGCAACGACTTGCAGACTCTCTTGGACTTCTGCGGAAGTCCGCAGATTGATACAGTGGAGCGGGCGAAGGGAATCGAACCCTCGGCATCAGCTTGGGAAGCTGAGGTATTACCATTATACGACGCCCGCGAAGGCGCCCATTCTAAGCGCTCCGGCGCCCAGGTTCAATCTTTCGTCCGTGTTTTTCTGCTCACGCCGCACGCGGCTTGACGCAAGCGGCAGCGGTGCGCGCGCGTTGGCGCGCCGTGTCGACGTCGTCTGCGGCGGCAACAGCGACGCCCATGCGCCGCTTGACGAAGCTCTCGGGCTTGCCGAACAGGCGCAGTTCGCTCTGCGGTACGGACAGGGCCTCGGCGACGCCGTCGAACACGAGTTTGGCCGCATCGACACCACCATAGATCACCGCCGAGGCGCCAGGGCTGCGCAGCTCGACATCGACCGGCAGGCCCAAGATGGCGCGCGCGTGCAGCTCGAATTCCGAAAGGCGCTGGGTGGCCAGGGTCACGAGACCGGTGTCGTGCGGACGCGGGCTCACTTCCGAGAACCACACCTGGTCGCCGCGGACGAACAACTCGACGCCGAAGAGGCCGCGCCCGCCCAGGCTGGCGGTGACCTTGGCCGCGATCTCGCGCGCCTTCTCCAGCGCCACTGCGGACATCGGCTGCGGCTGCCAGGATTCGACGTAGTCGCCGTCGACCTGATGGTGGCCGACCGGCGCGCAGAAGTGCGTTTCGATCGCATCGCCCGCGCCGCAGGCGCGCACGGTGAGCAGGGTGATCTCGTACTCGAAGTCGATGAAGCCCTCGACGATCACCCGCCCCTGGCTCACGCGCCCGCCCTGCATGGCGTAGTCCCAAGCACGCGCCACGTCGTCCGGGCCGCGCAGCAGCGACTGGCCCTTGCCCGACGAGGACATCGTCGGCTTGACGAGGCAGGGGTAGCCGATGCCCGCATCAATGGCCGCCTGCAGTTCAGCGAGCGAGCCGGCGAAGGCGTAGGGCGAGGTGGGCAGGCCGAGTTCCTCGGCGACCAGGCGGCGGATGCCCTCGCGGTTCATGGTCAGGTTGGTCGCGCGGGCGGTGGGGATCACCTCGGCCAAGCCCTCGCGTTCGATTTCGAGCAGGAGTTCGGTGGCGATGGCTTCGATCTCGGGCACCACGAGCTGCGGTTTCTCTTTTTCGATCAGCGTGCGCAAGGCCGCAGCATCGGTCATCGACACCACGTGCGCACGGTGCGCAACCTGCATCCCCGGCGCGTCGGCGTAACGGTCGACAGCGATGGTTTCGACGCCCAGGCGCTGCAGGGCGATGATCACTTCCTTTCCGAGTTCGCCGGCGCCGAGCAGCATGACGCGGGTGGCGGCAGCACCGAGCGGCGTGGCCAGGCGGGGCAGGGGGAAAGACGGACGGGCGGGGACGGACATGGACGGCTCCGGAAATCAGGAAAACAGGGGCCACCAGCCGATGGCTAGCGACTGAGGGCTGTGGCGGGATGCTGGCGACGCCCGGGTGTGGATCCGCAGCGCGGGGCGTCGATCGGGGGCGGATTGTACCAGCCGCCCGCCCTGCACAGGCTCACCCCCCGCGCTGCAGGGCGACGCTCTTGATCTGGGCGTACACCCGCTGCCCGACCGCCAGACCGAGCTGGCGCGCCGAGCGCCGGGTGATGCGGGCGAGCAGGTGGCTTGCGTTTCCTTCAGTTTCGCCAAGGCGCAAGCGCAGGTCGACCCGCCCCGGCGCGCTTTCCTCGGCCATGGCCTCGATGCGCGCCGGCAGCACGTTGAGGATGCTCGAATCCGGCGCCGCGCTCAAGGCCAGGCTCACGTCGCGCGCCAGGACGCGCGCCCGTACCCGCGCACCCAAGGGCCGCGTCAGGCGGCCGACCCACAAAAAACCGCCGGGAAAATCCAGGCGGGTAAGCGCATCGGCGTCGGCGTGCTCGCCGATCGTCGCCTCAAGCGTTGCACCGGCCTGTTCGGCTTGCGCCAAAGGCAGGTCGAGGCGCGCCTCGATGGCGTGCAGGCGGTCGCTGGCCAGCACCCGGCCGCGCTCAAGCAGCACCACGTGGTCGGCGAGCCGCGCCACTTCGTCGAAGGCATGGCTGACGTAGAGCAGCGGCACCTCGAGCACGTCGTGCAGGCGCTCGAGGTAGGGCAGGATTTCCTGCCGGCTCGTCGCGTCGAGCGCCGACAAGGGTTCGTCCATCAGCAGCAGACGCGGGCTGGCGAGCAGGGCACGGCCGATGGCCACGCGCTGCCGTTCGCCGCCGGAAAGCGCGCCGACCTCGCGCCGTTCGAGCAGGCGTTCGAGGCCCAGCCAGCCGACGACGGTGTCGAGGTCGAGTTTGGCGCCGACTCGACGCTCGCCGGGTGGAATGCGTTTCTGCCCGAATTCGAGATTGGCGCGCACCGAGAGGTGCGGCAAGAGGCTCGCCTCCTGGAAAACGTAACCCAGCGCGCGGTGATGCGTCGGAACGAAGACACCTTTCTCGCCTTCGTCCTGCCAGACCTCGCCATTGACGCTCACCCGTCCGCGGGCGCCACGTTCGAGCCCGGCCAGGGCGCGCAAGAGCGTCGTCTTGCCCGAACCCGAAGGTCCGAACAGCGCACTCACCCCGTGTCCGGGCAGGGTCAGGTCGACGTCGAGCGCGAACTCGCTACGCGCAAGCTCAAGCCGGGCGACGACGCCTGAAGGCGGAGACATGCTCATGCCCGTACTGGCCGCGGCTGCAGCGCGTAGAGCGCAAGCAGGACAAGGAAGGAGAACACCAGCAGGCCGCCCGAAAGCCAGTGCGCCGGCGTGTAGTCGAGCGCCTCGACGTGGTCGTAGATCTGCACCGAGACGACGCGCGTCGCGCCCGGGATGTTGCCGCCGATCATCAGCACCACGCCGAACTCGCCAACGGTGTGCGCGAAACCGAGCACCAGCGCGCTCAGATAGCCCGGCCGGGCGAGCGGCAGGACGACGCTGAAGAAGGTGTCGAGCGGCCCGGCACGCAGGGTTGCGGCCGTTTCCAGCGTGCGCTCGGGGATCGCCGCGAAGGCGGTGACCAGCGGCTGGACGACGAAGGGCAGGGAGTAGATCAGCGAAGCGACGACCAAGCCGGAAAAAGTAAACGGCAAAAGACCCAGGCCCAACGCCTCGGTCAACCGGCCGAACGGTCCTTGCGGGCCGAAGGCGACGAGCAGGTAGAAGCCGATCACCGTCGGCGGCAAGACCAGCGGCAAGGCGACGACGGCGTGCACCGCGCCCGTCCACCGGGCCCGGCTGCGCGCCAGCCACCACGCCAGCGGCGTGCCGAACACCAGCAGCAGCGCGGTGGTCAGCCCGGCCAGCTTGGCAGTCAGGACGATCGCGGCGAGGTCGGCGTCGCTCATGCGTTTTCTGGCTTCAGAAACCGTAGCCGTAAGCGGCGATCACCCGCCGCGCTGGCTCGCTCTTCAGGTAGTCGAGGAAGGCGCGAGCGGCGGCGTTGGCTTCGCCGCGCTTGAGCAGGGCCGCGTCCTGGCGGATCGGCGCATGCAGCTCAGGCGGAACACGCCAGGCCGAGCCCCCGGTCAGCTTCCCGTCCTGCCAGACCTGCGACAAGGCGACGAAACCGATTTCGGCATTGCCGCTGGCGACGAACTGGTGCGTCTGAGCGATGTTCTCGCCCTGCACGTACTTGTCCTGCAGGCGCGTGTACAGACCGCGCGCCTCGAGCACTTCGACCGCCGCCGCGCCGTAGGGTGCGGTCTTCGGGTTGGCCAAGGCCAGGTAACGGAAAGGCCCGGTATTCAGGATCTCGCCCTTTTCGTCGACCACTCCGGCCTGTGCCGACCACAACACCAACCGCCCGACGGCGTAGGTGTAGCGACTGCCGGCGACGACCTGGCCTTCCTTCTCCAACCGCTCGGGCGTCGTACTGTCGGCCGAAAGGAAGACTTCGAAGGGCGCGCCATTGACGATCTGCGCGTAGAGCTTGCCGGTGGCGCCCGACGAGACGCGCAGCGTATGCCCGCTGTGGCGGGAAAAATCCTCGGCAATCTTTCGCAAGGGCACGGCGAAGTTGGCTGCCACGGCAACCTGCACTTCGGCGGCCTGGAGCGAGGCGCTGCACAATCCGGCAAACACGATGACCATAACGGCCGGACGGAAATGCATGCGTTTCATGACGAGACGCCTTTCTTGGCGGCATGTTTAGGACGGAAGGTCGCGCACACTGCGGGATCGCTCTCCAGCCAGGCGCCATCGATCAGATCCAGACAATACGGGATCGCCGGGAAAACAGCGTCGAGGCAGTCATCGATCGCCGATGGCTTGCCAGGCAGGTTGACGATCAGGCTATGTCCGCGAATGCCGGCGGTCTGGCGCGAAAGAATCGCGGTCGGGACGAACTTTAGCGACGCGGCCCGCATCAATTCGCCGAAACCGGGAAGCATCTTGGCACACACCGCTTCGGTTGCTTCGGGCGTCACGTCGCGCGGCGCCGGGCCGGTGCCGCCGGTGGTGACGATCAGGCTGCATCCCTCGACATCAGCAAGTTCGATCAGCGCTTTTTCGATTTCGGTCTGCTCGTCGGGGATGACCCGCGCCACGGCCGCCCATTCGCTGCTTAGCGTGCGCGCAAACCAGGCGCGGATCGCCGGTCCGCCAAGGTCCTCGTAAACGCCCTGGCTGGCGCGATCGGAGACCGTCAGGATGCCGATTCGTGCGATGGAGGCAATGGGGGTGATGGGGCTTGCACTCATGCCTTTTCCTTTACGTTTCCAGACCCAGTTCGGTCTGCAATTCGCCGCCGTCGAGCAATTGCACGCGCACCGTGTCGCCCGCCGCGTGCCCGGACAACGCCGCCGAGACGACCAGCAGGGCGTCAGCGCGGGCCATCGACAGCAACACGCCGCTGCTCTGGGTGCCGGTCGGCGTCGCGAGCAGCGTGCCGTCGGCGTCGCGGCCCAGACCGACGCGAACGAATTCGGTGCGCCCCGGGCGGATCTTCACCGGCGCGGTCAGGCGCGCGGTCAGCGTCCGTTTGTACCGGCGTTCCTGACCCATCATTTGGCGCAACGCCGGCAGGACGAATTCCTCGCAACAGACCATGCTCGACACCGGATTGCCGGGCAGGCCGAAAACCAATTGGCCGCTCGCGCTGCTGCCGAAGGCCAGCGGATGCCCGGGGCGCATGGCGACGCGCCAGAAATGCATGCTAACCCCAAGCTGCGCCAGCACCGGCCGCACGTGGTCGTGCACCCCGACCGAGGAGCCGCCGGAAACCAGCAGTACATCGAAATTCCCTCCCTCCAGGCCCTGGCGCAGCAGACGGGCAAGGTCTTCGGGATCGTCGCGCGCAATCCCCAAGCGCACCGCCTCGCAGCCCAAGGCTTGCACCTGGGCGAGCAGGGCGTAGCTGTTGGAGTCGGGAATGCGCACGGGATCGAGCGGTGCCTCGAGCGCCTCGAGTTCATCGCCAGTCGCCAGCACGGCGACGCGCGGACGACGATAGACCTCGACCTGCGCGCATTTCGCGGTTGCCAGGATGCCCACCACGCCGGGCGTGATCAAGGTTCCGGGAGACAACAGCACTTGTCCGCAGTGCATGCCTTCGCCACGCCGACGGATGTCGTTGCCGGCCTCAACGCGCTTCCTGCATTCGACCCGCCCGTCGGGCAGGCTTTGCGTATCCTCGACGCGCAGTACTGCATCGGCGCCCGGCGGCACCGGCGCACCGGTCATGATGCGGGCGCACTCGCCTGCCTCCACGCGGCACCGGGGTCGATCCCCGGCCTTGATGTCCTCGAGCACGGTTAGCACTGCCGTCCCCGTCGCCAGATCGGCGCTGCGCAGCGCGTAGCCGTCCATCGCCGAAACGTCAAACGGCGGCTGGTCACGATTAGCCCGCACTTCGGTCGCCAGGACGCGGCCCTGCGCCGCCTCCAACGGCACGGACTCACTCATCCCCAGGACCGCGTGCTCAAGCACGCAGGCCAGGGCCGCATCGACGCTCAGAAAAGTTTCTTCGCTCAAGCCTTGCTCCTTAATCCTATTTCCGGTGTTCCTGCCGTTGAGGTCAGAAATTGTTTTGCACCTTGTCCGTCAGTGAAAAACCATACTTTCGCACATCCTCCGGAGTGTCGAGATCGACAAAGACCTTTTCCGCCGCCCCCAGGTCCGCCGCGTCGACGTACCGCACGCGCAGGCCTTCAAGCATTGCGCGCAGACTGCGCCGGCCGTCGGGCTGGGCCGTGAGTTCGTCGATCCGGGTGAGGCAGGACCGCGAATAGAAAGCCACCAGCGGCTGCGCCACACCTTCGCTGCACGGCACCACGGCATCGACGTCGTTCCGCAACTCCGCCAAACGGAGGATCGTGGCCGGGTCGATGAAGGGCATATCGACCGCCAGGGCGAACAACCACGGCGTCGAACAAACGCGCAGTCCGCCTTCCAATCCGGCAAGCGGCCCCATCAATGCCGGATCGTCGAAAACCTGGGGCCAGCGAATCTCGGCACGCGGCGCACGAACACTGACCAACAATTGTGCAAAGAACGGCTGCAAACGATAGGCCAGTTCATCGACCAGCGGCTGTGCGTTCATTGCGTTATTTGAATTCGTTGAATTCAAGGCCAGGGTCGCTTTGTCCTGCCCCATGCGTCGCGATTCGCCGCCGGCGACGATCAGAGCCGTGCAATCGTCGAGGCGAACCCCGCTCATTTGTCTGAGCGGGCGCTACGCGCCAGCAGGAAGTCGGCAACCTCGCCGACCGCATCGAGGGCGAAGCGCGGTAATTCCGGATAAACCTCACCGACGTCGGTCACCAGCGCGATCAAACCATCGTCGAGGGCGCAACGTGGCGTCGGGTTATGGGCGCGTCGCAGAACCTCGATTTTTTCACCCTGTGCCTGCGAAAAACCTTCCGCCAGCACCAGATCGGCTTCGCCCAGGAAACGTTCGGCCAACTCGGCGGGTTCGCGTCGATCAACGGCTTCGGCAACCAACTGCAAGCCACCCGTCGTTAATAACAGGCTGAGCTTGGCGCCGGCCTGGGTGTAACGCCAGCTGTCCTTGCCACTGTGATCGAGTTCGACCTTGTGATGCGCGTGCTTGATCGTTGCCACGCGCAGACCGCGACGATCGAGTTCGCCAACCAGGCGTTCGACGAAGCTTGTCTTTCCTGCTCCCGAGTGGCCGACAAAAATGAAAAGCGGTGGTTGAGGCATGGTTTCCTGCTTTCGGTTTTCTTTGTTTTCTTCCCCTGTGGGCTTGCTGCCGTCGAATTCCTGCGGCCAGGGTGCAGCCCATCGGTTTTTAATAGTTTTTTTATATATAACAACTACTATTGTTTACTCACAGACAATCCTGTGTATAACTTTTTAAAACCATTTAAAAACAAAACTGTAAACCCTAAAACCGGATCTGTAAGGAAGGTGTATTACGCTGTGGATGAGTTGTCACAACTTACCCACAGATTTGGGCTTAAGAGGCTGTTTACAATTCATCCACAGGTTCTGCGCCTGGTTTTCCCGTCCACATTCAGCCTGGCTCAAGGGTGCGGAGTAACCCAGGTTTCGCCTTCGGGCGTGATTTCTTTTTTCCAGATCGGAACTCGGGCTTTGAGGGTGTCGATCAGCCAGCGGCAGGCGTCGAATGCGGGGGCTCGATGTTCGGCAGCGGCGGCGATGAAAACGATGTTGTCGCCGGCCTGGACGGTTCCCAGGCGATGTACGAGACGGGCGTCGATCAGTGCAAAGCGTTCGATGGCTTCGTCGCGCAAGGCTTCCATTTCAGGGACGACCATGCGCGCATAGGCGTCGAAACTGATTTCGCGTACCGCCCGGCCTTCGGAAAAATCGCGGGCGCAACCGACGAAGCTGGCGATGCCGCCGATCCGTGGCGAAACGTCGCGCAAGGCGCGCAGTTCGGCATCGACCGAAAAATCGGCGTTCTGGACACGAACCGGAGCGTTTTCTTCTTTCGTTTCTTTTGCGGCGTTCACACTTCAACCTCCAGAAAACCGCGACATGAAGACGACTTCGGCACCGTCTTCGAGCGGGCGTTGAGCGTCCCTTTCGTGGCGGCCATCGATGGCCATCAGCGAAACCAGGGCGAACGCCTCGGGATAGCGCGTGGTGAGGTGTTCGCGCAGGCTGCCGAGCGTGAGTCCGGGCGAAGTTTCAAGCTCAAGCGCTGAAGTGCCGGCACGTTCGGCCACCGGACCAAAAAACAGAACCTTGATCATGGCTGGGCCTCGGACGTTGCAAGGCCGGGATTCCGCCGCCAAATGCCGCTTTTGCCGCCGCGTTTTTCCTCGAGTTGGACGTTTTCGATGCGCATCCCGCGGTCGATCGCCTTGCACATGTCGTAGACGGTAAGCAACGCGACGCTGACGGCGGTCAAGGCTTCCATTTCGACCCCGGTCTGACCGACGCAGCGCACCCGCGCTTCGACTTGAAGACTGGCTTGTCCGTCGGCGTCGAGCTCTGGATCGGGATGAAAATCGATGTCGACGCCCGTCAGCGCCAAGCCGTGGCAGAGCGGGATCAGGTCGGAGGTGCGTTTGGCGGCCATTACCGCGGCAACGTCGGCGACCGCGAGTACGTCGCCCTTGGCGATCCGGCCGGACTGGATGCGCTCAAGTGTGGCTGCCTGCATGCGAATGCAACCGCGGGCGACGGCCAGGCGTTCGCTGTTCTCCTTGCCGCCGACGTCGACCATGCGGGCGCGGCCGGTCGGAGAAAAATGGGTCAGGTCCTGCGTTTCGTTCACGGCGGATCCTCTGCTGGAAAGGTGGCCCCTGTTGCACGCTGCTGGCATTGTCGCGCAGCGGGCGGCAAGGGGATTTGATCGATCTTCAAAATGGCGGGGCCGGTTCAGGGGCATTTATCCGCCGATATAGGACATCTCGATGCGTTTTCCGTTTGCTGGCGCTGCCGTCTCCGCGTGGCGCAGCGCCGAGTAACGGTCCTGGCGTGCGCGCCAGGTGTCGGCGATCCGTGCAGCCAGGTCAGCATCGTCGGCGCCGCGGCGTAAAGGATCGCGCAGATCGGTACCGGACGTGGCAAACAGGCAGGTGTAGAGTCGTCCATCGGTCGATAGGCGCAGGCGTGAACAGGCGCGACAGAAGGCCTGGGTGACCGAGGCGATGACGCCGATTTCGCCGCCACCGTCGGCGTAGGCCCAGCGTTGCGCAACTTCGCCGTGGTAGTTGGGATCGATGGCGAGCAGCGGAAATTCGGCGCCGATGCGCGCCAGCACTTCGTGGGCCGGGACGACTTCGTCCAGACGCCAGCCGTTACTGCTGCCGACGTCCATGTATTCGATGAAGCGCACAATCACGCCGCTGTGCCGGAAATGCTGCGCCAGCGGGACGATCTCGTGTTCGTTGATGCCGCGCCGGACGACCATGTTGACCTTGAGCGGCGTCAGTCCGGAAGCCTGGGCGGCGGCAATGCCTTCGAACACGCGCGCCACAGGTACCGGGCTGTCGGACATGCGCTGGAAGGTAGCGTCGGAGAGCCCGTCCAGGCTGACCGTGAGGCGCGTCAGTCCGGCGTCGCGCAAGGCCGAGGCCTTGCGCCCGAGCAGGACGCCATTGGTGGTCATGGCGATCTCAAGCGCTTTTCCATCGGGTGTGCGCAACGCGGCCAGCTGTTCGATCAGGCGTTCGAGGTCGTGGCGCAACAGGGGTTCGCCGCCCGAAAGGCGCAGCTTGCGCACACCAAGATCGACGGCGATCCGCGCCAGACGGGTGATTTCCTCGAAGGAGAGGAGTTCGGCACGGGGCAGGAAGGCGAAATCCTTGCCGAAGACCTCGCGCGGCATGCAATAGGTGCAGCGCAGGTTGCAGCGGTCGGTGACCGAGATGCGCAGGTCGTGCAGCGGCCGCGCCAGGGTGTCGACCGGCATGGCCGTGCTTGGGGTCGAACCGAAGGACTGCTGTGTACTCACTCCTGCCTCCGCGCTTTCGGGATGCAAACGATGCGAACGATTTTCGTCTGCCCGATTCTAGCAGGAGCAAGGCGCTGGCCGCACGCGAGGCATCGGATGCCTCTGACCCCAGACGAGAGGGCTTGCACATGCAGAAAAATACCGTCCGCCATGCCCAGTAATGGAACTATGTCCTACAATCTGAATATCGAGAATGCATGTCTCAACGGGAAATCCACCGTGCCATCGTTTCTGTTCAAGTTCGATCGCTTTTGCCGTGCGGGGTTCGCGCTGCTGCTGGTCGCGCTGTCCTTGAGCACTGGCGCAGAGACCCTACGGATCAGCGGGACCGGGGACGCGTTGGGGGCCTTGACGCTGTTGGCCGACGCCTACATGCGCCAGTCCCCCGAGCGGAAGGTCAAGGTGATCCCCAGCGTCGGCAGTACCGGCGCGATCAAGGGGGTGCTGCGGCAGCGTCTCGAAATTGGCGTCACCTCCGGCCCGCTCAAACCCGAGTATCGCGAGCAGGGGCTAAGGGACATCCGTTATGCCGCGACGCCGACGGTGATCGTGGTGCGCCCGGAACAGGGCATCGGCGCCTTGAGTCGCCAGCAGCTGGCCGACCTCTACTCGGGCCGGACCTCGACCTGGCCTGACGGGACGCCGGTGCGGCCGATCATGCGCCGACTGAACGAAAGTAACGTCGAAAAGGTGATGAGCCTTTCACCGACGGTGCATGACGCCTTGAAAGCCGCGTCCCAGCGTGAGGGCTTGTCCTACGCCAGCAGCGATCAGGAAATGGCGGACCTGACCGAACGCATTCCCGGGGCGATCGGCATTTCGACGCTGGGGATGGTGCTTTCGGAGAAGCGCCGTTTGGTGCCGCTGACCCTCGACAAGGTGGCGCCGACGCCGGAAAACGCAGCCAAGGGCCTGTACCCGATCGCCAAACAGCATCATCTGATCATCCGCGAACACGCCTCGGACGATGTGCTGCGCTTCGTGAAATTCATCCGCTCGGAGGAAGGTCAGGCGATCCTTCGCGCCCACGGCCATTGGATTCCCTGAGCGACGGCCGGTATGCCAACGCCTTCCTACCACCGCCTGCAGCAATCGCTGACGCAGTTCGCCGGGGCTCTTGCCGTCCTGGTTGCGGTGAGCCTTCCGCTTGGCTATGGCAGCGCGGTGTACCGTGATTTCAACGACGACCTCGAATTCAAAGGCAAGATGAAGGTGATCGCGGTCGAGGCGTTGATCGTTTCCCGCCCCGAAACCTGGATGCTGACCGAAAAACGCGTCCGCGACGCCCTCGAACGGCGCCCGGAGCTCGAGCGTTTCGAGCGGCTGCAGGTTTTCGACCTTGAGCGGATGCTGGTCGCCGAGGCCGGAGAAGCACCACTGACCCCGGTGGTGCAGCGCAGCTTCGAACTGCACGATGCCGATCGGGTGACCGGATTCCTCGAGTACGAGGTGTCGTTGCGCTCGACGCTCGTGAAGATCGGTATTTCCGTGCTGATCGGTGTCGGTTTGGGCTTCCTGGTGTTCTTGACCTTGCGCGTTCTGCCGCTGCGCGTCCTGCGCCGGGTGATGGATGCCCTGCACACCGAAAAGGAACGCGCCGAAACAACCTTGGGCGCAATCAGCGACGCCGTTGTCACCACCGACGCCGAAGGTCGCATCGAATACCTCAATCCGACCGCCCAGTCGTTGTTCGGCGTGGGCATGGCGGCGGCGCGCGGGCGGCCGCTGGGCGAGGTGGTGCGCCTGTTCGACGCGCAGAGCGATGCGCCGCTGGCGGCGGCGCTGCACACCGCGCTGGCCGAACGGCGTAGCGCCTCCTGCCAGGGGCGGAGCGAAGTCCGTCGTGCCGATCAGAGCCGCCTGGCGGTCGAGGAACGGGCGGCGCCGATTTTCGACGCCGACGGAAAACTGACCGGTGGAGTCATGGTCTTGCGCGACGTCAGCCTCTCGCGCGAAATCGATCAACGCCGTTCGTGGGAGGCGACCCACGATCCCTTGACCGAGATCTTCAACCGGCGCGAATTCGAGAATCGCGTCCGCCTTGCCCTGGCCGAGCTGCAAGCGAGCGGCCAGACGCAGGTCGTCTGCTACATGGACCTCGACGGCTTCAAGGTGGTCAACGACACCTGCGGGCACGCTGTCGGCGACCGCCTGCTGGTCCAGTTGGCGCAGCTGATCCGTTCTCACATCCGCGAATCGGACACGCTGGCGCGCCTTGGCGGCGATGAGTTCGGTGCCCTGCTGGTCGGCTGCGACCTCGAGCGGGCGCGGGTGATCGCCAGCGAACTGATCGCCGCGGTCGATGAATACGTGTTCGTGAGCGACGGCAAGCGGTTCTCGGTCGGCATCAGCATCGGCCTGACGCGGATCAGCGCCGATCACGCCGGGATCACCGAAATCATCGGCGAAGCCGATTGCGCCTGCTACTGGGCCAAGGCGCAAGGCCGCAACCGGGTCTGCGTCTACCAGGCCAGCGACATGAAGCTCGCAGCACGGCGCAGCGAGACCGGCTGGGTGCCGCAGATCAACGCGGCGTTCGAGGAAGGGCGTTTCCAGCTGTATTACCAGGACTACCTGCCGCTACACCCGGAAAAGAACGAGCCGGAACGACAGCATTTCGAGGTGCTGCTGCGCATGATCGGGCGGGGGGGCGAGATCATTCCTCCCGGCCGCTTCCTGCCCGCCGCCGAACGCTTCAACCTGATCCACGCCATCGACCGCTGGGTCATCGCCACCCTTTTCGCCGCCTATCCGCGGCTCAAGGCCGAACGCGGCGGCGCGCCATTGACCTGCTGCATCAACCTCTCCGGGGCCTCGCTCAACACCCCGGACTTCATCGACTTCGTGCGCCAGCAGGCCGAGCTGCATCAACTCGAACCCGGGGCCGTCTGTTTCGAGCTGACCGAGACGGTCGCTGTACACGACATCCAGGTGGCGGCGGATTTCGTCCTGGCGTGCAAGGCGATCGGCATTCGCTTCGCGCTCGACGACTTCGGCACCGGCAGCAGCTCCTTCGGCTACCTGCGCCACCTCCCGGTCGATTACCTGAAGATCGACGGCGGTTTCGTGAAGGACATCGAGCACGACAGCGTCGATTTGGCGATGGTCGAGACGATCAACCGCATCGGTCACATCCTCGGCATGCGCACCATCGCCGAGTATGCCGAGAACGACGCGATCATCGCTCAGCTGCGCGAAATCGGAGTCGATTACGCGCAAGGCTACGGCGTTTCGCTGCCGATGCCCCTGGTCGCGCCGGGCGGGATGCAGATCCTCCCCAGGGACGAAGAAGCACGCCGCCGTTAAGGGCGGCGGCAGGCAAAGCCGGTATAATCAGCCGCCGTGAAACCCTTGCCCCTCGATCCCCTGAAAAACTCCACTCTGGCCACGGCCTGGCAACGCTGGCGCGCCCACCTTGGTGCCCCCAGACGCCTGTCCGAACTGCCCAGCCTGCCGGTTCCGGCACGCGACGTGCAGACCCTGTCCGGTCCCGAGGCCTATCGACAGACGCTGCTCGAGCTGATCGCGGGCGCCGAGCGGCGCATCCTGATCGCCGCCCTTTACCTGCAGGACGACGATGCTGGCCGCGAAGTGCTGGCCGCGCTCTATGCCGCCAAAAAAGCGCGCCCGTCGCTCGAGATCGCCGTCTTCGTCGATTGGCACCGCGCCCAGCGCGGCCTGATCGGCAAGGCCAAGTCGGAAGGCAATGCCGCGCTGTACCGGACGCAGGCCGAACGCCTGGGGCCGGGGGTGACGGTCTATGGGGTGCCGGTGCAAAGGCGCGAGTTCCTTGGCGTGCTCCACCTCAAGGGCTTCGTCATCGACGACCAGGTGCTCTACAGTGGCGCCAGCCTCAACGACGTGTACCTGCAGAAGCACGGCCGCTACCGGCTCGACCGCTACCACCTGATCCGCAGCGCGGCGCTTGCCGACAGCCTGGCGGCGCTGCTCACCGACGTCTTCCTGGCCAGCCCTGCGGTGTGTCCGCTCGACCGCGCGACGCGCCCGCAGACGGCGCAATTGCGCCCGGCGATTTCGGAGTTCCGGCACGAGCTGCGCCGCGCCCGGTACACCTTGCCCGACGCCTCCGCGCCACGCGGTGCCGACGAGGTTGATATCACCCCCTTGCTGGGCCTGGGCCTGCGTCGCAACGAACTCAACGCCGTCCTGCTCGAACTGGTGCGCCGTGCCAAACGGCGCCTGATTCTGCTGACCCCGTACTTCAACCTCCCGGGGCCGCTGCGCCGGGCGCTCGACCGGCAGATCCGCGCCGGTTGCCGCATCACCGTGGTGGTCGGCGACAAGACGGCGAACGACTTCTACATCCCGCCCGACGAGCCGTACAAAACGATCGGTGCCTTGCCCTACCTCTACGAAGCCAACCTGCGCCGCTTCTGCCAGGCGCATCGGCGGGCGATCGAACGCGGCCAGCTCGAGATCCGGCTCTGGCGGCACGGCAACAACACCTACCACCTCAAGGGTTTGCTGGTCGACGACGACTACGCGCTGATCACCGGCAACAACCTCAATCCGCGCGCCTGGCGGCTCGACCTCGAGAACGGCCTCTTGATCCACGACCCGAAGAAACTGCTGCGTGCGCAGCACGAGGCCGAACTGGCGCGCATCCTCGAGTACACCGAGCGCGTTTCCGGGCCCGACAACCTGGAGTGCGTCGACGCCTACCCGGCGCCGGTGCAACGCCTGATGCGCCGTCTGGCGCGGGTGCGCGCCGACCGCTTGGTCAACCAGATGCTCTGATCCGGCGGCGCCGATGCCTCGGCGCCGTGATCAACCAATCAACGCCCGTACAGGCAGGCCGCGATCCCGGTGGCGATGGCGTCGGCCATGCGTGCCTGGCGTTGCGGGTCGCGCAGCTCGAGTTCCTCCTCGCGGTGCTTGATCACCCCGGCTTCGAAGAGCACTGCGGGCAGCGTGGTGCGGTAGAGGACGACCAGGTTGTCGTAGTAATGCACTGCATTGGCCACGTCGGCATAGGGGCGTGGCCGGCCGGGGATCGAGTCGGCGTGGTGCGTTGCGGCGACGAAGCCGAGGCGGCGCAGGCGGCTACCAATCGCCGAGGCGCAGCGCAGGCTGGTTTCGAGGTCCGGGCTGCGCCGCGAGACGAAGAAGGAGAAACCGCGGTGCGTGTCGCTGTAGGTCTGCATCGACCCGTCCCAATCCCATTCGACGAGCAGGTGCGGCTGCACCGAATCGTGGTGGATCGAGAGGAAGAAATCGCTGCCCAGGGCCGCCTGCGGCCGGGCCTGCAGGCTTTCGATGCGCCCGTCGGCGTTGACCGGACGCAGCGCCAAGCCGCGTTCGACGAGCGCCACGCCAACCTTCTCGGCGAGCTCGCGGTTGAAGTCGAATTCGCCGCGTCCGCGCGCACTGATCGCGCCGACCGCGGCGAGGGTGTGCCCGACGTCGACGGCGACCGTGGCTGCGGCAGTCGTTTGCGCCGAAGTTGCTTCGGCGGCCGACGCGCTGCGTGGGGTGATGCTGGCGAGGCAAAACGCGAGGAGGGCGAGTCCGCCGCAAAGCCCTCGGCGTAGGCGGTGCAGGCGGCTCAAAAGTCGTGCTCGGCTTCCCAGAGGACGAAACCGCCTTCCTTCTGCGTCCATTCGAGCAGGTTGATCAAGGGCTGGGCGCGCTGTCCGAGGCTGACGCCGATGCGCCCGGCTTTGCGTGCTTCGGCGTGTTCTTCGTCCTCTTCACGTTCGTCGACGCCGTCGCGCTGATCCTGCCGCTCGCCGCTCTGCTGGGCTTGGCGGTCGTCCTGCACCGCCTGACGCAGGCGGGCGATGGCGGCGGGCAGTTGCTCGGTGGTGAACACGCCGCGCGCCGTGCATTCCTTGCCGACGATCTCGAACAGGCGGCGGGCATGCTCGGCGAACATGATCATTTCGCCGGAGGTATTCGATGTCAGTCTGACCAGCATTTGAGTCTCCGGACGTGTGACGGGAAGGGGCCTTTTCGCGGGCGCGGAACGCCGCGTCGCAGTGCTCATTCTAGCGCGCCGCGCGGTGTTGACCGCAGCGTATCCGCCGCTTATGGTGCTGACATTTGGCCCGGGAAACCGCCATGCGCCTTCTTCTTCTCAGCAACTCCATGCGCGAAGGCATGGGTTACCTCGAACACGCGCGCCAGCCGCTCACCGACTTCCTGGTCGGCAAGGTCGAGCGCCTCCTGTTTGTTCCGTATGCCGCGGTGACGCGCAGTTACGACGACTATCTGGCGCTGGCGACGCCGATCTTCGCCAGCCTGGGGATCGCCGTCGACGGCATCCACCACGCGGCCGATCCGGTCGCTGCGGTCGAAACCGCGCAGGCGGTGATGATCGGAGGCGGCAACACCTGGAAGCTGCGCCGTACCCTGCACGATCACGGCCTGCTGCCGGCGATCGCCGCGCGCGTCCGTGCCGGGGCGCCTTACGTCGGCTGGAGCGCCGGTTCGAACGTCGCCTGCCCGACGATCATGACCACCAACGACATGCCCATTGTCGATCCGCTGGGCCTCGACGCATTGGGTTTT
Organism: Propionivibrio sp.; assembly: GCF_041441355.1. Classification (GTDB taxonomy): domain Bacteria; phylum Pseudomonadota; class Gammaproteobacteria; order Burkholderiales; family Rhodocyclaceae; genus Propionivibrio. Next base: position 22,014 of record NZ_JASDTF010000003.1, read on the forward strand.
GTCCCTTTCCAGATCAATCCCCACTACCTGCACGGCAACCCGCCCGGCTTCAAAGGCGAGACGCGCGAGGAACGCATTCTCGAGTTCCTGGCCATGAACCCGCAGCGCACCGTCGCCGGCTTGCGCGAGGGCGCGGGCTTCCGGGTCGAGAATGGCGCCATCGAGTTGGTTGGCGACGCCGATTGCCGCGTCTTCCGGCACGGCCAGGCGCCGCTCGAGCTTTCACCGGGCGACGACTGCGCCTTCCTGCTGCGCGCCGGCTAAGGCTCGCATCTCTCTCCAAGCGGAAAATCCAGTCTCTGCCGGGTGCGCCGTGGGCGCGCCCGGCGTATGATGTCGGATTCAGTGGCTTAGTGGCCTCGCCGTCGGGGCGACGACGCGTGTTCACATGCTCTGGCTCAGACTCTTCCTTCCTTTCGCGGGCGCTTACTTTCTCTCCTACCATTACCGGACGGCGAACGCCGTCGTCGGGCCGGTGCTCAGCGCCGAACTCTCGCTTGGCGCGGCCGACCTTGGCCTGCTCACCAGCGCCTATTTTCTCGGCTTCGGCCTGGCCCAGCTGCCGCTGGGGGTGTTTCTCGACCGTTTCGGCGCGCGCCGCGTCGAGGCCAGCCTGCTGCTCATCGCTGCGCTCGGGGCGACGGTCTTCGCCAGCAGTCCCGACATCGCCACGCTGACCGTCGGCCGCGGCCTGATCGGGCTGGGCGTCTCGGCCTGCTTGATGGCCTCGTTAAAGACCTTCTCCTTGTGGTTCCCGCCCGAACGCCAGGCCTCGCTGGTCGGCTGGATCATGACCGCCGGGACGCTCGGCGCGCTCGCCGCCGCGACCCCGCTCGACCTGGCGCTGCGCGTTGCCAGCTGGCGTGAAATCTTCTACGTCCTGGCGGCGGTGACTTTGGGCATGGCTGCCTGGCTCTGGCTGGCGGTGCCCGAAAAATCCGGTCAGCCCAAACCGCCGCCCTTCTCCGAGCAATGGGTGGGGGTGCGCGCGGTGCTGGCCAGCCGCCATTTCTGGCGCTTCGCCCCGCTCGGTTTCGCCCAGATCGGCGGCTTCATGGCCGTGCAGAGCCTGTGGTCGAGCGCCTGGCTGATGCAGGTGAACGGCTACAGCCGTTCGCTCGCCGCCGAGCACCTGACGGCGATGAGCGTGGCGATGATCGTCGCCTACAGCCTGATCGGTCTGCTCGCCACCCGGCTGGCGCGGCGCGGCGTCGGCAGCGCGACCCTGCTCGGCGGCGGAATGACGCTGGCGTTGGCAACGCTGCTCTTGATCATCACCGAGGCGGTCGATCAGCATTACCTGCTGTGGATCGCCTATGGCAGTTTTTCGAGCTTCGGCACGCTGGCCTACACCGCGACTTCGGCAGGCTTTCCGGTGGCGCTGTCCGGACGCGTCAATTCGACGCTCAACCTGATGGTCTTTGCCGGTGCCTTCAGCTTGCAGTGGGGGCTCGGCGTGCTCATCGACCTCCTGCTCGCCGCCGGTCGCAGTGCCGCCGACGCGCATCGCGCCGCCTTCGTCGCGCTCTTCGTACTCCAGCTCGCCGCTTCCCTGTGGATGCTGGCCGGTGCCCGCAAGGGGCGCAGCGCAAGCGTCTGATAACGGGCCTGAACGCACCAGTCGACGCGGCATCCAGGCCGGCTGCAGGGCGCGTCCACAGGCGCTCGCAGCGGCTCATCGGACGTGTCATAATCGTTCGCACCCGGCCTCGAATCGACTCCGGTTCGTCCTTCATCCGGCGCGGGGCGGCCCCGCCCCCTCTTTGCGAGCACGTTCCATGGTGCAGGCGACCCCTGCGATTTACGGCAAGCTCCTGCTGACCGCCTTTTTCTGGGGCGGTTCGTGGATCGCCGGTCGTGTCGCCGTGCAGGAGGCCTCGCCGTTCGCCGTCGCCAGCTGGCGCTTCTTCATCGCCGCGGTCGCCCTCGGCCTGCTGCTCCTGCACCGCGAAGGCCGGCCGCGCTGGACGTCGGCGCAGTGGGGCTGGATCAGCGCGCTGGGCCTCTCCGGCATCTTCCTCTACAACATCTTCTTCCTTTACGGACTGCGCCTGATCGAGGCCGGCCGCGGAGCCTTGGTCGTCGCCCTGACGCCGGCGGTGATCGCCCTTGCCGACGCGCTCTTCTTCCGCGCCGCGTTCTCCTGGCGCCGCGCGACCGGCGTCGCCCTGGCGCTGTTCGGCTGCCTGCTGGTGGTCACCGACGGCAGCCCGGCCCAGCTGTGGTCGGGCGGGGTCGGGCGCGGCGAATGGCTGATCATCGGCAGCGTGTTCACCTGGGTGGTCTTCACCTTCATCGGCCGTCGCGCCGGCGAAACACTCTCGCCCCTGGCGCTGACCTTCGGCGGCTGCCTCACCGGCTGCGTCATGCTCGCCGCCGCTGCGCTGATCGAAGGCTCGCTGTTCGATTTTTCGGCGACCACCTGGCGTGGTTATTCGAGCATCGTCTTCCTCGGCCTGCTGGTCACCGCGGCCGGCTTCACCTGGTATTCCGAGGCGCTCACCAGCCTCGGGCCGACGCGCAGCGCGGTGTTCATCAACCTGGTGCCGCTCTTCGCCGTCCTGCTCGGCGCGTTGCTGCTCGACGAGCGTCTCGCTGCCGGGGCGCTGGCCGGCGGCGTCTGCGTGGTCGCCGGGGTGTGGCTGACCAACCGCTATCGTTAGCCGCCGGCCTTGCGGCCGGGCGGCCCGCAGCGCGCTTTTTTGCTTTAATGAGTGGACGCAGCCTTCCGTGCGGAAGGTTTTCCTGCTCGGCGCGTTCGGTGCTCGGATGCTCACACTCCTGTTTCGCGGTTTGCTCCTCATGATGCTCGGCGGCGTGGCCTCGGCCGCCCTGCCGCCGCTCAACCTCGGGCTCAACGAGCAGGTGTTCTTCATCCGCGACCCGGAACGCGGGACCGAGCTCGAAACCACGCTGTTCAAGCCCGACGGGGCGGGGCCGTTCCCGCTGGTCGTGATCAACCACGGCAAGTCGGCGGGCGACGCGCGCCAGCAGGAGCGCACGCGCTATCCGGTCGCGGCGCGGGAGTTCGTCCGTCGCGGCTACGTGGTGCTGATCCCGATGCGTGGCGGCTTTTCCCGCTCCACCGGCCCGTACGTCGGCTACGGCTGCAACATTTCGGCCAACGGCGTGGCTCAGGCGCGCGACCTGCGCGTGGCGCTCGATTATGCGGTCAAGCTGCCTTACGTCGATCGCGGACGGATCGTTATCGTCGGCCAATCGCACGGCGGATTGACCGCCCTGGCCTTCGGCATGCGCCCCTATCCCGGTGTGCTGGGCCTGATCAACTTTGCCGGTGGCCTGCGCATGAAGTCGTGTCCGGAGTGGGAGGAGCAACTGGTGCAGGCCTTCGCCGACTACGGGCGCAGCAACCGCTACCCCAGCCTCTGGTTCTACGGCCTCAACGATAGCTTCTGGTCGCCGGCGCTGGTCGAGCGGATGTACGCGGCCTACCGCGCCGGCGGCGGACGGGCGACGAAAATCGACGTGGGGCGCTTCAAGGCCGATGCGCATGCCTTGTTCCGTGACCGCGAAGGCTTGGCGGTGTGGTGGCCTGCGGTCGAGGGCTTCCTGACCGGACTCGACCTCCCCACCGAGCTGCGCCCGCATGCCGAACGCGGCGACGACCCGCGCTGGCATCGCTTGCTGGCGGCCGGACGTCGACTGCCCGAGTCGGCACGGCGCTGCCGCGCGCTGTACGACACCTTTCTCGACGTCGATTACCCGCGCGTTTTTACCCTGGCCCGCGACGGCCGCTGTGCGCTCGCCTCCGGCGGCAAGGACCTCGAACAGCGGGCGTTGACGGCCTGCCGTGCCGGGCGCGAGACGCCCTGCGCGCTCTACGTGGTCGACGACGAGGTGCGGGCGCTGCCCTAGAGCCGGACGGCGACCAGCGGAATGCGCATCTCCTCGGGCCGGATGCCGCCGTGGTGGCCGATCAGGCGGTAGCGGCGTTCATTCGGCAGCCAGTCCTTGATGGTCCAGTCGTCGCGCATGACGAGGCAGAAGTCGCCGACCCGGGCGAGCAGCTCCGGGTGCAGGGGCGGTGGGCCGAAGCTGCCGGCGGCGACCAGGTCGGCGCTGCGCCGCAGCTCGACGGCGTGCGCCAAATGGCGCTGCACGTAGGCCGCGAATTCGCCCTCCTGGCCGGCGCGTACCTGGGCGTAAGCGAGGCGTCCCTCGCCGGAGAGCGGCGCAGCGAGCCGGCAGGCCAGTTCGGGGTGGTCGTCGAGCGAGATCTGGCGCTCGGCGGGCGAATCGATGAAGCCGTGGTCGGCGCTGACGATCAGCCAGACGTCTTGCCCTTGCAAGGCAGCGACGAGGCGCGCGTAAAACGCGTCAAAAGCGAGCAGCGCCACGGCGACCTCGGGACTGCGCCAGCCGTGCCGGTGCGCCAGGCTGTCGATGTCCGGGTGATAGGCATAGACATACTCCGGCGCCGTGCGCGTACGCAGGCGCTCAACGAGTCGGTCGCCGAGGTCGGCGAGACCGTCGTAGGCGAGCACCTCGGCGCCGCGGCTGTGCCAGCGGTTGAAGGGGCTGGCGGCGAGGTGGCGGGGCGAGAGCACGCAACTGGCGCGCGTCAGCTGCGCGAACAGGGTCGGGTAGGGGAAGAGCGTCGGCAACAGGGCCTCCGCAGCCTCCGGCGTCGGCGTCAGGCCGGCTTCGCGAGCCGTCAGTGGCAGGACCGCCAGGGTGCGCTGCGGTTGGCAGCAGCGTACGTGCCAGCCGGTCAGCCCGTGTGCTGCGGGCGCCAGGCCGGTCATCACGCTGCCGATCGCCGCTGCGGTGGTGGACGGGAAGACCGAGCTCAAGGTGGCGCGCCAGTCGCGGCGCAGGGCCGCGTCCGGCGGCAGGGTGTCGAAAAGCGCTTGCCCGAGCCCGTCGGCAAGGATGAAGACGACGTGGCGGGCCTCGGCCAGCGCGGCCGCCGGCAGGGCGGCAAGTTCGGCGTAACGCACCGGCCCGCCGCAGGCGCGGGAGAGGCTTTGCACGAGGTTGAGCAGGCCGTGGCCGGCGTAGTCGGGTTGCATGCGGAGGTGGAAGCTACGGAAGGGGCTCGATGCGTCGATTGTAGCCCGCTGGAATGTCGCCGGCGGCGCAAAAAAGCTACACTCGCGGCGTAGCGCCCGCCCTCCATCCTTACGAGACGGTCGATCATGTACAGCACCCTGCTTACCGAAATCGACGAGGCGATCGGCCTCATCACCCTCAACCGGCCCGAGCGCCAGAATGCGCTCGACGCGACTCTGGTCGCTGAATTGATCGATGCCCTGCTCGAATTCCAGGCTCGCCCTGCGGTGCGGGTGGTCGTCCTGTCGGCGTCGGGGCTGGCCTTCTGCGCGGGGATCGATCCTGCCTGGCTGCGGCACAGCGAGGCCCAGGGCGAAGCCGCCGGCATGCGCGACGAGCGCTTGCTGGCGCAGCTCCTGACGACGCTCAACGAACTGCCCAAGCCGACCCTTGCCCGCGTGCAGGGGCCGGCCTACGGGGCCGGAATCGGCTTGATCGCTGCGTGCGACCTGGCGGTGGCGAGCGAGGAGGCGAATTTCCTCTTCAACGACATTCGCCAGGGCCGGATCGCCGCCAGCAGTGCGCCGTTCTTCCTGGCCGCGGTCGGGGCTCGCCAGGGCCGTCGCTACCTGCTCGGCGGCGAGCGCTTCTCGGCCATCGAGGCCTACCGCATCGGCCTGCTGCATGAAGTCGTCCCCGGGGCCGACGAACTCGATGCGGCGCTGGGGGCGTTGATCGAACCGCTGTTGCGCGGTGCGCCACAGGCGCAGGCCGAGACCAAGGCCCTGCTGCAAACGCTGGCCGGGCAGCCGCTCGACGAGGCGACCCTCGAAGAAGCCGTGCGCCGTGGCGCACGCGTCGGGGCCAGTGCCGAGGCGCACGAAGGACTGGCGGCCCAGGCCGGAAAACGGGCGCCGAACTGGCAGCCCCGGCCGCGGTCACAGTGGGCATGAATGCTCCGAGCCCCCCTTCCTCGCTGTCCGCTGCTGCGGCCGCTTCTTCGATTGTTTCGCCTTGCGTCAACCAATGCCGGCTCGACGCCGGTTTGACCTATTGCCTCGGCTGCCTGCGTACGCGCGCCGAAATCGCGGCCTGGAGCACGGCCAGCGACGCCGAGCGCCGGGCCATCCTGGCGGCCCTGGCCGGGCGCCGAGAGGCGGCGCGGTGAGCACTCCCGAGGTCGATTATCCCTGCGTCGGCGTCTGCATCGACGATCCGGAAAGCGGCGTCTGCCTGGGCTGTGGTCGACCGCTCGATGTGCCGCCGATCCGGCCGCAGCCTCCGGAGTCCGAACCTGCGGCGACAACGCCGCCGGACGCAGCGCAAGACGCTTCGACGCTTCCTCGTCCCTGAGTTTTCCTTTGGCTGCGTCAAACGCGCGGCAGGTCCTGGTGCAGGCGACGTTTGATTTCTGCCAGCGGCAGGCCGAGGGCCAGCTCGCGGTCGAGGGCGGCGAGCAAAGGGTAGAGGTTCGGCGCCAGGCGCAGGATGCGCTCGCGGTCGACTTCGCCGCCCAGCCAGTGCGAGACCGTGGCCCAGGCTTCGGACGGCCATTCCGGCGCGTCGATCACCGCGTTGCCGCCGCCGACCGCTGCCGCGGCGAGACGTTCGGCCGCCACGGCGAGCAAGGCCTTGGCATCGTTTTTTCCGTCGGCACTGCTGTCGGCGACGCCGGCGCTCAAGGTCAGCGGGACGTTCTCGCCGCGCACGGCGATTTGCCCGGCGGCGAGTGAGCGGCAGATCTGACGTGCAAAATGTGCGCCCTCAGCGCCGGTGACGCCGCGCGCCAGCACGGCCAGGCGACCCGGATGCCAATGTCCGAGCAGGTCGTCGGGCCCCAGCCGGGCGACGAGCAGTTCGCCCAGGCGCGCATCGATGCGGCTGAGGACGGTCTCGCCGAAGCGTTTGAGCAGGGCGTCGCGGCCATCGACGGTAAACACGATGGCGCTGAACGGGCCGCGGCCTTTGAAGCCATCAATCTGCCGGGCGAAGGCTTCGCCGCTCAGGACGCCGCCCGGCGCCCGTTTCGTCGGCGTTTCGGGGGCGATGCAGCGGGCGAGAATCGCCAGGATGGCGTCTTCCTTCATCGTCTTGGTGATGAAGTTGGCCACGCCGGCCGCGAGGTCGCGCTCGCGGTGCTCGTGGTGTTCGACGTCGGAAACGATCAACAGGAAGGGCAAACGGTGCAGCCGGCGCTTCGAACTCGAACGCAGGCGCGCGAGCAGGTCGAAGGCCGCAAGGCGTGGGGGATGGGCGCCGGAGATCACGGCGACGATGCCGTCGTCGAGCATGAGCGTCTGCCAGGCCGACTCGCCATCGCTTTCCTCGACGATGGTGTAGTGGTCGGAGAGCCGTTTCCGGAGCGTCGCGCGGACCACGCGCGAGCCGTCAACGACGAGTAACTTGGCCGTTCCGTCCATAATTCTCCCGCCTCGTTATCGAGCTTTTCGTCGACCTGCAGTGTCAGTTTTCTGGCCCTGGACTGCGGTGCGTGCGCTCTTGATGTTCTGGCAGCCTGATACTCTAATCCAGCGCGGTGGATATGACCAGCGCTTAGTTGCCTGGGGATAAATGGGTCGCTATGCTGTGGAGACCGGTTGCGTTTCTGGGAGAATCGATGCGCCGAGGCCTGATCGTGCTTTGCCTTTGGCTGGCATGTTTGCATGCCGGGGCCGAGACCCTCGTGCTCGCGTACCCGGAGCGCCAGCGCCTGCCGTTCATGGCCGAGGCGCCGAGCAACGAAGGCATCTATCGCGACGTCTTCAGCCGCGCCGCCGCGCTGATCGGGTACGAACTCACCATCCTGCGCCTGCCGAAGAAGCGCCTTTTCCAGTACATGCGCGAAGGGCGTGTCGACCTCTATCCAGGCTCGTTCTCTAGGGATCGCGTCGCCACCATGAACTGGATGGAATTCGGGCTGATGACCAAGGAAGTCTGCATCACGCGCGACGAGGTGCCGCCGATCGATGACCTGGCCAAGGCCCCGCCGCTGCGCTTACTGCACGAAATCGGCGACAGCCGGGCGGGGTTCAACAAGCTGTATCCGAACCTGACGCCGGTCGAGTTCGGTGCGCGCATCGACCTCGATCTGGCGGTGACCCTGCTCAAAGGCCGGCGCGGCGATCTCTTCATCATCGAAAAGCAACCTTTGCAGCATTACTTGGCGATCCACAAACTCGCGTCCCTGAACGAGATTGGGCTGACCTACCATGAACACTGCATCGGTCGGGAGCAACCGGTGCTGCTCGGATTTGCGCGTGCGTCCAAGTATTATGCCGAGCGCTTGAATCCTGAGTACGAACGGAGCCGGCCGCTGGCGCCGGGGAACCTGCCGACGGTGATCGACGAGCGTTCGGTGGCCGGGCAGTTGCGGCAGGCCTTGAAGGAGATGGAGGCACGCGGCGAAATCCGGCGCATCATCGTGGCCCATACCGAGTCGCCGTGATGCCGGGCGGAGACAGAAACGACGTAGAACTCCGGGAGGAGGACACGTGATGAACAGCAAAGCGGTTCGATGTTGCCTGGGCCTCCTGTGGGCCGTGATCTGGGCGAGCGCGGCCTGGGCGAGCGGCGAGCGCCCGGTGCTGGTGCTGGGGTACCCGGAGCGCGAGAAAAATCCGTTCATCGCCGATGCGCCGAGCAACGACGGCATTTTTCAGGACGTGCTCAAGCTGGCGGCAGAGCGGGTCGGCGCCGAACTGCGCATCGAGCGTTTGCCCAAGAAGCGTGTCTTCCAGTACATGCGCGAGGGCAAGGTCGATTTATACCCCGGCACCCCGACGCCTGAGCGCAACGAAACCATGGTCTGGATTTCGCTCGGCTTCCGTTCCAAGAACGTCTGTCTGGTGCGGGCAGAGACGCCGCCGTTCAAGCATCTGCGCGAAGCGCCACCGCTGCGCCTGATCTACGAGGTTGGCGACAGCCGCGCCAACCTGCCCAAGCAGTACCCGCAACTCAAGGGCATCGCGGCGGCGGCGCAGTTGAGCACCGACGATGCTGTCCGCATGCTGCGCGGCGACTACGGCGACCTGTTCGTCACCCAGCGCGAAACCTACCTCTTCTACCTGCGCAGCCAGCAGCTCGATTCGCTCGAGCGCTTCAAGATCCGCTACGAGGAGGACTGCACCGGCCCGGGGCGTGATTATGTGCTCGGGGTCGCCAAGCGTTCGCGTCATTACGCCGGCCGGCCGAACCCCGACTACCGGCCGGGCCAGCCGCTGTCACTGAGTAATCAGCCGATGCAGGTTGATCCGGCTTCGCTGATGGGCCGCCTGCGCGACGCGCTGCTCGAAATGCAAGCCAGCGGCGAGGCGCAGCGCCTGGTCGAGCGCCGCATCGGGCATTAGCGCGAGGGCGGCACTCCGATTTGGCGCGGGGTTTGCCTACAGCACGGTTTCGACGAGCCGCACCCAGTAAGCGACGCCGAGCGGCAGGATTTCGTCGTTGAAGTCGTAGTGCGGGTTGTGCAGCGAACACCCGCCGCTGCCTGGACCGTTACCGAGCCAGACGTAGCAACCGGGTTTTTCCTGCAGCATGTAAGCGAAGTCCTCGGCGCCCATCGACGGCAGCTCGTTCTTGCGTACCCGCCCTTCACCAAGGACGTGGCGCGCGGCGCGGTGACACAGTTCGGCTTCGGCGACGCTGTTGACCGTGGGCGGATAGCGCTGGTCGTAGCGGACGCTGATCTGGGCACCGTAGGTGCTGGCGATGCCGGCGCAGATGCGTTCGATGGACCGTTCGACGAGTTCCTGCACCTCGGGCTTGAAGCTGCGCAGGGTGCCGCGCAGGACCGCGTCGTCGGGGATGACGTTGGTCGCTTCGCCGGCGTGGATCTGGGTCACGCTGACCACCGCCGACTCGCAGGGATGGACGTTGCGGGCGACGATCGACTGCAGCGCGAGCGCCAGCTGGCTGGCGACGAGGACGGTGTCGACGCCCTGGTGCGGCATCGCCGCGTGGCAGCCGTGGCCGCGGACGTTGATCTCGAAAACGCAGGTGCCGGCCATCACCGGGCCGGGGGTGATGGCCATTTCGCCGACCGGGATGCCGGGCCAGTTGTGCAGGCCGTACACCGCGTCCATCGGGAACTGGCGGAAGAGGCCGTCGGCGATCATGCGTGCCGCGCCGCCTTCCGATTCCTCGGCAGGCTGGAAGATGAAGTAGACGGTGCCGGAAAAATCGAGCGTGCTCCGATGTTGCGCGAGGTAACGTGCGGCGCCGAGCAACATCGCCGTATGCCCGTCGTGGCCGCAACCGTGCATTGCGCCGGGGTGGCGCGAACGGTAGGGGAAGTCGTTTTTCTCCTGCAGCGGCAGGGCGTCCATGTCGGCGCGTAGGCCGATGGCGCGCGGGCTGTCGCCCTGGCGCAGGACGCCGACGACACCGGTGCCGGCGAGGCCGCGGTGGACTTCGAGTCCGTAGGCGGCCAGTTCGCGCGCCACGATCTCGGCGGTGCGCGTCTCCTTGTAGGCGAGTTCGGGGTGGGCGTGGAGGTCGCGGCGCAGGGCGACGAGTTCGGAGAGGTAGGGCAGCTCGATTGGGCGCATAGGCAAACCGGAAGGAACGAGAAGTCTCTAGTGTAAGCCATGTCCGGCACGCCGGCTTGTCGCGTCGAGGCACGTTCCGCTATGCTGGCTGGCATGCAGATCGTGATCATCAGCGGCCTCTCCGGCTCGGGCAAGTCGATCGCCCTCAACATCCTTGAGGACGCCGCCTACTACTGTGTGGACAATTTGCCCTCGCCTTTGTTGCAGCCTTTGGTCGACGAAGTCGGCCGCCAGGGCTACGACAAGGTCGCGGTGGCCATCGACATTCGCGCTGGCGAGAGCATCGACAAGCTGCCGCAGCAGCTCGCCGACCTGCGCGCGCGGGGCTTCACGCCGCAGTTCATCTTCCTCGACGCCAAGACCGAGACCTTGCTGCTGCGCTATTCGGAAACCCGGCGTCGACATCCGCTCGCCGCGGCGCACGGTACGCTGGCCGAGGCTATTGCCGAGGAGCGCGAGCGGCTGGCCCGGGTGGCCGAACTCGGCCACCGCATCGACACCAGTGGGCTCAAGCCGAATGCGTTGCGCGACTGGATCCGCCAGTTCGTGTGCGGTGACGCGCCGCGCGAGTTGACCCTCGTCTTCCAGTCCTTCGGCTTCAAGCGCGGCGTGCCGCTCGACGCCGAGCTGGTCTTTGACGTGCGCTGCCTGCCCAACCCGTATTACGAGAAACCGCTGCGCGCGCTGACCGGGCGCGACCAACCGGTGATCGATTTTCTTGACGGTGAGCCCCAAGTGCAGCGCATGCGCGACGACATCGCACGCTTCGTCGGCGACTGGCTGCCGTCCTACGTCCGCGACAACCGCAATTACCTGACGGTCGGCATCGGCTGCACTGGCGGCCAGCACCGTTCGGTCTATCTGGCCGAGGCCTTGCGCCCGTTGTTCTTCGGCCGGGCACGCGTGCTGGTGCGCCACCGCGAACTCGCCCCGGCGCTGCAAGGCCTGCTCTGATGCGCTGGCTGGACCTGCTGCGGCCCGGCGACTGGCTGCTGGCCGGGCTGGGTCTGGCGGTCTGCGCGGCCTCTTTTCCGCTCGCCTGGCAGGCCGGTCGGCCGGAAAAAGCCGTGGTGCGGCGCGGCGGCGAAGTGTTCGCCGAACTCGATCTGGCGCGTAACCGGCGCCTGGAAGTTCCCGGGCCGCTCGGGGCGACGCTGATCGCCGTCGAACGCGGCCGGGTGCGCGTCGTCTCCGACCCCGGCCCGCGCCAGTATTGCGTGCGCCAGGGCTGGCTAGAGCGCCCGGGCGAGATCGCCATCTGCGCGCCGAACGAAGTGAGCGTCCAGGTCGTCGGCGGTCGGGAGGTCTATGACTCGCTCAGTTATTAGCCTGCCGGTCAGTGCCGAGGACTTGCGCATCGCGCGTCTGGCGGCGGCGGCGATCGCCCTGTCGCTGGTCGATGCGGCGATTCCGATGCCGCTGCCTGGGGTCAAACCGGGGCTGGCCAACATCGTCACCTTGATCGTCCTCGCCCGTCACGGCTGGGGGGCCGCGGCCTGGGTCAGCGGTTTGCGCGTGCTGGTCGGCGCCTTGTTGCTCGGACAACTGTTCACGCCCGGCTTCTTTCTCAGCCTGAGCGGTAGCGTCTGCAGCCTCGCCGTTTTGGCCCTCGTTTTTCGCCTCCCGCGCAGCTTCTGCGGCCCGGTCGGCTGGAGCATCGTCGCCGCCTTCGCTCACATCGGTGGCCAGTTGCTGCTTGCCCGGTTGTGGCTGATCCCGCACGACGGGGTGTTCTACCTCACGCCGATTTTCGCCGCGGCGGCGCTGGGCTTCGGTATCATCAACGGTCTGGTGGCCGCGCGCCTGCTCGCCGAGCCGGCCTCACCCGCGTCCCCGCCGCACGGAAATCCCTCACCATGACCAAGACCGTCTGCCTTGCCTTGACCGGCGCCTCCGGCATGCCTTACGGCCTGCGCCTGCTCGAATGCCTGCTCGCCGCGGGCTGCAGGGTGCAGCTCCTGTATTCGCAGGTGGCGTCCATCGTCGCCCGCCAGGAGATGAACGAGGACCTGCCGGCGCGCGCCAGCGAAGCGCAGGCCCTGCTGCGCAAACGCTACGCCGCGCTGCCCGGACAGCTCGACGTCTATGGCCGCGAGGAATGGTTCGCCCCGGTGGCAAGCGGCTCCAATCCGCCCGATGCGATGGTCGTCTGCCCCTGCACCATGGGCACCCTGGCGGCCATTGCGCAAGGGCTGGCCAACAACCTGATCGAACGCGCCGCCGATGTGGCGCTCAAGGAAGGACGACTGCTCGTCCTGGTGCCGCGCGAGACGCCGTTCTCGACCCTGCACCTTGAGAACATGCTGCGTCTGGCGCGCGCCGGCGCGGTGATCCTGCCGCCGAACCCGGGTTTCTACCACCACCCGCAAAGCGTCGGCGACCTCGTCGACTTCGTCGTCGCGCGCATCCTCGACCGGATCGGCGTACCGCACGCGCTGATGGCGCGCTGGGGCGAAGCGTCGGCGGTGCCGGCAGCCCCGGAGGACGCGGTTTGAGCTGGTTGCCGGCCTGGCTGAGCCCGCGCGACGCCGCTGCACACTCCGCGCCGGAGCGCCTGACGGTACCGCTCTTTCCGCTCGGCACCGTGCTCTGCCCGGGCGGCCGATTGGCGCTCAAGATCTTCGAGCAGCGTTATCTCGACATGGCGGCCGCCTGCCTCAAGCAGCAGACGCCCTTCGGGATTTGCCTGATTGCGCGCGGCAAGGAAGTTGCCGAGCCCGGCCAGACCGCCAACATCGCCGAGCCGCACGCCATAGGCACTTTGGCGCATTTCGTCGAGGCTGACATGGAGCAGCTCGGCATTCTGCTGGCGAAAGTGCGCGGGGGGCGGCGCTTCCGAATTCTGACGCCGAAGACGCAGGTCGACGGCTTGCTGCGGGCCGAGGTGGAGTTTTTGCCCGAGCCTGCCCCGGCGCCGATTCCCGAGGCTTGGGCGGGCGTCGTGCCGTTGTTGCGCCGGGTGGCCGCCGACCTCGGACCGGAACGGCTGCCCGAGCCGCATGCCTTCGACGATGCGGCCTGGGTCGGTTACCGGCTGACCGAGATCGTTCCCGTGCAAGCGCTCGCCAAGCAAAAACTGCTCGAACTCGACGACCCGCTGGTGCGGCTCGAAATCCTGCACACCTACCTCGCGCAGCGCCGGCTGGTTTGAACTGAGCGCCGAGGCCGGGGTTTCAAGCGCCGGCCATGGAAATTTCAACTTGGGTGGCTACACTCGAAAGACCACGAAATTTCCATCCTTTCTCAAGGAGCGCGGCCATGACCCTCAAGAGGCAGCTGCTGTTGATCAGCGGCGGCGCGTTTTCGGTGCTGTTTGCTGTGTTGGCCTATGCCTTGTATGCGCTCGACCGGGCCTCGGAGGAAACCGATCACCTGATCGGCCACGAGGTTTCGGCGCAATTGGCCTACACCAACCTTTATGCTTCCGGCTTGCAAGCGGCGTCATCGATGCGCAGCGTGGTCCTTGATCCGAAGAACGAGGTTGGCTATGCCAACCTCAAGCGCGGCCTGGACGATTTCGATGCGGCGCTGGCGCTGGCCAAGAGCATTCCGCCCACCGAAAGCCAGAAGCCCGATGCCCTGCGCTCGATCGAAACCATGCATGCCCAGCGCAAGCAGCTGATCGAGCGGGCGACAACCCTGGTGCGTAACGACGTGCCGCGCACCATGGCCCTGCTCAACGACGAGGAAATCCCGCTCTGGCGGAAGATTCGCGATGTGTTGCTCGAACAGGTCAAGGCGGCGCGCACCGACATGGACGCCGCGCGCCAGGAAGGTGCCGATGCGGCGCACCGGGTTATCGCCGTGGTCGGCGTCTGCACGCTGCTGGCCCTGATTTTTGGGGGTGTTTGTCTGGCGCTCCTGGTGCGTCGTCTGGACAGCAGCCTCGGCGGTGACCCGGTGGCCGTCGCCGCGGCCGCCGCGGCTGTGGCGCAGGGTGATTTATCGCAGGCGCTGCCGGGGGCTGTGCCCGGCAGCGTGATCGAATCGATGCGTCGGATGCAGGGCCAGCTCGTCGACTCGGTGACCGTCATCCGCACCGGTGCCGAACAACTCAACGCAGCGGCCGAAGCCCTGAACGAAAACGAGGCCGGCGTCGCCGCGCGCGTGCAGCAGCAGTCGGACAACCTTTCCGAGATCGCTGCGGCCGTCGAGCAGCTGACCACCTCGATCCGGGTCGTCGCCGATCTGGGCAGCGAGACGCATCATCTGGCGCAAGGCGCGGGCGAACAGGCCGGGCAGGGCGTTGCCGCAATCGAGCGGGTGTTGACGGAAATGAACGCCATCCAGCGTACCGTTGACCACGCGGCGAGCGTGATCGCTGATCTGGGGCGCGAATCGGAGAGCATCGCCAGCGTGGTCGGCACGATCCGCGAGATCGCCGACCAGACCAACCTGCTGGCGCTCAATGCCGCCATCGAAGCCGCCCGCGCCGGCGAACAGGGACGCGGATTCGCGGTGGTGGCCGACGAAGTGCGCAAACTCGCCGAGCGGACGACCACGTCCACCGGCGAGATCGGCGCCACCATCGCCCGCGTGCGCGCCGGGATCGGCGAGGCGACGGGGCGCATGAGCGAGGGCGTGAACACCGTGGCCAGCGGGCGCGCCCTGGCCAACGATGCGGGCGTCGTGATGCAGGCGATCCTGAACAATGCCCAGGACGTTGTGCGCACGGTCCATGAAATGGCGCATTCGGTCAGCGAGCAAAGTACGGTCAGCACCCAGATCGCGCAGCGCATCGAGGCCATCTCGCTGGCCTCCGAGGACAACCGGCGGGCGGTCGACGAAGCGGTCGGCGCGACGCAGCGAGTCAACACGCTGGCGCACCAGCTCACCGACAGCGTGCGTGTGTTCCGTTTGCCCGCGTGATCAGGCGGCGAAGGTATCCCAGGCGAACTTGACGATCAGCGCACTGACCACCAGCAGGAAGGCCTTGCGCACGAAGGCGCTGCCGTGGCGCAGGGCCAGGTGGGTGCCGACGAAGGAGCCGCCGACGTTGCCGAGCGCCATGACGAGGGCCCCCGAGGCGATGAAATAGCCGTTGGGGGCGAAGTAGCTGATTGCCGCGACATTAGTCGCGACATTGACGATCTTGGCGACCGCCGAGGCGTGCAGAAAGTCGAAGCCGAACAGCCGGATCAAGAGCAGGATCAGGAAGCTGCCCATGCCCGGGCCGAAGAAACCGTCGTAAAAACCGGCCAGCGCCCCGACGCCGAGCGCCAGCACAAGTTCGGTGCGGCCGTCGTGGCGCGGCGCATGCACGACGCCGAATTCCTTGCGCCAGAAGGTGTAGGCGGCTGCGGCGATGAGCAGGACGAGGATCGTCGGGCGCAGCACTTCCCGCGGTAGCCAGGCCACCGAGAGCGCGCCGAGGAAAGAGAAGGCGAAGGCGGACACGGTCGCCGGAAGGACGGTGCGCCAGGGCATGTCGACGCGGCGGGCGTAGCCGAGGGCGGCGTTGGCGGTGCCGAAAACGCTGGCGATCTTGTTGGTGCCGAACAGGGTGGCCGGCATTTCGCGCGGCAGCGCGGTAAACAGCACCGGCACCTGGATCAGGCCGCCGCCACCGACCACGGCGTCGATGAAGCCGGCGAAGATTGAGGCCGCGCCAAGCACGAGAAGTAAGCTGAGTTCGATATCCACGGGATCTGCTGGCGTTGCCTCACGGCGTCACGCGGGCCTGGAAAAAGCGGCGCTGGCCGCAAAAGAAAACGGCCCCGCAAGGCGGGGCCGTTCATGATACTACGGCTCGCCGGATTACTTGGTGAGCGGATTCTTGACGAGATCGACGGCCGCCGTGGCGACCATGGCAATCGCCTTGGGCATCACGTTTTCGTCGAAATCGAAGCGCGAGTCGTGGTGTCCGGCGGCGATTTCACTGCCGACCACCATGTAGGCCGCGAGGCCGCCGCGTTGCTGCACCCGCTCCATGAAGTAGGTGCAATCTTCACTGCCGCCGAGGTCGGCGCGATCGACCTGCTCTTCGAACAGGCCGCTGTCCTCGGCGATCTGGCGCAGGCGATCGCCCAGCACGGCATCGCTGTCGCAACCGGCGGCACCACCCATTTCGGCGAGCGAGACCTTGACGCCGTACATCGCCGCGGCGGCGTTGATGATGCGCACCGACTCCTCGTAGACGTACTCGTTGATCGCGCTGGTCACGCCGCGCGTTTCGATCTTGAGCACTGCGTTGGCCGGAACGACGTTGCGCCCGCTGCCGGCGTTGAGCACGCCGACGTTGATGCGCGAGGCGCCCGCGCTGTGGCGCGAGATGGCGTGCAGGTTGACCGCTGCCGTAGCCGCCGCGAGCAGAGCGTTGCGGCCCGTCTCGGGGGCACCGCCGGCATGCGCCGGAACGCCGGTGAACACCGCGTCGAGCTTGGTCGTGGCGAGGAAACCCGAGGTCCGGCAGCAGATGCCGCCGGAACGACGCAGAACGAAGCCGATGTGCAGGCCGAGCAGGACGTCGACGTCGTCGACCACCCCGGCCATGACCATGGCCTTGGCACCGCGCACGCCTTCCTCTGCCGGCTGGAAGATCAGCTTGATCGTGCCGACCAGCTCGTTCTTCAGGCCCGCCAGAACTTCGGCGACGCCCAGACCGATCGAGGTGTGTCCGTCATGGCCGCAGGCGTGCATCGCGCCGTCGTTGACCGAGGCGAAGCCGTCGCGGAACGGGCGGTGCGTTTCTTCCTTGGACTCCAGCACGTCGTTGGCGTCGATGTCGAAGCGCAGGGCAACGGTCGGGCCGGGCTTGCCGGTGCGCAGGATGCCCACGACCCCGGTTTTGCCGCCCTTCATTTTTTCCACCCACGCCGGGTTGGCACCCTGTGCCAGGGCGCGCTGGGCGTGCTTTTCCAGTTCCGCGGCCGAAGGCACACCCATCATGCCTTCCGCGGCGACGACTTCGGCGCCGGCCTGCACCTCGTAACCGAGCGCGCTCAGCGTATCGGCGACGAGGGCAGCGGTGCGGAACTCGGTCCAGGCCACCTCGGCGTGGCGGTGCAGATCGCGCCGCCGCTCGACGGCCTTGGCCGTGAGGGCCAAGGCCAGTTCGTTGATGCGTTGTTTCATTCTTCTCCCTTGCTGAGACGACGTTACAACAGGATCACCATCACTGCGATCGCGGCAACGATACAGCCGGGGCCGTTGCGCTTGGTGATTTCGATCGGGCTGATCCGGGCCAGGCCTGCGCAGACGATGGCTGCGCCGGCAACCGGCGACATCGTGCGACCGAGCGAGCCGGCGAGGAAGGCCGTCGAGCCCATTTCGATGATGCCGTAGCCGAAGTCCTTGGCGTGCGGGGTGATCGCGCCGTTGAAGGCCAGCGTCGCGGCGTCGCCCGAACCCGAAAGGATGGCGATGATCATCGGGCCGAAGGTCGCGCCGAACTGGGCGATCTGCTGCGAGTTCTTCATCGCTTCGATCAGCGCCTGGGTCAGGCCGATGGCCTGCATACCGGCGGTGAACACGGCGGCGGCGATGATGATGCCGATGACGCTGCCGTAGGCCTCGCCGAGGCCGGCCCAGAACTGCTTGGAGATCGCCGACGGGTCCTTGATCATGGTCAGGAAGCCGAGGAAGACGCCGATGATCATCGCCTGCGGCACGGTGATCGCCCAGGGCAGCAGGTTAACCTGCTTGCTGCCGAGCAGCAGCAGGATCAGCGGCACCATCGGGATCAGGGCCATCAGGAAGTTGACCTTGAAGCCGTCGCCCACGTGCACCGTTTCGGGCGACTCGTAGCCCTTGTTTTCCTTGCGCACGATGGCCATCAAGGTCAGCGAGATGGCGACGATGACGATCCCGACCAGGGCCGCGTTGGTGAACGAGGCGATGACCGAGACCGGATCGGTGCCGGCCAGCTTGGCGATGAAGGGGTTGTGCGAGTTGCCTGGGTTGAAGGCGCTGCCCCAGGTTCCGGCCATGACCGCGCTGGCGGCCACCGCGGGATGCACACCGGCGCCGATCAGCGTCGGAATCAGCACCGCACCGACCGCCGCGGCGCAACCGGCCGCGCTCGGCAGAGCGATGTTGATGGCGAAGGTGACGAATACCGCGCCGGGGATCAGCACCGGGCCGAGTTTGCCCAGGCCGCCGGCCAGAAAATGCACCAGATGCGAATCGCACTTGGTGAGCTTCATCACGAAGGCAAAGCCCATGACCGTACAGATGACGGTCACCAGACCGGGGTTGACCATTGCCTTGGTGAATGCGTCCATCGCGCCTTCGAAGCCTTTGAGCATACCGCTGCCCACCAGGCACATGGCGAGACCGGAGATGAAGAGCACCATGCGGGTCTCATACTGCCGGATAATCGCCACGAAGGTCAGGATCACAATGAGTGCGCCAATCCAAACCATACACTTACCCTCCTTTTGTGTACTTGTATATCAAGAAATGCAAAGGATAATCCTGCTTGACGCTCAGGTCAAAGGATACGTTACGGCGTCGCAAAGGAGTTCGCAACCTTGAACGAAGTCGTCCAAACGCATTGCTTCGGCGGGGTTGTGCGAGCCGTTCTGGTTGCGGATGAAGAGCATGGCTGAAGGAATGCCCGCGTTGGAGAACACCGCCGCGTCGTGCCCGGCACCGCTCGGCACGTCTTCCAGCGTCAGGCCGCGCTGGCCGGCGCAGCGGCGCAGGGTCTCGCACCAGCCGGCGTCGAGCGAAGCCGGGGCGGTCACCACCTTGCGGTCGAATTCAAAGCGCACGCCCCGCGCCTGCTCGATCGCCGCGCATTCTTCACGCATCAGCGTGTAGAAGCGGTCCATCGTCTCGGCGTCCTGGCTGCGCACTTCGAAGCTGAAGTTCATTTCGCCGGGGATCACCGAAACCGCATGCGACTTGGGCGGCGTAGTGCAAATGCCGCTGGTCATCACCATGTCCATGCCCATCTGGAGCAGTACGCGCCAGTGGTCATCGAGTTTCGAGAGCAGGTCGGCCACGGCGAGGACGGCGTCCTTGCGCAACCAGCGCGGCACCGCGCCCGAATGCCCGGTTTCGCCCAGACAGCGAATCTGGTTGTGGCGGATGTTGCCGCGGATGCCGCTGACTACCGCCACTGGCCATTCCCGGGCGACCATCACCGGCCCCTGCTCGATGTGGAGTTCGAGGTAGGCGGCGACGTTGTGCGTTCCGATCTGGGACTGGCCGGCGCGCACGAGGTCCATGTTCACCCCTGCCGCCGCCATGGCGTCGGCGAGCGTTCCCTGGCCGCTGCGGTGCTTGGCCGCCAGTTCGGTTTCACCGAGTTGGCCGAAGAGCGCGAGCGAACCGATGTAGGCCTTGCCGTACCAGGCGCTTTCTTCGGCGCGCATGGCCAGCACGCGCACCGGGCGCGGCGGCTTGAGGCCGCGGCGGCGGATTTCGTCGAGCACGGCGACGCCGGCGACGACGCCGGCCAGGCCGTCGAAATTACCGCCCTGCGGCACCGAGTCGACGTGCGAGCCGATCAGCGAGCACGCGCCCTGGCCGTCGTCTTCGGGCAGGCGCAGCCACAAGTTCTGCAGCGCATCGCGCTCGCTGTGCAGGCCGAGTTTTTGAGCTTCGGCTTCGAGAAGGCGAAGCGCGGTTTCTTCGCCAGCGCCGAAGGCTTCGCGGGTGACTCCTTGCGTATCGCGCGTGGCTTCGGCGATCTCGGCAAAGAGGCGGGTGGACAGTTCGAGCATCTGACTCATGCGCCGACCCCCCCCTGAGTGAGCGAGCTTTCGCTGCCGGCGATGGCCGCGAGGCCACCTGCAGCGGCGACGCTGGAGGTTTCGAATGACGGCTGGCGCGAGGCGGCGCGGATGGCGCCGACGTCGACCCAGCAGGATTGCGCGCGATGGCGCGTTTGGTTTGCGGTCAACTGCATATGCACTGCTCCTTGTAAAAAGGCGGGCGCGCCGCGGCGCGACATGCCTGCACTTTAGAGCGCAAAACGGCAAGCTACCAGCGGCAATTCGCCGCACGAGGGTTTCCAAAACGCGAAAGCTCTTCGCCGGCAAGGCGCAGGCTGTTACCATGCCGCCATGCACAATCAGGCTTTACTCGCTCCCCTGCGCAGCTTCGTGCGCCAGCTCGACCTCGCTTCGCTCGACCTTTTCGTCCTGATCTGCCAGACGGGCAGCATCGGTGCTGCGGCCGAGCAGGGGCAGCTGGCCATCTCCTCGGTCAGCAAGCGCATCAAGGAACTTGAGAACGCCGTGCACACGCCTTTGCTGGTGCGCCATGCGCGCGGCGTAGTGCCGACGCCGGCCGGCGAATGCCTGCTGCGGCACGCGCAGGAACTGTTGCTCGGCGTCGAACGCCTGCGCGGCGAACTCGAGGAATATGCACAAGGTGTTTCCGGCCACGTCACCGTTTATGCCAGTGCTTCGGCGGTCGAGCAGTTCCTGGCTGCCGAGCTGGCGAGCTTTGCCCGCCGCAATCCCGAAATTTCGGTCGACCTCTCGCAGCGCACCAGCCAGGAAGTCCTGCAGGCCGTGCGCGGTGGCTTGGCCGACCTCGGGTTTGCCGACGCGCACGACGACATGCACGACATCGAGAGTCGGCCCTATCGCGAAGAACAGCTGGTGCTCGTGGTTCCGCGCCAGCATCCGCTGGCTGGGCAGCACGAGGTCAGTTTTGCGCGCGCGTTGGACAACGACCTGATCGGCCTGCGCGGCAGCAGCACCATTCAGCGCCTGCTCGAACAGGCGGCCAGCGAGGCCGGCCGGGTCATCCGCCAGCGGATCAAGGTGGCCAGTCTGAGCGCCTTGTGTCGCATGGTCGAGAGCGGCTTGGGCATCGCGGTCATGCCGCGGGGGGTGCTGTGCGAACAGGCGCGCAGGGCGCAGCTCTGCGCGGTCAGCCTGAGCGACCGCTGGGCGGTGCGCGAACTGCGCGTCTACGCCAAGCGTTTCGACGTGCTCTCGCCGCCAGCGCTGCGTTTCCTCGAGCACTGCCAGGGCGAAGCCGAGCGCGGCCGCAAGGCCCGCTGAACGGCGCCTGCAGGCATCTGCTGCGCCAAGTAAAAAGCCCGCTGGCGCGGGCTTGAAAACGGCGTGTGGCGGCCTTCCGAGCCAGTCGGGAAGGGCCTTCGCTTTATTTTCCGATGCAAAACCGCCCGAAAATCTCGCCCAAAAGGTCGTCGGCGGTGAATTCGCCGGTGATCGTGCCCAGGTGCTGCTGGGCCAAGCGCAGCTCTTCGGCAAACAGCTCCAGTTGCGGCAGTTGGGCGCGGGCGAGGGCGATGTGTTCGCGCGTTGCGGCCAGCGCCCGCAGGTGGCGTTCGCGAGCGATGAAAACGTTTTCCTGCGGTTGCCAGCCGGCGATGCGCAAGAGTTCCTGCCGCAGCAGGTCGATCCCGGCACCGGTGTGCGCCGAGAGGGCGATGCCGACCGTGGCATGCCCGGCAACGTTTTCTTCCTGGCGCGACGGTGCTTGACCGGCAAGGTCGATCTTATTGTGTACGGTCAGCCGGGCGATGCCCGGCGGCAGGCGTTCGAGGATCGCGCGTTCGGCGTCGCCGATGCCGTGTTGGGCGTCGACCAGCAGCACGACCACGTCGGCCCGCTCGATCTCGCGCCAGGTACGCTCGATCCCTAAGCGCTCGACTTCGTCGTCGGTGGCGCGCAGGCCGGCGGTGTCGATGACGTGCAGCGGGATGCCCTCGATCTGCAGCGTGCCGCGCACCACGTCGCGGGTGGTGCCGGCGACCGGGGTGACGATGGCCAGTTCGTCGCCGGCCAGGCAGTTGAGCAGGCTGGACTTGCCGACGTTGGGCTGCCCGACCAGGACGACGTGCAAACCGCCTTGCAGCAGGCGGCCCTGGCGGGCGCGGGCGAAGACTTCGCCCAGGCGGGCATCGAGCCGATCGAGGCGGCCGAAGGCGTTGGCGGCTTCGAGGAAATCGACTTCTTCCTCAGGAAAATCGAGCGTCGCTTCGACCAGTGCGCGCAACTCGGTCAGTTCGGCCTGCAGGCCGCCGATCTCGCGCGAGAAGTCGCCTTGCAACGAGCGCACGGCGCTGCGTGCGGCCGCGCCCGTCGAGGCGTCGATCAGGTCGGCGACGGCCTCGGCCTGAGCCAGGTCGAGCTTGCCGTTCAGGAAGGCGCGGCGGGTGAATTCGCCGGGTTCGGCGAGGCGTGCGCCGAGGTCGAGGCAGCGGCCGAGCAGTTGCTGCATCACCACCGGGCCGCCGTGCCCCTGGAGTTCGAGCACGTCCTCGCCGGTGAAGGAGTGCGGCGCCGGGAAGTGGAGGACGAGGCCGCTGTCGATCGGCTCGCCGTCGGCGGCCTTGAAGCGGGCCAGCGTCGCCACGCGCGGCGCCGGGCATTTGCCGCACAGCGTTTCGGCCAGCGGCAGCAGGGCCGGGCCGGAGAGGCGGATGACGCCGACCCCCCCGCGTCCGGGCGGGGTGGCGATGGCGGCGATGGTGTCGGAATTCTGGAGGTTCATGGTAAAAGCGCCCGGAGCGGCGAGCCGTCCGGGCGCTGGATCAGAGTCGGGTTACGTTAAGCCCGGTCAGGCCCGCTTAGGCCTTCTCGTCGTTGGCCGCCTTGTTGCCGCCTTCGATCATCCGCGTGATCTGCCACTGCTGGGCGATCGACAGGACGTTGTTCACGATCCAGTACAGCACCAGGCCGGCCGGGAAGAAGAAGAACATCGCGCCGAAGGCGAAAGGCATGATCATCATGACCTTGGCCTGGATGGGATCGGGCGGCGTCGGGTTGAGCTTGGTCTGGATCAGCATGGTGGCGACCATGATCACCGGCAGGACGTAGTAGGGGTCCTGCGAGGAGAGGTCGGTGATCCACAGGACCCACGGTGCGTCGCGCATTTCGACGGCCCCGAGCAGCGCCCAGTAGAGGGCGATGAACACCGGAATCTGGATCGCGATCGGCAGGCAGCCGCCGAGCGGGTTGATCTTCTCGCTCTTGTATAGCGCCATCATCTCGACGTTGAGCTTCTGCTTGTCGTCGCCGCAGCGTTCGCGTAGCGCCTGCAGGCGCGGGGTGATCGCCTTCATCTTGGCCATCGACTTGTAGCTGGCGGCCGAGAGCGGGAAGAACAGCAGCTTGATGCCGATGGTCAGCAGCACGATCGCCCAGCCCCAGTTGCCGACCATCTTGTGGATCAGCTCCAGACACCAGAAGATCGGCGCGGCGACGATGGTCAGCCAGCCGTAGTCGACGACCAGCGGCAGGCCGACGGCGCCGATGCCGCCGTTCGCTGCGGGCTTGGCGAGTTGCTCGAGCGCCGACTGGATCTGCGGGCCGGCGTAGAGGTGAACGGTCTGCTTGGCCGTGGTACCCGGAGCGACAGCGGGGGTCGGCACGACGACGCCCGCGGCAACCGCCGGCGTGGTGCCGTCGATCTTGCGCGTGTAGTACTCGCGCGCCAGCTTTTCCTGCGGAATCCAGGCCGAAACGAAGTAGTGCTGGATCATCGCCACCCAGCCGTTATCGGCCTTGGCGTTGAACTTGGCTTTGCCCTTCTCGATGTCCGAGAAGCTGATCTTCTGGAACTTCTCCTGCTCGGTGAAGACGGCCGGGCCGGTGTAGGTGCTGACCATGCTGCTTTCGCCTTCCGGCGCGGCGGTGTCGCGTTGCAGCTGGTAGTAGGCGTAGGGCGCGAGTTCCTTCTGGCCGCCGTTCTCGATCTCGTAGCTGACGTCGATCAGGTAGCTGCCACGGGTGAAGGTGTAGACCTTGGCGACCTTGACGCCGTCGTGCGCCGGGGCTTCGAGGCGCAGCTGAACGCTCTTGGCGTCGCCAGCGAGTTCACGCGCGCCGGCCTTGGCGACGAACAGGGTCTTGTGGTTCGGCAGACCGTCACCGATCAGGCCGCTCTGCGCCACGTACTGGTGCTTGCCTTCGAAGAGCTTGAACTGCTCGGCCTTGTTCTTGAGCGCCTTGTAGTTGTTCAGTTCGAGGCTGACGAGGTCGCCGCCCTGGGTCGACACTTCGGCGACGAAGAGGTCGGTCGCGATGCGGACGATCTCGCCCTTGCCCGTGGCGGGCAGGGTCGGCACCGCGGCCGAGCCGACGGCTGCGCCGGTTGCGGCCGGCGTGCCCGGTACCTGGGTGCTGCTCGGCGCGGCGACGGCGGCCTCGGTGGCCGGGGGTGCCGGCGGCTGGTTGTATTTCTGCCACGCGTCCCAGAGGACGAACACGGAGAATGAGAAGACGAAAAGAAGTAACAGGCGTCGGTTGTCCATGTACGGCCTACCAGATTGTTTTCAGGGAACGGGATCAAAACCACCCGGATTCCAGGGGTGGCAGCGGAAAATGCGGCGAAGGCCGAGCGCAGTGCCCTTGAGCGCCCCGTATTTCTCGACGGCCTCGGCCGTATATTCGGAACAGCTCGGAAAGAAACGGCAGCGGCTCCCCAAAAAGGGGCTGATCGCGTATTTATAGCAGCGGATCAGGGCGAGCAGCAGTCGTTTCATGGGCTCAACGTGCGGGTGAAGACAATTTGCCCAACAGGCCTCGGATTTCCTTGGCCAGTGCGCGTCGGTCCAGCGCTTCCGGACGGATCGCCAGGCGCAAGACCAGATCGCGCGCGGGCAACTGGGGGCGCAGCAGACGGAAGCTTTCACGGATCAGGCGGCGGACGAGATTGCGATCGACGGCGCGTTTGAGGAAACGCTTGGCGATGATCAGCCCGAGCCGGGCGTGTTGCGCTTCATCTGCCGCCCGAAGGCGGTAATGTAGCAGGAAATGACGGCTCTTTATCGCCTTCCTGAAACCAAAAACGGATGAATAATCATCCGTTTTGGTCAGGCGATACGTTCTCGGGAAGGCGGCGCCTGCGGGCACCGGGCGATCCCTGGGCGGCTGGTCGATCAAACGGCCAGACGATGACGACCCTTGGCACGACGAGCGCGAATCACGGCACGACCGCCACGGGTAGACATGCGAACGAGGAAGCCATGCGTGCGCTTGCGACGGACGACGGACGGTTGATAAGTGCGTTTCATGGTTAAACCCTTGAAGTCATTGCGAAGTAAACGCGCAATTAGACATGCGCGCGCGGGCTGTTGTCAAGTCTAAATTTTTCCCTTGGCTGTGGATAACTTCGGGATGAACGGGTAAAATTCCCCCTCTTGGCGTTGGCAAACGCGCGCGGGCACTCAGTCGCCCCTCCGCGACGGCTGCGCCCGCACTGCATGAGCGCCCCCGGGCGCAAGACAAACCCGGTGAAGACGCGCGTGCGGCGCTCGACACTAAACCGTTCCGTTGCCGGAACCTGATGCCCGACGTATGAGTGGTTTTTGGACAGCCTGCCTGAGCCAGTTCGAACAGGAACTGCCGCCTCAGCAATTCAACACCTGGATCCGCCCCTTGCAACTTGAGGGGGAGGACGACTTCGCCAATGGCTTGCGCCTGCTGGCGCCCAATGGCTTCATCCTGAAATGGGTGCGCGAGCGCTATCTGGCGCGCATCGAGGAGTTCGGTTGCGCCTATTTCGACGCGCCGGTCACCGTGTCCTTGCAGCTCGGCGGGCGTGCCCCCGCGCCGCAGGCCGTGGCTGCACCCGCAGCGTCCCCGCAGCGTCCGCTGGCGGCCGCTCCGGTGTCTGCGCCGGCCCCGGCCAGCAGCTACGCCGCGCCCATGGCGCAGCTGGCCTCTGCGCCAACGCAAGCTCCCGCCCCGCGCCCCGCGCCGGCGGCACGCGGCAATGAGCGTGAGCGCTCACAATACGAAAAATCGCGGTTGATTCCCGGCTTCACCTTCGACAACCTGATTGTCGGTAAGGCCAACGACCTGGCCCGCGCGGCGTCGGTGCAAGTCGCCCTCAACCCGGGCGGCGCGGCGTACAACCCGATGTTCATCTACGGCGGCGCCGGCCTGGGCAAGACCCACTTGATCCACGCCATCGGCAACCACATCCTGCACAACATGCCGGAGAAGGTGGTGCGCTACGTGCACGCCGAGGATTACTACTCCGACGTGGTTCGCGCCTACCAGACCAAATCCTTCGACGCGTTCAAGCGCTACTACCGTTCGCTCGACGTGCTGCTGCTGGACGACGTGCAGTTCTTTAACGGCAAGAACCGCACGCAGGAAGAATTCTTCTTCGTCTTCAACGCCCTGATCGAAGCGCGCAAGCAGATCGTGATCAGCTGCGACACCTATCCGAAGGATATTTCGGGCCTCGAAGACCGCCTGATCACCCGCTTCGACTGGGGGCTGACGGTGCAGATCGAGCCGCCCGAGATGGAAATGCGGGTCGCCATTCTGAAGAAGAAGGCCGAGGTCGAGAACGTCGAGCTGAACGACGAGGTGGCGTTCTACATCGCCAAGCACCTGCGCTCCAACGTGCGCGAGCTCGAAGGCGCGCTCAAGAAGGTGCTCGCCTACGCCTCCTTCCACGGCCGCCCGATCGAGATGGATCTGGCCAAGGAAGCGCTCAAAGACCTGATCGGCGCGGTGAACCGCCAGATCACCGTCGAGAACATCCAGAAGACCGTCGCCGACTACTTCAAGATCAAGGTTGCCGACCTCTATTCGAAGAAGCGGACCCGCCAGATCGCCCGGCCTCGCCAGGTGGCGATGTGGCTGGCCAAGCAATTGACGTCCCAGAGCTACCCGTCGATTGGCGAAGCCTTTGGCGGGCGCGACCACACCACCGTACTGCACGCCGTGCGCACCATCGAAAGCCTGCGCGCCAAGGACAACGAGTTGAACCACGACGTGCACGTCCTGCTCCAGGTGCTCAAGGGCTAGGCGGCATGGACAAAGGGCTGAACAGGCTGTGGACAAGGCGTGGGCAGTTGCCGAAGAATGTGGGTGTGGACAACTTGCCCAGTTTCATCCACAGCACTATCCCGGGGTTTTGAGCTTGCGTTTTTGCGATTCAACCATTTGATAATAAAAGATAAACCAGATACATCCACAGAGTTGTTTCCGAGTTATCAATAGAGGACTTCATATATATGGTTCTTATTAAAACCCACCGTGATGCGCTGCTGGCGCCGTTGCAATCGGTTTCGGGCATCGTCGAGAAACGGCATACGCTGCCGATCCTCTCCAACGTCCTGCTCGAGAAAAAGGGCGAACAACTGACCCTGCTGGCGACCGACATCGAAATCCAGATCACCACGACGACCCACGGCGCCCAGGGCGACGGCGACGGCGCGGTGACGGTGGGGGCGCGCAAGCTGCAGGACATCCTGCGCTCGCTGCCGGACAGCGCCGAAATCTCGCTCAACCTCGAAGACAAGCGCCTGCTGGTGCGCGCCGGCAAGAGCCGGTTCACGCTGCAGACCCTGCCGGCGGAAGACTTCCCGCGCATGGCGACGGTCGAATCCGACCTCAAAACGATCACCGTCACCCAGCGCCAGTTCCGTCATCTCCTGGCGCAGACGCAGTTCGCCATGGCCGCGCAGGACGTGCGCTACTACCTCAACGGCCTGCTGCTGCTGGTCGACGGCGGCGAGCTGCGCGCCGTGGCCACTGATGGCCACCGCCTGGCCTTCGCCTGCATGCCGCTCGACGGCGAAGCGCTCGACGGCCGGCACGAGCTGATCCTGCCGCGCAAGACGGTGCTTGAACTCAACCGTCTGCTGGCCGACAGCGACGAGCCGCTGACCATTCGCCTGGCGGCCAACCAGATCCACTTCCAGTTCGGTCACATCAACCTCGTCTCCAAGCTGATCGACGGCAAGTTCCCCGACTACGAGCGGGTCATCCCGAGCAGCCTGAAGAACTCGGTGACGCTCAACCGCCAGCTGTTCCTGCAGTCGATGGTGCGCGCGGCGATCCTGACCAACGAAAAATTCCGCGGCGTGCGCCTGGTGCTCATCGACGGCAGCCTGAAGATCATGGCCGCCAACGCCGAGCAGGAAGAAGCGCAGGAAGAACTCGAAGTCGATTACCGCGGCGATTCGATCGACGTCGGCTTCAACGTCAGCTACCTGCTCGACGTCCTCAACAACACCTCGGCCGAGAATGTCGAATGGCGCTTCAACGACGCCAATTCGAGCGCGCTGCTGCTCGTGCCGGGCAACGACCGCTTCAAGTACGTCGTGATGCCGATGCGCATCTAAGGACCGAAATCGGGCAGGACGCATGACTTTGTTTCACCTGGAACACAATTCGGATCGAGCATGAGTGAACTGAACGGCCAGCCGGCCTACGACGAATCGAGCATTCAGCAACTGGAAGGCCTGGAGGCTGTGCGCAAGCGGCCGGGGATGTACATCGGCGACACCTCTGATGGCACCGGCCTGCACCACATGGTCTTCGAGGTCGTCGATAACGCGATCGACGAGGCGCTGGCCGGGCATTGCGACGACATCGTGATCACCATCCACGCCGACAACTCGATCTCGGTGGCCGACAACGGCCGCGGCATTCCGACCGGCATCAAGTTCGACGACAAGCACGAGCCGCGCCGTTCGGCGGCCGAAATCGTGATGTGCGTGCTGCACGCCGGCGGCAAGTTCAACCAGAACTCGTACAAAGTCTCCGGCGGCCTGCACGGCGTCGGCGTCTCCTGCGTCAACGCGCTCTCCAAGTGGCTGCGCCTCACCGTCCGCCGCGACGGCAAGAAGCACTTCATGGAGTTCAACCGCGGGCACGCCGTCAATCGCGTGCTTGAGATGCAGAACGGCGTCGAAGTCTCGCCGCTCAAGATCATCGGCGACACCGAAAAGCGCGGCACCGAAGTGCACTTCCTCGCCGACGAAGAAATCTTCGGCACCGTCGAGTTCCACTACGAAATCCTCGCCAAGCGTCTGCGCGAGCTGTCCTTCCTCAACAACGGGGTCAAGATCCGCCTCGTCGACCAGCGCACCGGCAAGGAAGACGACTTCGCCTTCGCCGGCGGGGTCAAGGGCTTCGTCGACTACATCAACCGTGCCAAGACCGTGCTCCACCCGAGCGTGTTCTACTCCTCCGGCGAGAGCACGGTGCCGACCGGCGCGACGATCAGCGTCGAAGTCGCGATGCAGTGGAACGACACCTACGCCGAGCAGGTGCTGTGCTTCACCAACAACATCCCGCAATCTGACGGCGGCACGCACTTGACCGGCCTGCGCGCAGCGATGACGCGGGTGATCAACAAGTACATCGAAGAAAACGAGATTGCCAAGAAAGCCAAGGTCGACATCACCGGCGACGACATGCGCGAAGGCCTCGCCTGCGTGCTCTCGGTCAAGATGCCCGACCCCAAGTTCGCCTCGCAGACCAAGATGAAGCTCGTTTCGAGCGAAGCGCGCCCGGCGGTTGAAGAAGTCGTCGCTGCCAAGCTCGCCGAATTCCTCGCCGAGCGCCCGGCCGACGCCAAGGTCATCACCGGCAAGATCGTCGAAGCCGCCCGCGCCCGCGACGCCGCCCGCAAGGCGCGCGAAATGACGCGCCGCAAGGGCCTGCTCGACGGCGTGGGCCTGCCCGGCAAGCTCGCCGACTGCCAGGAGAAAGACCCGGCGCTGTGCGAACTCTACCTCGTCGAGGGTGACTCCGCCGGCGGTTCCGCCAAGCAGGGCCGCGACCGCAAGTTCCAGGCCATCCTGCCGCTCAAGGGCAAGATCCTCAACGTCGAGAAGGCGCGCTTTGACAAGCTCATCGCCTCGCAAGAAATCGCCACCCTGATCACCGCGCTCGGCACCGGCATCGGCAAGGACGAATACAAGCCCGAAAAGCTGCGCTACCACCGCCTGATCATCATGACCGACGCGGACGTCGACGGCGCGCACATCCGCACCCTGCTGCTCACCTTCTTCTACCGCCAGATGCCCGAGCTGGTCGAAGGCGGGCACATCTACATCGCCCAGCCGCCGCTCTACAAGGTCAAGCACGGCAAGACCGAGCGCTACATCAAGGACGACCAGGCGCTCAACCAGTTCATGCTCAGCCTGGCGCTTGACGAAGCCGTGCTGGTGCCCAAGTCCGGCGCTGAGCCGATCAGCGGCCCCGCGCTTGAAGCCCTGGCGCGCGACTACCTGCTCGCCGAAGCCGTCATCAACCGCCTGAGCCATCTCGTTGACCCCGCCGTGCTGCACGCCGCCGTCGAACACAACCTCGAACTCAGGCTCGACGACGAAGCCACCGCGCACGCCACCGCCAGCGCCATGATGCGTGCGTTGAACAGCAACGGCAGCGCGCGCGAGGACATCATGGTCCTCGCCCACTTCGACGCCGTGCAGGAAACCTGGCAGATGCGCGTCGAGAAGATGCACCACGGCAACCTCAAGGTGGGCGTGCTCGACGACGACTTCGTCCTCTCCGCCGACTACGCCCAACTGCGCAAAACCGCGCAAACGCTCTCCGGCCTCTTCGGCCCCGGCGGCACCGTCAAGCGCGGCGAGAAGAAGCAGGCCGTCGCCAACTTCGCCGACACCATGCACTGGCTGCTCAATGAAGTCGAACGCGGCGTCAGCAAGCAGCGCTACAAAGGGCTGGGCGAAATGAACCCCGAACAGCTCTGGGAAACGACCATGGACCCCAACGTCCGCCGCTTGCTCAAGGTGCAAGTCGAAGACGCCATCAGCGCCGACGAAATCTTCACCACCCTGATGGGCGAGCTCGTGGAACCCCGCCGCCAGTTCATCGAATCGAACGCCCTGGCGGCGCGGAACATCGACGTGTAATGAGGTTTAGCGCGATTGAATGAGAAAAGCCGACCCCAACGGGTCGGCTTTTTTGTTGGTGTGGTGCGATGTAAAAGGGCTTTTTTCGGCCAGGAGCTGACTTTGGCGTTCTTTTCCTAAAGCGGACTTTTAGTGCGAGGGCAAAAGTGACGTCGCCGGCAAACAGCCGAGACAATATCCATAAGAAAAAGTGACGGTGGTCCCATAAGGTTCACTCCTGTAAGGAATCACGTCGGTGTAATGCAAGTGGTGTTAGTGAAACCTTAAACGTCCGATTTTTCATCTACGAATAGATGCATCATCATGCATGAGAACATTCTCTTACTATCCGACCTAAGCTATGACGTAGGGTTAATTGGTTTCGCTGAATATTTGGAGCGCCAAGCCATTGCGAATTGGATTTCCTCATCTGGCTCGACCTTGCCAGATCCACGATTGCTTTCAAATGAAGAGGAAAAACGCTCCGAAACCCGAGAGACGCCTCATATAGATATGGGTTCAGTGGGAAGCGGATCGTCTGTTAATGGGGAAGATGCTGAGGACAAAAATCATTGGCCGCAGTTTCTGGCCTTCAATAAGTGGTTGTTTACTTTAGGCGACAAAGACTGCTACCCGTCTGTGCCGCATGGGCATTTACACAAGAAAACCAGAGGATGGCCGAAGCTAAATCCTTACACCGGGCGAGTATTTTCTGACGTACACCAGGAAGATGTTAGCTCCCGATTGAACAAGGCAGCAATGAAGTCGTTATGGAACGACTCTGACTTTGTTGAGTTCTGCCGAAAACAAGTTCTGTGGTATAGCCGATTTGCGCCTGAGTATGGCTTCCCAGGAGCCAGATTTGGCAAGCTTCACTTTCCACGCTGGCGCTAACCATGTCTAACATGGCGCTCAACCTCGCCCCCTTCGGTCGCTGGGCGCTGCGCGATAAAGCCGCGCAGCGCCGGGTAGCTCTACGTTGGGCATCATTACTTGGTTGCTCGTAATGGATACCGAAGAACTCCCGCTCCTTGATGGGCTGCGTGGCTTGGCAATGCTCCAGCAGGAATTTCTTCGTCTTGCGCTTTTCGTCGCGTCCGAAGGCCCTGCAACCTTTGAAGGGGAAAAGTTAACTTGTACGCTTGGTGACGGACAACGGCGCACAAGTACGTTTCTGGCGATGGCTGCAGGTCAGTCACTTGAAACGTTGTTACATATGGCGAAACTTCGCGGCATCCCGGTTCGAGATGCGTATCCGGTCGCTAGATCGGCAATCGAATCCTTCGTAAATGCCAGTTACCTCTTGGCCGAATCAGACAACGTGGCTGCACGAGCCATCCGGTACATCGACTTTGCTGCTTGGCGTCACCACAATAGGAAATTTGGGAGCGGTGAGTTCTCGATTGAAGTTCGCTCCGACCCTGATCCCCAGGCCACGCTCACGCAGGAGTATCCCGAGTTCAGTGGTAAGGGCAACGGCTCGTGGACTAGCCTCGATGTGCCTAGCCGCATAAGGAGAGTTGGCGAATTAGCTGGCCGGCGATCTGGGTCACGCCTGCTTGCAGCTTATGGTCTGATCTACTCTCTTTCATCCGAGATCATTCACGGATCTCCCTTCGGTGCAAGCTACTTCTATTCGGCGCATTTGAAGGGCGAACGAACTACTGAGGCATTTCAAGCCGCAACTGTGAATCATCTGGAAGAGATATTCATCAGCGTGCTGCACGCTGGTTGCGGTTACCTTGCTGCATTCTTTGGGCATCAGAACATGAGAGCGCCATCGAACGCAGAGGAAATGATATTTGCGCGGCTCCTAGAGTTGAGTACGAAGCCGTCTTCTTCATTTCCGCCATCCATGCCGCAAGCGGCTGACACTGAGGGTGAGCAATAAAATGCAGCCCAACCCATCACTCCACAGGACCTGCGCAAAAAGCCGCGCAGGCCGGTGAATTCAGAAGTTGAATGTCCGGTTTTCCGGTCAGGCTTCTTCCGCTTAGGGTCGAATGCTGACGCTAGAGCGTCGTGCGGACGGATTTTTGTTTCGCCGCCAAGCGATTTTTCTCCGTAGCCACCGGCCCACGATCAAGCATTCATGCGCCCTCCAGCCCGGCTGCAGGCCGCGCCGAATGGCGCTTCCAGCCCGGTGCGCCGCGGTAAGGCCTATGCGAGCAGGCCCACCAGTTCTTCGAGGCTGGCGAGGGTGTGGTCGGGGGCGGCGCCGAGGCGTTCGGGCGGGACGTGGCGGCGGTTGATCCAGAAGGTTTGCAGGCCGCAGGCTTGGGCGCCGCTGATGTCCCAGCCGTTGGCGGAGACGAAGCCCAGGCGCTCGGGCGGCAGGCCCAGGCGTTTGGCGGCGTGACGGTAGACGCGCGGGCTGGGCTTGTAGATGCGCAGGGCGTCGACGCTGAGGATGGTGCTGAAGGCGGTGTTCAGCCCGGCGTGGGCGACGACGGCGGCGAGCATGGCGGGCGTGCCGTTGGAGAGGATGGCGCAGGGGCGGCCGGGGCCGCCAGGGCGGGCGCTCAGGGCGGCGAGCGCGGCGGGCACTTCGGCGAACACGGGCAGGCGGCGGTAGGCGTCGACCAGGCGGGCCGTTTGCGTGCTCGAGAGCGGCAAGGCGAGCGTGGCGCAGGCGTGGGCGAGGGCGTCGGCGGTGATGCGCTCGAAGTCGGCGTAGCGGCCCATCAGGCTGCGCAGCCAGGTGTATTCGAGCTGGGTGCCGCGCCAGAGGGCGCTGACGGCGGCGCCCTGGCCGGGCCAGTCGGCTTCGCACCGGGCGGTCAGCGCCTGCACATCGAAGAGGGTGCCGTAGGCGTCGAAGACGAGGGCGTCGACGCTGGGGCGAGAGGCTGGCGTCGTTTGCGTGGTATCCATGCTGCTTTCCTTGCCGTGGGCCGTGCGGCCCGCCAAATCAGATCGAGGTGGTCAGCCGCACCAGCCAGTCCGGGGCGTGCTGCAGCACCCAGGCTTCGAAGGTTTTGTCGACGCCGCTCAGGATCAAGACGCCGATGAGCAGCATGAAGGCGCCGAGCACCTGCTTGCCGCGTTGGCCGGCGAGGTTGAGTTTCTGGCGCGCTTTGGCGAGCGCTTGGCGCGAGAGCCGGCCGAGGACGACGAGCGGGAAGCCCGCGCCGAGGCCGAAAACGGCCATCAGCAGGGTGACCTGGCCGAGGCTTTGCCCCTGGCTGGCGAGGGTGATCGCGGCGCCGAGGGTGGGGCCCACGCAGGGGCTCCAGACGATGCCGAGCAGGCCGCCGAGCATGAACTGCCCGCCGAGGCCGTCAAAGCGGAATCTGGCCATGAAATTCTGTCCCGCGTCCGAGACGCCCGAGGTCGCCCGTGCAAAGCCCGCTTGCAGTGTGCTGGAAAGCAAGAGGACGCCGAAGGCGATCAGCAGCAGGGCGCCGACCGTGCGCAGCGAAGCTGCGTCGAGCCCGACGGCGTGCCCGAGGCTGGCCACCAGCACGCCGACCGCTGTGAACGAGAGGGCGAGGCCGCCGGCCAGGGCGTACGGCCCGTAGCGATGCGAGCCGACGGCGGTGCCCAGAAGGATGGGCACCAGCGGGAGCACGCAGGGCGAGAGGGTCGAGAGGTTGCCGGCGACGAAGGCCAGCCCGTAGGACGCGGGACCGAATTCCATGATGGTTGCCGCCTTACATCATCGACTTTTTGAGCAGCGCGGCGATGCTGTCCTTCTTGGTTTCGCCCGTCGAGCGGCCGACTTCCTTGCCGTTCTTGTAGACGATCAGCGTGCTTTGCATCGTGGCCTTGAACATCTTCACGGCGTCTTTTTGCGTGTCGAAGTTCACGCGCACGAGTTTGAAGTCTTTGAACTCGGGCATCGACAGCAGTTCGTCGATGATCGGCGCCTGCGCCTTGCAGGTCGGGCACCAGTCGGCGTGGATGCTGACGAGGGTGGGCTTGCCTTCTTTTTGCAGCATCTCGAAGGACTTCATGTCGTAAGCCATGGGCTCCATCATGGAGGCGGCGAAGGCCTGGCCGGCGACGAAGGCGACGAGCAGGAAGAAGGAGGTGATGAGTTTGCGCATGGTTGGATCTCCAATCAAAGGTTGAGGGTGTTGCTCCCTTTAGTCGGACGATCCGGGGATTCCTTACAACTTTTTTGCGCGCGTCTGAAAAAACCGGCGAGCCCGGCGGCGCGGGCAGGCGCAGCCACTCGCGCCGGTTTAGGGCGGAGGCGTGGCCGCTGCGGGCAGGGCGAGGCGGAAGGGAAGGGCTACGGCTCTTTGGGCGGATTGCCGCGCCGGGCCGTGGCGCGGCG
The DNA here is from genome assembly GCF_041441355.1 of Propionivibrio sp. GTDB lineage: Bacteria > Pseudomonadota > Gammaproteobacteria > Burkholderiales > Rhodocyclaceae > Propionivibrio. The sequence goes on from NZ_JASDTF010000003.1 coordinate 57,397, forward strand.
CAGGAAAGCCATCTGCGCGTTGAAGCTGCGGCAGCCTCGGCAGAGCAGGAGGTGCAGGCGCAGGCGCAGGCTTTCGACGCGGCCGAGCGGCCGGTCTTGCGCTTGTGACATCAACTCCGTGGCTTCCTTGCAATTGAGCATTTCAGGTCTTTCCTTGGAACCATTGGCTTTCGAGGCAGAGGCGCAGGGCCATCCGCGCGCGGTGCAGGATCACCCAGCAATTGGACGCGGAGAGCGCCAGTTCCTTACAGATTTCGTCGGTCTCGAAGCCGAGAAACTCGCGCATCATGAAAACGCGCGCGGTGTTGCTCGGCAGGCGTTCGAGGCAGGCGTCGAAGACGCGCCAGAACTGCGCGTCTTCCAGCGACTGTTCGGGGTCACCCCAGCTGGCCGGGCGCTCGCTCGGCTTCCAGTGCCGGCGTTCGTCGAAGAGGGCGTCGAAGGCGTCGTCGGGAATTTCGTCGTCGTAGACGTTGAGCGTGGGTTCGCGGACGCGCTGGCGGATGTGGTCGACGATCTTGTTCTTGAGGATGGCGAAGGTCCAGGTCTTGGCCTGCGCCTTGCCCGCGAACGTGCCCGCCGCGGCGAGGGCGGCGGCGAGGGTTTCCTGCACCGCATCTTCTGCCGCCGCGTCGTCGCGCAGTTGCAGGCGGGCGAAGCGGAGCAGGTCATGGCGGAATCCGGCGAGTTCTTCTGGGGTCAAGCGGGCCTCGCGGCGGGGTCAAGGGAGCGTCGGGTGCTGCGCTGCGCGAACGCCTGTGGATTGTGCCACGCGCGGGCGCTTGGCCGCCAGTCGCGTGTTTCACGTGAAACACGCGGGCGGGATGGCTCAGGCCGACGTCGACGTTTCACGTGAAACCATCGCGCGCGGTGGAGAAGCCCGGGGATAAGGGGTGGATAAAGACCTGGATGAAGACCCGGAAAGCGCGTTCGCGGTGCTTGGTTCGCCGGCCGTCTTCTGCGATCATCGCGTCCTCGAATGAACCGGATGGGGGCCGCACCATGAGCAAAATGAACGTCGAACGCCTGCTGGCGGGGCAGGGCTTTGGCAGCCGGCGCGAGTGCCGCGGGATGCTGCTCGCCGGGCGCGTGGCCTTTGCCGGCGTCGTCTGCGACGACCCGGGGGCCGAGGTCGAGGCCGTCGATGGCTTGCCCTTCAGCGTGGATGGCGTGGCGTGGGAATACCGTGCGCGCGCCTATCTGGTGCTGCACAAGCCGGCGGATTACGAGTGTTCGCTGCGCCCGGCGCATTACCCCGGTGTGCATCGCCTGCTGCCGCCGCAACTGACGGCGCGCGGTGTACAGCCGGTCGGCCGACTCGACGCCGACACCACCGGGCTGCTGCTCTTTTCCGACGACGGTCAGTTCATCCACACCTACACCTCGCCGAAGAAGAAGGTGCCCAAGGTCTATGAGGCGACGGTCAAGCACCCGCTCGATGCGGCGCAATGCGCGGCCCTGCTTGCTGGCGTGCAGCTTAACGACGAGCCGGCGCCGATTGCCGCCAAGGCGTGCGCCATCCTCGGCGAACACCGGCTCGAACTGACCGTCACCGAAGGTAAATACCACCTCGTCAAACGCATGGTCGCGGCGGCGGGCAACCGCGTCGAGGCGCTGCACCGTCGCGCCGTCGGGAATTTCGAGCTGCCGGCCGACTTGGCGCCGGGCGAGTGGCGCTGGCTCTCGGACGCCGATCTGGCGGCGCTGGCCGGCGGGCGCGACGCCGACTGAGCCTTCCTGCGCGGCGCTTGTCTGGCGCCTCTGTCAAAGTGGGGCTGGGTTGTGGTGCGCGCGCAGGCTGTTCCCCCCACATGTTCGCAGCGTTGGCGGGGGAGGGGGCTCGCGTCGCAGCGCCCATGCGACGTGTCGTGAGGCCAGCGGGGTGCGGGCTACGGCCGGCCTGGAGACCGCATCGGGCGGTCGTTCCAAGGCCGTGCCCCTGTGCGCCGCACGCCGAAACTGGGCGCGGGCGGCGCGCTCTGTTATTCTCGAAGGCCTCCGTTCGAGCGAGGAATGTCCGCCATGCAAAGCATCCTGATCATCGTTCATGCGCCGCCCTACGGGAGCGAGCGCATGCTGAGCGCGCTGCGTCTGGCGACGGCGCTGACCGGCCAGGAGTCGGAGCGCGTCGATCTGCGCCTGTTCATGATGTCCGACGCGGTGAGCGTCGGCCTGCCCGGGCAGGCCGGGGCCGAGGCTGGTGGCGGCTTGCAGCAGATGCTCGAAGCGCTGGTCGAGCGCGGGGTGGAGATTCGTCTCTGCCGCACCTGCGCGCTGGCCCGCGGCATCGCCGAGGCGCCGCTGATCGCCGGGGTCGAGATTGGCACCTTGCCCGAGCTGGCGCAATGGACCATCGATGCCGACAAGGTCATCACCTTCTGATCGCACCGCGATGACCCTGACCGAACTCCGCTACATCGTGACCCTGGCGCGCGAACGTCATTTCGGGCGCGCCGCCGAAAAATGCAACGTCAGCCAGCCGACGCTCTCGGTGGCGCTCAAAAAATTCGAGCAGCGCTACGGCGCCTTGCTCTTCGAGCGCACCTCGACCGAAGTCCGCCTGACGCCGATCGGCGAGCAGGTGGCCAAACAGGCCGAGCGCGTGCTCGAAGAGGCGGTCAAGGTGAAGGAGCTGGCCGAGCAGGGGCGCGACCCGCTGGTTGGCGCGCTTCGCCTGGGTGCGATCTACACCGTCGCGCCGTACCTGTTGCCGCGCCTCATCCCCGCGCTGCATGCGCGTGCGCCGCGGATGCCGCTCTACCTGCAGGAAAACTACACGCACCGGCTCGCCGAATTGCTCCGCAGCGGCGAGCTCGACGTGATCGTCGTCGCCGAGCCCTTTGTCGAACCGGGCATCGTGACCCGCGCCGTCTACGACGAGCCCTTTACCCTGGCCGTGCCGCAGGAGCACCGCTTGGCGGGCAAGACGCCGCTCGGCGTCGAGGCGCTGGAAAACGAAAAACTGCTGCTGCTCGGCACCGGCAACTGCTTCCGAGATCAGGTGGTGCAGGCCTGCGCGGCGAGAAAAACGAAGGATGCGGGCGAGGACGGCGGCGCTCAGCCGACGCCGGAAGGCAGCTCGCTGGAAACGATCCGCCACATGGTCGCGAGTGGCGCCGGGGTTTCGGTCGTCCCCGCCTCGGCGGCACACGCCTGGCAGCGCCAGGGCGACGCCCTGCTGTGCCTGCGCCCCTTCGGTAAACCGGCGCCGCAGCGGCGCATCGTGCTCGCCTGGCGGGTGAGTTTTCCCCGCCCGCAAGCCATCGACGCCGTGCGTGCAGCGATACTCGACGCGCTGCCGGAAGGTGTTTTGCCGCTGAAGTGAGGGTTGCCGAGAGAGTGTTTCACGTGAAACACCCATGAAAAAACGGCCGCAATTGCGGCCGTTTTCTTTGCGCAGGACTCTTTCCGGCTACATCAGGCTTTCTTGGCAGCGGGCTTCTTGGCCGCAGGCTTGGCACCGGCTTTGGCCTTGGGCTCGCGCTTCTCGAACTCGAAGCCGACCTTGCCTTCGGCGTTGCGCACCAGGAAGGCGGAGAACTTGCGGTTGGTGCGCGAGGAGACGAAGTCCTTGAGCAGGTCGGTGCGGCCGTCGACCAGCAGCTTGCTCATCTGTTCGTGGCTGACGCTCTGTTGCAGGATGACCTTGCCCGAACGGAAATCGCAGCTGCGCTCCGGGCCGACCGATTTTTCGCAGACGTAGGACATGCCATGCTCGAAGACGCGGGCCTGACACTTCGGGCACGCGCCCAGCGATTCCTGGCCGGAAAAGTCGACCGGCTCGTCGGCGCCTTCGCTGTTGCTGCCCTGGCCGAAGTCGAACTCGGGCTGGTTGTTGTCGTTGAGCTTGATCAGTGCGGTGAACGGGCGCCCCATCTTGTTGCGGAAGCCGGTCAGCGGGCCGATCTTGCGCTCGGTGAGCAGGGTCTCGATTTCCTCGGGTTCGAACTGCCGCCCGGCAACGATCTTCCAAAGTGAGAAGTCGCAGGACTGGCACTGGAATTTCTTGTACGTCTCCTTGATCAACCCGCCGCATTTGGGGCAGGGCGAGACGAGTTCGCCGAAATCGCCGGGGATGGTGTCGCTGTCGTAGCTCTTGGCGCGTTCGACGATGTTCTGCGTCATCGCCGAGATTTCGGTCATGAAGGCGGCCCGCGACATCTCGCCACGCTCCATGCGCGCCAGCTTCCACTCCCATTCCCCGGTCAGTTCGGGCGAGGTGAGCGAGGCGATGCCCAGGCCGTTGAGCAGCGTCATCAGCGAGAAAGCCTTGGCCGTTGGCATCAGGTCACGGCCTTCGCGGTGCAGGTACTGTTCGCCGAGGAGGTTTTCGATGATCTGCGCGCGGGTGGCCGGCGTGCCGAGACCGCGGCCGGCCATCGCGGCCTTGAGTTCTTCGTCGTCGACCATCTTGCCCGCGCCTTCCATGGCCGAGAGCAGCGTCGCTTCGCTGTAGCGGGGGGGCGGACGGGTCGCCGAGGCGGCGAGCTGGACGTCGTCGGTGCGCACGCGTTCCCCGGATTTGACCGGGACGAGGTTGCCCTCGTCACCGTCCTGACCTTCGCGGCCGTATACCGCCAGCCAGCCCGGGTTCACCAGCACCTTGCCTTCGGTCTTGAACGGCTCGCCTTCGACGCGGGTGATGCGCGTGGTGACGAGGTGTTCAGCCGCCGGGTAGAAGACCGCGAGGAAGCGCTTGACGACCATGTCGTAGAGCTTCTGCTCGGGCTCGGAAAGGTGCTTGGGCGCCTGCAGCGTGGGGATGATGGCGAAGTGGTCGGAGATCTTGGCGTTGTTGAAGATCCGCTTGTTGGGGACGACCCACTGGCGAGCCAGGATCTGGTGCGCAAAAGGCGAGTAGCGCGAAAGGATGGTCTCGTCGTGGCCCTTGCCGGCACCTTCGCCAGTGAGCATGCGCAGGGTGTCCTTGACCGTGCCAAGGTAGTCTTCGGGCAGGGCGCGGGCGTCGGTCCGCGGGTAGGTCAGGACCTTGTGTTTTTCGTACAGCGCCTGGGCGAGGCCCAGTGTGGCCTTGGCCGAGAAGCCGAAGCGGCTGTTGGCCTCGCGCTGGAGGCTGGTGAGGTCGTAAAGCAGCGGCGAGAGCTGGGTCGAGGGCTTGGATTCCTCGCTCACCTGGCCGAGCTGCCCGGCGCACTTGGCGGCCAGCGCTTGGGCGCGGGCTTCGTCCCAGAGACGGTCGGCGCGCAGGTGTTCTTCTTCCTCCGACTTGCCCTTGCTGAAGTTCTCGTCGAACCACTTGCCGGTGTATTCGCCACCGGCGCAGGCGAAGGTGGCGGCGACTTCCCAGTAGGCGCGCGGGTTGAACTTGCGGATCTTGTCCTCGCGTTCAACGATCAGCGCCAGGGTCGGGGTCTGCACGCGGCCGACGGTGGTCAGGTGGAAACCGCCGGTCTTGGAGTTGAAGGCGGTCATCGCGCGCGTGCCGTTGATGCCGACCAGCCAGTCGGCTTCGGAACGGCAGACGGCGGCATCGGCGAGGCCGCGCATTTCGGTGCCCGGGCGCAGGGCGTTGAAGCCGTCGCGGATGGCCTGCGGCGTCATCGACTGCAGCCACAGACGCTCGACCGGCTTGCCGCTCTTGGCGTGCTGCACAATGTAATTGAAGATCAGCTCGCCTTCGCGGCCCGCGTCGCAGGCGTTCACCAGGCTGCCGACGTCCTTGCGCTTGATCAGCCGGGTCAGGAGCTTCAAGCGCGACTCGCTCTTGGCGATCGGCGCCAGGTCGAAGTGCGGCGGGATGACCGGCAGGTGGGCGAAGGACCATTTGCCGCGCTTGACTTCGTATTCTTCGGGACAGGCCAGTTCGAGCAGGTGGCCGACGGCCGAGCAGATCACCTGGTCTTCGCTCTCGAAGTAGTCGTCATGCTTGGTGAAGCCGCCGAGCGCGCGCGCGATGTCCGCGGCGACGGAGGGTTTCTCGGCGATGATCAGCTGTTTGCTCATGGCAGGTGCGTGGAGCTCGATGGGTCAATGATTGGTGGGCCTTGGGTCGGGGCGGAAGCCGCCCGGGGCAAGGGTGCGCTGCATAATAAGAGGGTTTCGTCGCGCTTGGCAAGCTGCGCCGGGTCGGCGCTGTCGCCCGTCAGTGCAGGTATTGCGGGGGCTCGGCGGAAATCAGCTCGTCGATGATCAGCGGATCGAGGCGCGTTTCGCGGCACCACAGCACCATCAGCACGACGATCTTGAAATCCTCGAAGTCGACGGGATCGTCGGGCAGACGCCGGGCGCGTTCGACGATCAGCTCGCGCAGCCCGGCATCGACGACGCCGGCCGTTTCCAGAAAGGCCAGGAAGGCGAGGGCGTCTTCACCGAGCTTGGCATGTTCTTGTGTGGTGTAGAGGCGCAGCGAGGTGGCGGCCGGGGGCGTGACCTCGCGCGGGGCGTGTTGCAATTCGGTCAACCAGAGCAGGGCGCGCGAAATGTCGTTTTCGGGAAAACCGAGGGCGTTGAGTTTGCGGGCAAGGGCTTCGGGCTGCGGCTGATCGGCGAAATCGGCGTAGTTTTCGAAGAGGTAAACAAGAATGTCGATCATCGGTGCTGCCGGGAAAATCATCAGGCGTCGCCTTCAGTCATGGAGCGTCGGCGAAGCACCGGCTGATCGCTGATCCGATTGAATTCGACCCCTTGTCAGGAGGACGGCAGGCGTTGGTAGCGTCCACCGGGCAGGGCGGCGATGCGGCCGCCGAGCTCAAGGCGCAGAAGCATCACGGAAAGCGCCTCGGGCGTCAAGCCACTGAGTGTAACCAGTGTGTCGAGCGGACACGGGTCGTAACCGAGCAGCGCCAGCACCCGCGCCTCGTCGGGGCCTTCGTTCGGGACGGCGACGTCGGCTGCCGGCGCGGCGGGCGGCAGGCGAATTTCGAGGCGCAGTTCTTCGAGCACGTCCTGCGCCGTTTCCACAAGCTTGGCGCCCTGCTTGAGCAGCTTGTGGCAACCACGTGATTGCGGCGAGTGGATCGAACCAGGAATGGCGCAGACTTCGCGCCCCTGTTCGGCGGCCAGCCGGGCGGTGATCAGCGAGCCGCTGTCGACGCTGGCCTCGACCACCAGGACGCCACGTGCGAGACCCGAGATCAGGCGATTGCGGCGCGGAAAGTTGGCGGCCGCGACCGGCGTGCCGAGCGGGAATTCGGAAATGATGCAGCCGCGTTCGGCGATGGTGATGGCCAGCTCGCGGTTGCGCGCCGGGTAGATGCGGTCGTTGCCGGTGCCGATCACGGCGATGGTGTCGCCGTTGCAGTCGAGGGTGCCTTCGTGGGCGGCGGCGTCGATGCCGAGCGCCAGGCCGCTGACGATGCACAGCCCGGTTTCGGCGAGGGCGGTCGAGAACTGGCGGGCGTTGTGCAGGCCCTGCGGCGTCGGGTGGCGGCTGCCGACGATGGCCAGCGCCGGCCGGTTGAGCAGTTCGACGCGGCCGCGCACGTAGAGCAAGCTCGGCGGGTCGGGGATTTCGAGCAGCGCTTGCGGGTAGTCGGCGTCGGCCAGGGTCAGGATGCACTGGCCGGGCGTGGCGGCCCAGTCGAGGGCGCGGGCGATCGCTTCGGCGTTGTCGGTGTCGCGCAGCAAGGTGACTTGGCGGTCGCCGATCACCTGACGCAGGGCGGTTGGGCTCGCAGCGAAAACGGTTTCAGGCAGGCCGAAAGCGGCGAGCAGCTTGCGCTGTGTTTCGCCGCCGATGCCGGGAATCAGCGTCAGGCGCAGCCAGTCGGCCAGCCCCTCGCCGGCGTCCATGGGGAAGGCTCAGGGGGTGCGGACGTAGTCGTTGGGCTCGACGGTGGCGTCGGCCTGCACGACCAGGGCGTAGGAAATGCGCTCGAAGGTGCGGAAGACGAAGACCAGGCCGACGCGCTCGGCGGGAATGGTCACGCTGACCTTGGCGTCCTTGTCGTCGCGACCGGTTACCGAGCGGTTGCGTTCGAGCGCGAGCACGTGGCCAATTTCGAGGCCGTCACTGCTGCCGCGGTTGAGCGAGACGATGGAGCCGCGCCCGGCCGAGCCGACGCCGCCGTAGATCGAGATGATCCGGCCGTCGATCTGCTGGTCGGGGCGGTGCGGGACGTAGTGCTGCAGGGTCGGGCGCTCGGTCGGGACCAGGCGGTCACCGCGGCCGATTTCCTGTTTGGCGGTGACGATCTCGAAGGTCGCCGGTTCGCCGTCGCGAACCTGGCGCGCCGAACCGAGATAGAAGGCTTCGTAGCCGAGGACGGTCTTGCGGTCGGCCGGGTCGAGCAGCGGCTTGCCGTTGCGGTAGACCTGCCATTGCTCGACCGCCGGGTCGGCGTTCTGCACGTAACCCGTGTCGCCCGCGCCGAGGAAGACGCGGTCTTGCGCCGTGGCGACGAAGCGCGGGGCGCGGTCGAGTTGCTGGGCTTCGATGACCAGCGGCGCCGAGATGAAGGGCTCGATGACGTTGGGCGGAATTGGCGGGATCGCGGTCTTGATCGGTTCTTCGTAGATGCGCGGGGAAAGTTTGCTTTCGCCGACGCGCAGGTAGGGGCGGCCGTTGGCGTCGCGTTCGAGGACGATGCGGTCGCCCGGGTAAATGCGGTGCGGGTTCTTGATCTCGCTCTGGTTCATGCGCCAGATTTCCGGCCAGCGCCAGGGCTCGCGCAGGAATTTGGCGGAGATGTCCCACAAGGTGTCGCCGGGAACGACGATGTGTTGCTGCGGCGGGTTGTTGACCAAGGGCGATGCGGGTTCGGCCGCGTGGGTGAGCGTTGCAGCGCTGGCCAGCAAGAGCGCGGATAAAATGCGGATCATCGTGTTATCCTCATGCGGCAATCGCCCCTGCGGGCGGATGCGATCCGGCGCCTGACGTTTTTCGGGCGACGGGATGTCGGCCGACTTCGCTTGCGCCCGTGGCGTCCAGGCGCCTGCACATTCCCTGGTTCGCGCCGTTTATCAATGTGTTGCGTTCAATTCTGCACGTAATTCCTTCTCCGTTCAAGCATTTTTATGGCATTACTTCCCATCCTCCGTTTCCCCGATCCGCGTCTGCACAAGGTCGCCGCGCCGATCGCCACGATTGACGATGGCATTCGCCGGCTGGCGCAGGACATGGCCGAAACGATGTACGAGGCACCGGGCATCGGCTTGGCCGCGACCCAGGTCGACGTGCACCAGCAGCTGATCGTGATCGACACTTCCGAGACGCGCGATGCGCTGCTGGTGTTGATCAATCCTAAGATACTGGCGCGCGAGGGCGCCCAGGTCGGTGAAGAGGGCTGCCTCTCGGTGCCGGGCATCTACGACAAGGTCGAACGCGCCGAGCGCGTCACCGTGCGCTACCTCGACCTCGACGGTCAGACACAGACGCTGAGCGCCGACGGCCTGCTCGCCGTGTGCATCCAGCACGAGATGGACCACCTGCAGGGCAAGGTTTTCGTCGAGCACCTCTCGATGCTCAAGCAGATGCGGATCAAGTCCAAGCTCGCCAAGCAGGCGCGGATCACGGCATGAAGCTGATCTTTGCCGGAACGCCGGAATTCGCGGCGCAGGCGCTGCGCGCCCTGCTGGCTGCCGGACATCAGGTGGCGTTAGTGCTCACTCAGCCCGATCGTCCCGCAGGACGCGGGATGGCGCTGCAGGCCTCGCCGGTGAAGCAGGTCGCGCTGGCGGCCGGGATCGAGGTCTTCCAGCCGCCGACGCTGCGCGATCCCGAGGCGCAGGCGCGGGTGGCGGCAGTCGGTGCCGAGGCCATGGTCGTCGCCGCGTACGGGCTGATTTTGCCGCAGGCGGTGCTCGACCTGCCGCGGCTGGGCTGCATCAACATTCACGCCTCGCTCCTGCCGCGCTGGCGCGGCGCGGCGCCGATCCAGCGCGCGCTCCTGGCCGGCGACGCTGAGACCGGGGTCGGCATCATGCAGATGGAAGCCGGGCTCGACACCGGACCGGTGTTGCACGAGGGGCGGGTGTTTATCGCCGCCGACGAGACCGCGAGTACGCTGCATGACAAACTGGCCGCGCTCGGTGCGCGCCTGATCGTCGAAGCGCTCGACGGCCGGGCGCTGACGCCGCGGCCGCAGCCCGAAGCCGGGGTGACCTACGCCTCCAAGCTCGACAAGGCCGAGGCACCGCTCGATTGGCGCCGGACGGCCGCCGAACTCGATCGCCAGGTGCGTGCCTTCAACCCCTTCCCGGGCGCGACGGCGAGCCTGGGCGGACAGACGCTCAAAATTTGGGCGGCGCGTCCGGAAGGCGGCCAGGGGGCGCCGGGAGAGATCGTCGCCGTCGGCCGCGACGGCATCGTCGTCGGCTGCGGCATGGGCTGCCTGCGCCTGCTCGAAGTCCAGAAGGCCGGCGGCAAACGCCTGCCGGTCGGCGATTTCCTGGCCGGCAGCGCACTCAAGCCGGGGCAGGGCTTCGACCCCGTTCCCGCGTCGGCGTGACGACGGCTTGAATTTTTCCGCGCCGGCCGCATCTATCGGGTGTCGCCGGTTTGGTTCGGCAAACGTACACAAGGAGTCGCCCGATGTTTGGCAACTGGTTGAAAACCTCGCTGCTGATGGCCGCGATCATGGCCCTGTTCGGCGTCATCGGCTCGATGATCGGCGGCAGCAACGGGATGCTGCTGGCGCTGCTCTTCGGCGGCGTGATGAACGTCTTTGCCTACTGGTTTTCGGACAAGATGGTGCTGCGCATGTACAACGCGCAGGAAGTGGATGAAGCCTCGGCGCCGCAGTTCTACGGCATGGTGCGCGAACTGGCGCAAAAAGCCGGGATGCCGATGCCCAAGGTGTACATCATCGACGAAGCGCAGCCCAACGCCTTTGCCACCGGGCGCAATCCCGAACACGCGGCCGTCGCGGCGACCACCGGCATCCTGCATCTCCTGTCGGCGCGCGAAATCCGTGGCGTGATGGCGCACGAGCTGGCACACGTGAAACACCGCGACATCCTGATCTCGACGATCTCGGCGACGATGGCCGGGGCGATCTCGGCGCTCGCCAACTTCGCGATGTTCTTCGGTGGGCGCGACGAAGACGGGCGGCCGGCCAATCCGATCGCCAGCATCGCCGTCGCCCTGCTGGCGCCGATCGCCGCCTCCTTGATCCAGATGGCGATTTCGCGGGCGCGCGAGTTCGAGGCCGACCGCGGCGGCGCCGAGATCAGCGGCGACCCGAACGCGCTTGCCGACGCGCTCGCCCGGATCGACGCCTATGCGCGCGGCATCCCGATGCCGACCGCCGAGGCGCATCCGGAAACGGCGCAGATGATGATCATGAATCCGCTTTCGGGGGGCGGCATCGCCGGCCTGTTCAGCACCCATCCGGCAACCGAGGAACGTGTCGCACGCCTGCGCGCGATGGTCGGCGGCGGCTGGCGTTAAAGCGCGGCCAGAGGCCGGAACAAAAGCGCGGGGCGCGTCGGGAAATCCGGCGCGCCCCGCGTGTTTTTTGCAGCGCGGTCAGCGGCCGAAGGCGCGGTTGAGGCGTTCGGCGAGCCGGTAGCCGGCGGCCACGAGGCGCCGTTCGGCGATCGCTTTGCTGCGTTCGTGGAATTCGTGGCTGATCATCACCGGCGATTCGGTTTCGCGCGGGTAACCGTGCTCGCGCGCCTCGTGCCAGCTTTCCGCGAGCCAGTGCTCAGGCGGCGCCATAGGCGCGGGCGCCGGGTGGGCGGCGAGCAGGCTGCGTGCTTCCACCGCCAGACGTTCGCCGCGCTGGCTCGGGACGATCGGCAGGGCGTCCCAGAATTCGTGCAGGGTCTGCGTGGTTTTGCGCGGGCTGAACGGATTGTTCACGCTGACGGCGTGGCCGACGCGATCCCAGGCGCCGTTCGGGGCGCGGCGCAGGCTCAGATGCAAGGGCTGGTGCGCGTCGCCGGTCAAATGGATGACCCAGGGCAGGGCGTAGCTGCGCAGCGTCGGTTCGGCGCCCGGATCGTCGAGCACCGCCAGCTGGCGCACGAGCTGCGTGCCGAGCTGGCCGGGCTTGAACTCGGGCGGCGGGACGCTGCCGTCGATCGGGCGCGGCGCGGTGTGCCAGTCGCTGTGCCGCTCCATGTCCGGAAAACCGGGCAACGGCGGGGTCGGCGCATCCTTGTCCGGGATGTAGAAACGCGCGTCCTTGCGGATGTCGTCCGGCCAGGTCGAGGCTTCGACGAACACCGCCCGCGGCTGTTCGGACTTGGCGCGGTCGCGCCAGCGTTCGAGGTCCGGATGGTTGGCGAGCAGGCGCGCGACGCCGTGTCGGGCGTCCTCGTTCATCTGCTGCCAGGCGATCTCCGCCACCAGGCGGTGTCCGGTGGCGTTCCACGCTGAAGCAACGAGGGGCAGGGCCAGCAGGCCCAGGCCCAGAGTGCAGACCCAGCCGAGGCAAGGGCCGCGACGGCGCTCAGCGGTCGAGGTGGAGGTCGTCATGGGCACGCGGATCGTCCAGGGGTTCGAGGTGGGTGAGCACGTGCGCCTGGGGCAGGGCTGTGCGGATGTCATTTTCGAGCGTTTCGGCGAGGTCGTGCGCGCGGCGCAACGACCAGTCGCCGGGCAGCAGCAGGTGGACTTCGACGAAACGGCGGGCGCCCGACTCGCGCGTGCGCAGGGCGTGGTAGTCGGCGCCGGCGGCGCGGTAGCGCTCGAGGATGGCGACGACGGCGGCATGTTCGGACGCCGGCAACGCGGTGTCCATCAGCCCATGCACGGAGCGGTACAGCAGCGTCCAGCCGGTATGGACGATGTTGCCGGCGAAGATCAGGGCCAGTAACGGGTCGAGCCACAGCCAGCCGGTGAGGCTGATTCCCAGGATGCCGATGATGACCGCGACCGAGGTCCATACGTCGGTCATCAGGTGTTGCGCGTCGGCTTCGAGCGGGATCGAGCGGTGGCGGCGGCCGGCGGCGAGGAGGATGCGGGCGACGACGAAGTTGATCAGCGAGGCCGCCGCCGAGACGGCGAGGCCGATGTCGATGCTGGCCAGTGGCTGTGGATGCAGCAGACGGTCGATGGCCGCGGCGGCGATACCGAAGGCGGCGACGACGATCAGCAGGCCTTCGAAGCCGCCGGAGAAATATTCAGCCTTGTTATGGCCGTAGGCATGTTTGTCGTCCGCCGGCTGCTCGGCCAGCGAGATCATGGCCAGCGCCATCATCGCCCCGGCCAGATTGACCACCGACTCGAGCGCGTCCGAGAGCAGCCCGACCGAACCCGTCAGCCACCAGGCCAAGGATTTGAGCACGATGGTGGCGAGCGCGGCGGCGATCGACAGCCAAGCGTAGGATTTGAGCGAGGACGCGGACATGGCGCATTATGGGCGCGCCAGGCGCGGCTTGTCACTCGCGTGCTAAACTCGCGCCCATTCCACATCCGGGTGACCGATCTTGACGTCTTCCCCTCCGAAATCAGCGCCGGCGGGGCCGCGTCGGCTGGTGCGCGTCCGCCGTCCGGCGGACCCGGCGCCGACGACATTGGCATCGCCTCTGGCGAGCGACTCGCTGGCCTGGAGCCTGCTTTTGGCGGCGCGCGCCATCGCCGCGGTGCGTGACGGGCGCAGCCTGAGCGAAGCCCTGCGGGCGCTGGCCGGCGAGCCCGCCGCCGCGCGCGCCGCGGCGCAGGACGTGGCCTACGGCGTTTTCCGCCGCCATGGCCAAGGCGACTTCATTCTCTCGAAACTGCTCAGCAAAGCGCTCGGGCATGCCGAAACCGAAGCCCTGCTGCTGGCCGCGCTGTATCGCATCGAGACCCGCCCCGAGGCCGTGCACACGGTCGTCGACCAGGCCGTCGCGGCTTCGGCGACGCTGGTGGGCGGGGCGCTCAAGGGGCTGGTGAACGGCGTCCTGCGCAATTACCTGCGCCAGCGCGAAACGCTGCTCGCCGAGCTCGAACGCAACGACGTGGCGGTGCACGCGCATCCGGCCTGGTGGCTGGCTCGCCTGCGCCGCGCCTATCCCGAGCAATGGCCGGCGATCGTCGCCGCCGGCAACGCGCCGCCGCCGATGACCCTGCGCGTCAACGCGCGCCGCGGCAGTCGCGAGGCCTACCGTGAACGCCTTGCTGGATGCGGCCTGCAGGCCCGCCCGGTAGGGCGTCAGGGCTTGATCCTGGCGACCCCGGTGGCGGTTGATCTGTTGCCCGGCTTTGCCGACGGCGACGTTTCGGTGCAGGACGCCGGCGCCCAACGCGCGGCCGAGCTGCTGGCTCCGGCGCCCGGCGCCCGCGTACTCGACGCCTGCGCCGCGCCCGGCGGCAAGACGGCGCACCTGCTCGAGGTGGGCGACCTCGACCTCCTGGCGCTCGACATCGACGCCGAGCGCTGCCGGCGCATCGACGACACCCTGCGCCGCCTGGGGCTTGCTGCCCAAGTGCGGGCGGCCGACGCGGCCGCCGTGGACGCCTGGTGGGACGGGCGTCCGTTCGATGCCATCCTCGCCGACGTACCGTGTTCGGCCTCGGGCGTCGTGCGTCGCCACCCGGACATGAAGGCCCTGCGCCGCGAGAGCGACCTGCGTCCGCTGGTGCATACCCAGGCAGCACTGCTCGACGCCCTCTGGCCTTTGCTCAAGCCAGGAGGTAAGCTGCTGTACGCGACGTGCTCGGTATTTACCGAGGAGAATGCGGCGCAGATCGACGCTTTCCTGCACCGTCAGCCGGAAGCGTCCTGCCTGCACCGAGAACAATTGTTGCCCGGGGACGACCACGACGGGTTCTATTATGCCTTGCTGCGCAAAGCTGCCGAGTGATGCCTTGCGCCCGTTCGCCTGCGCCCCGCGCGCGGGCGGCGGGCTTTTCCTCTACCGCCTCCGGGCGGCGCTGCGCAAGCTTCGCAACGGCCTGTTGCTCGGTTTCCTGCTGGCCCTGTTCGGGGCACCGCTGGGCGCAGCCGAAATCGCCATCCGCAACGCTCAGCTGGGAGCGACCGAAGACGGCTACAGCCTGAACGCCGAATTCGGGATGGTCCTCAACGGCCGCCTCGAGGATGCGGTGAACAAAGGCGTGGTGCTGCACTTCGTGATCGATTTCGAACTCCTGCGCAACCGCTGGTACTGGTTCGATGAACAGGTCGTCCGCCGTCACAAGCCCGTCCAGCTGGCCTACCTGGCCCTGACGCGCCAGTACCGGGTCAGCGTCGGCAACCAGCACCAGACGTATGCCTCGCTCGGTGAAGCGATGCGCGGCATGGCGCGGCTGGCGCCCTGGCCGGTGCTCGACAAGGCGATGGTGAAGCCCGACGTCGCCTATCAAGCGGCGCTGCAGATGCGGCTCGACCTCTCGCAGATGCCCAAGACTTTTCAGGTCAGCGCCCTCTCGAACAAGGAGTGGACGCTCAGTTCGGGCTGGCAGCGTTGGACCTTCGTGCCGCGCGATGCCCCGACGCTGCCGGTCAGCGAACCGATCGTCGTTCCCGCCGTGTCGCTGCCGCCGGAATCGCCCTTGCCCGTCCCGATGCCGCTTCCGACCGCGCCGCAGCCCGCGTTGCCGTCGCTGTCGCCGTCCGCGCCGTCGCCCGCCATGCCGTCTTCCGGTGAGGTGCGATGAAACACCTCATCATCGTTGCCGCATCGCTGGGCGGTATCCTGCTTTACCTGCTGGCTTCGGCAAGCGCCAATACCGCGCTTTTCGCCCGCCATTACCCCTGGCTGCTCGGGCTCAACGCCATCGTCGCCCTCGCCCTGCTGGTGCTCATCGGCTGGCAGGTGCGCGCCTTGTGGCAGGAGCACCAGGCCAAGCTCTTCGGTTCCCGCCTCAAACTGCGGCTGATGCTCATGTTCGGGGTGATGGCCGTGATTCCCGGCGTCCTGATCTACGCCGTCTCGGTGCAGTTCGTCACCAAGAGCATCGAGACCTGGTTCGACGTGCGCGTCGAAAAGGCGCTCGAATCGGGCCTCAACCTCGGGCGCGTGGCGCTCGATTCGCTGCTTGAGGACCTCGCCGACAAGGGGCGCGGAATGGCGCTCGAACTCGGCGAACAGCCCGAATCGCAGTGGCGGATGTCGCTCGCCCGCCTGCGTGAACAGACGGGCGTGCCTTCGGCCGCCGTATTCACCATCAACGGCCAGTTGATCGCCGCTGCCAGCGGCGACCTCTCCAGCTTCCTGCCCGAACCACCGCCCGCCGACAAGCTGCGCCAGGCCCGGGTCGGGCGCGGGCACCGCGAGATCGATGGCGCCAACGGGCGCGACCTCAACCTGCGCGTCCTGATGCCGGTCCTGCCGCCGGGGCTGGGCAGCGAAACGCGCATCCTGCAGCTGACCCAGCCGGTGCCTTCGGGGCTGGCATCCAATGCCGAGCGGGTACAGGCGGTGTATCGCGACTACCAGGAACTGTCGCTGGGGCGCGAGGGGCTGACTCGGATCTACGCGATGACCCTGACGCTGACCGTGCTGCTCGCGCTATTTACCGCCATTGCCGCCGCCTTCGTCCTGGCCCGCCGGCTGTCGGCGCCGCTGTCGATCCTCGCCGAAGGGACGCAGGCCGTTGCTGCGGGCGATTTCACCCCGCGCCAGGCGATCTACAGTCGCGACGAGCTGGGCGTACTGACTCAATCGTTCAACCGCATGACGCGCCAGCTCGACGACGCCCGCCGCGACACCGAGCGGCACCGCCTCGAGGTCGAAGCCGCGCGCGCCTACCTCGAATCCATCCTCTCCCACCTCTCGGCCGGGGTGCTGGTGTTCGACGCCGATTTCGGCCTGCGCACGGTGAACCAGGGCGCCCGGACCATCCTCGACGACGATTTTGTCGGCATGTTCTCGCTCGAAGTCGACGCCTGGCCGCGCGAACGGACGCTCGGACGGGCGATCGTCGATGCCTTCGCCAAGCACGGCGAGCGCGAATGGCAGACGCAGATTCAGCTCGAACACGAAGGCGGCCTGCCGCAGATTCTGATCGTGCGCGGCAGCCAGCTGCCGATGGCCACCGGCGGCGGCTACGTGGTCGTCTTCGACGACGTGACGCAACTCGTCTCAGCGCAGCGCAGCGCGGCCTGGGGCGAAGTGGCGCGGCGTCTGGCGCACGAAATCAAGAACCCGCTCACTCCGATCCAGCTCTCGGCCGAACGCCTGCAGCTCAAGTTTTCCGAGAAGCTGGGTGGCGCCGACGCGGAGATGCTGGCCCGCGCGACGCAGACCATCATCAACCAGGTGCAGGCGATGAAGCGCATGGTCAACGAGTTTTCCGACTACGCCCGCCTGCCGCCGCCCGAACTTGCGCGCCTTGACCTCAATGCGTTGATCCGCGAGGTGCTCGGCCTGTACGAAACTTCGCAGGCCAAGATCCGCGTCGAGCTTGCCGACGGCCTGCCGCCGGTGCTCGGCGACGCGAGCCAGTTGCGCCAGATCATTCACAACCTGTTGCGCAACGCCGAAGAGGCCCAGGAACAGCGCGACGCGGCCCAGATCGAGGTGCTGACGCGCCTCGTCGACGGCAAGGCCGAATTGGTTGTCGCCGACGGTGGCCCGGGCTTCCCGGCCGAAATCATGGCCCGCGTCTTCGAACCCTACGTGACGAGCAAGGCGCGCGGCACCGGGCTGGGCCTGGCCATCGTCAAGAAAATCGTGGATGAGCATCATGGCCGCATCCGCATCAATAACCGACAGCCGCAAGGCGCCGAAGTCAGCATCCGTCTGCCTTTGGCGCAGGAGGCAAGTCCCCCGTCGGCATCCCTTGCAGACACTTCAACCGAGAACTGACTATGGCTCAAATACTGGTCGTTGACGATGAAATGGGCATCCGCGAACTCCTCTCGGAGATTCTTTCCGACGAGGGGCACAGCGTGACGGTTGCCGAAAACGCGGCTGCGGCGCGCAAATGCCGTAGCGAGAAACGGCCCGACCTGGTGCTGCTCGACATCTGGATGCCTGATACCGACGGCATTTCGCTGCTCAAGGAGTGGTCATCGTCCGGGTTGCTGACCATGCCTGTGGTGATGATGTCCGGGCACGGCACGATCGACTCGGCGGTCGAGGCGACGCGCGTCGGCGCGGTCGATTTCCTGGAAAAGCCGATCGCCCTGCAAAAGCTGCTGAGCACCGTGAAAAAAGCGCTCAAGCACGAGGTGGCGCCGCAGAAGCCGCCGCTGACCCTCGACGCCTTCGCCCGCTCTCCTCTGCTCAAGGACCTCAAGAAGCGTCTTGAGCAAGCCGCGGGCAAGACCTCGATCCTGCTGCTCAAGAGCGCCTCGGGCAGCATCGCCGAAATCTGCGCGCGCACCCTGCAGACGCCCAAGACGCCGTGGCTCGATCTGTCGGCCTCGAGCGCGCCGCTGACCCAGGAGATGCTGGAGAACGCGAGCGGCGGCATCCTCTTCGTCGCCGACCTGATGCTGCTCGGCAAACTGCAGCAGAAGAACCTCGCCTTCGCCCTCGATCGGCTCGACAGGTACAAGCTGCAGCTCGTCGCCGCGCATTCGCGTGCGCTGGTCACGCTCGAAGAAGCCGGCTGGGACCCGGGGCTGGTGGCGCGTCTGGGCGAAGTCTGGGTCTCGTTGCCGCAGCTTTCCGGCCATGCCGACGAGGTGCCCGAGGTCGCGGCGCTGATCCTCGCCCACCTCGTCGAACGCAAGGACGTTCCGCCGCGCGTCTTCTCGAGCGGCGCCCTCAACGGACTGCGCCTCCATCACTGGCAGGGCGAGTGGGGCGAACTGCTGGCGACGGTGCGCAACCTGGCGCTGTCGGCGCTCGACGAGGAGATCGCCGTCGAGGACGTCGAGAGCATCCTGTTGCGCGATGCCGGCGACGCGCCCAAGGCGCCGCCCGCGCTGCCGCTGTTCAACAAGCCTTTGCGTGAGGCGCGCGAGGAGTTCGAACGCCTGTATTTCGAGCATCACCTCAAGCTCGAACGCGGCAACATGACGCGAGTCGCCGACAAGACCGGCCTCGAACGCACCCACCTTTACCGCAAGCTCAAGCAGCTCGGGCTCAATCTGGTGCGTCGCGGCGAGGACCACGAATAAAGCAGAAAGCTACGCCACAGGGAGGAATCGCGCGTGCGCATCGTCATTCTCGGGGCCGGCCAGGTCGGGACCAGTGTCGCCCAGAGCCTGGTTTCGGAAAGCAACGACATCACCGTCGTCGATACCGATGAAAAACGGCTCGCCTTTCTGCACGAGCGGCTCGACCTGCGCACCGTCTGCGGCAACGGCGTGCTGCCCTCGGTGTTGCGCGAGGCCGGGTTGGGCGATGCCGACATGCTGCTGGCGGTGACCCAGAGCGACCCGACCAACCTCGTCGCCTGCAAGCTCGCGCACAGCGTGTTCAACGTCCCGACCCGCATCGCCCGCCTGCGCTCGCCCGAATACCTCGAGGACGCGGCGCCGCTTGCCGACGCCGAATTCGCGGTCGATTACGCGCTGTGTCCGGAGAAGGTGATCACCGACTACCTCGTCAAGCTGGTCGATTTCCCCGAAGCGTTGCAGGTGCTGAGCTTCGCCGGCGAACGCGTGGTGCTCGTCGGCATGCGCGCCGAAAGCGGAGGGCGTCTGGTCGGGCTGCCGATCAAGGCGTTGCCCTCGCACCTCGGCGAAGGCTGCGATGCGCGCATCGCGGCGATCTTCCGGCGCGGCCGCTCGATTCCCCCGGTCGGCGAAACCGTCATCGAGGAAGGCGACGAAGTCTTCGTCCTGGCTGCGGCGGAGCACATCCGACAGGTGATCCTCGAACTCGGACAACAGAAACCGCCGGTGCGCCGGGTGATGGTCGCCGGCGGCGGCAACATCGGCCTGCGCGTTGCGCGCCGGCTCGCCGAGCGCGTCCAGGTCAAACTCATCGAGAGCAACTCCGCTCGCGCGCATGCCATCGCCGGCCAGGTCGGCGACGCGCTGGTGCTGCTCGGCGACGCCACCGACGACGAACTGCTCAACCTCGAAGGCATCGAGGAGACCGACCTCTTCCTCGCGCTGACCAACGACGACGAAGACAACATCATGGCCGCGTCGCTGGCCAAGAACATGGGCTGCTCGCGCGTGCTGGCGCTGATCAACCGGCGCGCCTACGCCGAAGTGGTGCAGGGCGGGCCGATCGACATTGCCATCTCGCCGGCGCAGGTTTCGATCGGCGACCTGCTCACTCACGTCCGGCGCGGCTTCGTGGTCAAGGTGCACAGCCTGCGCCGCGGCGTGGCCGAGGCGCTGGAGATCGTGGTGCATGGCGACGAACGGACTTCGGGCGTCGTCGGGCGCCGGGTCGGCGACCTGAAGCCCATCCCCGGGGCGACGCTGGCGGTCATCGTCCGCATGCCCGAACCGCCGCCTCCGCCCGATCCGGCCCTCAGCGATTACGCCGACGTCCCGGTCGTCTGCCCGCCGGCGCGGGTGCTGATCGCGCACAAGTCCGAGGTGCTGCGCAGCGGCGACCACGTGATCGTCTTCTGCGCCAACAAGAAGGTGGTGCGCCGGGTCGAGAAACTCTTCCAGGTCGGTTTCGGCTTCCTGTGAAACAACGGCTCTTTCCGGTCGTTCGGGTGATGGGGATGCTGCTCGGCAGCTTCTCGGTCACCTACACCCTGCCGATCGCCACCAGCCTGATCTGCGACGACGGCGCCTTGCGCCACTTCATCATCGCCCTCGGTTGCTGCCTGCTGGCCGGGGTCGGCCTGTGGTGGCCGACGCGGCGCTATCGGCGCGAGCTGCAGCCGCGCGACGGCTTTCTTTTGGTTACCCTGGCCTGGGTGCTGATGGCGGCGATCGCCACGGTGCCGCTCATGCTTGCCATTCCAGGGCTGTCGTTTACCGACGCCTTCTTCGAGACCATGTCGGGCCTCACGACCACCGGCGCGACCGTGCTCACCGGCCTCGAACACCTGCCGGCTTCGGTCAACCTCTGGCGGCACGCGCTCAACTGGTTCGGCGGCATGGGGATCATCGTCTTCGCCGTTGCCATCCTGCCGCTGCTGGGCGTCGGCGGCATGCAGCTCTACAAGGCCGAGACGCCGGGGCCGATGAAAGACTCCAAGCTCACGCCGCGCATCGCCGGCACGGCCAAGGCCCTGTGGCTCGTCTATTGCGGCATCACCCTGGCCTGTATCCTGGCTCTGCGCGCTGCCGGGATGGGCTGGCTCGACGCCGTCTGCCATGCGTTTGCCGCGCTCTCGCTGGGCGGCTTCTCGACCTACGACGCGAGTGTCGGTCAGTTCGACTCGCCGCTGATCGAGGGGGTGTTGATCGTCTTCATGCTCCTCGCGGCGATGAACTTCGCCACCCACTTCCTGGCCGCGCGCGGGCGTTCGCTCGTCGCCTACTGGCGCGACGTCGAGGCGCGCACGTTGCTGGCGCTGATCGCCGCCAGCACCCTCGTCTGCGCGACCTACCTGTGGCTTGTCGGCACCTACGAGGCCTGGCCGCAGGCCTTGCGCCACGTGGCCTTCAACCTGGTGTCGATCGCCACCGACTGCGGCTTCGTCAGCCTCGACTACGAGCAGTGGCCGATCTTCGTCCCCATGTGGATGCTGTTCCTTTCCTGTTTTGCCGCCAGTTCCGGGTCGACGGGCGGCGGGATCAAGCTTTTCCGGGCGTTGGTCCTGGTCCGCCATGCGCAGGGCGAATTGCAGCGCCTCGTGCATCCGGCGGCGGTCAATCCGGTGCGCGTCGGCGGGGCGGTGATTTCGCCCAACATCGCCGGCGCCGTCCTCGGCTTCATCTTCCTTTATGCGTTTACCGTCTGCGAGCTGACGTTCTTCCTGATGGCCAGCGGCATGGATTTCATCTCCGCCTTCACCGCCATCATCGCCTGCATCAACAACGCCGGGCCGGGGCTGGGCCTTGCCGGGCCGGCGCAGAACTACCAGGGCTTGAGCGATTTTCAGACCTGGATCTGCTCGCTCGCGATGCTTGCCGGGCGCCTCGAGATCTTTACCCTGTTCGTGCTCTTCACCCCGTATTTCTGGCGTCGCTGAAGGGCTTGCGGGGCGGGCGTGGCGCGGCCGGCGGGAACGCGCCATAATCCAGGCTTTATCGCGCTTCTGGCGCCTACGCGGAGCCCATGGTGACCCGACCCCGCAACGACAACTTCCTGCGCGCGCTGCGGCGCGAACCGACCGACCACACCCCGCTCTGGCTGATGCGCCAGGCCGGCCGCTACCTGCCCGAGTACTGCGAGACGCGCAAGCGCGCCGGCAGCTTCCTGCAACTGTGCAAGAACCCGGCACTGGCCTGCGAGGTGACCCTGCAGCCGTTGGCGCGCTACAACCTGGATGCGGCGATCCTGTTCTCCGACATTCTCACCGTGCCCGACGCCATGGGCCTCGGCCTGTACTTCGCCGAGGGCGAGGGGCCGCGCTTCGAACGTCCTTTGCGCGAGGAGTGGGCGATCCGGGCGCTGTCGGCGCCCGATCCGCACGACCACTTGCGCTACGTGGTCGACGCCGTGGCCGAAATCCGCCGCGCGCTGGACGGCAGCGTGCCGTTGATCGGTTTTTCCGGCAGCCCGTTCACGCTCGCCTGCTACATGATCGAGGGCGGTTCGAGCAGCGATTTTCACCAAGTCAAGCGCATGCTCTACGCGCGCCCGGACCTGCTGCACCACATCCTCGGCGTGACCGCCGACGCGGTGACCGCCTACCTCAACGCCCAGATCGAAGCCGGCGCGCAGGCGGTGATGCTTTTCGATTCGTGGGGCGGTTGCCTGACGGCGGCGGCGTACCGCGAGTTTTCGCTCGCCTACCTTGAGCGCATCCTCGCCGGGCTGATCCGCGAGCGCGACGGCGAGCGGGTGCCGAGCATCGTGTTCACCAAGGGCGGCGGCCTGTGGCTGGAAGCCATCGCGGCGAGCGGTTGCGACGGCGTCGGCCTCGACTGGAGCATCGACCTGGGCGAAGCCCGGCGCCGGGTTGGCGACCGCGTCGCCCTGCAGGGCAACCTTGACCCGGCGGTATTGCTGGCAACGCCCGAAGCGGTGGCGCGCGAGGCGACGCGGGTGCTCGACGCCTACGGGCCGGGCGACACCGGACACGTGTTCAACCTCGGGCACGGGATCTCCCAATTCACCCCGCCGGACAACGTCGCGGCGCTGGTCGAGACGGTGCATGCCTACCGCCGGAAGGCCGCTTGAGGATCGGTGTCTCGCTCGATCGGCATTGACTTATGCACAGAAGTGTGCGCTTTGTCACAGTCCGTTACAGGGGCTCATGAAAATCAGCGACTTAGATTTATGTCGTTGAATATAAATAAGATTTATATTGCACTTTTTTCATGTTCCGGGGCCGCAAGGCTTGTCAGCAGGGCCTTTCAGCGGTCTGGGCGGACAAAGTTCACAGTCTTATCCACAGGAAATGTGTACAAGTGGAAATCGTTGAATAGAGAATGGCTTAGCGCCTGTTTGCAGAAATGATCCGAAGTCCACAACTTCATTCGGGCGCCTTCCGTGGCGTCTGAAACCGGGACCGCAGCGCAACTGGTCCGGGTCGCTCTCGACGTTCCGCTCTACCGCGTCTTCGATTACCGCGTTCCGGCCGGCGAGACGTTGACCGCCGACGACATCGGTCGGCGGGTGCGCGTGCCGTTCGGTAGCCGGCCGCGCATCGGCATCGTCATCGACCTGCCCGAGACGAGCGATCATCCCCTTGAGCAATTGCGCGAGATCGAGGGCGTCTGCCGCGAACTGCCGGGCCTGCCGGCGGATTGGTTCGCGCTGTGCCAGTTCTGCGCCGACTACTATCAGGCACCGCTTGGCGAGGTGATGATGTCGACGCTGCCGGCCAGTCTGCGTCGCGTCGACCCGCCCAAGGCGCGCGGCGGACGGGCGCCGAAATGGCCGCCGCCTTCGCCGGCGCCCGAACTCACGGCCGAGCAGCGCGCGGTTCTGGCTGAGATCGACGCCTTCGATTCTGGCTCCGGTTTCCAGGCCTATCTGCTGCACGGGGTCACCGGCAGCGGCAAGACCGAGGTTTACCTGCGCCTCGTCGAACGCGCGCTGGCCGCCGGCAAACAGGCCTTGCTCCTGGTGCCCGAGATCAACCTCACGCCGCAGCTCGAAGCCCGCGTCGCGGCACGTTTTCCCGAGGCCGGGCTGGTCAGCCTGCACAGCGAACTGGCCGATGCGGCGCGGACGCGGAACTGGCGTGCCGCGCTCGACGGCAGCGCGCGCATCGTGCTGGGCACGCGTCTCGCGGTCTTCGCGCCGTTGCCCGAGCTGGGGCTGATCGTCGTCGACGAAGAGCACGACGCCTCGTTCAAGCAGCAGGACGGCATGCGCTATTCGGCGCGCGACGTGGCGGTCTTCCGTGCCCACACGCTGGGCATCCCCATCGTCCTCGGTTCGGCGACGCCGTCGCTCGAAAGCTGGGCCAACGCCACTGACCCGCGTACGCCAGCGCGCTATCGCCTGCTCACGCTGCGCGAACGCGCCGTCGAGAACGCTCGCTTGCCGCAGGTGCAGCGCGTCGATACGCGCCTGGAGAAGCTCGAGGATGGGTTGTCCGGCGTGCTGCTGCGCGCCATCGGCGCGCGTCTGGCACGCGGCGAGCAGAGCCTTGTCTTCCTCAACCGCCGCGGCTACGCGCCGGTCCTCGGCTGTGCCGCCTGCGGCTGGATCTCCAACTGCCCGCGCTGCGCGGCCCACTTGGTGTTGCACCTCGCCGACCGCCGCCTGCGCTGCCATCACTGCGGCTTCGAAAGCCGCGTGCCCAAGGCTTGCCCGACCTGTGGCAACCAGGACATCCTGCCCTTCGGGCGCGGCACCCAGCGCCTCGAAGAAGCGCTTGCCGAGCGTTTTCCACAGGCGCGCATCCTGCGCGTGGACCGCGACTCGGCCAAGAGCCGCAAGCAATGGGAAGCGCTGTGCGCACAAATCCACGCCGGCGAGGCCGACATCCTGGTCGGCACCCAGATGCTGGCCAAGGGGCACGACTTTCCGAAGCTGACGCTGGTTGGGGCGATCGGTTCCGATTCGGCGCTTTTCGCCGCCGACTGGCGCGCGCCCGAGCGCCTGTTTGCACAACTGATGCAGGTCGCCGGGCGGGCCGGACGGGCGGACTTGCCGGGCGAGGTGATCATCCAGACGCAATTCCCCGAGCACCCGCTCTTCGCCGCGCTGGTGGCGCACGATTACCCAGCCTTCGCCGGCGCCCAGCTCAAGGAGCGCGAGCAGGCCGGCTTCCCGCCCTACGCCTTCCAGGCGATGCTGCGCGCCGAGGCGCCGCAGATGGCCGATGCCCTGGCCTTCCTCGGCGCGGCCAAGGCTTGGCCGGAAGCGGGTGCTCACCCCGATGTCTTTCTGTACGATGCCGTACCGATGCGCCTGGCCCGCCGCGCCAACCTCGAGCGCGCCCAACTGCTGGTCGAGTCGCCGTCGCGCCGAGCCCTGCAACGCTTTCTCGCCGGCTGGCGCGAAGCGCTCGACGCGCAAAAAGCGCCGTCGCGCCTGCGCTGGCATCTCGAAGTCGACCCTCTGGAATTCTGAAATGAAACAGCCTCCACGCTCGCTTTGCTCGCTGCCCCCCAAGGGGGCGTGTCAGTACCTTCGGACGGCCGGGCGGTACTGACATGCGCTTGCCCGCGTTTGACCCCGAGCTGATCATCTTCGATTGCGACGGCGTGCTCGTCGACACCGAGCGGGTTAACAACCAGGTGATGGCTGACCTTGTCGGCGAACTCGGCGCCCCCATGAGCTTTGCCGAGGCGGTTGAGCTGTACATCGGCAAATCGACCGAGGATTGCCTGCGCATTACCGAAGCACGCCTCGGGCGCCCGGCTCCGGACGACCTGCACGCACGCTGGGTGGCTCGCACGCGCGAGCTGCATGCGCGTGAGCTGCGCGCGGTCGAAGGCATCGAAGGCGTGCTGTCCATGCTGGCGCGCCCGTTCTGCGTGGCCTCCAACGGCCGGCACGCCGAGATTCGCCAGAATCTGGGGCTGACCGGGCTGCTGCCCTGGTTCGAAGGGCGGATGTTCAGCTCGGAAGACGTCGCCCGGCCCAAGCCCGCGCCCGACCTCTTCCTGCACGCGGCCGCCCGTTGCGGCGCCGATCCGGCGCGCTGCCTGGTGATCGAGGACACGCCGACCGGCGTGCGGGCCGCCCGCGCTGCCGGCATGACGGTCCTCGGCTTTGCCGGCTTGACCCCGGTCGAACACCTCGGTGCGGCCGGCGCGCACGGCATCATCGCCCGCATGGATGAACTGGGCGCTTGGCTGGACGAAGTCTGCGCATGAATCTCAGGCTGCGCCCCTCTCGACTCGACGAACGCCGGACGGTGTATTTGGGGCTCTGCTGCTCGGACACGACAGCGCTTCACCTCGGTGCGCCCGATTACCCGGAAAGCCCGGTGCCGAGCTGGGAGGAGTTTCAGCGCGACTTCGAGACCTTCTACTTCGAGCCTGATCAAAGCGCCAGGGGTGGGGTGTTCTTCATCGAACGCGACGACGGTGAAACGATCGGCTGCGCTTGCTATGCCTGCTTTCACCTTCAGCCCGGCCTGGCCGAACTCGACATCTGGTTGGTGCGCCGAGCCTGGTGCGGCCAAGGTTACGGCAGCGCCGCCTTGCGTCTCCTGATCGACGCGCTGGCGCAAGGCTTGGGGATTCGCGAATTCATCATCCGCCCGGCGGCGCGCAATGCGCGGGCGCTTGCCGCCTATCGCAAGGTCGGCTTCGTCGATGAGCCCGCGACTGAGCAGGCGGCCACGCTGGCGCGTGTCCTGCGGCCGGAATTTCATACGGCCTACGCGGCCGGGGATTATGGTTCGGCCAACACTGCCGTGCTGACCCTGCGGCTAGCCTGAACGCCGGTCGGCGCGGATAATGCGCAACAGGTTTTTCCGACCTTCCGCGCAAGGAGTCCCGTCATGCCCGTTGAAACCCTGACCCCGCCCGGTTCGATCGCCCCGATCGGGCCCTACAGCCATGTCGCCAAGGCGGGCCCCTTCGTAACCCTCTCGGGCACCCCGGGCGTCGACCCGGCGACCGGGCAACTCGCCGGCGCCGATGCCTATAGTCAGGCGCGCCAGATCGTGCATAACTTCGTCGGCATGCTGGCCGCGGTCGGCGCCAGCCTCGACGACGTCATGCACGTGCATGTGTATCTGAAAGACTGTGCCGACTTCGCCGAGATGAACCGGGCCTATGCCGAAGTCTTCGGCGCGCATCGCCCGGCGCGCACGGTGATCGGTGTCGCCGACCTGCCCAAGCCGGGCGCGCGCATGACGATGGACCTGATGGCCTATTGCCCTCAAGCCGGGCGCGAGGGCGAACGCGAGGGCTTGCCGCCGGACTGGCTGTAGATCGGCTTCGGCCAAGCGCATCGGCATGCGCGCCCGGGAATTTATCTGGCATTATGGCGCCTCCTTTCATTCGTCATGATCGTTGTGGAAAATCTGCCCTTCGCCTTGGTCGATGTTTTTGCCGAGCAACCGCTCGCCGGTAACGGGCTGGCGGTGTTCCGCCTCGAACGCGAGTTGCCGGCGGCCCTGATGCTGCGCATCGCGCAGGAGCTGCGGCAGTACGAAACGATCTTCCTGCGCCCGGGAGCGGGCGCACGGCGTTTCGCGGCGCGGATTTTCACCACCGAAGAGGAACTGGCCTTCGCTGGCCACCCGGTGATCGGCGCGGCCGCTTGGCTGCATGCGAGCGTTTTTGCCGAGTGCGCAGCGGTCGACCTGTGCCTTGAGCTTGCGGCGCGCGAGGTGCCTGTCACGTGCCGCCAGGCGGACGGGCGCTGGACGGCGACGATGAACCAGGGGACGGTCCACTTCCAGCCACCGCTTGCGGCCGAGGTCCGATGCGAAATCGCCGCCGCCTTGACGCTGGAGCTTGCCGACCTGCACCCTGAATTGCCGCTGCAAGTGGTCTCGACCGGGCTGCCCTACCTGATCGTTCCCCTGCGCCGAGGCCTTGAGCGGGCGCGGATTGGAACGACCGACTTCTGTGCCGTCTTGGCCCGGCTCGGCGCGGCTTTCGTTTACGTCCTCGACGTCGAGGCGCGCGAAGGGCGCAGTTGGGACAACGCCGGTCGGGTCGAGGACATCGCCACGGGCAGCGCCGTGGGGCCGGCGGCAGCCTATCTGGTGGCGCAGGGATACGCCTTGCCCGGGGTGACGCTGCCTTTTGCACAGGGGCGTTTCGTCGGGCGTCCGAGCCACTTGCGGGCGTGCGTCGAGGCTGGCATCGACGACGCATGGCGCGTCGCCGTCAGCGGCGAAGTCTGCCTCGTTGGCGACGGACAATTGCGCGTGCCGCGCGCCTGGTGCGAGGGAGCGGCGGGGTGTTGAGCGAGGCGCCGGCGGTACTGCCGCCGCGGATCAGCGATCTGGCCGAAATTCTGGCGACGCTCGAGCCGATCCTGCATCCGGGCGTCTATGTCTTCGCGACGGCCGACACGCTGAACGCCGAGGACTGGCCGCAAATCGTCGCCAGCATGCGGGAGGCCGAAGGGCTGAGCGTGGTGACCGACGAAATCTACGCCCTGCGCCGCGGCTGGCCGGTGGCGATGCGCGCCGCCTGGCTGACGCTCAAGGTGCATTCCGACCTCAACGCCATCGGCCTGACCGCCGCGATCTCGCGGGTGCTGGCCGCGCAACGGATCCCGTGCAACGTGATCGCCGGGGTCTGCCACGACCACGTTTTCGTCCCGCACGCCCGCGGTGCCGCTGCGCTGCAGGCCCTGCGTTCTTTACAGAGCGACGCACGTTCGGGGTGAGGGAAAAATGGTTGTGCCGGCGCGACGCTGGCCGCCCGTACCCACGCGAAATTGATTGTAGGCCCGGATGGGCCTCAGTACTCTAGGCGCGCCGGAGGCCAGAGTACCGGCGCACTTCGGGCGGCGGCATCGCCCGAGGGAGCGAAATCGACTCAATACAATCAATGGAGAGGCGAACATGAAAGCGTGTTGCAACCACCTAAGCGATGTCGTGCCGGGCACGACGCGCCGCAACTTCCTCAAGCTCGCCGCGCTGGGCGGCAGCGCCAGCCTGCTGGCGTCTTTCGTCCCGAGCACGGCACAGGCGGCGGGGGAAACCGACGCGCTGCTGCTGAGCTGCATGGATTACCGGCTGGTCGACGAAACCGAGCGCTACATGACCGGCCGTGGCCTGCGTGACAAGTACGATCACGTGATCCTCGCCGGCGCCGCGCTGGGGGCGATCACCGACAAGTTCCCGGCCTGGAACCAGACTTTCTGGCAGCACCTCGACGTGGCGATCAAGCTGCACAACGTGCATACCGTGATGGTCATGGACCACCGCGACTGCGGCGCTTACAAGGTCGTCCTCGGCGAGGACTTCGGCAAGGACCCGGCGCGCGAGACGGCGGCGCACACGGTGCAGTTGCAGAGCCTGCGCCGGATGATCGTCGACAAGTATCCGAAGATGAAGGTCGAGCTGCTGCTGATGGGCCTCGACGGCAAGGTCGAGGTCGTGGCCTAAGCCCAGCCTGGGTCGTTTGAACCAGAAGGCCGGCACGGGATTGTCCCGCGCCGGCTTTTTCATTCCCGGTCGCCGTTCAGGCGGCGGGCGCTACGGCGAGGTGCACGACCGCCTCGATGTTGTAGCCGTCGGGGTCGAGGACGAAGGCGGCGTAATAGCCGGGGTGGTAGTGGTCGCGCGGGCCGGGCGGGCCGTTGTCAGTGCCACCGGCGGCCAGCGCCGCGGCGTGAAAAGCGGCGACGGCGGCGGGGTCGCGGGCGCGGAAGGCGAGATGGTTGCGCGGTACGTAGGGCGTGCCTTGGGCGAGCCAGAAGTCGCCGCCGGGATCGTCGCCGGGTTGCAGCACTACGCCGCCGAAGCCGACCGCCTGCGGCCGTTCGAGGCGCACGCAGTAGCCGAGGGGCGCGAGTGCGGCGGTGTAGAAACGGCGACTGCGTTCGAGGTCGCTGACCAGAAGGCCGGTGTGGTCGATCATTGGCGTCTCGGGCTTAGAAGGATTGCACGGTGAGCACCCCGCGCCGTTCGAGCGCGTCGAGCGCGGCGGCGACGTCGTCGACCTTGAGCACGACGATGGCCCGGTCCGCCTTGTGCTCGAGCGAGGCGTAGAGGTATTCGATGCTCACCTTGGCGTCGCGCAGCAGGGCGATGATGCGCGCCAGTCCGCCCGGGTGATCGGGCACCTCGACGCCGATGACTTCGCTTTCGCGCGCCGCGAAGCCGGCGTGCTTGAGCCGGCGCAGGGCCAGCTCGGGCTGATCAGCGACGAGGCGCAGGATGCCGAAGTCGGTGGTGTCGGCGATCGACAGCGCACGCAGGTTGATGCCGGCTTCGGCGAGGAAGCCGGTGACGTCGGCCAACCGGCCGGGGGTGTTCTCGACGAACACCGAGATCTGCTTGATGATCATCCCAGGCTCCTCTTGTCGATGATGCGTTTGGCCTTGCCCTCGCTGCGCGCGATGCTGCGCGGTTCGACGAGTTTGATGCGCGCCGAGAGGCCGAGTTCGCTCTTGAGTTCGGCGTGGATGCGGCTGCGCAGCTGCTCCATGCCGCGGGTGATGTCGGAGAAGATGGCGTCCTCGACTTCGACCTGGATCTCGATTTCGTCGAGGTGGGTCGCGCCGCGGTCGATGACGATCTGGTAGTGCGGCTGGGTGCCTTCGATGCGCAGCAGGACGTTCTCGATCTGCGACGGGAAGCAATTGACGCCGCGCACGATGAGCATGTCGTCGGTGCGTCCGAGCAGGCGGTGGATGCGCGTCGTGGTGCGGCCGCAGGCGCAGGGTTCGCGCATCAGGTAGGTGATGTCGCGGGTGCGGTAGCGCAGGAGCGGCGAGCCCTCGCGCCCCAGGCTGGTGATCACCAGTTCGCCCTTGGCGCCCTCTGGCAGCACTTCTCCGCTGTCCGGGTCGACGATCTCGGGGTAGAAGTAGTCTTCGTTGAAATGCAGGCCGTCGCGGTAGGCGCACTCGGCGGCGACGCCGGGGCCGATCAGTTCGGTCAGGCCGTAGATGTCGTGCGCGCGCAGCCCGAGCTTGGCTTCGATTTCGTCGCGCATGGTTTCGCTCCAGGGCTCGGCGCCGAAACAGCCGGCTTTGAGCGGCAGGTCGCGCAGGTCGAAGCCCTCCTCGCGCGCCGCTTCGGCCAGGAACAGGGCGTAGGAAGGCGTGCAGGTGAGCAGGGTGGTGCCGAAGTCGCGCATCACCATCAGCTGGCGGCGGGTGTTGCCCGAGGAGACGGGCAGGAGGTTGGCGCCGATCCGGCGCGCGCCGTAATGCACGCCGAGGCCGCCGGTGAAGAGGCCGTAACCGTAAGCGTTCTGGACCGTGTCGGCGGCGGTGCAGCCGGCCATGGCCAGGGTGCGTGCCATGACTTCCGACCACAGTTTGAGGTCCGCGGCGGTGTAGGCGCCGACCACCGGGGTGCCGGTGGTGCCGGAGGAGGTGTGGATTTCGACCACGTCTTCGCGCGGGCAGGCGAGCAGGCCATAGGGGTAGGTCTGGCGCAGTTCGTCCTTGCGGGTGAAGGGCAGGCGGGCGAGGTCGGCGAGGCTGCGCACGTCTTCAGGCCGCAGCTTGGCGGCGGCGAGCTTGTCGCGGTAGAACGGAACGTGCGCGTACAGGCGGGCGACGGTGTCTTGCAGGCGGGCCAGTTGCAGGGCGCGGCGGTCGGCGACCGGCGCGCACTCGGCCTGCGGATTCCAGATGGGCATGCACACGCTCCTTGGCAGCGGAGGACGGGTCCGAAACCCGAACCGGCCACGGCAGGCACAAGGAATGACGCGGCCCCCAGAGGGGCCGCGCGGTCCATCCAGTCTGGTTCCCCGAGCGTGTCGCGGTCAGGCCGCGTTTCGTGCTGATCCGGCGTCGCCTTCAGCCGTCGAATCGCCTTGGGTTGCCCGGCCGCGCTCGCGCACGGTTTGCGGCTTGCCGTGGGTTACTCGACTGAATGCAACGCCGTGTTATTCATTCTGGATGCTGCGGTGCGACGCCCTATTGTCGCTCAGTAGCTGGCTTTGGGAAAGCCGGGGAGGGGCGGAAGTTGCGGCAGTTCGATGGCGTCGAGCATGTTCTTGACGATCAGCCCGAGCTCGGTGTCGCCTTCGATCGACAGCTCGCGGTTGAAGAACAGCGTGTCCGGGTCTTCCTGGCGCGCGGCGATTTGCAAGAACGCCGAGAGGTTGGCGCGGAAGGCGAGGTCGGGTGGCGTCGGTTCGGTGAACAGCGGACGGAAGAGGCCGGCGCGGTAGGTGAAGCTGGCCTTGCCGCCGGTGTCGAGGACTTCGATCAGGAAGCTGCGGCCCTCGAGCGCCGCCAGGCTGTCCGCGGGCAGCAGCTTCAAACCGCGCACGGCGTTGAGCGCGGCGCACAGGGCGATGGCGTGCGGCCACTGCGGCAGGCGCTGGCCGACCGTGGCGACGATGCCGGGGAGCTGGAAACGCGGGATGTTCGGAAGCGTGAAGGCAGGAAGTCGATCGTACATGTCAGGCTCCTTGCGGGGCGGTGGCGTGGTGGGCGATGCCGGCGTCGCCGAACCAGTAGCCGTCGACCAGGCCACAGGCGGCCCAACCGGCGGTGTCCGGAGTGACGGCTTCGCCGCGGCGGGCGGCGTCGAAGGCGGCGATGATGGCGTCCATTTGTTCCGGTTGCGGGCTGATGCGGAGGGCATCGATGCCCATGGCGCGCAGTGCCGGCACCTGGGCCAACAGATTATAGGTCTGCGCCGACATCGTCTGGATGCCGTTGATGGCGAGGAAGGGCTGGCCTTCGCGGGTGGTCAGGGTCATCGCCTCGGGATGGTCCATGCACTTGAACTGGCAGTCGTCCTTGTTCAGGCCGTAGTGGCGGGCGGTGAAGCAGCGCGCCGAGAAGGCGAGCGGCAGCTTGCCATGCACGAAGACTTCGGTTTCGACGCCTTCGGGGCGGGCGGCGTGCAGGGTTTCGATCAGCTTGCGGTCGGCCTCGAGCGGTGGCACCCAGCGGCGCAGGCCGTAGCGCTGGTAGGTGGCGAGCGTCGCGGCGTTGTAGATGTTGAGGTGCGGCCCGGCGACAAAGGGGCGGCCGGCCGCGAGATTGACCGCGCCGAGGTCGTTGGCCTCGAGCCAGCACCCGTCGATGTCGACCAGTTCGTCGAGGGCGCGGCGCAGCGCCTTGAGGTCGCTCTCCGATTCGAGCAGGGCCTGCGCCGAGACCACGACTTCCTTGCCGGCGGCCGTCAGTTCGCGCGCCAGCGCGATCCAGTCGGTGGTGCGCAGCTGCTGGCGGCGCGAGCAAACGACCTCGCCGACGTAGATCGTGTCGAGCGCGGGGATGCGCGCCATGCGCGCGTAGAAGTCGAGGACATCTTGCTTCGGCCAGAAGTAGAGCAGGGGGCCAAGGGCGAGTTTCATGCGGTGTCTTCCGTGGCGAGGTCGAATTCACGCAGCCAGGCGAGCGCTTCGTCGAGCGATCGGCATTGACGGGTCGGACCGGTCTGGGCGACGAGGTCGTTCACCGGGTCGGCCATGCGCTGCATGAGCTTCGAGGGGTAGAGTTGGGCGTGCGCCACGGCTCCAGCCGTGGCGTACCAGGAGGAAAAAAGGGTGTAGGCCTCGGTGGCTTCGGGCGTGGCGCCCTTCCAGCGGCGCATGTCGGCCAGGCGTCCCCAGCGGGCGGGGGCGCGCTCGGCGACCGTGCGCTGTACGTCGGCGATGAACTCCTGCACCGCTTCGAGGTTCCAGATGGCGTGGAATTCGAGGCACAGGATGTCGCCGCGCCAGTACAAGCGGTACTTGCCGTGAGCCGGAAAGGGGGTGCTCGGCACGTCGTTCAGCGCCAGGGGCGGTTGTAGGCTCCGAGGGTGGCCTGCACGCCTTCCGAAACCTTGGCCATCTCGCTCATCCACGCCGGCTGGACGCGGAAGCGTTCACCCTCGCGGGCGTAGGCGTCGAGGGCGGCGCGCAGCGTACGGGTGACCTGGGCAACGTAGGTCGGGCTGCGCTGGCGGCCTTCGACCTTGATCGCCGAGACGCCGATGCGCGCGATGTCGGGCAGGATTTCGAGCACGTTGAGGCTGGTCGGCTCCTCGAGCGCGTAATACGTCTCGCCGCGCACCTCGAAACGGCCTTTGCACAGCGTCGGGTAGCCGGCCGGCTCGTTGTCGCGGTACTGGTCGATGAGGATGCCGTTGAGGCGGGTGTTCATCAGTCCGGGCTTCTTCTCCCACTGCACATACTTGGCCGGCGAGCAGGCGCCGACGGTGTTCGGCGATTCGCCGGTGGCGTAGGACGACAGCCAGCACCGTCCCTCGTTCATGACGCACAGGCTGCCGAAGCCGAACACCTCGATCTCGACCGTGGTGTTCTGGATCACGTGCTCGACCTGCGGCAGCGTCAGCACGCGCGGCAGCACCGCACGACGCACGCCGAACTCGCGCTGGGCGAAGTTGACCGCTTCGTAGCTGGTCGCCGAACCTTGCACCGAGAGGTGCAGGCGCAGGTTGGGATGACGGCGGGAGGCGTAGTCGAGCAGGCCGACATCGGCCAGGATCACGGCGTCGACGCCGAGGTCGGCGGCGCCGTCGACGGCCTTGTGCCAGTCGGCCTCACGGTCGGGCTGGGGGAAGGTGTTGATCGCCATCAGCACGTGGCGTCCCCGGTCGTGCGCGTAGCGGATGCCATCGACCATGGCCTTTTGGTCGAAATTGAGGCCGGCGAAGTTGCGTGCGTTGGTGTCGTTCTTGTAGCCGAAATACACCGTGTCGGCACCATGATCGACCGCCGCCTTGAGCGCCGGCAGGCTGCCCGCCGGGCAGACCAGTTCGGGAAGTTTCTGCTGCAGCATGGGATTTCTCACGTAGCGAAGCGGCAAGTATACCGGCAGCTTGCCGCCAACGCATGATTTCGATCAGAAATGCAAAGGCCGCGACCGATGGGACGAGCGCCCTCCGAATGCCCTTGCCGCCGGCGCTCGCACTGTTCGGAGGGACGCCTCGGCTGGCGAGAATACGGGTGCGAACGGCGCCGCGCATGGCGTGCGGCACGATCTCCATAAACGAAGGGGAGGCCCGGATGGGCCTCCCCTGCCGGCGCCGCCGAATCGGTGGGCGGTCGCCGGGACTTCCGAGTGACAGCTTACTTCTGGGCCGGCGCAGCAGGCGTGGCCGGGGTCGCCGGGACGGCCGGCGTCGCAGGCGCCGCAGCCTTGGCGGCCTTGGGCTCAGCCTTCTTCTCCGCCTTTACGGCCTTCTTTTCGACCTTCTTCTCGGCGTGCTTGGCCTCGGCTTTCACCGCCGGCGTTGCAGCCTTCTTTTCTTCAACCTTGACCGGCGCAGCGGCAGTGGCCGGGGCGGCCGGAGCAGCCGGAGTGGCAGCAGCAGGCGTCGCGGCGGGCTTCACCGCCTCGACCGGCTTGGCCGGCGCCGTCGGGGCCGCGGTCTGTCCTTGCGCGTAAGCGGCCGTACCGAACGCAGCAACAACGGCCAGGGCGATGATCTTCTTCAGCATGTTCGTTCTCCAGTTGAGTAAGTGAGATTCACAACTCGGTCGGTGCGGTGTCTTGCGGTTTGTTCCGGCCTTGCTGCCAAAAACGACTCACCCTGGAAAAACGATGTCAGCATCTGTGTCACGCGGTGTAACGCCGCGTGACCGTGACCTCTGCTTGTGTGCGGCCGCTCAGCTTTTGCCGGCGAGCATGGCCTTCATCGCCGCCAGGCGCGCGGCGCCGCTGGCTTTGTCGGCCGGCGCGTCATTCTTGCCGCCGATGAAGCGCAGGTCGTCCTTGCCCATTTCTTCGATGAAGCGGGAGGGCTCGCAGCCGATGTAGTCACGCCCTTGCTTGCGCCGCTCGGCGTAGCTCAGGTGCAGCGAACGCTGGGCGCGGGTGATGCCGACGTACATCAGGCGCCGCTCTTCCTCGACGGTGTCGTTCTCGATGCATTCGCGGTGCGGCAGAACACCTTCTTCGACGCCGATCAGGAAGACGTGCGGGTATTCGAGACCCTTCGAGGCGTGCAAGGTCGAGAGCTGCACGGCATCCGGACGCGTGCCGTCGTCGCGCTTGTCGAGCATGTTGATGAGGGCGATGGTCTGGGTCAGGTCGACGAGGTTCTTTTCGTCGGCCTCGCCCTTGTCGGTCAGCCAGCGTTTGAGCTCAAGCACATTCTCCCAGCGCGAGAGCGCGGCGCGCGCATCGTCGCCTTCGCTGAGCCAGGACTCGTAGCCGATGGCGGTGAGCAGGTCCTCCATCACTTGCCCGGCGGGTTCGCGCAGGGCGCGGTATTCGAGGCGATTGATGAATTCGCAGAATTCGAGCAGTGGCTGCAGCTGGCGAGGCTGCACGCGCTGCGCGAAGCCTTCCTCGAAGACGGCGGCGAAGAGCGAGATGTGACGCTCGCCGGCGTAGGTTCCGAGCGCTTCCAGTGTCGCCCCGCCGACCCCGCGCCGCGGCGTGGTGATGGCGCGGATGAAGGCCGGGTCGTCGTCGCTGTTGGCCAGGAGTCGCAGGTAGGCGCAGATGTCCTTGATCTCGCTTTTGTCGAAGAAGGACTGTCCGCCCGACAGCGAGTAGGGCACGCGCTGGTCGCGGAGGAACTGCTCGATGACGCGGGCCTGGAAGTTGCCGCGGTAGAGGATGGCGTAATCGGAAAACTGGGTCTTGTGTTCGAACTTGTGCGCAAGGAGCTTCATGACCACGTGTTCGGCCTCGCGCTCGCCGTCGGGGCAGGCGGTGACGGTGATCGGGTCGCCGTGTCCGAGGTCGGACCACAGCGTCTTCTCGAACAGCTTTTCGTTGTGCGCGATGACCGCGTTGGCGGCCTTGAGGATGCGCACCGTCGAGCGGTAGTTCTGCTCGAGCTTGATCACCTTGAGCTTCGGGTAGTCGCGCGGCAGGCCGCGCAGGTTCTCGATGTCGGCGCCGCGCCAGCCGTAGATCGCCTGGTCGTCGTCGCCGACCGCGGTGAAGGCGGCGCGCGGGCCGGTGAGCAGCTTGAGCAGGGTGTACTGGCAGGCGTTGGTGTCCTGATATTCGTCGACCAGCAGGTAGCGCAGCTTGTTCTGCCACTTGTCGAGCACCGCCGGATGCTGGCTGAAGAGCTCGACGGGGAGGACGATGAGGTCGTCGAAATCGACCGCCTGGTAGGCCTTGAGCGTCGCCGCGTAACTCAGGTAGACGCGTGCCGCGAGCGCTTCCGTTTCGTTGCTCGCCAGATGGCGCGCCGCGTCGGGCGTGACGAGGCCGTTCTTCCAGTTGGAGATGATGCTCTGCAGGCGGCGGATCGTCGCCTTGTCCACGCTGCCCGAGAGGTCGGCGACGATGGCCTGGCAGTCGGTGGCGTCGAAGATCGAGAAGCGCGGTTTGTAGCCGAGCACCGTCGCCTCTTCGCGCAGGAGACGCACCCCGAGCGAGTGGAAGGTCGAGATGGTGATGCCCTTGGGCTTTTCTCCGAGCATGTGCGTGATGCGTTCCTGCATCTCGCGCGCCGCCTTGTTGGTGAAGGTGATCGCGGCGATGTTGGCCGGGTTAAAGCCGCACTCCTGGATCAGGTAGGCGATTTTCTGGGTGATCACCCGGGTTTTGCCCGAGCCTGCCCCCGCGAGCACCAGCAAGGGGCCGTCGAGGTAATGGATGGCTTCGCGTTGGGGGGCGTTGAGGTGCATGGGCAAACCAGAGGAAGCAGCAGGCGGAGCGGCGCTGGGCCGCACGGGAGGGCGTCGGCGCGCGCGGCGGCCGACGTCGGGAAGGAGGGATTTTACAGCTTGCGCAGGACGAGGCTGCCGATCGAGTAGCCCGCGCCGAACGAGCAGAGGACGCCGTGGTCGCCGCGCTGAAGGTCGGCGCGGTGTTGGTGGAAGGCGACGATCGACCCGGCCGAGGCGGTGTTGGCGAATTCGTCGAGGATGATCGGCGCGTCGTCGGCCGTCGCCTCGCGTCCGAGCAGGCGCTTGCCGATCAGCTGGTTCATCGCGATGTTGGCCTGATGCAGCCAGAAACGGCGCACGCCGGCCGGCTGCAGGCCAAGATCGGCGAGGTGTGCGGCGATGTGCTCGGCGGCCATCGGGCAGACTTCCTTGAACACCTTGCGGCCTTCCTGCATGAAATACTGGTCGCGGTCGTCCGGGTCGCGGTCTTCGCAGTGCGAGTAGAAGCCCTGGTTGCTGCGAATGTTGTTGGAATAGCGAGTGGCGAGCTTGGCGCCGAGGATTTCCCAGCATTCGTCGGCGCGGGTTTCGTCGGCGCGCTCGACGACCAGCGCGGTGGCCACGTCGCCGAAGATGAAATGGCAGTCGCGGTCCTTCCAGGCGAGGCCCACCGAACAGACCTCGGGATTGACGATCAGCACCGCGCGCGCCGCGCCGGTGAGGATGTTCTGGCGGGCGAGGTCGAGGGCGAAGGTCGCCGACGAGCAGGCGACGTCCATGTCGAAGGCCGCGCCCTGCGCGATGCCGAGCGCGTGTTGCACCTCAATGGCGATCGCCGGGAAGGCGCGCTGCATCGCCGAGGCGGCACAGATCACGAGGTCGATGTCGGCCGCCGTCCGGCCGGCGTTGGCCAGCGCCTCGTGCGCCGCGGCAACGGCCATCTCGGCTTGCAGCGACAGCGCTTCGTCGGGGCGTCGGGTCAGGCGCGGGCGCATGCGCTGCGGATCGAGCACGCCGCTTTTCTCGACCACCCGGCGCTGGCGAATGCCCGAGGCTTTTTCGATGAATTCGACGCTCGAAGGCTCGAGCGCCGCGACTTCTCCGCCGGCAATCCGTTCGGCATTGTCGGCGTTGAAGCGGCGGGCGTATTCGTTGTATGCGGCAACGAGTTCTTCGTTGCTGATCAGGTCGGGCGCGGCATAGAGGCCGCTGCCGCTGATGACGGCTCGATGCATGGGCGGAATCCGGGCGTTGAGTGTTAAGTCAGTTGAACGATGAGCAGGCCGGCGAGCAAGGCGGCGATCAGCGCCAGCAGGCGGTTCTGGCGCCGTTGCGACGCGGCGAGGTCGGACAGCAGGGGCGCCAGCGCAGGCTGTGGCGGGCGTGCCAGCGTCTGATGTACGAGGCGCGGCAATTGCGGCAGGGTGCGCGCCCAGTGCGGCACCTCCTGCTGCAACCCTTTGGCGAAGGCGCGCCAGCCGACCTGTTCGCTCATCCAGCGCTCAAGGAAGGGCTTGGCGGTCTTCCACAGGTCGAGCTGCGGGTCGAGCTGACGACCGAGGCCTTCGATGTTGAGCAGCGTCTTCTGCAGCATCACCAGCTGCGGCTGGATCTCGACGTTGAAGCGGCGCGAGGTCTGGAACAGGCGCAGCAGCACGCGCCCGAAGGAAATCTCGCTCAAGGGGCGGTCGAAGATCGGCTCGCAAACCGCGCGGATCGCCGCTTCGAACTCGTCGATGCGGGTGTCGGCGGGGGCCCATCCGGCGTCGACGTGCGCTTGCGCGACGCCCTTGTAGTCGCGGCGGAAGAAGGCGAGGAAGTTCTGTGCCAGGTAGTTCTTGTCCACGTCGGTCAGCGTGCCGACGATGCCGAAGTCGAGGGCGATGTACTTGCCGCGATGCGTCTCGTCGATGGCGACGAAGACGTTGCCGGGGTGCATGTCGGCGTGGAAGAAACCGTCGCGGAAGACCTGGGTGAAGAAGATCTCGACCCCGGCGCGCGAAAGTTCGGAAAGATCGACCCCGGCGGCGACGAGTGCCTCGGTCTGGCTGACCGGAACGCCGTGCATGCGCTCCATGACCATCACCGTGGTCGTGCAGTGGTCCCAGTACACCTCGGGCACGCGCAAGAGCTTCGAATCGGCGAAATTGCGCCGCAGTTGCGCGCAGTTGGCGGCTTCGCGCATCAGGTCAAGTTCGTCGTAGAGGTATTTCGAAAACTCGGCGACAACCTCGCGCGGGCGCAGTCGCTTGCCGTCCGACCACAGGTTTTCGAGCAACCCGGCGAGGGTGTCGAGCAGCGCCAGGTCGTGCGCGATGACGCCTTCCATGTCCGGGCGCAGCACCTTGACCGCGACCTCGTGCCCGCCGTCGGCTTGATGCAGGCGGGCAAAATGCACCTGCGCCACCGAGGCACTGGCGACGGGCGTTTCTTCGAACTCGGCGAACACCTCCTGCACCGGCTTGCCGTAGGCGGCCTCGACCTGCGTCTTGACCTGGTCGAACGGGAAGGAGGGCACGCGATCCTGCAGCTTGGCGAGCTCGTCGGCGATGTCGAGCGGCAGCAGGTCGCGGCGTGTCGACAGCACTTGCCCGAACTTCACGAAAATCGGCCCCAGCGATTCCAGCGCCAGGCGCAAGCGTTCACCGCGCGGCGCGGTGCAACGCTTGCCGCCGCCCAGCAGGCGGGCCAGCGCGGCGAGTTTACCGCTCGGTTCGTGCTCGAGGATCAGGACGTCGATGCCGTGTCGGCGGCAGACGTTGAGTATCTTGGCGAGGCGGAGGAGGCGCATGAGCGGCCGTGGCGGGTCGGGAAAAGAAGGAGTTTATCGCTAAGGCTGCGCCGAACGAAAGCGGCCGCGGCCACTCAGGGGGCTCCGGCGGGAAAGGAACATCGGCTGGCCTGGCTTGCCCAAGTGCCGGTGCTCGTCTAACCTCGCGCTCCGCTTTCGATCGACCGTTCCTTTTTGCCGCCATGTCGCAGACTTCCGACCGTCATCATCTGCTCGAAGATATCCAGGCGCTTTTTAGCGGCACCCTGATCTTCGCCTTCGCCATCATGCTTTTCCGTCAGGCCGAAATGCTCACCGGCGGAACGGCCGGGCTGGCTTTTCTCGCCTATTACGTCAGCGACCTGCCCTTCGGTCTGCTCTACTTCCTGATCAACCTGCCTTTTTATGCCTTCGGGCTGCGTGCCCTCGGCCGGGCTTTCACCGTGAAGACCTTCTGCGCGGTTAGCCTGCTCTCGATTTTTTCCGAAACCCTGCCGCATTTCGTTC
The DNA here is from genome assembly GCF_041441355.1 of Propionivibrio sp. Classification (GTDB taxonomy): domain Bacteria; phylum Pseudomonadota; class Gammaproteobacteria; order Burkholderiales; family Rhodocyclaceae; genus Propionivibrio. Next base: position 98,089 of record NZ_JASDTF010000003.1, read on the forward strand.
GTTTCGAACGCCTCGATCCCCTGCTGGCCGCAGTACTTGGCGGTCTGCTTGCCGGCGTCGGCCTGCTCATGCTCATCCGCCATCAGGCCAGTCTGGGCGGCATCGGCATCCTCGCCATCTACTTGCAGAAGACGCGCGGCTGGCGCGCCGGGACATTGCAGATGGTCGCCGATGGCGGCATCGTCCTCGCCGCGCTGTTCATCGCCGACCCGGCGCGCGTCGCGCTGTCGGTCGTCGGTGCGCTGCTGCTCAACATGGTGCTCACCATCAACCACCGTCCGGGGCGCTATTTCGGCCAGTAGTCCGGCTCACGGCCCGCAACCCCGCAGGCGACGGCGGGCGTCGTATAATCGGCCCCTTGCCCCGTATTCTGATTGCTGATCGAACCTCATGAGTCAAGACATCAAAGTCCACCTCTCCGAACTGATGCGCGCCGCGCTGCTCAGCGTCATGCCCGACCAGGCCGACGCCGCCATCGCGCTTGAGCGCCCGAAGCAGGCGGCGCACGGCGATTTCTCGTGCAACCTGGCGATGCAGCTGGCACGCGCGCAAAAGCGCAACCCGCGCGAACTCGCTCAGTTGCTGCTTTCCGAGATTCCCGCCTCGCCTTTCGTCGCGCGTTGCGAGATCGCTGGCGCGGGGTTCATCAACTTCCACCTGCAGCCGGCGGCCAAGCTCGAAGTCGTGCGCCGCGTTCTCGAAGAGGGCGAGGCTTACGGTCGTTCGACGCTGGGTGGCAAGAAGAAGGTGCAGGTCGAATTCGTCTCGGCCAACCCGACCGGCCCGCTGCACGTCGGCCACGGCCGTGGTGCGGCCTACGGCGCCAGCCTTTCCAGCCTGCTGGCCTATGCCGGCTGGGACGTGACGCGTGAGTACTATGTGAACGACGCCGGCCGGCAGATGGACATCCTGGCGCTCTCGGGCTGGCTGCGCTACCTCGAACTCTGCGGCCAGAGCGTTCCCTTCCCGCCCAACGGTTACCAAGGCGACTACGTGCGCGAGATGGGCGCCCAGATGCGTGTCGCGCACGGCGACAAGCTGGCTCGCCCGGCCTCGCAGGTGCTCGCTGGCACCCCCGGTCTGCCCGAGGCCGACCGCGCCGACGACGAGGCCAAGGCACAACGCGAGGAGCATCTCGACGCGCTGATCGCCAACGCCAAGGCGCTGCTCGGTGAGGAATGGCATTACGTGCACAACCATGTGTTGACCGAACAGCTCGAAGACTGCCGCGACGACCTCGAGGAATTCGGGGTTCATTACGACGTCTGGTTCTCGGAAAAATCACTCTTCGACACCGGCCTCGTCGAGCGCTGCGTCAAGCGCCTCGAGGACGCCGGCCACGTCTACGTGCAGAACGGCGCCAAGTGGTTCAAGTCAACCGCCTTCGGCGACGAGAAGGACCGCGTCGTGCAGCGCGACAACGGTCTGTACACTTACTTCGCCTCGGACATCGCCTACCACCTGAACAAAGTCGAACGCGGCTTCGAGCGCATCATCAACATCTGGGGCGCCGACCACCACGGCTACATTCCGCGCGTCAAAGGCGCGCTGGCTGCGCTGGGGCTCGACTCCGACGTGCTCGACGTGGCCCTGGTGCAATTCGCGGTGCTCTACCGCAACGGGCAGAAGGCGTCGATGTCCACCCGTTCGGGCGAATTTGTCACCCTGCGCACGCTGCGCGACGACGTTGGCAACGACGCCTGCCGCTTCTTCTACGTGCTGCGCAAGTCCGACCAGCACCTCGACTTCGACCTCGACCTCGCCAAGAGCCAGACCAACGAGAACCCGGTCTACTACATCCAGTACGCGCACGCCCGCGTCTGCTCGGTGCTCGCCCAGTGGGCCGGCGACGAAGCCGAGTTTGCGCAGGCCGATCTCGGACGCCTCGATAACCCGCACGAGCTGGCCGTCGCTGCCAAGTTGAGCGAGTTCCCGGAGGTCATCGAAGCGGCCGCGCGCGACCTCGCGCCGCACATGGTCGCCTTCTACCTGAAGGATCTGGCCGCGGCCTTCCACAGCTACTACAACGCCGAACGCATGCTGGTCGACGACCCCGCGCTCCGGCTGGCACGCGTCACGCTCGCCGCGGCGGTGCGCCAGACGATTCGCAACGGCATGGGCATGCTGGGCGTCAGCTGCCCGCAAACCATGTAAGCTTCCGTTTTATCCTCGCATGAGCCTAGCCATGAAAGCGCGTAAAACCGCCGCCAGCCGCCGCACGAGCGGTGGCGGCATGTTGATCGGCCTGTTTGTCGGGCTGGTGATCGGGGTCCTGGTCGCTGCCGGCGTCGTCTGGTACATCCATCGGACGCCGATGCCCTTCAACAACAAGGTGCAGGCGCCGCCGCCACCGCCGCCCGCGCAAACGGCCGGCGGCCAGCCGCCGGCGCCGATGGCGTTGCCCGGCAAGCCCGGCGACCCGATTCCGCAGTCGCCGCAGGGCGACAAGCCGCGCTTCGACTTCTACAAGATCCTGCCGGGTAACGCCGAGGCGACGCCGGAAGCGAAGAAGGAGGCCGACCCCAAGGCCGCCGAGAACAAAGCCAAGGGCGAGAAGGACAGCCCGCAGAAGGACGGTCAGCTCAAGGAGCCGGTCTATCTGCAGACCGGTTCGTTCCAGAACGCTGCCGACGCCGACAGCCACAAGGCCCGTCTGGCGCTGCTCGGGGCCGAGGCCAGCGTGCAGCAGGTGATGCTGCAGGAGAAGGTGTGGTACCGGGTGCGGCTGGGCCCGTTCAAGAAGATGGACGACGTTAACAACATGCGCGCCGATCTCGCCAAGCAAGGCATCGACGCCAAAATTGTGAAGAAGGACTGATCCCATGTCGCTGAAAAATCTGCTGCGCGCCGGCCTGGCCGCCCTGAGTCTCACCCTGCTTCCCGCCGTTCAGGCCCACGCCCAGACTCAGGGGCGCGATTTTTCAGTGGTCGAGCCGGCGGTGCCGACCGACAGCGCGGGCAAGATCGAAGTCCTCGAGTTCTTCTCCTACGGCTGCTCGCACTGCGCCGACCTCTACCCCGTCGTCAAAGCCTGGGGCGCCAAGAAACCGGGTGACGTCGAGCTGCGCCGCGTGCATGTCACCTTCGGCAACCCCTATTACACCAACCTCTCCAAGCTCTATTACGCGCTTGAAGCGATCGGCGAGCTCAAGCGGCTCGACGAGGCGGTGTTCACCGCCCTGCACCAGAAAGGGCTCAAGCTGGTCGACGACAAGAGCATCCTCGACTGGGTCGGGCAGCAGGGCGTCGACCAGACCCGCTTCGCCCAGGCCTACAACTCCTTTGGCGTCGTGAGCAAGGTCAAACGCGGCGATCAGTTGGCGCATGCGGCCAAGATTCGCGGGACTCCGTCCATTCTGGTCGACGGCCGCTATCTGATGCTCAACGACAACATCCGCTCGCACGCCGACCTGCTCGCCAACACCGACAAGGTGATCGAGAAGGTGCGCGCCGAGCGTAATCTGAAGCCCAAGAAGTAAATCCCGGCGTGACGAGCGTCGTCTTCATCACCGGCGCCTCGTCGGGCATCGGTCTGGCGCTCGCCGAACACTACGCGCGCACCGGCGCGACGCTGGGCCTCGCGGCCCGGCGCGCCGACCGGCTGGCCGAGCTGGCAGCGACGCTGCGCACGCTCGGCGCGGGCGCCGTTCATTCCTATCCGCTCGACGTTGCCGATGCTCCGGCGCTTGCTGCCGCAGCACAGGATTTCATCGCCCGCTGCGGCGCGCCCGACATCGTTGTCGCCAGCGCTGGCGTCTCTTCGGGAACGCTGACCGAATGCCCGGAGGATTTGGCCGCGATCCGGCGCATCTTCGACATTAACGTTTACGGCATGGCCGCGACCTTCTCACCCTTCATTGCCGCGATGAAGGCCGAAGCGCGGTCAGGACGCGCCCTGCGCCTGGTCGGCATCGCCTCGGTGGCCGGCATCCGCGGTCTGCCCGGGGCCGAAGCCTACAGCGCGTCGAAGGCCGCCACCATCGCCTACCTCGAGAGCCTGCGCCTCGAGTTGCGCGCCTCGGGCATCAAGGTGGTGACCATTGCGCCGGGCTACATCGCTACGCCGATGACCGCGATCAACCCCTATCGCATGCCTTTCCTGCTCCCGGCCGACGAGGCCGCGCGCCGCTTCGCCCGCGCCATCGCGCGCGGCGTGAGCTATACGGTCATTCCCTGGCAGATGGGCGTGGTCGCCAAGCTCTTGCGCCTCCTCCCCAATGCGCTTTACGACCGGCTCTTTGCCGGTGCTCCGCGTAAACCCAAAACGCTCTAGTCGTTGTACTTCATTCGGCTTCGGGCGCGCCCGTGCCGTTTCCTGCGTTCACCTGTTCGCACCAGTTCAGCGCGGAGAGGCGCACGCTGGCGATGGTCAGGGCGTCGAGCCGGCACCGTGCAGCGCAGTAATCGAGCCGCAAGGGATCGTCGGTTTCGCTGGCACAGGCCAGCGCCAGCGCATCACTCAAGGCGCCCGGCTGGCCTTGCAAGGCCGCCGCTACTTGTGGCGGCAGATCGACGGCCTGTACCAGTTCGGTCAACGGGCGGCCGAGCAGTGCGTCGAGCAGCGAGAACAACCCGACCATGAACAGCGCGTCGGGCAGGGGCGGAATGCGTCCCCGCCCGGCAAGCAGTTCGAGGAAACGCGCTCGCGTCAGTGCCTGCGCGGTGAGAATCCGTTCGCGGTAGCCGGGCTGGCCGAAATCGAAGAGCAGCAGCGACAGCCAGCGGTAAAAGCGGTCGCGACCGAGCACGACGAGGCCACGGGCGACGCTGTCGACGGCTTGCTGCAAACCAGCCCCGGCCGAGTTGATGTGGCGCAGCAACTTGAAGGTCAGGACCGGATCGGGTTTGAGCGCGGTGACGATGACGTCGTAATCGGCACCGCCACGCAGCTGGTTGAGGACGTCGATCACTCGCAAGCGGTTCACCTCGCTTTCCGGCGCTCGCCAGCCGTCGCGCTGGCCGGTAAAGCGACCGCTGAAGCCGTCGAAGCCGGCGCGGCGACAGAAGCGGAAATCATCGTCGTTCTGCAAGCCTTGCGCCAAAAGGCGCAAAGGCGCGCGGCGCAGGCTGCGGTAGGCGCGCAACTCGCCGGCCAGGTGCCGCAGCTGCATGCCGTTGTGTTGCGAAGTGTCGACCTCGAACCAGGCGATCGGATCGCCGCAGGCCAGAAGTTCGTTCACTCCCGCTGCGTGCAGGCCGGCTTGAAAGCCTTGCGCCGCGATTGACGCGGCCTGCGCGGCCACGTCGGCAGGCGTATCTCCTGGCGTCGGTGTGAGCAGGAGCGCGACGTTGTGGCGGGGCAGGTCGGCAAGGGCGGGGTGGGTGAGCGAAACGCGGCTCAAGCCGATGCAGACCAGTTGGTGTTGCACCAATGCGGCCAGTTCGCCGCTCGGAAGGCCGCGCAACAGCACGTCTTCGTAGGCGGCCAGCGATGCCGTGCCGCTGGCGCGGGCGCGCGTCAGGAGGCTGTGATTGAGGGCGAAACGATGGCCGACGATGCGTTCGTCTCGCCCGAGAATGGGCTCGCAGACCATGACCGAGTGACGTACCGTCTCGCGCGTTGCGCAGGGCGAAGGAGGCGCGGGCAACGACGGCGCCGGAATCGCGGTCGCCGCTGCGGGAGCGGGTGTCCTCGGCTCGAACAGGCGGCGCAGGGTGGCGAACAGCGGCATGGTGTCCTTGACGTGGCGGCGACGGAGCCGGCTTGATCATTCAAGCAGAAAGCGGACCGCGCGCCTCTCCGTACTTCCCCGGAAGTCGGTGTTGGCGCGGCGGTCACGCGGCGTTACACCGCGTGACACAGATGCTGACATCGTTTTTCCAGGGT
>NZ_JASDTF010000004.1:0-229765 GCF_041441355.1 Propionivibrio sp.
GGGTGCATCTCGGCCATGTTCGAGCCCCAGAGCACGAAGGCGTCGGCCTGCTCGATGTCGTCGTAGCAGCCCATCGGCTCGTCGATGCCGAAGGTGCGCATGAAGCCGGCAACCGCCGAAGCCATGCAGTGCCGGGCGTTGGGGTCGATGTTGTTGGAGCGGAAGCCGGCCTTGAACAGCTTGGACGCGGCGTAGCCTTCCCAGATCGTCCACTGGCCGGAGCCGAACATGCCGACCGCGCCCGGGCCGTCGGCCTTGAGCGCTTCCTTCCACTTCTGGGCCATGATGTCGAAGGCCTGATCCCAGCTGATCGGCGTGAACTCGCCTTCCTTGTCGTACTTGCCGTTCTTCATGCGCAGGAGCGGCTTGGTCAGCCGGTCGGTGCCGTACATGATCTTGGACAGAAAGTAACCCTTGATGCAGTTGAGGCCGCGATTGACCGGCGAATCCGGGTCGCCCTGCGTAGCCACCACACGCCCGTTCTGGACGCCCACCAGCACCGAACAGCCGGTGCCGCAGAACCGGCATGGCGCCTTGTCCCAGCGTACGGCGGCGCCGGTGTCCTGCGCGGCGGCCACTTGCGGCAGCGAAATGCCGGCGCTGGCCGCGGCCGCGGCGATGGCCTGGGTCTTGATGAAATCGCGTCGGTTGATGCTCATGGCTGAACCTCCTCGCAGGGGGAATGCGTTGCAGGCGTTAGGGTTGAAGGATCGGAATCCGGGAAGGACGACAGGTGCGGGTTGTGTTCGTAAGCCAGTGTGACGGCCAGGACTTCGGGCACGCCATGCACGGCGATCAAGGTCTCTGCGACCGAGGATTGGGGGGTTTCCTCGACGGTGACGATCAGCTTGCCGTCATCGGACATGGCGTGGCATTCGACGCCGGGTAAAGCGGTCAGCGCGGCCTCGGCGGCAACGCGCCGCTCGGGCTGGATGCGCAGGACAAGACTGGCAAGGTTCATGCGGCCTCCGCAGGCAGGGGGATGGGACGCAAGGCGCCGACCGGACACGGCGCGATGCAGGCGCCGCACGCCGTGCAGCGTTCGGCGTCGAATTCGGGTTCGGCAACATTGCCCAGGCGCGGACGAAAGACGATGGCCCCGCGTTCGCACGCCTCGCCGCACACCCGGCACTCGACGCGCTGCTTCGGCAGGCAGGAGGCGACGATGGTCAGCGTATGGCGCCAGGTGGGTTGCCCGTCGTTTCTTAACAGCGCGCCGTCACGACAGGCCGTGACGCAATCGCCGCAGAGGGTGCAGGCAGCACGGGAGAAATCGACGACCGGATAGCCGCCCTCCCCCGCGCGCAGGACGCCGGTCGGGCAGGCGCGCAAGCAATCATCGCAACGCGTGCAGCGTTCGACGAAAGCCCGTTCATCCAGGCTCCACGGCGGGCGTAAAGGTGCATCTCCGGCCCGACGGGCGCCAAAGAAACTTCGGCGCGCAGGATCCATTGGCACTCCCTGATCGAAAAAATTTTTTCCAAATCTACCGATGAGCTTATGGAAAAAATTTGATTTAGGCTAATTAATCGCCCAAGCGCCGGTTTCGACGCGATCGCCCCATCGGCAGCGCGGAACGACAATCATCGGTCAACCATCACGACCGACCGGCGCAAGAGCGCACGCATCAAAGGCCGACACCGAGTGCCGGCCAGCGCTGCCGCCGGAGTCAGCTCTACGTATTTCCCGCCGATTCTGGCGAAAAGTACGGATGCACAAGTCATGCCGGGTTTGCAAGCATCTTGAACACGCCGCAGCTCGGCCATTCCGGTCGCGAGCGCGCCGCAGGAGGCCCTGGCATGTCGTCCGCATCGCACGCCGCCAAACCCAACACGATTCATCATGATCATCGGCGTTCGCCGTCACCGCTGAGCATCCGCAACGTGCGAACACACGATGCGCTGGCGCGGTTTTCCGGAGACGAAGCGCGCTACCGCTATTGGCTGGGTGATTTCATCGCGCATGGCCCGCGCACGGTGCGCAAGATCCGCGCGACCGTCGACATTGGCGAACAGGAAACTGCGGCCCGCCTCGTCCACTCGTTCAAAGGCCGGACCGGCATGCTCGGGATGATCGAGCTGCACGCCCTTGCGCTGGCGCTGGAAATGACCTTGCGCAACGGCGAACCAAGCTTCTACTGGCTGGACGATCTCGAACGCACGGTAACGGCCACCTGCCAGGACCTGACGGTAGCCCTCGCTCATTCTGGAAACTGAACCTCCGACCATGTCGTCACAGCGTCATTCATCCAACGACCGGAGCACCCACTTCTTTGGGGAGAGAAATGGAATCCGCATTCAAGGTTTTTGTCGTCGATGACGACCCGGCGGTACGCAGCATCATCTGCGCCATCCTCGAGCCGGATTACCCCGTCGACGCATTCGAGAGCGCGGAAGCCTGCGCCGCCCAACTGGAAACGACGCATCCCGACCTGATCCTGCTCGACATCAACCTGCCCGGCATGGACGGCTACGCGCTCTGTCGGCAGCTCAAGGGCGCACCGGAAACCCGGGCCATCCGGGTGATGTTCGTCTCGGCGCACGAAGGCAGCGAAGAGCGCATCGCCGGCTACGACGCAGGCGGCGACGACTTCATCGTCAAGCCATTTGAACCCGAGGAATTGTTGCGCAAGGTCAAGCTGGCGCAGCACATGATCCTCAACCAGCGCACCCTGGCCGAGCAGATCGAGGAAGCCGAACACCTCTCCTCGCTGGTCATGGCCAGCATGGACGAGACCGGCATCCTGCTGCAGTTCATGAGCAAGCTGATCGCCATGGAAAGCGCGCAGGAGATTGCTCAGGGCGTGCTTGACCTCCTCCACCGCTACCGCCTCGGCGGCGTCGTGCAGACGCGCCTTGGCGGCGAAACGCTGACCCTGAGCGCCGCCGGAACCAACCTTCCGCTCGAGACCTCGGTCATCGAGCATGTGCGCGATCAGGGCCGGATCTTCGAATTCAGCCGGCGCAGCGTGCATAACTTCGAGCGCGTCACGCTGATGATCAACCAGTTGCCGCTCGACGACCCCGACTACTGCGGCCGTCTGCGCGACCACCTCTCGGTCGCCGCACAGGGCGTCGACTCCCGGCTCAAGGCCTTGCAGGCCGAGGAAAGCAGCCGCCGGGCGCAGGAAGGCATCCGCACCGCGCTGGAGAACGTCGGCAACACGATCATGGAACTGCACATCGCCCACCGCGAAAACGCCGAGGCCAGTTCAGCATTGATCGTGAACTTGCAGGAGACCTTGCTCAATTCGTTCTACAAGCTTGGGCTGACCGACAACCAGGAAAAATTCCTGCAGAACATGGTCGGCGACTTCATGGCCCAGATGGTGGCCCTGCTCGACCGCGGCATCCAGACCCAGGACGCGCTCTCGCGCCTCAGCAACCAACTGGCCGACCTGCGCCAGCATTAAGGCTTCGGAAAACATCACGTGGACCTCACCGGACTGTCTCCTCGCGAAATCGAGCGGCTGGCGCGCAACGTTCATCCCGGCGCCTGGCTGATCGACAGCGAGAAGCCGCTGGCCACCTTGCTCGGCTCCTGCGTCTGCGTCTGCCTGCACGACCCGCAGTTGAAGATCGGCGGCATCAATCATTTCCTGCTGCCGGACATCAGCCGCAGCCGGGACGGCGAAGTCGACGCCCTGCTCTCCGGCAACTTCGCCATGGAAGCCCTGCTCAACGGCCTGCTGACGCGCGGCGCCAAGAAGGCGCGCCTGCAGGCCAAGGCCTTCGGCGGCGGAACCATCATCGAAGTCGGCAACACGCTCAACATCGGCCAGCGCAATGCCTCCTTTGCCAAGGAGTGGCTGTCGCGCGAGAACATTCCCCTGCTTTCCTCCGACCTGCTCGGGCCCTGGTCGCGCAAGATCGTTTTCATTCCCTGCTCGGGTGATGCGTTCTGCAAGCGCCAGGTCACCAGCATGGCCAACGCCGAGGTGATCGCCCGCGAAGAACGCGCCTACGCCGAAACGCTCAAGCGCAAGCCGCCGGCAAGCGAAAAACGGATCGAGTTGTTCTGATGATCGAAGCCGCCTTAAGCGACCAGGAGTTCGCGCTCTTCCAGAGGCTGATCTACAAGATCGCCGGGATCAGCCTGAGCGACGCCAAAAAGGTCCTGCTCGCCGGACGCCTGATGCGTCGCCTCAAGCACCACCAACTGTCGAGCTTTGGCGAGTACTACCAGCTGATCGCTTCGGAGCAGCACCCCGAAGAGCTGCAGACGATGGTCGACCTGCTGACCACCAACGAAACCTATTTCTTCCGCGAGCCCAAGCACTTCGAATTTTTGCGCGACGAACTGCTGCCGCGCCGTGCCGCGGAACAGACCTTCAGGGTCTGGAGCGCCGCCAGCTCGAGCGGCGAGGAGGCGTATTCGATCGCCATGACCCTGGCCGAGACGATCGGCCTCGGGCGCTGGGAAATCGTCGGCTCCGACATCTGCACCCGCGTCCTCGCCAAGGCCACCGCCGGGCACTACGCGCACGAACGAACCGACGGCATTCCGCCGGGTTACATGCGCAAATACTGCCTCAAGGGCGTGCGCGCACAGGCCGGTACCTTTCTCATCGCGCCCGAGTTGCGCCAGCGCGTGCGCTTCTATCAGATCAACCTGATGCACCCCGTCGACGCCGGGATCGGCGACTTCGACGTCGTTTTTCTGCGCAACGTGATGATCTACTTCGACGTGCCGACGAAGGCCAAGGTGGTGCATAACCTCATGCCTCGCCTCAAGCGCGGCGGCCACCTGATCATCGGCCATTCCGAAACCCTGACCGGCATCGTCGACGCCCTGGTCGCCGTCCGTCCGACGATCTACCGCAAGCCATGAACCGCCCGCCAGAACCCGCCAAGACCGGCGACACCACCCCCGCGGCGCACTTTCGCACCGTCGTCCTCGGCCCCGGGGATTTCCACTTCGGCCAAGGCCGGACGCGCATCTCGACCCTGCTCGGCTCCTGCGTCTCGATCACCCTCTGGCACCCGCGCCGGCACATCGGCGGCATGTGCCACTACATGCTCTGCCAACGCCCGCAGACCGAAGGCGGGCAAGCGACGCTCGACGGTCGCTACGCCGCCGAGGCCTTCGAGCTTTTCCTGCGCCACGTCGAACGCGCCGGAACCCGGCCTGCGGAATACGAAGCCAAGCTCTTCGGCGGCGCCAACATGTTCACCTACACCGACGAGACGCCGGGCATCGCGACCGACATCGGACAGAACAACGTCGCCTACGGCCGCGCCCTGCTCGAACAGTACGGCATCGCACTGATCGCCGAACACGTGGGCGGAAACGGCCGGCGCAAGCTGCACTTCGACATCTGGAGCGGCAACGTCTGGCTTGCCTTTCCCGAAGGCGAAGGCGCCGCGGTACGCGCCACGCGGAGTCAGCATCATGGCTGAGTCGATCAAGGTGATGATCGTCGACGACTCGGCCGTCGTCCGGCAGGTGGTGGCCAAGGCGCTCGCCGAGGCGCCGGGGATCGAAGTCGTCGGCGTCGCCAACGACCCGCTTTTCGCCCTCGACCGCATGCGCAACGACTGGCCCGACGTGCTCGTCGTCGACATCGAGATGCCGCGCATGGACGGCATCGCCTTCGTGCGCAAGATCATGGCCGAACGCCCGACGCCGGTGATCATTTGCTCCTCGCTCGCCGAACCGGGCAGCCAGGCCTCGATCGATGCCCTCGCCGCCGGCGCAGTGGCGGTCATCACCAAACCGAAACTCGGCCTCAAAGGCTTTCTCGAAGACTCGGCGCAGGAGTTCGTGCAGACCATCCGAAGCGCCGCCAAGGCCCGCCCGCGCCGGAGTATCGCGGCGCCGCTCCCGAGCGCCAGCGAAACCGTCCCTCCTTTGCTCGAGCGGACCACCGAACAAGTCATCGCCATCGGCGCCTCGACGGGCGGCACCCTGGCGCTCGAAACAGTGCTCACCCGCCTGCCGGCGCATTGCCATGGCATCCTCATCGTGCAGCACATGCCGGCGACCTTCACCGCAATGTTCGCCGACCGCCTCGACTCCTTGTGTCAGATCCGCGTCCGTGAAGCGCGCGACGGCGACCGCGTCCTCCCCGGGCACGCCCTGATCGCACCCGGCGGAAAACACATGACGCTCAAGCGCAACGGCGCGCAGTACGTGGTCGAAATCAGCGACGGCCCGCTGATCAACCGGCACAAGCCCTCGGTCGACGCACTGTTCCGTTCGGTCGCCCGAGTCGCCGGCGCCAACGCGCTCGGCATCCTGATGACCGGCATGGGCGACGACGGCGCGCGCGGCCTGCGCGAGATGCTCCAGGCGGGCGCCCGCACCGCCGCGCAGGACGAAGCCTCTTGCGTGGTCTTCGGCATGCCGCGCGAAGCCATCCGCCTCGGCGCCGCCCAGATTACCCTCGGCCTCGAGCAGATTCCCTCGCTCATCGTCGGCTACAGCGGCAACCCCGCAGGACTCCCCCTGCCCTTTGCCGTCCCGTCGGGAGGGCTCGCACCATGACTGATGTCGCCAACATCCTGCAACGCATCGCCGCCGACGCGCAAAACGGCGAAATCGTCTTCCCGACGCACGCCCAGATCGCCTTGCGCGTCCAGCGCCTGCTCGACGACCCGGACTGTTCGACCGACGCCCTGACCCGGCTGATCGGCGCCGAGCCCATCCTCGCCACCCGCCTGCTCACCCTCGCCAACTCGACGATCTACAACCCGGCCGGGCGACGGATCGACGACATCAAGATCGCGCTGGCCCGGATCGGATTCGCCGGCGCCCGGGCCATCGCCGCCGTCGTCGTCATCAAGCAGATGCAGGGCATGTCGCCCTTGGGCGCACACCGCAAACTCGCAGCCCAGCTCTGGGAACACACCGCTCACGTCGCGGCGCTGGCACGAGTGCTGGCGCGCCGCGTCACCCGCCAGAATCCAGACGCCGCCTTTCTGGCCGGCATCGTCCACGAAATCGGCAACTTCTACCTGATCGCCCGCGCCGGCGAATATCCCGGACTGCTGGAACGCGACCTCGAAATCCTGCACGGCGAAGGCGAAGCCGCCATCGGCCGCGCCGTCCTGACCGCGCTTGACGTCCCCGAAGACATCCGCCAGGCCCTCGAGACACTGTGGTCCGGCTACCTGGCGATGCCGCCCCGCAGCCTGGGCGACACCCTGCTGCTGGCCGACCAGATCGCCCCGCTCGAATCACCGCTCGACGCCCTCACCGGCATGAGCCGCAAGGGCATGCGCGCCGAAATCGAACTGCTCGTCAATCAGGAAACCCTCAGTGCCATCCTGGCCGAATCCAGCGAAGAAGTCCGCGCAATGAGCTCCGTCCTCGACGGCTGAGCCGCCGGACGCTGCGTCCGTCTTCCCCCGCACGCCGTTCCTCTCGACTCCCTCCACCGAACGGCGTGTTTTCCGCCCTCCACTCCCCGGAGGGCTTCTTTTTGCCTGCATTCATTCCGCCTGCATCCGCTTTGCATCGACGAAATATGAAAAATGGCTTAACCCGGCCCAAAAACTCCGTAAAAACCGCTGAAATAAAATAACGCATTGCGGTTTACACGGATGCACAAAGGGTTATTCGTCTGCGACTATGCTGACCGTGTAACTGGTTTTCCTCTAGTACCTCCGCCCACACCAGACCAAACGCCAAGCGACTGGCAGGCTCGGTGTGTTTCCCCCCCTCGGGACGCCTCTCCGGCGACCTTTTGAGGGGGGTTATTTTTTTCAGATCGTGTAATCCTCGCTCATCGCTGCGTCGTGGCGCAGCGCGTCGTTGATCTTGGCCTCGGTCAAACGCGGGATCAGCTGTTCGATCAAGGCATGAGCGTAACGCCGGAGATAAACGCCGCGCCGCAGAGCCAGGCGCGTCGTATTCGGGACGAAAAGCGACGACACGTTCAGCACACTCAGGCTGTCGTCAGCTTCCGGATCGAAGGCCATGGCGGCCACGATCCCGATCCCCAGGCCGATCTTCACGTAAGTCTTGATCACGTCGGCATCGATGGCCGACAGTACCACGTCCGGAACAAGCCCCGCTTCGGCGAAACGACGATCAATGTTGGTCCGGCCGGTGAAGCCCTCGTGGTAGGTCACGATCGGATATTCGGCCAGGTCGGCCAGACTGACATTCTCCTTCTGCGCCAACGGATGGCCGTTCGGCACGATCACGTCGTGATGCCAGGTGTAAAAGGGGAAGGTCACGATTTCCGTGCTGTTTTCCAGCCATTCGGTCGCAATTGCGATATCGGCCTCGCCCGTCGTCAGCAATTCGCCGATTTCGCGCGGACTGCCCTGATGCAACACCAGATGCACTTTCGGGTAATTCGCCTTGAAACGCTTGATCGCTTCAGGCAGCACATATCGCGCCTGCGTATGCGTGGTGGCGATGACCAGATTACCGCTGTCTTTGTTCGAGAATTGATCGGCAATGCTGCGCGCATTTTGCGTATCGAGCAGAATGCGCTCGACGACGGCCAGCAGTTCCTTGCCTGGGTCCGTCAAACCCAGCAGGCGCTTGCCGCGGCGCACGAAAATCTCGACCCCCAGTTCGTCCTCGAGATCCTTGATGTGTTTGGAGACACCGGGTTGGGATGTAAAAAGTGTCCCGGCCACCGTGGTCAGGTTGAAATCCTGGCGCACGGCTTCGCGAATGATCCGGAGTTGTTGAAAATTCATGGTCCGACCCCGTGCTGCAAACCGGCGCCATTGAACGCACTGTGGTGGCTGCTCCCGCCGTCCGCAGCGGCATGAATCGATTCGGACGGGAACGCGGCCATGCGGCTGGGCGCCACGCAGGACCACGCGGCAGCCAAGGCGATGCCGTAGACGATGCCCGTCAGCAGTGCGCGTATTTTCATGAAGCGACTCCGGTCGAGGGATGACAACAATCGATGACAACCAAAGTTTATGGAATAAACGCGGCGCGCGAACGAACAAATAGTTATTTAGATATGCTTCCCGACTTCCGCATCCGGGCCGCAACGCGGGCGTTCAACCGGAGCGCGTGACCTTGTAGCCTTGCGCCTTCAGATAGTCGATCGTGCGCACCAATTTGCAGTCCCGTCTGGCACCAGGCTTTGGGGCGCCCGCGGCGGGAACGTCACTTAACTCCAAACCGTGCCGATGCAGCCAGGCGCGGATGATCTCCAGGCTCCGCTGCCCGACCCCTGGGGCGCGCGCCACGGTTCGATAAGGCAGCGCGGCGATTTCTTCCGGCTGGATTTCCGGCTTATTGAGCAGGCTGCGCAGGGCATTGTTTTGCCGCGTGGGAAGTTGGTCCAAACACGTCGGACACGATTTTTCCCCTTTGGCCATTGGACAATCGGTCATCAGGACGGACACCTTAAGAACGTTGATCGTGCGCCAAGAAATTCGCCGCGGCGAACAGTTCGTTCAAAAGCATAGGCCGCGCCCAATCGGTGCCCAACGAACTTATCTGAATAAGCTTATTGGCATTTCAGACCATTCACTGAACCCCGCGCCACCATCGAAATCGCGCATAAGCTTTGCGACATTAATTATTTGTCAATCCAGGCGGGGGACCAAGATACTCGGTCGCATGCTCAGGCGCCGACCCGACGACGTCGGCGCGAGAAACCTCATCGAGACCGCCCCCATGACCGCACTCACACGCCTAAGAACAACCTTAATCCGGACGCTGCTCCAGGCGATTCCGACCGTCGTCGGCATCGTCATCCTGATTTTTTTCCTGCTCCAGCTCGTCCCCGGCGATGCCGCCGATGTTCTGGCGGGCGAATCCGGCGGGATCTCCGAAGAAGGACTCGCCCAGTTCCGCACCCGCTTCGGCCTCGACCAGCCGGTACTGGTCCAGTTGCTGGCTTACCTGAACAATCTGGCGCACTTCAGCCTCGGCCATTCCCCGCGCTACAACGTCCCGGTCATCGAGCTCATCCTATCGCGCCTGCCGGGAACGCTGCTCCTGATGCTCATCGCGCAACTCGTCGCCATCAGCGCCGGTATCGTCCTCGGCGCCATCATGGCCACCTGGGCCGGGCGCTGGCCCGACCGCCTGCTCTCGCTCGCCGCCCTGTTGCTCTACTCGACGCCCGGTTTCTGGATCGGACTGATGGCCCTCGTCGTCTTTTCGGTCTGGCTCGGCTGGCTGCCGAGCGGCGGCAACGGCACCCTCGGCGCAGACCTGCACGGTTTTGCCTACATCAAGGATTTCGCCGCCCACGCGGTGCTGCCCATCGTCGCCCTCGCCGGATTTTTCGTGGCCATCTACGCCCGCCTCGTGCGCGCCTCGATGCTCGAAATCTCGCGCCAGGACTTTGTCCGCACGGCCCACGCCAAAGGCCTGAGCCCTTTCGTCGTCACGGTCCGCCACATCCTGCGCTGTGCGCTGGTGCCACTGACGACCGTCGCCGGCATGCACTTCGGCACCCTGCTCGGCGGCGCTGCCGTCGTCGAAACGGTCTTCAGCTGGCCCGGCCTCGGACGCCTGGCGCTCGAAGCCGTGATGGCACGCGATTTTTCCGTACTGCTCGGCATCCTCCTGCTCTCTTCCCTCCTCGTCATCCTCGCCAACATGCTCGTCGACCTGCTGCATGCTTGGCTGGACCCACGCATCAAGGCCCACTGACATGACCCCCTCGCTGCTTACCTTCGCCCAGGCACCGGCCAGCCCCCCATTCGGCGCGCTGACACCGCACGTCCGCCACTTCCTGCGCAATCCTGCCGGGGTGGCCGGACTCACCCTGCTCCTTCTGATGATCCTGATGGCCATATTCGCCGCGTTGCTTTTCCCCGGCGATCCGCTCGACATGGTCGCCCAACCCTTGCTGCGCCCCGGCCAGGACCCTCAGTTTCCTTTGGGTACCGACGCCCTCGGGCGCAATCTCCTCGCCGGGCTGGTGCACGGCGCCCGCATCTCGCTGCTCACCGGTTTTTCGGCGGTCGGCATCAGCCTGCTCATCGGCACCCTGGTCGGCACGACCGCCGGTTATTTCGGCGGCCGGATCGATGCCTGCCTGCTCCGCCTGACCGAGCTCTTCCAGACGATCCCGACTTTCCTTCTCGTCATTGTGCTCGTCGCCATCGGCCGGCCTTCGGTGGCCTTGATCGCGCTCTCGATCGGCCTCGCTTCGTGGCCGACGATCGCCCGTCTGGTGCGCGCCGAATTCCGTTCGCTGCGCGAATCCGACTTCGTGCTGGCGGCGCGCAGCCTCGGCTATTCCGATGCACGCATCATTTTCCACGAAATCCTGCCCAACGCCCTGCCTCCGCTCATCGTCACCACGTCGGTGATGGTGGCGACGGCGATCCTGATCGAGTCGGCACTCGCCTTCCTCGGTCTTGGCGACCCCAATCGCGTCAGCTGGGGCAGCCTGATCGGCGCCGGACGCGAAATGCTGCGCACCGCCTGGTACCTGACCGCCTTCCCCGGCGCAATGATCGTCGCGACAGTCCTGTCGCTGAATCTGGTCGGCGACGCACTGAACGATGCCCTCAACCCACGCCTGCGAGGCCTGTCATGACACCGCTGCTCGAAATCAAGAAGCTGAACATCGCCTTTCCCGGTCACCACGCCGTGCGTGACCTGAACCTGACGCTCCAAGCCAAGGAAACGCTGGCGCTCGTCGGCGAGTCGGGCTGCGGAAAATCGGCGACGGCGCTTGCGTTGATGCGCCTGCTGCCGCCGACGGCGCAGGTCGAGGGCGAACTCCGCTTCGGCGGGCAGGACCTGCTGGCGCTCTCGCCGCGCGAAATGCGCGCCTTGCGCGGTAACGCGATCTCGATGATCTTCCAGGAACCGATGACCTCGCTCAACCCAGTGCTGTCGCTCGGACAGCAATTGATCGAGGTGCTGCGCGTTCACGAGTCACTGACGGCAAAAGCCGCGCGCCAGCGCGCGATCGAATTGCTCGACCTCGTCAGGATTCCCGAACCCGCGCGTCGAATCGACGATTTCGCGCACCAGTTGTCGGGTGGGCAGCGTCAGCGCGTGATGATCGCCATGGCCGTCGCCTGCCGCCCGCGTCTCCTGATCGCCGACGAACCGACGACGGCCCTCGACGTCACCATCCAGGCGCAAATCCTCGAGCTGCTCGACCGTCTTCGCCACGAGTTCTCGATGAGCCTGCTGCTCATCACGCACGACTTGGGCCTCGTCGGGCAATGGGCCGATCGCGTTGCGGTAATGCACGGCGGCAAAAAACTTGAGGAAGCGCCCACGCAGCGCCTCTTCGAGCATCCACACCACCCCTACTCGCGCGGCCTGCTCGGCACGTCGCTGCACCTCGAGCGTGACCTGCACTACCGCAGCGCCCGCTTGCCCGAAATCCGGCATGAACCCGATGCCAGCGGCGAAAGCGTATTCCGCTTCACCGACGCCCAGCCGCAGCGCATCCCGGTCCCGCCGCCGGCCCCGGCCTCGAACTCGGCTCCGCTCCTGTCGTTGCGCGACGTGCGCACGCATTACCCGACGCCGCAAGGAATGATCGCCGCCGTCGACGGCGTTTCGTTCGACATCCGGCGGGGCCAGACGGTCGGTCTGGTGGGCGAATCGGGCTGCGGCAAATCGACCTTATCGAAGACCATCCTGCGTTTGCTCGAACCGAGCGACGGAACGATCCGGCTCGACGGCCAGGACATCACGCACCTCAAGGAACGCGAACTGCGGCCATTGCGGCGCAACGTGCAGATGATCTTTCAAGATCCGTTCGGCTCGCTCAACCCCCGCCACTCGATCGAAACGATCCTCGACAGCGTGCTGCGCGTACATGGCGTCTGGCACCCCACCGAACGCCGTGCCCGCATCCTGCAAACGCTCGAACACGTTGGCCTGCCGCGGCAGGCGCTGGGTCGCTATCCGCATGAATTTTCCGGCGGCCAGCGGCAACGCATCGGCATCGCCCGCGCGCTGATCCTCCGGCCCTCACTGGTGATCTGCGACGAGCCCGTATCGGCGCTCGACGTTTCGATCCAGGCGCAGATTCTCAACCTGCTCGTGGACTTGAAGCGGGAGTTCGGCCTCGCCTACCTCTTCATTTCCCACGACCTGTCGGTCGTTCGCTACATCGCCGACGAAGTCTTCGTCATGCACGGCGGAAAGTTCGTCGAGCACGGCGATCACCAGCGCATCTGGGAGTCTCCACAGCACCCTTACACCCAGGCGCTGATCGATGCGGTTCCGGCCCGCCGCACGCCGACGCTCGCCGCGGCCTGAATTTCGTTCGCGTCTCAACCGCCACGGTCGCACGTGCCATGCCTGGCGCATGCGGCCGTCTTTCGTCGACTTCAAGCACCACCAGATGCATTCGCCCGCCTTCAGGAACGTAGTAAGCATATTGGAAATACTTCGTTCCCATGCGTCTGTCACGTCGATAACGTAGGGCCATGCGTGTCGGATCAAGCGAAGCGCCAGCCTCCGCCGTGACACCTGCGATGACTCGCACTACGACCGCCGCCCGAAAACCACCCTCATCAATGAAAGGCAAGCATGCGCATTCGTGAAACCCTCCGTCGCGCAATCACGCGAACCGCCGTGATCGCCGCGCTCGTCGCTCCGTCCGCCGGACTTTTAGCCGCGCCCCAGCACGGCGGCAACCTCAACTGGATCGTGAGCCCCGAGCCGGCGTCGATCGTTCCGCTCACCACCACCGCCGGCGGCAATTGCGAGATCGGCCCGAAGATCGTCGAAGGCCTGCTCACCTACGACCCGAAGCTCAACCCGAAACCGCTACTGGCCACGGCCTGGTCGGTCAGCAAAGACGGCCTGCAGTACCGCTTCGAGCTGCGCAAAGGCGTCAAGTGGCACGACGGAAAAGCCTTCACCTCGGCCGACGTGGCCTTCTCGATCCAGACGCTCAAGCAATACCATCCGCGCGGTCGCGGCACCTTCGCCAACGTGACGGCCGTGAAAACCCCGGACGCGCACACCGCCATTCTCGTCCTCTCGAAGCCGGCGCCCTACCTGCTGACGGCACTCGCGGCGACCGAATCGCCGATCGTGCCCAAGCACCTGTACGAAGGCACCGACATCCTGACCAACCCGCACAACAGCGCCCCGGTCGGCACCGGCCCCTTTGTGTACAAAGGCTGGGTGCGCGGCAGCCACATCGCGCTGGAGCGCAATCCTGAGTATTGGGACCGCCCCAAGCCCTATCTCGACAAGGTCACGGTGCGCTTCATTCCCGACGCCGCCGCCCGCGCACTGGCGCTCGAATCGGGCAGCGCCGACCTCGGCGGGCAGGCAATCCCGCTCTCCGATGTCGAACGCTTCAAGGCCTCGCCCAAATTCGCGGTCGACACCGAGAGCGAACCCTACCTGGGCAGCCAGCAGCAGCTCTACTTCAACCTCGATTCGCCCGCCCTCGCGAAAATCGAAGTTCGCCGCGCCCTGGCCGGCGCGCTCGATCTGAACGCGTTCAACAAGCTTGTCTGGTTCGGCTACGGTCAGATTGCCGCCTCGCCGATCGGTCCGTTGATCGCCAAGTATCACGACGCCAACATCAAGCCCTACCCCTACGACCTGAAGAAAGCAGAAGCCGCCCTCGACGCCGCCGGCTACACGCGGGGCGCGGACGGCACACGCTTCAAGCTGCGTTTGCTCTGGAATCCCTTCCAGGAAAAACGCGCGGCGGAATTCGTCCGCCAGTCGCTGGCCCGGATCGGCGTGGATGCGGTGATCGAGAGTTACGACTTCGCCACCTACGTGACCCGGGTGTACACCGACCGCGCCTTCGACATCACCCTCGAGGCTCTGGCCAACATGTTCGATCCCACAGTGGGCGTACAGCGCGTCTATTGGTCGAAGAATTTCAAGATCGGACTGCCATTCTCCAACCCGGCGCACTATGCCAATCCGGAAGTAGACCGTTTGCTCGAAGCCGCCGCCATCGAAAACGACGAAGGCAAACGGCGTCAGCTCTTCCTCGATTTCCAACGCTTGGTGAACCAGGATCTGGTCTCCGTCGAATTCGGCACCAGCCCGCGCGTCGTCGTCCGGACCAAAGCGCTGAAGAACTACGCCCCCGGCGGAGAAGGCCTGCGCGGCAATTTCGCGGACGCTTACCTGCAACCTTGAGCGCGACGGGGCGACACAGCAACGCGGCCCCGGGTCGCCCCTTCCTGCCTCTTTCCTTCCATCGCCCGACCTACTGCGCCGGGCCCACCGACACCGCAGACTGCTCATGGACTTCTCCGACTTCTTCTCCCCCCATTACGCCGCCGCCCGCACCCGTTTCCTCGAACATGCAACCGCAGCCGGCGCCCACCTCGCGCATTACGCCCACCCTGAGCAATCGGGTCCCAACGGCGAAGCGCTCGGCATCGACGTGGCCCACCTCGGCAACCGCAACGGCGCGCGGCAACTCGTCGTCATCAGCGGTACGCACGGGCTGGAAGCCTACGCCGGCTCGGCGGCACAGATCGCCTGGCTGAAACTCTTCCGACCGCAAGCGCTCGCGCACGACGTCGGCGTCCTCCTGATCCACGGCCTCAACCCCTACGGTTTTGCCCATTTCACGCGAACAACCGAGAACAACGTCGACCTCAACCGCAATTTCATCGACCACGCGGCTCCGCCCGAGAATCCCGACTATTCCCGCCTGCACCCACACCTGATCGCCACCGACTGGAGCTTCGAGACCCAGCACGCCCTGACGGACGCCGAGGCCGGATTCCGCGCCGAATACGGTGCCGACGCGCTGTTCAACGCCCGGGTCAAAGGGCAGTACGCGCACCCCGACGGACCGTATTTCGGCGGCCATCAGCGCGAATGGTCTAACCTCACCCTTGAACGGATCGTCGACGAACATCTCGCGTCCGCCGCGCGCGTCGGGCTCATCGATTGGCATACCGGCCTCGGCGACTATGCCCAGCCCTTCTTCTTATGCTTCAGCCCCGAAGACAGCGAACACTGGACGCTGGCCAAGCAATGGTGGGGAGCGGAACGGATCGAGAACGCCCGCCCGCACGGCCTTGCGCGCCCGGCTTACGTCGGTCTGGTCTTTCAAGGCCTGCAGCAGTTTCTGGGCACGCGTCCGCTGGTCGGGGCCGTGGTCGAGTTCGGCACCCGCGGTACGGCCATGAACCACGCCCAGGCACTGGATCAATGGCTGCGCAAACAGGATGCCGCGTTTCGCCGCACGGACCGACACCAGCAATTGCTCGCCGACTTGCGCGACGCTTACGTCCCCGTCGCGCAGACGTGGCGCAACGCCGTCATCCACCAGGGCGTTGCGATCACCGACCAAGCGCTGGCCGGGTTGACGCACTGGCCAGCGTAAACAACCCGTTTCGCTCCTCCTCGGACGCCTCCGCGCGGCCTACGTAGTTTCCGCAGTTCGTCGCGGATTTTGCGGATGCACATCGCGCGGCAGATCGACCAAGATCAATCGAAACACGGAAATGCTGGAAAAACGGCGCACGGGATGCGCCGGGGGCCGGCAAAAATCGCGCCCAAATCGACCGCCGACAGGCCGCGCCAGGCCTGCCCGCACCGCCGTTGATTCAGCTCCGCCCAAGACGAGGGGCCTAAGCGTGGGGCACGCCTGCTCGTCGGCCACCGTCCTTACCGGAGAAGGCACCATGAGCACGATCATGCTGGTCGATGATTCCGCCACCATTCTGCTCAGCATTTCGAGCATCCTGACCAAGGCGGGCTACGCGGTCGAGAAGGCGCCCAACGCCGAAGACGCGCTGAAGAAATTCCAGTCCGGCATCAAGATCGACCTCCTGATCACCGACCTCAACATGCCCGGCATGAACGGCATCGAGCTGATCAAGCAGGTGCGCCAGATCCCCGCCTACAAGTTCGTCCCCATCCTGTTCCTGACCACCGAGTCGCAGCAGGAAAGAAAACAGGAAGCCAAGGCGGCCGGCGCTTCGGGCTGGATCGTCAAACCGGCGACGGCCGACGAATTGTTGAGCACGATCAAGCTCGTCATCCGCTGAATCCGCCCTCACCCGCCCCGACGGACGCGACATGATCCCGCACGATCTCGTCAAACGACAGGTCCTGGTCACCCTGGTCGTGGCGATCGGCAGCGCTTTCTGCGTTTATTACTTCAACCGCCCCTTCCACCAATACTTCGCGCTCCCAGAACTCGCCGATGCCTTGGGCACGGCATTTCTCGTCATCACCGCCTTCCTGGCCCAGCACATCGTCTCACTCCTCTTCTACCGCGACACCACGCTCGGCCAACAGACAGCACTGGGTCAGGAATTGGCGCGACGCGCCGACGCCGGACGCCGGCAGAAGGCGGTCAGCGAGGAACTGCTGCGTCTCGACACGCTGACCGGCGTGATGCGTGCGCAGTTGCAGAACACCGTCGAGCTGACCGAAACCTCGGCGCTCGACATCGTCACCCGCCTGCACGAGATCGATGCGGTGGTGGACGAACTCGACCGCCTGATCACCAGCCGCAACGCCGAAACCGAACAACAGCTGCTCGATACCGACGCCGTCCTCGTCCGCAACCGGCAACTGCTCGAACGCATGGATAGCTACATCGACCAGCGCCGCGAGGAAGCGAACAACGACCGCCTGCGCATCCAGAGCGTCACCGACGAAGCGCGCGCCCTCGGCGACCTTGTCGCGCTGGTGCATCGCATCGCCGCCCAGACCAACCTGCTGGCCCTCAACGCCGCCATTGAGGCCGCCCGCGCCGGCGAATCGGGGCGTGGCTTCGCGGTCGTCGCCGACGAAGTGCGCAAGCTGTCGGTGGAAACAGGCGGCGCGGTCGAGAAAATCAGCGGCGGCATCCACAAGCTCGCCGAGCACATCGCCAGCCGTTTCCGCAACGAGGAACTCGAATCGAGCCTCGCGCTGGAGCAGGAGATGCTGCGTGAATTTTCCGCCCAGCTCTCGGAGCTGACCTCCGATTACGGCGGGCTTGTGCGCCGCGAAGCCGAGGTTTTCGCGGAGGTCGGCCAGAGCAGCAAGCGCCTGACGTCGATGTTCCTCGACGCCCAGGCCAGCATCCAGTTTCAGGACGTCACCCGACAGCAGATCGAGCTCGTCGCCGAGGCCACGCGGAAGCTCGACGCCCTGGCCGCCGATTTCGCCCGCCGCCTCACCCCGGAGTGTGACGGCGCCCCGCCCAAGATCGACATCGACAGCTGCCTGGCGCAGTTGCAGAAAGCCTATGTCATGGCCACGCAGCGCAAAGCCCATGCCGAGGCCACGCAGCATGGCAATGCCCCCGCGGCCGTTGCTCCCGGCAGCGGCACGCGCCGCAACGTCGAGCTCTTTTAGGAGGCCGCATGACGCCCCGCAAATCGCTCGCCCTCGAAGCCCCTCTGACGATCTACCACGCCTTCGAACAGAAGCGCCTGTTGCTCGATGCGCTCGCCGAATGCGAGGAGCTCGAGCTCGACCTGGCCCAGGTCGGCGAGATCGACAGCGCCGGCCTGCAACTGCTGCTGCTGCTCAAGCGCGAGGCGCAACGCGGCGACAAGCGCGTCGCCCTGATCCGGCACAGCCAGGCCGTGCGCGCGACCATCGAATTCTGCAACCTGGCCGCCGAGCTCGGCGACCCGCTCGTCATTCCCGCGGCCGAAGCCGGCTGAACCCCGGAGCGACAAAACATGGACGAGATCGTCAGCGTTTTCATCCAGGAATGCCGCGAGCAGCTGGCCGAAATGGAAGCCGGGCTGCTGCGCCTCGAACAGGTCCCCGACGACCACGACAACATCAATGCCATTTTCCGTGCCGCGCACACCATCAAGGGCGGCTCCGGCGTCATCGAATGCCGCTACATCGAGCAGTTCACCCATCTCGTCGAGAACGTCCTCGACCAGCTGCGCAACGGCAGCCTGCCCGTCACCCCGCGCCTGACCACGCTGCTGCTCGAATGCTGCGACCACATGAACGCCCTGGTCGACGTGCTGGCCGCCAACGACGCGGCCCCCGATGCGTCCCTGGCCGAGCGCGGCGAAGCCCTGCACGCCCGCCTCGCCGAGGGGTTGGCCGCAGAAGCACCGTCCGCGAAAGTCGCAGTCCATGTCGATCCGGTCGAGGTGGAAAGCGAAGTCGCGGTGGTCAACACCGACAGCTGGCACCTCTCGATCCGCTTCGGGCGCAACGTCATGCGCGGCGGCACCGATCCCCTTTCCTTCGTCCGCTATCTGGGCGAAATCGGCGAGATCATCGGCCTCGAAACGGTTGCCGACGCTCTGCCCCCGGCCCTCGAGATGGACCCGGAAGCCTGCTACCTCGGCTTCGAAGTCCGCCTGCAGACGAAAGCCAGCAAGACCGATCTTGAGCGCGTCTTCTCCTTTGTTCAGGACGAGTGCGAACTGCGCATCCTGCCGCCGGAAAGCTGCGTCGCCGACTACCTGCGCTTGATCGGCGAGCTGCCCGAAGACGACATGCGCCTGGGCGAGATGCTGGTCCGGGTCGGCGCGCTGACCCAGAACGAAATCGAGCGCGGCCTGCGCGAACAGCAGGCGCAGCACCTCCAGGACTCGAACGCGCCTGCCGAGACGGACGCGCCGCCCCCCTTGGGCCGAATCCTGGTCGACGACAAGGTGGTGCACCCGGCGGTGGTCGAAGCCGCCGCCACACGCCAGGGGCAGATCGTCGACAAGAAGGCGCGCGATGCGCAGTCGATCCGCGTCCAGGCCGACAAACTCGACCAGCTGATCGACCTCGTCGGCGAACTCGTCATCGCCGGCGCCTCGGCCAACCTTCTGGCGCAGAAAAGTCGGCAGGGCGAACTCGTCGAAGCCACCTCGATCCTTTCGCGCCTCGTCGAGAACATCCGCGACGCCGCGCTGCAACTGCGCATGGTGCAGATCGGCGAGACCTTCAACCGCTTCCATCGGGTGGTGCGCGACGTCTCCAAGGAACTGGGCAAGGACATCGAACTTGTGATCAACGGCGGCGAAACCGAACTCGACAAGACCGTGGTCGAGAAAATCGGCGATCCGCTGATGCACCTCGTGCGCAACTCGCTCGACCACGGCATCGAAGCGGCCGAATTGCGGCGCGAGCGCGGCAAACCCGCGACCGGCCGCGTCTCGCTCAACGCGTTCCATGATTCGGGCAACATCGTCATCGAGATCGCCGACGACGGCGGCGGCCTCGACCGCGAACGCATCCGCACCAAGGCCATCGAGCGCGAGCTGATCGCCCCCGATGCCACGCTCAGCGACGGCGAGATCATCAACCTGATCTTCGAGCCCGGCTTCTCCACTGCCGACAAGGTCTCCAAGCTCTCCGGCCGCGGCGTCGGCATGGACGTCGTCCGGCGCAACATCCAGTCGCTGCGCGGCAGCGTCGAAGTCGCCTCCAGCGAGGGACGGGGCTCGACCTTCACCATCCGGCTGCCGCTTACCCTGGCGATCATCGACGGCTTCCTGGTCGGCATCGACAACGACGCCTACGTCATTCCGCTCGATGCGATCGTCGAATGCATCGAACATCGGGCGCTGGGTGCCCAGCGCAACTACCTCAATCTGCGCGGCGAAGCCCTGCCTTTCATCCGCCTGCGCGACCTGTTCGAGATCGAAACGCCGGCGCCCGCGCGCGAAAGCATCGTCGTTGTCCAGTTCGGCGGCCAGCGCGCCGGCATCGTCGTCGACCAGCTGATGGGCGAGTTCCAGACCGTCATCAAACCGCTTGGACGCATGTTCGCCAACCTGCGCCTGATCGGCGGCTCGACCATCCTGGGCAGCGGCGAAGTCGCGCTGATCCTCGACGTCGCCGCCCTGGTCGGTTTCGTCACCCGCGGCGAGGAAGATCGCCTGAGCCTCGTCCGCGCCACCCCACCTGCAGCCCAGTTGCCCAACTAAGTGTCCGTCGCAAGGAGGACTTCATGTTCAAGAACCTCAAAATCGGTGCCCGACTCGCCTTCGGATTCGGCATCACCCTCATCCTTCTGACGGCGATCTCGACCGTGAGCTACGTGCGCATCAACACGCTCAATCAGGAGATCGAGCTGATGGTCTTCGACCGCTTCCCCAAGACGGTCCAGGCCAACAACATCATCGACGCGCTCAACGTCATTGCCCGCCAATTGCGCAACGCCTACATCTACAGTGGCGAGGAACGGGCAAAGTCCATCGAACAGATCGAACCGCAGCGCAAGATCATCACCGACGAGATTGCCAAGCTGGAAAAGTCGATCACCACCGAAAAAGGCCGGGAACTGCTCAAACGCATCACCAATGCACGACGCGATTACGTCGCAGCACAGGACCGGTTCATCGAAATCCTGCGCTCGGATAAAAAGCCCGATGTCCTCCGCAACGAGATCGTCGCGCACATGCAAGGCGCCCTGCGCAAAGCCCAGACCGAATACCTGGAGAGCGTGAATGCCTTGATCGACTTCCAGTCCGAACTCATGGACGCTTCCGGCAAGCTGGCCAACGAAAACGCCGAATCGGCAAAAACCATGATCCTCGGCCTGGCCATCAGCGCTTTGCTCATTTCCATCGCCTTCGCCTGGTGGATCACACGCAGCATCACCCGCCCGCTCGGCGAAGCCGTGAATGCCGCCAGCCGGATCGCCGAAGGCGACCTGAGCGTTCGCCTCGACGCAACGAGCAAGGATGAAGTCGGGCTGCTGATGAACGCGATGCAGAACATGATCGCCAAGCTCACCCAGATCATCGGCGAAGTGCGGACCGCCGCCGACAACCTCTCCAACGCCGCCGGACAGGTGTCCGCCACGGCCCAGTCACTCTCCCAGTCGTCGTCGGAGCAGGCCGCCAGCGTCGAGGAGACGACCGCGTCGATGGAAGAAATGACCGCCTCGATCTCCCAGAACACCGAGAATGCCCGCGTCACCGACGGCATGGCCACCAAGGCCGCCAACGAGGCGGCCGAGGGCGGCCAGGCCGTCACCCGCACGGTCGAAGACATGAAATCGATCGCCGGCAAGATCGGCATCATCGACGACATCGCCTACCAGACCAATCTGCTGGCACTCAACGCAGCCATCGAAGCCGCCCGCGCCGGCGATCACGGCAAGGGTTTCGCCGTTGTCGCCGCCGAAGTGAGAAAGCTCGCCGAGCGCTCGCAGATCGCCGCGCAGGAAATCGGCGACCTCGCGTCGTCCTCGGTCAAGCAGGCCGAGCGCGCCGGCAACCTGCTCACCGAGATGGTGCCCTCGATCCGCAAGACCTCCGACCTGGTGCAGGAAATCGCCGCCGCCAGCCAGGAACAAAGCGCCGGCGTCGCCCAGATCAACGGCGCGATGGGGCAGCTCAACCAGGCCACGCAGCAGAACGCCTCGGCCTCGGAAGAGCTGGCCGCGACAGCCGAGGAACTTGGCTCCCAGGCCGAACAGCTGCAACACACGATGACCTTCTTCCGCCTCGACGCCAACAGCGCGCAACGCAGTTTCGTCGCACCGGGCACCGCCGCGGAGCCCGTGGCCCGCAACGCCTTCGCCCCGCCGCGCGCCGCCAAGGGCGCTGGCCCGCGCAGCACGCCCCTGCCGGTCAGCGAAGGCGATTTCGAACGCTACTAGAGACGAGGACAGCCCATGGGACTCCCCGCGCAGCCCGCCACGGGCCTGGAGCTCGCCGGAATTTCCGGCCCCGACAGCCCCTCCCAATACCTGACCTTCTCGCTCGCCGGCGAGATGTTCGCCGTCGGCATCCTCAACGTGAAGGAAATCATCGAGTGCGGCCACCTCACCGCCATTCCGATGATGCCGACCTTCATCCGCGGGGTGATCAACCTGCGCGGCAGCGTCGTCCCGGTGATCGACCTCGCCGCCCGCTTCGGCGCCAGCAAGACCGAAATCCTGCGCCGCACCTGCATCATCATCGTCGAGGTCAGCGACGCCGAGACGCGTCACGACATCGGCATCATGGTCGATGCCGTCTCCGAGGTGCTCGACATCCCGCCCGCCGAGATCGAACCGCCGCCCGCCTTCGGCACCAACATCCGCACCGACTTCATCTTCGGCATGGGCAAGGTCGCGGGCAAATTCGTCATCCTGCTCAACATCGACAAGGTGCTCTCGGTCGACGAAATCGCGCTGCTTACGGGGCCGCTCGTCGGCGCCGCCGAAACTGCGCTGCCCGAGCGCTGACCCTTACGCCAACACGCCGCCGCGCCATGAACCTCGGAACCGCCGAAATCCCGCCGCCCCGCCCCCCCGCGGTGCCGACACCGGTCGACGCAACGGCGCATGAAGCGGTCACGCCGCCCAAACGCCGGCGCGCCACCGACCATGAAACCCTCCTCATCGTCGACGACCAGCCGGAGAACCTGAGTGCGCTCGGAGGACTGCTGCAAGGCGCGGGCTATCACGTCAAGGTGGCCAACAACGGCCACGTGGCGCTGCACCTCGCCCGCCAGCTGCCGCGTCCGGGCCTGATCCTGCTCGACGTGGTGATGCCCGAGATGAGTGGGCACGAGGTCCTCGCGCAGCTGCGCGAGGAGCCGTCAACGCGGGACATCCCGGTCATCTTCCTCACCGCGCAGGACAGCGACGCGGACGAAGAGCGTGCCTTCGACGCCGGCATCGCCGATTACATCGTCAAGCCGCTCAAGCCGGCGGTCGTGCTGGCGCGGGTGCGCAGCCAGCTGCTGGTGCGCCGCGCCCGGCACCTGCTGCAGGACCAGAACGCGGCGCTGGAAAGCGAAGTCGCCCGAAGGATGCGCGAGAACGAGCTGATCCAGGCGGTCAGCATCCGCGCCCTGGCGCACCTCGCCGAAACGCGCGACAACGAAACCGGAAACCACATCCAGCGCACGCAGGGCTACGTCCGCCTGCTCGCCACCCGGCTGGCCACCCATCCGCGCTTTTCCGACACCCTGACCGCACCGTACATCGACATGCTCGCCCGCTCGGCGCCGCTGCACGACATCGGCAAGGTCGGCATCCCCGACCGCATCCTGCTCAAGCCCGGCAAGCTCACACCCGAGGAGTGGTCGGTCATGAAGACCCACACCGTCCTCGGCAGCGAAGCCATCGCACTCGCCGAACGCGACCTGCACACCTCGGTCGGCTTCCTGAGCCAAGCCAAGGAAATCGCGCGCTGGCACCACGAACGCTGGGACGGCTCCGGCTATCCGGACGGCCTGGCCGGCGACGACATCCCGCTCTCGGCCCGGCTGATGGCGCTGGCCGACGTCTTCGACGCACTGATCTCCCGCCGGGTCTACAAGGCACCGATCCCGTTCGACACCGTGCGCGAAATGATCGCCGAGGAACGCGGCCACCATTTCGACCCGGACATCGCCGAGGTTTTCGTCGCCGGACACCATGATTTCGAAGCCATCGCCCTTTATTTCGGGATCGAGAACTGACGCCTTCGCCCCCATGAACGCCACGCCCACGCCCGCCCCCTCCTTCCTTCGCCCGGAATACGTCAAGGCCGGCGCCATCGCCGCGCTCTACGGGATCTGCGCGGCCATCTGGATCATGGGCCCGGACATTTTCCTCGACGACGACGTGGGCGCCGAACGCATCGAGCTGTTTCTCGACGCAGCCTTCGTCCTGGCCTCGACGCTGCTGCTCTTCCTCACCCTGGCCCACGGCCTGCGCGAAGCGGCACGCAACACGCCATTCTCGCGCGTCGTTGCCCCGCGCTACACCACCCGGCGCATGGCGGTCACTTTTTGCGCCCTGGCCTTGCTCGCGCCCCTGATCGGCACCAGCTACGTCGCCCTGCGCATTCCGCAGATCGAGCAGGACACCTACGCCCACCTCGAAACCATCGCTCGCCTGAACACCGAGCAGATCGAAAACTGGCTGCGCGAACGGCAAACCGATGTAGAAATGCTCAGTAAAAACCCGCTTTTCCTGACCGCGCTCAAAAAATCCAAGGACGGCAGCCGCAGCGAACGCACCCATTGGCGCGACGAGCTCGCCATCATGCTGGGTTCGCTGAAGCGGGCCGACAAGCACGACCGGACGGTACTGTTCGATGCCGACCAGAAGCCGCTGCTTTCGGATAACGGCGAAGTCGAACATCTCAACGAGAACATTTTCGCCGGCCTGGCCGCCGCGAGCCGCGAGCAGAAAACCCAACTGGGCGAAATTTCGCTCCTCGACGGCGATCCGCACCTGCACATCACCACGCCCCTCTTCGCGTCCGGAACCGACGACAAACGCCTGATCGGCTTCATCGACCATTGCACCAACCTCAATGATTTCATCCTGCCCCAGCTGAAAAACTGGCCAACGTCGAGTCCAAGCGGCGAAACACTGCTGGTGCGCAAACAGGACGATCACATCACGATCATCTCTGCCCTGCGTCATCTCGATGCCCCGCCGCTCACGGTCAGCATCCCGCTCACACGCACCGACATGCCGAGCGTGCATGCCGTTCTGGACGCCGACAGCGGCCGCTTCATGGGCCCGGACTATCGCGCAGTCAATGTGCTCGCGGCCTATCGGCCGATCGCCGGCACCGACTGGAAGCTGCTCGCCACCATC
The DNA here is from genome assembly GCF_041441355.1 of Propionivibrio sp. GTDB lineage: Bacteria > Pseudomonadota > Gammaproteobacteria > Burkholderiales > Rhodocyclaceae > Propionivibrio. The sequence goes on from NZ_JASDTF010000004.1 coordinate 25,352, forward strand.
GATCGCAAGGAAGTGCTCTCGCCGATGTGGCGGACGGTGTTCTGGATCGGGCTCGTTTCGGCCGCTGCCGCGCTGGCGGTGATGTGGGCCTTCATCGTCCTGTGGCGCGAGCGCGAACTCGTGCAGACGATCTCCCTGATGTCCGAACAGGCCAAGAACGACCAGCTGCTGCAGAGCTTCTTCACCCTGCCCTTCATCGGCATGGCCATCGTCTCGCCTTCGACGCGAAAATTCCTGCGCTTCAACGACCAGGCCTGCGAAATCACCGGTTATTCGCGCGAGGAATTGCTCGAACTGACCTGGCAGGACATCTCGCACCCCGACGACGTCGCCGACTTCTACCCCGAGATCCTGCGCATCCGCAACGGGGAGGTCGATTCCGCGATGTTCGAGCAGCGGCTGGTGCGCAAGGACGGCACGCTGATCTACGTCAATGCCAATGTCAGGTGCGTACGCAAAAGCGACGGCACGCTCGACTACCTGCTCGGCACGGTGCAGGACATCACCCCGCGCAAGATGCACGAAATGGCGATCAGCGTCGCCAACGCCCAGCTCAAGGCCAACCAGGCCGAATTGCGCACGCAGAACGAAAAATTGCTTGAGACCAAAGCCGAACTCGAAGCCTCGCGCGCCCGGCACATCGACCTCTACGAGCACGCGCCGATCGCCTACTTCACGCTCACCTCGGCCGGCCACATCAAACGCATCAACCAGACGGCGTGCAAACTGCTCGGCTTCCGCCACGACGCGGTGAACGGCTTTAATTTCACGGCCTTCGTCAGCGACGAGGACCGCGCCCGCTGGCAGGTTTTTCTGGACACGGCGCAGCAGGACGAGCCGCAAAGCGCAGAATTCGGCATCGAACACGCCGACGGCTCGCTGATCTTCGTCAATGCCGAGTGCATTCTGCAGAAAGACTGTAAAGGCGACCCCGAACTGCGCCTGACGCTGACCGACGTGAGCGCCCGCCGTCAGGCCGAAATCGCCCTGCGCGCCAGCATCGAACGTTACGAGGCCGTCACCCAGGCCGCCAACGACGGCATCATCAACACCAACAGCAAGGGGCTGATCGTCGCCTGGAATCACGCGGCCGAACGCATCTTCGGTTATTCGGCCCAGGAGGCCATCGGCCGCTCGATCGCCCAGCTGTTCGCCACGCACGAGCAGGAACGGCACCGCGAGCTGATGAAGGCGGTCCTGGACGGCGAACTGTCCGGCAGTCAGGCCGGAAACGTCGAGCTCGTCGCCCTGCGCAAGGACGGCAGCACCTTCGAAGTCGATGTCTCGCTGTCGCGCTGGCAGGTCGCCGATGGCATCTACTTCACGCATGCGGTGCGCGACCTCTCGCAACGCAAGAAAGCCGACCAGTCGCTCCGCGTCCTCTCCGAAGTCGTCAGCCAGTGTCCGATCTCGGTGGTCGTCACCGACACCGAAGCACGCATCGAATACGTCAATGAAGCCTTTGAGCATCACAGCGGTTACACTTCCGCTGAAGTCATTGGTCATAACCCGAGGATGCTCAAGTCGGGAAAAACCTCGGCCGAAACCTACGCCGATCTTTGGAACGCCTTGCACCGCGGCGAAGCCTGGAAGGGCGAATTCTCCAACCGGCGCAAGGACGGCAGCCTCTACACCGAAGCGGCCGTAGTCGCGCCGATCCGCCAGGACGACGGAAGCATCACCCATTACGTGGCGATCCAGGAAGACATCACGGAAAAGAAGAAGCTCAACGCCGAACTCGAGAGCTACCGCAACCACCTCGAGGAAGTCGTTTCGCAACGCACCTCGCAGCTGGCCGACGCGCGCCTGCAGGCCGAGGCGGCGAACATCGCCAAGAGCTCCTTCCTGGCCAACATGAGCCACGAGATCCGCACCCCGATGAACGCCATCGTCGGGCTCACGCACCTCCTGCGCAACAGCGAAGCGACGCCCCGCCAGATCGACCGCCTGGACAAGATCGAGAATTCCGCCGCCCACCTTCTGTCGATCATCAACAACATCCTCGACCTGTCGAAGATCGAAGCCGGCAAGATGGTGCTCGAAGACACCGACTTCGCGCTCGCCACGGTTTTCGAAAGCGTTCGCACGATGATCGTCGATCAGGCGCGGCAAAAGCGCCTGCAGGTGATCATCGATCTGGACGGCGTCCCGTCCTGGCTGCGCGGCGATGCGACCCGGCTGCGCCAGGCGCTGCTCAACTACGCCATCAACGCCGTCAAATACACCGAGAACGGCCAGATCACCTTGCGCGCGAAGCTGCTCGAAGAAAAGGACGACAGTTTGCTGGTGCGCTTCGAGAGCGTCGACACCGGCATCGGCATCAATCCGGAAAAACTGCCCAACCTCTTCCGTGCCTTCGAGCAAGCCGACGCCTCGAACACCCGCAAGTACGGCGGCACCGGCCTGGGGCTGGCCATCACCCAGCGTCTGGCGCAGTTGATGGGCGGCGAAGTCGGCGTCGAAAGCGTCCGCCATTGCGGCAGCACCTTCTGGTTCACCGCCCGCCTGCAGCGCGGCCACGGCGCGATACCGGACACCCAGGAACGCCCCAACATGGACTTCGAAAGCCGTCTGCGCCAAGAGCATGCGGGCGCGCGCATCCTGATCGCCGACGACGTCGAGGTCAATCTCGAGGTCGCCCAGCTGCTCCTGCACGGCGTCGGCCTGCAGGTCGATTCGGCGCGCAACGGGCGCGAAGCGGTCGACAAGGCACGGATCACCCCCTACGACCTGATCCTGATGGACGTGCAGATGCCGGAGATGAACGGCCTCGATGCATCGCGCGCCATCCGCCGCCTGTTCGGGCGCGCGCAGACGCCGATCTTGGCGATGACCGCCAACGCCTTCGAGGAAGACCGCCTCAATTGCCTCGACGCCGGCATGAACGATTTCGTCGCCAAGCCGGTCGACCCCGACGCCCTCTACGCCATGCTGCTCAAGTGGTTGCCGCGCGTGCGCAAGGCACCGCCTCCCGCTGCCGAAACGCCCGCCGTTCAGCCCGAGACACCCGCCGAGGCGAACGCAGGCAACCGCCTCGCCAGAGTTTCCGGCCTCGACGTCGCGAGCGGCCTGGCGCGCGTGCGCGGCAACGAAGAAAAATACCGCCAGGTCATCAGCCTCTTCCTCAACAGCCATCGCGACGACCCGGACAAGATTGTCGCCGCGCTCGCCGCCGATGATCACCAGGCCGCCGAGCAGGTCATCCATGCGCTCAAGGGATCGGCCGGCCTGATCGGCGCGCAGGAAGTCACGAGCGAAGCCGCCGCGCTGCTCGACGCGCTGCGACGCAAGGAAGACGGCTCGACCATCGACACCCTCTACCAGCGCCTCGCCCCGCGGCTCGAAACGCTGATCGCCGAGCTTGAGCGGGCGCTTGCCCCGGCGGACGCCGACAGCGCGGAGGAAGACGAAACGGAAACCGATGCCGCCGCCCTGTGCAGTCAGCTCGCCTGCCTGCTCGAAAACGGCGACCTGGCCGCGAACACCCTGGCACGCCAGCACCGCGAACGTCTGCTGGCCGAGCTCGGGGCTCAGGGGGGAACGATCCTCGCGGCCATCGAAGTCTTCGACTTCGAGCTGGCGCTGAGCGAACTCAGGCAGGCACGCCAGTCGCCCGGCACCGCGCCGGCCGAGGCGTGAGAAAAATCGTCGTCTAGACCGTGCCGCGCCGCGGCATCGCCTCGACGACGATGCGCACCAGCTCGGCCACCGAGCCAGCCTGCAGCTTCTGCATGATCAGCTGGCGGTAGGTTTCGGCGGTGCGCACGCCGATGCCCAACTCGTCGGCGATCACCTTGGTCAGCTTGCCCTCGAAGATGCCCTGCAGCACTTCCCGCTCGCGCGGGGTGAGCAGCGCCATGCGCTCGCCGATCTGGCGGTTGCGCGCCAGCAGCTCGGCACGCTCGCGGTCGATGCGCAGGCCGTCTTGGATGCGTTCGATCAGGTGCTGCGAGGAAAAAAGTTTCTGGAAGAAATCGAGCGCGCCGCCCCGCATCGCCCGCACCACCGACTGCACCTCCGCATAACCGGAGATGAAGATGATCGGCAGGTTGATCTCGCGTCGGTGCAGCTCCTCCTGCAACTCGAGTCCGCTCATGCCCGGCATGCGCAGATCGGTCACGATGCAACCTTCGAGGCCGCTGAGGTCCTGCTCGAGAAACTTGACCGCACTGTCGAAGACGACGTGCGGCAGATTCACCGATTCGACGAGGTCGACCAGAAGATAAGTCACGACCGGATCGTCATCGATCAGATAAACCTTCGGAACCTTCCGCTGATTATTGTTTGTTCTCATCTCGCCTGGCCGGTCGGAATGACGCGCAAATCTTAATCAATCGAGAAAAACGCCGCAAGGCAATGATTCAATTGAACAAGCAAAAACCCGCCCCGGCGTGCAAAAAACCGCACGAGGCCGGGGCGAAAGGGCTTACGCAAGGATCACGGCTGCGTCGTTCCGGCCTTGAAACGCTCGCAGTAGGCTGCGCGCGGCGGCGGCAGCGTCACGCCCTGCGCCTTGGCCCGCGCTTCCATCTGCGTCCGGTGCTCGGCTTGCAGGGCCTTGCATTCGTCGTAGCTGCGCACCGCGCGCATCTGTTCAAGGTGCGCCGCGCGTTCCTCGGGGGTCAGCAAGGCCCGCCCGGGCGCAGCCCCGGCTCCGGCGCCCCGCGGCCGGCCGTTGCCCGGCTGTGCGCCGGCCTCAAAGCGCCGTGCGCAGACGTCCGCCCGCATCGGCGGCACGCTCACACCTTTTTCCTGCGCCCGGCGCTCGATCAAGGCGCGGTGTTCGCCCTGAACCTGGCGGCAGGCTTCGAGGTTGCCGGCGGCGCGCATCGCGTTGCGGTGAGCGCTCATTTCCTCGGGGGTCAGCAGACCGGCGCCGGGACCATACCCTTGGCCACGCCCCGGGCCACGGCCCATGCCGCCTCCCGGTCCCATCCCACCGCCCGGACCCATGCCCTGACGGCCGCCCATCATGCCTGAGCCCGCGGCGCCGCCGGCCATGACCCGCTCGCACACGTTGGGCGGCTCCGGCGGCAGGGCAATGCCGCGTTCCTGGGCCCGGGCTTCGACCAGCGCGCGGTGCTTGGCCTGCACCGCGCGGCAATCCTCGAGACTCTTGCTGGCCCAGAGGGCGCTGCGATGCGCGTCCCGCTCGGCCGGCGACATCAGGCTCCAGCCCGCGCCGCCGCCGGGGCCATACCCCTGGCCATAACCTTGACCGCTTCCTTGACCACTTCCTGGGCCACCGCCGGGTCCGGGCTGCGCGAAAACGGGCAGGCTGAGGCTGCCCAAGAGGGCAATCAGGCCCAGGTTTTTGACGATCTGGATGTTCATGGCAAAGCTCCTTGAGCGGTGAGGGGAAACCGCGCCCGCGGTCTCCATGCCGTCATTAAAGCCGCTGCATGTAAGCGGCGTATTGCGCCGCGCGCCCAAATTGCATCGTGGCGTTACCTGGCGGAGTGATGCAACAGTACGTTACATTCGGATTCCCGGTCCGCGCCACAAGCGCCGATAATGCGGTTTGCACGCAAACCCTGCCGCCCCGTTATTCCCCAGGACCTTTCCGATGGACCGCGCCGATAGCATCCTCATCGTCGACGACGACCCCGAGATCCGCCGTCTGCTCGTCGACTACCTCGCCCGCAACGGCTACGCCGCCCACCCGGCGCGCGACGGCCGCGAGATGAAGCTGGCACTCGAACGCCAGACGATCGACCTCGTCGTCCTCGACCTCATGCTGCCCGACAGCGACGGCCTCACCCTCTGCCGCGACCTGCGCGCCAACGAGCGCACGCAGAACCTGCCGGTGCTGATGCTCACCGCGCGCGGCGAGGAGACCGACCGCATCGTCGGCATCGAGATGGGCGCCGACGACTACCTCGTCAAACCCTTTAACCCGCGCGAACTGCTCGCCCGGATCAAATCCATCCTCCGTCGCACCCGCGCCCTGCCCCCCAACCTGCGCCCGGAAGCCGCGCGCTGCCTGCATTTCGCCGGCTGGTGCCTGGACACCGCCGCGCGCCTGCTCACCGCGCCGGACGGCGTCGCCATTCCGCTTTCGGGCGGTGAATACCGGCTGCTGCGCATCCTGCTCGACCACCCCAACCGCGTGCTCACCCGCGATCAGCTGTGCGAGCTGATCCACGGCCGCGAAGCCGGCCCCTTCGACCGCGCCATCGACGTCCAGGTCAGCCGCCTGCGCCAACGCCTGCGCGACGACCGCCGCGAACCGCAACTCGTGAAAACCGTGCGCGGCGAAGGCTACGTCCTCGCCTGCACCGTCGAAGGCCGCGACGCGTGCGCCTGAACCTGCGCGCCCTGCCGGGCAGCCTTTATGCCCGGATGGCCCTGCTCCTGCTCGCCGGCCTCGCGGCGGCGCAGTTCGTCAGCTTCTGGCTCTTCTCCGGCGAACGCAGCACCGCCGTCGCCCAGGCGCGCAGCCAGCAATTCGTCGAACGCCTGGCCGACCTCGTCCAGCGCCTCGAAGATCAAACGCCCTTGCAGCGCCATGTCACGCTGGCCGCGCTGCAACGCGGCGAACTCAATGCGCAACTGATCGCCCCCGAAAACGTCGCCCCCAACCCGCCGCGCGGGCAACTGCAGGCCAACCTCGCCGCCCGCCTCGGCAGCCCGCGCGAGATCCGCGTCGTCGGCGGCCAGGGCGGCGGCATGAACATGGGCATGGGGCCCGGCGGCGGACGCGGGCGAGGCGCTGAAATGGGCGCTCCAGGCCGGCTGGACACCCCGCAAAATGGCGCACCCAGCGCCCGTCCGCCGATCCAGCGCAGTGTCGACGTCCGCCTCCAGGACGGTCAATGGCTGCGTGTCACCCTGCAACGCGAAAGCGAGCCGCCGGCCCCGCCGCGCGAGTTCTACCTGCACCTCGTGCTGGCCATCGGCATCGTCGCCGCCGCCGTCGTCTTCGCCGTCCGCCAGGCCACGCGCCCGCTGCACGAACTGGCGCGCGCCGCCGAACACTTCGGCCGCGACCTCGACGCGCCGCCGCTGCCCGAACGCGGCGCCCACGAAACACGCCAGGCCGCGCAAGCCTTCAACCGCATGCAGGCGCGCATCAAGCGCCTCGTCGACGAACGCGCGCGCGCCCTGGCCGCCGTCTCGCACGACCTGCGCACCCCGCTCACCCGCCTGCGCCTGCGCACCGAACTCGTCGACGACGAACGCCTGCGCGAACAGATGGCCGCCGACCTCGACGCCATGGCCGCCATGCTCGACGCCAGCCTCGACTACCTGCGCGGCCTGCAGGACAGCGAGCCGGCACGGCCGATCGACGTCAATGCCCTGCTGCAAACGCTGGTCGAGGACAACGCCGTGCAAGGACGCGAACTCGGCCTCGCCGGCGAAGCCGACAAGCCTTACCCGGGGCGGCTCGCGGCGCTGCAGCGCGCCGTGCAGAACCTCATCGACAATGCCTTCAAGTACGGCCGCGACGTGCGGCTGACCGTCTCGGACAGCGACGAGACGCTGCGGCTGGCCGTCGAAGACAACGGCCCCGGCGTCCCGCCCGCCGAACTCGAACGCCTGGGCACCCCCTACTACCGCCCCGACGCCGCCCGCCGCAGCGCCACCGGCGGCGTCGGCCTCGGTCTCTCCATCGCCCGCGACGTCGCCGCCCTGCACGGCGGTACCCTCGAGCTCGCCAACCGCCCCGGCGGCGGCTTCTCCGCCACCCTGCGCCTGCCGCGGATGGCGGCGGGGGAGCCGACGTAAAACGCTGCGCCACGCCCGGCGCGGAGGCCTTGCCCCCACCTTGAACCGGCGCCCACACCGGATTCGCAGGTCGATCCACCGCTTTGTTTCGCCGTTGACCGGTGACCGGACTTTCTTTTGCTTCGCCAAAAGAAAGCCACCCGGGCGTCAGGCGCGGAACACAGCGTTTGAAGCGAGCCTGGACGCAGGCACACAGGAAATGCCCGCTCGTCCAAGCCCGCGCTTGACGCCCTTTCTTTCGGGCGTATAATTCTGCGACAAACTACTCCGTTTATTAATCATGGCCCGTCCCAAGAACGAAGAACTGCACCAGCAGCGCCGCGAGGAGATCCTGCTGGCCGCGGCGCGCACCTTCAAGCGCTGCGGCTTTCACGCCGCGCGCACCGAAGACATCTGCACCGAGGCGGGCTTGAGTTCGGGCACGGTGTTTCGGCATTTCGCCAGCAAGCACGAGATGATCATGGAGATCGCCTCGCGCGAATACGCCTTCTATACCTCGCAGATCCAGCAACTGGCGACGCGCGAGGGGCTTGAATGGCTGAGCACGCTCGACGCGGACAAGCTCGAGCAGATGCTCACCCCATCCGAATACGACCTCGGCAGCGACAGCTGGCTGGAGTTGTCGCGCCTCGACCCGTGGCGCGGACAGCTGACGGCCTTCGAGTCCGAGCTGCGCCGCACCCTGGCCGAGCGCCTCGTCACCGGGCAGCGGGAAGGCTGGGTGCGTGCCGACGTTAACGGCCTGGGCGCGGCGCACCTGCTGTGCGCGGTGATCACCGGCCTGCTCTTCGAGCGCGACATCGGCCTCACCAGCGGCCGCGCCGAAACGGCCCGCACCCTGGCCAAGCTGTGCCGGGAACAGCTGATGCGCTGACCCCGACTTCTAACGTCCACCTCCGCCAACCGCCATGCGTGCCCCACAGCCTACCCCATCCCGCTTTCGTTTGTTTTGCGACGGACTACTCCGTTTCATAACGAAACGCTTCGCGCCCTGCGCCTCGAAGAACACTGCTCCGGACAGCGAGTCGACCGACGCAGGCCTCAGCAGCCCCCGTGCAAGCATCCTCCCGATCGAAAGCGCCGACGCCCGCCCCGTCTCGCTCGCCCGCGCCGGCCTGCGCCACGAGGGGCGGCGTTACCTCGCCGCGGTGCTGGCGATCACCTTCGCCAGCATGCTGATCGCCATCCAGATGGGCCTCCTGCTCGGCATGTTCGGCACCGTCTCGTCGGTCATCGACCGCTCCGACGCCGAGCTGTGGATCGGTTACCGCAACACCCGCAGCGTGGACCTCGGGCGCGCCGTCAGCCGTTTTTCCGACGCGCTCGCCTGGCAGCACCCCGACGTTCGCCGCATCGAGCGCTACGTCAGCGGCTACGCCGACATGCGCCGCGCCGACGGGGTGCCGGTCTCGGTCATCCTCAACGGCATCGACGCGACGCCGCAGGCGCTTGCCTACGCCCGCCTGCTCACTCCGGCGCAGCGCGCCGCGCTCGATGCGCCCGACGCCATCCTGATCGACCGCGCCGACGAGGCCAAGCTCCAGGCCGCGGTCGGCGACACGGTCGAGATCAACGGGCGGCGCGTGCGCGTCGCCGGCATCGTCGACGGCATCCGCGCCATCGGCGGGGTCAACGTCCTCGCCTCCTTCGCCACCGCCCGCCGCCTGATGCCCGAGGGCGGCGACCAGCCGACCTTCCTGCTCGTCGACCTCGACCCCGCAGCCGACCCGGCGGCGGTGCAGGCCGCGCTCGCCGACCGCGCCCGCTTCCCGCGCTACAGCGTGTGGACCGCGGCCGAGCTGTCGTACGAATCGCAGGCCTACTGGCTGCTCGAAACCGGCGCCGGCATCGGCACCGCCTTCGCCTCGCTGCTCGCCTTGATCGTCGGCATGGTCATCACCAGCCAGACGCTCTCCGGCGCCATCCTCGCCTCGCTCAAGGAATTCGCCGCCCTGCGCGCCCTCGGCGTGGCACGCGCGGCGCTGCGCCGGGTGGTGATCGAACAGTCCTTCTGGGTCGGCGTCGTCGGCCTCGGCCTGGCCGGGGCACTCACCGCGCTCCTCGCCGTCGTCGGCCACCTCGCCCACGTCGACATGCGCTACCCGTGGTGGATGCTGCTGCCGCTGGCGCTGACCATGCTCGTCGTCGCGGTGCTCTCGGGCCTGCTCGCGCTGCGCCCGCTCAACCGGGTCGACCCGGCCAACCTGCTGCGCTAGGAAAACGCATGAACGCCCCAGCCAAGCCTCCCAGCCTCCGCAGCCACGGCATCGCCAAGGCCTTCACCGTCGGCAAGGTGACGCAACAAGTGATCCGCGACAGCAGCCTCGACATCTACCCTGGCGAACTGACCCTGATCGTCGGCCCTTCGGGCTCCGGCAAGAGCACCCTGCTCTCCATGCTCTCCGGCCTGCTGCGCCCCGACGCCGGGCAGGTCCTGGCCCTCGGCACCGACCTCTGGCAGCTCGACGAAACGCGCCTCGACGCCTTCCGCCTCGCCCACTGCGGCTTCGTCTTCCAGGGCTTCAACCTCTTTGGCGCGCTCACCGCGCTGGAAAACGTCGCCCTGCCGTTGCAGTACGCCGACGTCGCCGCCGCCGAAGCGCGCCGCCGCGCCGCCGCCGCGCTCGCCGAGGTCGGCCTCGAAACGCGCGCCCACCTGCGCCCGGCCGAACTCTCCGGCGGCGAGAAGCAGCGGGTGGCGATCGCCCGCGCGCTGGTCAAGAACCCGCACTTCCTCTTCGCCGACGAACCGACCTCGGCGCTCGACAAGCACAACGGCGAGATCGTCATCGACCTGCTCAAACGCATCGCCGAGGAGCACGGCGCCACGGTGCTCGGCGTCACCCACGACCCGCGCCTCCTCTCGCACGCCGACCGCGTCATCGGCCTCGAGGACGGCGTCGTGACGAGCGATGCGCGCCGCAACGAACGCCCCCTTTCCCTTGCCCACGAGACCCTTAGCCATGCCTGAAACCCGCACCCCGCCTGCCCTGCGTCGGCCCGCCAGGCCGCGCCCCGCCTTGATCCTGGCCCTGCTCCTCGGCGTTCCGCTCGCCGCCTGCCAAGGCACGCCGCCCGACGCGCAGGCGCAAACCGCCGGCCCGGTCTACGTCGCCAGCGGCAAGGGCCGGATCGACATCGAAGGCGGCGTCATCCGCCTCGCCGCCCAGCGCGACGGCATCATCGCCCGCGTGCACGCCGAAGAGGGCGAGCGCGTCCAGGCCGGTCAACGGCTCGCCGAACTCGACCACGAAACCGCGCGCCGCCAGCTCGCTCTGGCCGAGGCCGAACTCGGCGAAGCGCGCGCCGCGCTGGCGCGGGTCGAGGTCGACTGGCGCGCCGCGCAGCGCGAAGTCGAACGCCTGCGCAGCCTCGCCGACAACGACAACGTCTCGGCGCAGGAACGCGACCTCGCCCGCGACCGCCACGACGGCGCCCTGGCGGCCCTGCGCGTGGCCCGCGCCGCCTGCGAGAGCGCCGCCGCCCGGCGCGCGCTCGCCGAGCGCGAGGTCGAAGAACGCTTCATCGTCGCCCCGCTCGCCGGCCAGATCGTGCAGCGCCAGGCGCGGCCAGGCAACGGCGTGAGCACACTCAACGTCACCCCGCTCTTCCTCTTCGCCCCCGACGGCCCGCGCATCGCGCGCGTCGAAGTCGAGGAACAGGCGCTGCCCGAAATCGCCGTCGGCCAGAAGGTCGACGTCGTCCTCGACGCCGACCACCGCCGGCACTGGGATGCCACGGTGCTGCGCATCGGGCGCATGGTCGGCGCGCGCACCCCGAGCGACGACCCCACCGAGCGCCAGGACCACCGCGTCGTCGAAGTCGTACTCGTGCTCAGCATCGACGCCCCCGACGCGCTGATCGGCCAGCGCGTCGTCGCCCGCTTCGCGGCGCGCAGCGGAGCCTGAACATGCTTGCCGCGACCGCGCCTCGATCCGTGCCCGCCCTGCGTTCCCCGCAGGCCGCTGGCCCCATCACGTTCGTTCTTGGGCTCGCGTTCATCCTCCTTGGCACCGGCTGCGCCCAGCTCGACGCCGCCCGCCCTGAAGCCTTCGTCGCCCCGGAGGGCTGGTCGACCGCCGCCACGGCCGCCGCCGGACAAACCGCCGCAACGCGCACGACCTCAGCCTCGGCCCCTGCCGCCACGCCCAACTTCACCCCCGCGCCCTGGCCGGCGGGCGACGACGCGGTGCTCGCCGACCTGCTCGCGCGCCTCGAACGCGACAATCTCGAACTCAAAGGCGCCGCCGCACGGCTCGCCGCCAGCCGCGCCGTCGCCGAACACGCCGCGGCGCTGCATCGGCCGTGGCTCGACGGCGGCCTCGACCTCGCCCGTCAGCGCGTCCCGCGCAGCAGCTTCCGCGACAGCGACGGGCAACGCCACCGTGTGCCGCCCTACCGCGAATCGCGCTACGACGCGCAATTCGTTCTCGGCTACGAAGTCGATCTCTTCGGCCGCCTGGCCCAGCTCCAGGCCGGCGCAGAAGCAGCGCAGGCCGCCCAGGCCGCCGACCTCGAAGTCTTGCGTCTGCGCCTGCGCCTCGAAACCCGCTTCGCCTACCTCGACCTGCGCCACGCCGAAAGCCAGCAGGAAGAAAGCGCCGCCGCCGCGATGCTGCTGCGGCAGCGCCTCGAACACCTCGCCGCCCGGCATTCCGCCGGCCTCGTCGGCCGCGACGCCCTGCGTCCGGCGCAGGAGGCGCTCGCCGCCGTCGAGCGCCAGGCTGCCGCCGAACGCGCCGAACGGCACCTTGCGCACAGCCGCCTCGCCGTCCTGCTCGGTCAGGCGCCGGCAGAGCTCGTCGTCGCCCCCGCGCCGCCTGCGGCCAAGCCCGCGACGCCGGGCCAAACGCCGGCCGAACTGCCGGCGGCGGTGATCGCCCGCCGTCCCGACATCGCCGCCGCCTGGAACGCCGCCCTCGCCGCCGCGCACGAGCGCGAGCGCGTCCGCCTCGAACGCTGGCCACGCCTCACGCTCACCGCGAGCGGCGGCGTCCTCAGCGACCGCCTCGGCGACTGGCTGCGCCGCGACGCCGTCGGCTGGCTCGCCGGCCTCGCGCTGCAAGGCCCGATCCTCGACGGCGGCCGCCACGCCGCCCGTCACGACGCTGCCCGCGCCGAAGCCGAAGCCGCGCACGCGAACTACCGGCAGCAGGTGGTCGCCGCGCTTGGCGAAGTCGAAAGCACCCTGCTCCGCCTTGAGGCCGCGCGGCAGCAGGACGACAGCCTGACCCAGCAACGTGCGCGCCGCGCCGGCCACCTTGCCGACACCCAGGCCAGCGCCCGCGCCGGACGCAGCGACGCGCTGGCCCTGATCGACGCCGAACTCGAACTGCTCGCCGCCCGCCGCGAACAGCTCGCCGGCCGGCACGCGCTTCAAGTACGATGGCATGAAGCGCGGCACAGCCTCGGTTACTGACTTTTTTCGCCACCGCAAGGACACGCGCATGGACGCTTACCTCACGGACGACTACCTCGAACTCTTTCGTGGCCTCGAACGCCTCGGCCCCGGCAGCGCCGACGACACCCGTCGCGCCCTCGCCCTGCTGCCCGCCGCGCCCAGCCGGCGCGTGCTCGACATCGGCTGCGGCACCGGCCCGGCCGCGCGCCTGCTCGCCGCGCACACCGCCGCCGAGATCGTCGCCCTCGACGACCACGCCCCCAACCTCGATACGCTGCAGCGCCTGAGCACCGGCCAGCCCTGGGCCGGGCGGATCGGCGTCTGCCACGCCAGCATGAGCGCCATCCCCTTCCCCGAAGCCCATTTCGAGGTGCTGTGGGCCGAAGGCAGCGCCTACCTCATGGGCTTCGAAGCCGCGCTCAAAAGCTGGCGCCGCCTGCTCGAACCCGGCGGCCACCTGGTGGTCAGCGACCTCGTCTGGCGCGATCATCCGCCCGCCCCGCTCGCCCGCGCCTTCTGGCAAGACGACTACCCCGACATGCGCGACACGGAAACCCGCCTCGCCCAGGCCCGCGCCGCGGGCTACCGGCCGCGCGCCCATTTCGAACTGAGCGCCGCAGCCTGGGCCCACTACTACCAGCCGCTCGCCGCCAACCTCCAGGCCCTGCGCCCCCGCCTCGGCCACCGTGCCGCCTGGCAGGCGATCGACAACGAAATCGAAGTCTGGCGGCGGCATGGGGAGGATTTTGCTTATGTCATGATGGTGTTGCAGCGTGAAGCGTAGACCGGCGGTGGGCTGAAGCGCCCGTCGTTATTGACTTCCAGGCATGCGCCCCTGTTCTGAGGCCGTGGAGGCTTCCTCGCCCGCTACGTTCCGCGCCTGACGCGCGGGTGGCTTTCTTTTGTGTGCCCAAAAGAAAGTCACCAAAGAAAAGGGCACCCCGGTGACACGGTCGGCTGCGCCGACTCCCCTGCGCGCCTCGCCGAGCCGGGCGGCTGCGCAACTCGGGGCTGCGCCCCTCAGACAGTGCTCGCCGACATCCCCCGGCCCGGCTGCGGTGCTCGGCGCGTCACAGGGGCGAAAAAGCATCGAAGCACAAGGGCTGTATGAAAAAAATAGCGCACTATGGCACGCAAAAGACGAAATACGGCAACGCCCCGCGAGGCCCGTGTTTATTGGTCTGCCGCGCCGCCGCAGCGCGCGTCTTTCTTGGCCCCTGGAAGGCGCCGAGCAACGCAGGGGCGGGCGGGAAAAGGGCGAGCACTGTTTGAGGGCCGCAGGCCCGAGTTGCGCAGCCCCCGCCCGGCCCGAGTCGCGCAGGGGACCCGCGCAGCGGGCGCCGACCCGGGGTCGCCTTTTCTTTGCCGACTTTCTTTTGGCGAAGCAAAAGAAAGCCGGCCGCGCGTCAGGCGCGGAACGTAACGCCAGAGGAATCCACCCAAGGGGCAGGAAGAACGCGCCCTGCAGCCCTGCCCCCCGCCACAGACCAATCAATACGGACCTTACAGCCGACCGGTCAAACGCGCCTTACCACATCAAATCATCCGGCACCTGATACGCCGCATACGGATCGTCCGCATCGACGGCCGTGTCGACTTTCTTGGCCCGCACCACGAGCGAGGCGTCGCGTTCGGCGATCTTGTCGGCGATCACCCGCGGCACGAGTTCGACACGCTCGCCAAGGCAGACGATGGCCAGGCGCCCGGCCACCAGATGCGCCTGCACCTCGGCCGAAACGTGGATTTTCTCGATCTTGTTGCCGAAGGTGTAGTTGTAGGCGATGTCGCCGTTGCCGCCCTTGCCTCTCGGCTGGCGGTTCTGCTGCACCATCTGCACGATCTGCGCCATGATCGCCTTCTGCCGCGCCGCCGCGTCGCGCTGGGCGTTGAGCTCGCGCGCCCGCTCGGCGTTCTTGCGCTGCGTTTCGAGCGCCGCGAGACGCACCTCGTCGACGGCCTGAACGCCCGTCCGGCGTTCGCTTTTCTTCTGCGTGCTCTTTTCCTGATTGACCTGTTTGACCTTCTTTTTGTCGACCAGGCCGGCCTTCAAAAACTGTTCCTGCAAGGACGCCATGCGTACCGCTCCATTCACGTAAATCCACGTAAAGTCCGCCGCGCCCCGGCGCGACGAGAAAGGCGCAAGCATAGCAAAAGCCGGCCGCTCCGATCTCGTGCCTCGACGTGCCATCCAACCCCATCCCGGCGCTTGGGCTAAAATCGCGCCTCGCCATGAACATCGCCCCTTTTTCCGCCCTCGCCTGCCCGCTCGACGGCGCGCCGCTGCACCGCCAAGGCGCCGCCTTGCGCTGCGCGCGCGGCCACAGTTTCGACCTCGCCAGCCAGGGTTACGTCAACCTGCTGCCGGTCCAGAACAAACGCTCGCTCGATCCGGGCGACAGCAAGACGATGGTCGCGGCGCGCCGCCGCTTCCTCAACGCCGGCCCCTACGCGCCGATCGCCGCGGCCGTCAGCCGCCTCGTGCTCGACGGCGCCACGGCCCAAGCCCCGCTGGCTTGCCTCGACGCCGGCTGCGGCGAAGGCTACTACCTGCGCCAGCTGGCGACGGCGGCGGCGCAGGCCGGAACGCCGCTCAGCCTGCTCGGGCTGGACATCTCCAAATGGGCGGTGCAGGCGGCGGCCAAGCAGGACAAAAGCGCCACCTGGGTCGTCGGCAGCAACGCGGCGCTGCCGGTGCTGCCGGCCACGCTCGATCGCGTGCTGTGCCTCTTTGGCTTTCCCGTCTATCCCGAATTCGCGCGCGTGCTCAAACCCGGCGGCCTCCTGCTGCAGGTCGACGCCGGGGCGGACCACCTGCGCGAACTGCGCGAAGTCATCTACCCCACGCTCAAACCCGCGCGCCCCGCCGCCAACTCGGCGCCGGAAGGCTTTGCCCTGGCCGGCGGTGAAAACCTGCGCTTTGAGGTCACCGTCCGCGGCGCCGACGCCATCGCCGACCTGCTGGCGATGACCCCGCACCTCTACCGCGCCAGCGCCGAAGGCCGCGCCCGCGCCGCGGCGCTGACCGAGATCGCGCTCAGTGTCGACGTCCGCCTGCAGCGTTTCGAACGTCTCTGAACCGGCGCTCAAGCACCGGAAAAAGCGCGCAGCCAGCCCAGACCGGCCTCGGTCGTCCCGCGCGGCCGGTATTCGCAGCCGACCCAGCCGGCGTAAGCGCGACGGTCGAGTTCGGCCAGCACCGCCTGCGTCACCGCGTCGTCCAAGGCCGGCTCGTCGCGCGCCGGCACGCCGGCGATCTGCGCATGCCCCAGCCACGGCCAGGCGGCGTCCAGCGTCGAAAGGGCCTCGTCGCCCAGCCGACGCACGTGGTAGAGGTCGAACAGATATTTCACGTTCGGCGTTCCGAGTTCGGCACAGATCGCCAGCGCTTCCTGTGGCGAAGCGAGCTGATAGCCCGGCATGTCCTGCGGATTGAGCGCCTCGACGAGCAGCGTACACCCGGCCTCGGCCGCCAAGGGCGCGGCCCGGCGCAGGTTGGCGATGAACGTCCGACGGCACAACGCCGGATCGACCCCGGCCGGGACGACGCCAGCCATCACGTGCAGCCGCGGCACCGCCAGCGCCCGGGCGTACGCCAGCGCCCGCGCCAGATCGGCCATGAAGTCCGCCTCCTTCCCCGGCAGCCCGGCGCGCCCACGCTCGCCGGCCGCCCAGTCGCCCGGCGGCAGGTTGATCAGCACCACCTCGACGCCCGCCGCCCGCGCCCAGCCGGCCACGGTCTCGGGCGCACCTTCGGTGTAGGGAAAATGGATTTCGACGCCCTTGAAACCGGCGCGCGCCGCGGCGGCAAAGCGCGCGGCGAACGGCAGTTCGGTGAACAGCATCGACAGGTTGGCGGCAAAGCGCGGCATCGAAAAACCCTTTGAATCAAGCGCATCGGGCCACGCCGGCCCGGCGGTTCAGGCAAGCAGCATACACGCCTTCAACCGTCCGCAGGCGCGCACGGGGAAGCCCGCCCCGGCTTCTGGCATAATCGGAAGCCTCCGTCCTGGCCGCGCGCCAGAAACGCCTTCAGCATGGAGTCCCGCATGGCCCGCTTCTCCCGCTTCGCCCTCACCCTTCCCGCTCTTGCCCTCGCCGCCGCCCTCGCCGCGCCGGGCGCCTGGGCCCACACGCATGGCGAGGCTCAGATCGACGTGGTGCTCGAGGACACGCAGCTCAGCCTTTACCTGCACAGCCCGCTCGAAGTCTTCCTCGGTTTTGAACGCGCACCGCGCACCGCCGCCGAAAAGAACGCCGTCCAGCAGCTCAAGGAGCGCCTGCCGCAAGGCGAGGCCTTGTTTACGCCCAACGCCGAAGCTGGCTGCCGCTTCCTCGGGATGGAGGTCGACGCGCCCATCCTCGACGGCCAGCCGGTGCAGAACGGCCACGCCGAACTGAGCGCCCGCTACCGCTGGCAATGCGCGCAGCCCGAACACCTCAAGTCGGTCGGCACCACGCTGTTTGCCGACTACAAGCGCCTGCACAAGATCAAGGCCGTCTTCGCCGGCCCGCGCGGCCAGCACGGCGCCACGCTCGGGCGCAAGACGCCGACCTTCCGCTGGTGACCCCGCCCGCCGCCTCGCCCGCGGTCGAACTGCGCGACGTCGTCTTCCGCTGGCAGGACGGCGACGCCTTCGTCCTCGAGCTGCCCGAACTCGTCCTCGCCGCGGGCGAGCGCCTGTTCGTGCATGGCCCGAGCGGCAGCGGCAAGAGCACGCTGCTCAACCTGATCGGCGGCGTCGTCCAGCCGGCGCGGGGCGAGGTACGCCTGCTCGGCCAGCCGCTCGCGGCGCTGGGCACGGCGGCGCGCGACGCCTTCCGCGCCGCGCACACCGGTTTCATCTTCCAGCAGTTCAACCTCATTCCCTACCTGTCGGTGCTCGACAACGTCCGCCTGCCCTGCCGCTTTTCGCCGCGCCGCGCCGAGCGTGCCGGGGATGAAACGCAGGAGGCCCGGCGCCTGCTGTCCGCGCTCGACATCGCCGCCGAGCTCTGGACGCGGCCCGCCAACCGCCTCTCGGTCGGGCAGCAGCAGCGCGTCGCCGCCGCCCGCGCCCTGCTGGGCAAGCCCGAGATCATCATCGCCGACGAACCCACCTCGGCGCTCGACGCCGGGCGGCAGGCGGCCTTCCTCGACCTGCTGCTGGCCGAAGCGCGCGCCGCCGGCAGCAGCGTGCTCTTCGTCAGCCACGACCTCGCGCTCGCCGACCACTTCGAACGCACGCTGGAGCTGGCCGCATGAAACCGTTGCCGCCGCTGCTCAGCCTCGCCCTCGCCAGCGCCTGGAACCGGCGCCTGACGCTGGGCCTCACCCTGCTGGCGATCGCCCTGGCCAGCGCGCTGCTGCTCTCGGTCGAACGCCTGCGCGAGAACGCCCGCGCCAGCTACGCCAACGCCCTCTCGGGCACCGACCTCATCGTCGGCGCGCGCGGCAGCGGCCTGCAGCTCGTCCTGCACGCCGTCTTCCGCGTCGGCGAGCCGGTCGCCCCGCTGCGCTGGGCGAGCTACACCCAGCTCGCCGCCGATCCGGCCGTGGCCTGGAGCGTGCCGCTCTCGCTCGGCGATTCGCACCGTGGCTTTCCGGTGCTCGGCACCAACGCCGACTACTTCCGCCACTACCGCCACGGCGCGCGCGAAGCGCTGCGCTTTAGCGCCGGCGAGCCTTTCGCCGAACTTTTTGAAACCGTGCTCGGCGCCGACGTCGCCGCCCGCCTGGGCTACCGCGTCGGCGATACGCTGACGCTCAGCCACGGCGTCGGCGGCGTACCCGGGCTCGAACACGCCGACAAGCCCTTCCGCATCGTCGGCATCCTCGCGCCGACCGGCAGCCCGGTCGACCGCACGCTGCACATCAGCCTCGAAGCGATGGAGGCCATCCACCTCGACTGGCAGGCCGGCGTGCCGATCCCCGGCCTCAACATCCCGCCCGAGCTCGTCACCCGCTTCGACCTCGCGCCCAAGACGATCAGCGCCGCCCTGATCGGCCTGCACCAGCGCACCGCCGTCTTCGCCGCCCAGCGCAAGATCGCCGCGCTCCCGGGCGACGCGCTCCAGGCCGTCCTGCCCGGCGTCGTCCTCGATCAATTGTGGGAACACGTCGGCAACGGCGAACGCCTGCTCGACGGCCTCGCTTGGCTCATCCTCGGCAGCAGCCTCGCCGGGCTGGCCGCTGTGCTCCTCGCCGGCCTCGGCGAGCGCCGACGCGAACTCGCCATCCTGCGCGCCGTTGGCGCCGGGCCGCGCCACATCGCCGCCCTGCTGCTGATCGAAAGCACCGCGCTGGGCCTCGTCGGTGCCGCGCTGGGCCTCAGCGTGGTCGTCGCCGCCAGCGCGGCCGCCGGCCCCACGCTGGCGCTGCACTGGGGCATCCACCTCGCTTCGCCGTGGCCGTCATCCGGCGAACTCGCCCGCCTCGCCGCCATCGTCGCCACCACTGCCCTCGCCGGCCTCTGGCCCGCCTGGCGCGCCTTCCGCCTCGCGCTCGCCGACGGCCTCACGCCGCGCCTCTGACCCGAAGCGAACCGACCATGCCCAACGCCCGCGCCTTCGTGACCGCGCTCTTCACCCTGACCTGGCTGCTGGCCGCCCCGCACGCCACCGCCCAGAGCAGCGAGTACCGCACCGGCGAGCGCCTCGCGCCGCCCACCGCCAAAGCCGCCAAGGACTACCGCGAAATCGGCTGGGATGACTTGATCCCGAAGGATTGGGACCCGATGGCGCCGTTCAAGGGCCTCGACCTCGCCCGCCTCAACGACCGCGACCCGCGCGCCATCGAAGCGATGATCAAGCTCCAGGCCGCCTGGGCCGACGCCCCGGTCGAACCCGCGCTGCGCGGCAGCAAAATCCGCATCCCCGGCTTCATCATCCCGCTCGACCGCCAGGGCGACCTCGTTTCCGAACTCCTGCTCGTCCCCTACTTCGGCGCCTGCATCCACACCCCGCCGCCGCCCGCCAACCAGATCATTCACGTGGTGCTCAAAAAGCCGATCAACGGCCTGCGCATGATGGACGCCTACTGGATCAACGGCACCCTCGACCTCGCCCGCGGCGACACCGGCCTGGGCGTCTACGGCTACCGCCTCAAGGCCGAAGCGATGCAGCCGTATGTGGAGAAAGTGAAATAGCAAGCGGGGGGATCACAAGCCTGGCCTGAACGCCCTTAGCGTTTGGGCGTGTTGATATCTGTAGCACAAAGATACTCGACAACTCGAACCACGTAGTCCGAGAAAACAAAAAAAGCACTTTTCTCCACATAAATAGCGTTCCCAATAAAATATAAAACCAGAAACGCAAAAAGAAGAACCTGCCATAATCGGGAATAAGAGGTGATTTCATTAATTATAGAAGACCTATTCTCACTGATCGCAGGACCAACCGATTCCTTTATTTCATCCAACAACAACACTCGCCCATAATTCGCCAAAATAGTCGCCTCGATCGACTTGGCAGCAGAATCAAATCGAACAAGTATATTCTTCTTTAAAAAACCAAGCCACAACCAAGAAACAGCCGTGATTATAAACACCACACCAAGGTATATATTAGAAAAAACAACTGACTCCCCATTATCTTTTAATCCATTAACAACAACCACTGTCAGCAGAAACGTAACAACAATAGCAACATTGCTTTTCAAGGATGCCAACAAATCATCAGATATTGACGCTGTTCTTCCTATAAAATCGACCAATAATTCGCCTATCTTATTTTTAACTTCCAAATAAGATTGAACATTCCCCTTTAAATAAATTTGATAATTGGACCAAATAGCATCCTTCAACTGCTTATCAAACTTTGGACGCCCTTGCTCATCGAGGTGTATGGAAACAATATTTCTCACTAAACCAAGCTTGTCCGACACATTTCCACCATCATACGCCCAGTCATAAATCTGGTATATGAAATCAAAATCGACCACAAGATCGCCAGACCCAAAATACTGGCAGTCAACAGCTTTATAACCGTAGAATTTATAAGAAAACAATCCACCCGAAACACACTCGGTATTGTTTGCCAAAAACATCAGCGCAAGCACCGAACACGCCGACTTAAATTTCTTCTCAAGAGCCGGAAAATCCGTGTCACAACCCAAATAAAAATCACCAGGCGTCAGATTATTAAAAGGAAAAGACAAACAAGAAACCAAGCAATTCTCTTTAAACAAAAGCAATTGCTCGCGCCGCCTTAAAACATCATCAGCCGACGGAATACATTTAAATTCACTCAAAGAACTTGCAGACCGGAACAATATTGCTTTACTACCAAAAACTGGAATATCAGAAAAAACTTCAAAACACAGATACTCATCAAATAAAGCAGACATACTTGCCAAAAAATCACCAAGACTCTGCCCCTCAACAAAATCAGAATAGTGCTCTATAGAATAAATAGACAATTTACAATCAACTACTTCTTTTTTTATGTGGAGCTTAATTTCAACCTCTACCTCATCACCAAATTCGCGGATAAAGCGACCCACTTCATCCAAAGAAACACTACTTCCATCAGTAGTTTTTCGTTCACCAGAAATAGAGAAAAAAAGTTCAAACCTATCCCGGACCGACACTTCACCAACAGCATCAATCCAAGCAGTACACGCATCCAAATAGGGATGACAGACAATTGTCTTTGCAACAAAATCAACCGATGTTTCGGAAACCTCAGAAGCCGAGACTTTAATTAATTCACTGATAGATCTATCGCTCATCAAACCCTCGCTCTGATCTTGAATTTTTCGAAAGCCTCATCAGAGTGAATCACAACAAGCCGCCTCCCCTCCTTCGTTTGCTCTGACCAAATTTTATTGTCAATATCTTTAATATCTGGCTCAAACGACAACGAAATTTCTGGCGTTAAGTCAACCTTTGTTCTACGAAAATCAACAGCACCCGGAACAAGCTCGAACTGAGTGTCAAAATTATATCTCTCAGGAAGCTGCTTAAGCTTTTCAATAATAGATTCAATTTTTTTACTCAGGGCAACATCGTGCGGCTCGTACTTCAAAAACGTCTTCTCCACAAAATCAACGTAATTCATTCTCCCTTTTTGCTTAAAGGCGGCGACAACCGCGTTTCTTAAGACAGTGTAATCATGAGGAAATTCTTTCTTAATGCTACCAATTGTCCTAACCACGCACTTCACAGCCACAGATGTATTGTGCTCATCATTACGCAGAACTTCAAGCTCAAGAAACTCCTTCCACCAGTAAGCAGCCGGCTGCGAATTAGTATCGTATGCTTGCACCAGACTTGGAAGACCTTCATTATCAAAAAACACATGGCATGCCTTATACACTTTTGATGTATTCGGCAACCCAGAGTGCTTTTTAAAATCATGCTCATCGACAAATGTCTGGTGTTCTAACTTAACCCCAAGATACCCAATTCCAGATTCGTCTTTGTACAAAAATTGTAAAAAACTACCTTTCTGCAAAAGCTGGCCAGATTTTTTTGCCAACTGACTGTACCGCTCTTCCGCCTTTATCTCTTGAGAAAGAAGCCTTTTCGCAAGAGAATCACTTCTTTCACCCCCCAAATCTCCAGACGCTCCAAACGCCTCCAAGGCCGAATAAAACTCAGTAGTATTTCTTTCAAATTTATAGGACCGCCTCTCCGTTTTTTCACGAAGCTCTGACAGAAGCGTGCAGAGATATTCATTCAAATCTGCCAAGTCACCTGACATCTCGATGGACTTTGACCTCTTATTCACAACATCAATTTGGTGCAATGTAGTCTTAAGTATTTTGAGTGAGTTCAACTCATTTTTTTCGGCCACTTCCATACACCTCCCCATTATTATTCAGTCGCTATTTAAACAACCAGACTAAGCTTTAGTTTTACCAAAAAAACCACATCAATACCAACCAGTTTCGGCTACATGATAGCCCATATACATACAAATGGCTCGCTCTCACTAGAGTATCGTTTAGACAAGTCTCAACCGCACAAACGGTTCAATCGTGAGAATCATCACACCTTATTGAACGTTGGTAAACCCGGCTATTTCCTTCGCGTCAGCTCCCGAAAATCGCTGACGATCGAATCGAGTGCCGCCCTCCCATCACTGGTTTTCGCGCTCCAGGTGTTGCCGTTCTCGGCGAGCGTCAGATGCACGACCTGGCCTTTGTTGATCGAGAGCATTTTCGTGCTGTGCGAGGTCGTCCAGGCTTTCGTGTTGGCGCCGCGCGCTTCGCCGACGCCGAGTACCAGCGCGTGCATGCCGGGCAGCAGGTGCAATTGGTAGCGCCCGCTGGCGGAACGGCCGGCGGACTTGAAGGCTTTTAGCTCGGACACCGATTGCCCATCGACCGCCAGGATCATGATCGAGCCGTCGGTGGTGACGATCCCCACGTCTTCGATCCGCCGCATTTCGCCGGCGTAGCCAAGGTAGGCGTACTTGGAGTACATCCCGCCCAGCGTCGGGGGCGCGTCGGTGTAGTTTGAAGTCGCGCAGCCGAACAGCACGGCGGGCGCGAGCAGCAGGGCAAGCAGCGTTTTGGCGTTCATTCTTCAGCCCCTTTCGTCGTTACGCAGCGCAGCTTACGTTTGGCACGGGCGGCTGTCTACGCCGTGGCCCCTTGTCGAATCAAGGCGATATTTCATCCTCCAAAAAGCAGGCCTGGAAGGCGCATCGAGAGGCGCGTCCAGGCCTGCATGGCTGAAACGACCGCTGGATGCGCCTTGCAGGCCGGTTTTTTCCGCCCGCCCGCCGAGCTTGCCTGCACCCAAAATGAAAACCCCGCCGGACGGCTGTCGCGGCGGGGTTTTGGGGTGCGGCAAGGCGCCCGGGGGCGCCTGCGGCGCGGATGCTTACATGCGTTCGATCATCGCGTTGCCGAAGCCCGAGCACGAGACTTCGCTGGCGCCGTCCATCAGGCGGGCGAAGTCGTAGGTGACGACCTTGTCGCCGATCGCGGCTTCCATCGACTTGATGATCAGGTCGGCGGCTTCAACCCAGCCCATGTGGCGCAGCATCATTTCGGCCGAGAGGATCAGCGAACCGGGGTTCACGTAGTCCTTGCCGGCGTACTTGGGCGCGGTACCGTGGGTGGCTTCAAAGCAGGCGTACTGGTCGGAGATGTTGGCCCCCGGGGCGATGCCGATGCCGCCGACTTGCGCGGCGAGCGCGTCGGAGATGTAGTCGCCGTTGAGGTTGAGCGTGGCGATCACGTCGTACTCGGCCGGGCGCAGCAGGATCTGCTGCAGGAAGGCGTCGGCGATGGCGTCCTTGATGACGATGCCGTTGGGCAGCTTGAGCCACGGGCCGCCGTCGATCTCGACGCCGCCGAACTCGTTCTTGGCCAGCGCGTAGGCCCAATCACGGAAGCCACCTTCGGTGAACTTCATGATGTTGCCCTTGTGCACGATGGTCACCGACTTGCGCTTGTTGTCGATCGCGTATTTGATCGCGGCGCGCACCAGGCGCTCGGTGCCTTCCTTGGAGACGGGCTTGATGCCGATCGACGAGGTGTCGGGGAAGCGGATTTTCTTGACGCCCATTTCCTCGCGCAGGAACTTGACGACCTTGGTGCAGGCTTCGGTGCCAGCCATCCATTCGACACCGGCGTAGATGTCTTCGGTGTTCTCGCGGAAGATGACCATGTCGGTCAGCTCGGGCTGCTTGAGCGGCGAAGGCACGCCGCGGAAGTAGCGCACCGGGCGGACGCACTGGTAGAGGTCGAGTTCCTGGCGCAGGGCGACGTTGAGCGAGCGGATGCCGCCGCCGACCGGGGTGGTCATCGGGCCCTTGATCGAAACCGAGTATTCCTTGAGCGCGGCGAGCGTTTCGGCCGGCAGCCAGACGTCGGAACCGTAGAGCTTGGTCGACTTTTCACCGGCGTAGACTTCCATCCAGTGGATCTGGCGCTTGCCGCCGTAGGCCTTGGTGACGGCCGCATCGACGACCTTCTTCATCACCGGGGTGATATCGACACCAATGCCGTCGCCCTCGATGAACGGGATGATCGGGTTGTCCGGCATGGCCTGGCCCGGAACGATTTTTTGTCCGCCTTGCGGAACCTTGATCAAACTCTCGCTCATTTCTGCTCCTGTTGGTTTAGTGTTGTGAGTACGGACTGCCTAACACCTGCTGTGCCCAAACCTTACGACATCTTCCCACGGCCCGAAAGCCGGAAATCGTTTGCCAGCGCGACCTTTCGACCGCCAATTCGGGATGCACAGCTGAGGATTATGGAGTAAATGGTCGTTCCTCGCCAGCACAAACTCATTCTCTTTGCGCATCAATTGCTTCCGTTTAGCGAATGCTAAACTCCCCTCCTCGCGCCCCCTCAACTCCGTCCAAAATGAGCATTTCCAACGAATTCCACCCCATCGCCCGGCGCATCGCCGAGGCCACCATCGAGGCTTTCGACGCCCATTACGCCGAGCTGCGCGCCTACGGGCGGCGCGCCAAGGCGCTGTTCGAGGCCGGCGACTGGAAGGGCGTGCAGGACGCCGTGCGCGAACGTCTGCCGGCCTACAACGACAGCGCCAAGGAAACCGCGCGCACCCTGGCCGACGACCTGCGCGCCCACCTGCTCGACGACGAGACGCTGCTTCAGGTCAAGCTTTTCTACATCGGCCTCTTGATCAACCACAAGCAGCCGGAGCTGGCCGAGACTTTCTTCAACTCGGTGTGGTCGCGCCTGCTGCACCGCACCTACTTCAACAACGACTACATCTTCGCCCGCCCGACGATCTCGACCGACTTCATCCTCTCCAATCCGCCGGTTTATTCGATCTACTACCCGATGGAGAACGGGCTGCACCGCTCGATCAAGCAACTGGTGCTCGACTTCGGCTGGCAGCGCCCCTTCGAAGACCTCGACCGCGACGTCCATTACGTGACGCGTTCGATCAAGGACCACCTCGGCGGCTGGCCGCCGGCCGAGGCCAACCTGCAAATCCAGGTGCTGCACTCGGCCTTCTACCGCAACAAGGGCGCCTACATCTTCGGCAAGGCGATCAACGGCTTCTCCGAGCAGCCTTTCGCCATCCCCGTGCTGCACACCCCGGACGGCCAGTTGATGCTCGACACCGTGCTGCTCGAACCCAAGCGCATCGCCATCCTGTTCTCGCTCTCGCGCGCCTACTTCATGGTCGACATGGAAGTGCCGTCGGGCTACGTGAATTTCCTGCACAGCCTGATGCCCAACAAGCCGCGCTCCGAGATCTACACCATGCTCGGCCTGGGCAAACAGGGCAAGACTATGTTCTACCGCGACCTGATGGCGCACCTGCGCCATTCACAGGACAAGTTCGTCATCGCCCCCGGGGTGCGCGGCATGGTCATGCTGGTGTTCACCCTGCCGTCCTACCCCTACGTGTTCAAGCTGATCAAGGACGTCTTCGCCGCCACCAAGGAAGTCGACCACGACACCGTCAAGGCCAAGTACCAGCTCGTCAAGCAGGTCGACCGCGTCGGCCGGATGGCAGACACGCTGGAGTTCTCGCACGTCGCCTTCCCGCTCGACCGCTTCTCCGACGAACTGCTCGAAGCGTTGCGCACGCAGGTGCCCTCGCTGATCGAGGAGGACGGCAACACGCTGGTCATCAAGCACCTCTACACCGAGCGCCGGATGACCCCGCTCAACCTCTACCTCGACCACGCCACACCGGAGCAGATCGACCACGCCGTGCAGGAATACGGCAACGCCATCCGCCAGCTCGCCTGCGCCAACATCTTCCCCGGCGACATGCTGTGGAAGAACTTCGGCGTCACCAGCTACAACCGCGTCGTCTTCTACGACTACGACGAAATCGAGTTCATGACCGACTGCAACTTCCGGGCGATTCCCGAGGCGCCCTACCCGGACCTCGAACTGTCGAGCGAGCCGTGGTATTCGGTCGGCCGGCACGACGTCTTCCCCGAGGAGTTCGCTGCCTTCCTGCTCGGCTCGACCAAGGTGCGCGAAGCCTTCCTCAAGTACCACCGCGACCTGCTGACGCCCGAGTTCTGGCAGGCCGCGCAGCGCGAAATCCGCGCCGGGCACGTCGTCGACTTCTTCCCCTACCCGACCGAACTGCGCTTCTGCAACACCTTCAAGCGCATGTGCACCGACGTCGGCCTGCGCTGAGGCCGAAGATCCCGTTCGACGGGCGAAAAAAAACCTCGCCGGAGCGAGGTTTTTTTGGCGCGTGCCGGGAACGACAAGCCGATTACTTCAGCTTGGTTTCCTTGTAGGCCACATGCTTGCGAGCCTTGGGATCGTACTTCATGATCTCCATTTTCTCGGGCATGGTCTTCTTGTTCTTGGTCGTCGTGTAGAAGTGGCCGGTACCGGCCGTCGACTCAAGCTTGATCTTTTCACGCATGGCAGATTCCTCGATTAGATCTCGCCGCGGGCGCGCAGATCTGCGAGCACAGCGTCGATACCCTTCTTGTCGATGGTACGCAGGCCGGCGTTGGAAACGCGCAGACGCACCCAGTGATTCTCGCTTTCAACCCAGAAACGACGATACTGCAGGTTCGGGAGGAAGCGGCGCTTCGTTTTGTTGTTGGCGTGGGAGACATTGTTCCCCACCATCGGGCCTTTACCCGTCACTTGGCAGACACGCGCCATGATTGTTGCTCCAAATAACTTGGGAAGAAAGCCGGGGATTTTAACGCAAACTCTTCAAAAAAAACAAGCCATTTCTGAGACTTTGCCAATTGCCGTCGCCCGCCGGCCACAAAACGCCCACACGGCGGGGCTCAGGACGTCGCCGCCGGCCCCGTCGAATGCTGGATCGCCCGGCTGCGCTGCTCGAATTCCTGGCGCAATTGGCGGCGCAGCTGGGCCGCCTCGAAACGCCGCAATTCGTCGGCCGTCGCCGGGGTAAAAGCCGGAACGGGACTGGCCTTTCCGGCCTCGTCGACCGCGACCATGGTGAAGAAGCAGCTGTTGGCGTGCCGCACCACCTGGGTCTGGATGTTCTCGGCGATCACTTTGACCCCGACTTCCATCGAGGTCTTGCCGACGAAATTGACCGACGCGAGAAAAGTCACCACCTCGCCGACGTGGATCGGCTGGCGGAACATCACCTGGTCGACCGACAGCGTCACCACGTACTTGCCCGCGTAGTGGCTGGCGCAGGCGTAGGCCACCTGGTCGAGCAGCTTGAGCACGATGCCGCCATGCACGTTGCCGGAGAAATTAGCCATGTCCGGCGTCATCAGCAGGGTCATGGTCATCTGGCGGTTGGACTGAACGGGGTCGGTCATGGGCATTCCTGACGAAGAGAACAAGCGTGCATTTTAACGAAAGGCCGCCTACAACCAGCCGCGCTCGGCAAAAGACAGGGGCGCGGCGTTGCCGGCGACGACGAAGTGGTCGAGCACTTTCACGTCGACCAGCGCCAAGGACGCCTTGAGCGCGGCGGTCAGCTGCCGGTCGGCCGCCGACGGCTCGGCGACGCCCGAAGGGTGGTTGTGCGCAAAGACGACCGCCGCCGCGTTGTGCGCCAGCGCCTTCTTCACCACTTCGCGGGCGTAGACGCTGGTCTGCGTTAACGTGCCGGAAAACAGCGCCTCGCTCGCCAGCAGTCGGTTCTGCGCGTCGAGCCAGAGGGCGAAGAAGACTTCGTGCCCCAGCCCGCCCAGATTCAGGCGCAGGTAGTCGCGCACCGCGCCAGGCGAGGCGAGCGTGTCGCGGTCGCGCAGCTCCTCGGCCAAGGCCCGCCGCACCAGCTCGAACACCGCCTGCAGCTGCGCGTACTTGGCCGGCCCGAGGCCGGGCACCGCGGCCACTTCGGCCTGCGTCGCGGCAAACAGGCGGTTGAGGCTGCCGAAGCGTTCGAGCAGGATGCGCGCCAGATCGACGGCGCTCATTCCGGCCACCCCGACGCGCAGGAAGATGGCCAGCAGCTCGGCGTCGGAAAGGGCGCCCGCGCCCTGCTTGAGCAGGCGTTCGCGCGGACGTTCGTCGGCGGGCCAGTCGGTAATCGCCATGGCGGGTTCTCGGTTAAAATGGGCCGCAGTCATTCTAAGGACATTCCAAGGAAATTCCAGGCGCGCCTTCACCCCAGGCCCGCCGCCGCGCCCGGCGCCCTCCGGCCCTCCCGCCCGCACGCCGCGCCCTCCTTTTCCGCAACACGCAACCATCGGATCGAACACATGGAACTTTCGGGTAAACGCATCGTTCTCGGCGTCACCGGCGGCATCGCCGCGTACAAGTCGGCCGAACTCGTCCGCCTGCTGGTCAAGCAAGGCGCCGAGGTGCACGTGGCGATGACCGAGGCCGGCACCCGCTTCGTCACCCCGGTCACCTTCCAGGCGCTGTCCGGGCACACGGTCTTCACCGACCAGTGGGACGCGCGCATGGCCAACAACATGCCGCACATCGACCTCACGCGCGGCGCCGACGCGCTGCTGATCGCGCCGGCCTCGGCCGATTTCATGGCCAAGCTCGCGCACGGTCTGGCCGACGACCTCCTCTCCACCCTGACCCTGGCGCGCGACTGCCCGCTGCTCCTCGCTCCGGCGATGAACCGTCAGATGTGGCAGAACCCGGCGACGCAACGCAACGTCGCCACCCTGCGCGCCGACGGCGTCACCCTGCTCGGCCCGGCCAGTGGCGAGCAGGCCTGCGGCGAAACCGGCGCCGGGCGCATGCTCGAAGCGGCCGAAATCCTCGACGCGCTGATCGCCTTCTTCCAGCCCAAGCCACTCGCCGGCCGCAAGCTCCTGCTCACCGCCGGCCCGACTTTCGAGGCCATCGACCCGGTGCGCGGCATCACCAACCTCTCGTCGGGCAAGATGGGCTTTGCGCTGGCCCGCGCGGCGCGCGACGCCGGCGCCGAAGTCACGCTGGTCTGCGGCCCGGTGAGCCAGCCCACCCCGCGCGGAGTGACACGGGTCGACGTCGTCTCGGCGCTCGACATGCACGCCGCCGTCATGGAACGCGTTGCCAGCCAGGACGTCTTCATCGGCGTCGCTGCGGTCGCCGACTACCGCCCGCAACTCGCGGCCGATCACAAGCTCAAGAAGGACGACGGCGACCTGCCGCCGATCGCCCTGATCCGCAACCCGGACATCCTCGCCGACGTCGCCGCGCTGGCCAAACCGCCGCTGTGCGTCGGCTTCGCCGCCGAGAGCCGCGATCTGGCGGCCTACGCCGAGAAAAAGCGCAAGAGCAAGAAGATCCCGCTCATCGTCGGCAACCTGATTCAGGACGGTTTCGGCGGCGACGACAACCGCCTCGTCCTCTTCGACGCCCACGGCGAAACCCCGCTGCCGCCGGGCAGCAAACTCGAACTTTCGCGCCGCCTCGTGGCGCACATTGCCCTCATGCTGGAGAAACACTGATGCACCGTATCGACGTCCGCCTGCTCGACCCGCGCCTTGCCGACAACCCGCCGCACTACGCCACGCCCGGCTCGGCCGGCCTCGACCTGCGCGCCTGCATCGCCGCGCCGATGCACATCCACCCGGGCGAGACCCACCTCGTGCCGACCGGCATGGCCCTGCACCTCGCCGACCCCGGCCTCGCAGCGATGATCCTGCCGCGCTCGGGCCTCGGCCACAAACACGGCATCGTGCTCGGCAACCTCGTCGGCCTGATCGACTCGGACTACCAGGGCGAGATCATGGTTTCGGTGTGGAACCGCGGCAAGGACAGCTTCACCCTCAACCCGCTCGACCGCCTGGCGCAGCTCGTCGTCGTCCCGGTGGTGCAGGTGGCCTTCAACGTGGTCGACGAATTCGACGCCAGCCAGCGCGGCGCGGGCGGCTTCGGCAGCACCGGCAAGGGCTGAACGCCGATCGATGGCACATCAGGACGAATTCGTCGTCGAGACGCGCGGACGCGGCACGCAGGACATCACCCCGGAAGTGGCGCGCATCGTCCGCGCCACAGGCGTGCGCTGCGGCCTCGCTCACGTCTTCGTCCTGCACACCAGCGCCTCGCTGCTGCTCACCGAGAACGCCGACCCCGACGTGCGGCGCGACCTCGAAACGCTGGCCCGGCGCTGGGCGCCCGACGGCGACCCGGATTACCGGCACCGCGACGAAGGCGCCGACGACATGGCGGCGCATGCGCGCAGCGCCCTCACCGGCAGCGCGCTGAGCCTTCCGATCCGCGACGGCGCGTTGCGCCTCGGCACCTGGCAAGGCCTTTACCTCTGGGAACACCGCGGCACGCCGCACCGGCGGCGCCTCGTCGTCACCGTGCTCGGTGACTGAAACTCACTCGACCAGCGTCACCCGCATCAGGCCGCGCAGGGCATTGCCCAGATACACCGCCGGCGCGGTTCGCAACTCGGCCTCGGTGAGCACCGCTTCGACCGCCCGCCCACTCGCCAGCAACTCGGCGCGCAAGACCCCGGCCAGACAGCCACTCGCAAGCGGCGGCGTCAGCAGCACGCCCTCGCGCTCGACGAAAACCGTGCTGCGCGCGCCTTCGCACACTTCACCGCGCGCGTTGAGGAAAATCGCGTCGAAGACCTCCGCCGCGTCGGGCCTGGCGGCCAGCCCGGCGAGCGCCGCGTCGTAAAGACCGCGCACCGTGGTTTTGTGCCGGCGCAGGAAAGCTTCACCCGCACCGTCCGGAAGACGCTCGGGAGCGATCACCGCACGCCAGGCGCGCCCGCCCTCTTCGACCAGCGCGGCGTGCGTCACGGCAAGGCTGCCGTCGTGCGCCAAGGTCAGGCGCACGCGCCGCACGCCAGCGGAGTCCTGCCGCGCCACGCCAGCCAAGGCCGCACGCACCTGCGCCTCGGCATCAGCAAAGCCCAGGGCCCGCGCCGACGCGGCGAGGCGCGCGAGGTGCCCTTCAAGGCGCGGATAGACGCCGTTGTCCAGGCGCAGCGTTTCGATCAGCAGGAAACCGGGATCGAAGCCCGTCAGGAAACGCGCTTTCAACAGGCACTCGGCGTATTCGCGCGCCGGGTCGGCGTTGATCACGATGCCGCTGCCGACGCCCAGCTGCGCGCGCCCGTCGGCCTCGATCTCAAGCGTGCGGATGGCGACGTTAAAGCGGCAGTCGCCGCCCGGCGCGAGGTAGCCGATGGCGCCGGTATAGACGCCGCGCGGCCGCGCCTCCAGGCGGTCGATGAGCTGCATGGCACGGATTTTGGGCGCGCCGGTGATCGAGCCGCAGGGAAAGAGCGCGGCAAAAATCTCGGCCAGCGATACGCCCGGCAGCTCGGCCGCGACCGTCGACACCATCTGCCACAGCGTCGGGTAGGCCTCGCTCGCGCACAGCGCCTCGACGCGCACGCTGCCCGGCGCGGCGAGCCGCCCGAGGTCGTTGCGCAAGAGGTCGACGATCATCACGTTCTCGGCTCGCTCCTTGGGCGAAGCCTGCAAGGCCACGCGCCGCGCCTCGTCATCGACGGCATCGACGCCACGCGGCGCGGTCCCCTTCATCGGCCGGGTGACGACACGCGTGCCCTGGCGCTCGAAAAAGAGTTCGGGCGAGCGCGAAAGCAGCGTCGCCTGCCCCGCGCCCGCCGCGATGAAGGCGCCGTAGCGCACCGGCTGGCGAGTGCGCAAGGCGGCGTAGAGCGCCAGCGGATGGCCGTAAACCTTGAGGTCGAGCGGGAAGGTGAGGTTGATCTGGTAGCACTCGCCGTCGGCGATCCAGCGTTGCACCTGCTCGACGCGCGGCGTGTACTCAGGCTCAGAGAGCGCCGGCGTCAGCTCAGCGACGCCAGCGCAGCGCTCGGCTTCGGAGAGGGCCGCGAGGCGCGCGGCCAGCCAGGCGTCGAGCGCTTCGGCGGACAGCGCCTGCGCGTGGGCAAAACGCCAGGCACGCAAGCGGCGTGCGCCGTGCGCGACGTTCAACAAGGCCGGATCGCACGCCGCGCCAAGCGCGTAATCGGCGGCCAGCGCCACCCACTCGCCCTGCCTGGAGGCCGCTTCCAGACGGCCCAGCAGGCTGGCCAGAGCGCCCGCCGGATCGGCCTCGCCGGCGAGGTCCTCATCGAGCGCCGCCTGCAGGCCGCTCAGCAGCCAGGCGCCGCCGTCATCGCGCTCGAAGATGGCGAAGGGGGCGAAGGGGGCATCGGCGTAGGGATCGGGAAGCGGCATGGACTGCGGCAACGAAACGAAGTTAGGGCTGCCGACGCACTTCGGCGCGTCGGTAAACGAAAAACTCAGGAAACGGTTATTTACGACGGAAGACGAACTCGAAAACCGGGCCGTCTTCACGGCTCTCGACGAGCGCGTTGCCGGTCTGCTTGGCGAAGGCGTGAAAATCCTTCACCGCGCCCGGATCGGTAGCCAGCACGTGCAGCAGTTCGCCCGAGGCCATTTCGGCCAGCGCCTTCTTGGTGCGCAGGATGGGCAGCGGGCAGTTGAGACCCTGAACGTCGAGTTGGCGGTCTGCGTGCATGGTCGTTTTCATACTCCTCTCGAAAACGGAAATTCTACCGTCCCTGTCAAGCGCGCCCGCGCGAACGCGGGGCCGGAGGCTAGAGTCCGCCGCGCCGGAGCTTGGCCTCCTCGGCCTGCAGGCGGCGCAGTTCACGCAGGCGGGCATCGACCGCCGACTGCTCGTAAAAGTTGCCGTCGGTCGCCTGCTGCGCGTATTGCAACTGTTCGACGGCCTGCCCCAACTGCCCTTGCAGCATGTAGAACTCGGCCTGCGCGCGATGCTGCTGCAGGCGTTTGCCCTGCGCCGCGTAGTTGCGCGCCTGCAGGCCGTGCAGCTTGTAATCCGAGGGCCTCAGCTGCAGCTGATTGTCGAGAAAGAGCTGCGCCTTCTCGTACTGCTTGGCTGCGTACAGCGCCTCGGCATAGCCATACACCAGGGCCTTGGCCTGCGGATAGCGCTGCATGCCGTCCCGGTAGAGGCCTTGCGCGCCTTCGAAATCGCCCTGCGCGGCGCGCACTTCGGCGGCCAGCGCGTAAAGGATCGGCGAAGAGGACGCGGCCTTGAGCGTGCGCAGGGTGTCCACCTCGCGCTGCGCCGCCGCGACATCCTGGTTGCGCATGTGGGCCACCGCCAGCCCGTAATGCACCGCCGGCAGCGAGGCGTATTTCTTTTCCCGCAGCTGGTTGGAGAACTCGCGGATCGCTTCGCTCGGCGTCCCGCTCTGGGCCTTGAGCTTGGCGCGGATGAGATGGAAATCAAGGCTGCTGACCACCTGCCGGTAGGGCGCGTCCTGCGCCCGGCTTTGCATGTCCGACATCCGCTCCAGGGTCATCGGGTGCGAACGCAGGTAGACCGGCGCGTTGTAGTCGTAGAGCCGCCCGGCTTTCTGCAGACGGTCGAAGAAATCGCCCATGCCGCGCACGTCGAAGCCGGCCTTGTCGAGCGTCAGGTAGCCCATGCGGTCAGCCTCGCGCTCGAAGTCGCGGCTGTAGGCAAGGTAGGACTGGATGGCGCCGGCCTGGGTCGCGGCCACCGTCGCGGCGCCGACGTTGGCGTTGGAGCGCGCGGCGAGAATCCCCATCGCCATCGCCACCATCATCGGGATGGTGTTCTGCTTCTCGCGCGCGATCTGGCGGGCAAGATGGCTTTGGGTGATGTGCGCGATTTCATGCGCGATCACCCCGGCCAGTTCGGACTCCGACTGCGACGAGAGCAGGGTGCCGCTGTTGACGCCGATGTAGCCGCCGAACATGGCAAAGGCGTTGATCGAAGGGTCGCGCAGGGCGAAGAAATGAAAGTCGCCGGACGGGCTGGAGCTCGCTTCGACGAGTTTCCCGCCCAGACGGGCAAGGTAATCGTTGACGTCCGGATCGTCGATGTAGGTCGATTCGCGCAGGCGGATGTCGTTCATGATGCTCTCGCCGATCCGCCGTTCGAGCTGCTGCGGCATTTCGGCGCGCGCCGATTCACCCAGGTCGGGCAGGTCCTCGGCGCCGAAGGGCAGCGCCACGGACGGCAACAGCAAGGCCATCGCGGCACAGGCGCCGCAACGGCGAAGCCAGCGGGGAAGGTCGCGACAGCGACGGTTCGTCTTTTCGGTCACGGCACTCGGGAAGCGAAGATGGACACCGCCATGATACCGGAGCCGGAGCGCTCGCGTCCCGGGGCGAAGCGCCTAGGGCGCTGCGGGCGCTAGGTCGATCCAGTTGCGATATTCGGGCGAAATGGTCCCGGCCCGGGTCAGCGCCTCGACCAGCGCGTCGGGCCGGTGTGCCCGCCATTCGGCGAACGCCGCCTCGAACGCGCGCAGGAGATCCCGTCGATGCGTTCCAATATAGAAGGCGCGCTCGTCGGGCAGCCTCACCTTGAATCCGGGGATGCGCAACAGCTCGCCGCCAATGCGGGTCACCACCGGCTCGCTCAGGAAAGAGAAAGTGAAATCGCCGCGCCCGTTGGCAATGGCGGGGGCGATCATGTCGCGACGCGGCACAGTTACGATCCGATCGCCAACGATGCGTTGCATCAGGGCCAAATCTCCCGCCCAGCTGGCGACGGTCACCCCGCGCAAGGCTCGGAACGCCGCCGGATCTGTGATCGCCAAGACGGGCTGCCGTTCGGCAGTCGAGAAAACGCCCATCTCGAATTCGTTACGCCGGATCAGCGGCGGGCTGCGCAACATGCCGCTGATCCGTTGGTTTTTGTCGCGATTGAGCTCGACATCGCCGTCGGTCAAGGTCTGCCCGAGCAATTCGAGCCCTTGGGCCTGCAGCAGC
This sequence comes from Propionivibrio sp., assembly GCF_041441355.1. Taxonomy (GTDB): domain Bacteria; phylum Pseudomonadota; class Gammaproteobacteria; order Burkholderiales; family Rhodocyclaceae; genus Propionivibrio. The sequence goes on from NZ_JASDTF010000004.1 coordinate 61,047, forward strand.
ACGATCCCGCGGCGAATGTTGGAAAGTGGCACGAGCACGATCCTGGCATCTGGATCCACCCGGCGCAGAACGGTGCCGATCACCAGCATTTCCAACAAGGTCCGCTGCCCGCCGACGACCAGCGGAGAGTCGAGCCCGGGCAGATCGTCCGCCGCGAATTCGCTGCGCAGCTCGGGGCTCGCAAAACCGATGCCGAGGCGCGGCTCGCGAAAGCCCTGGTCGACTCCGACCCGCCAATCCGCGGCCATGCACGGGCCGAGCAACAGCCCCTGCAACACCACGACCATCAGACACCATCCGCGCATCGCCCGCCCTCCTCCTTGCCACCGCCTTTTGCACACCAAGACTAGACAAGCACTTTCACCAGTGCAACGCGTGCCGCCCCCAAAAATACTGCCTCGCCCTCAGGGGGCATCCGATCAATATGCCTAATGGAATAGATTAAGACTTAACGATCAAACGCTTGACCGGACAAGCCTGCGCCTTAAAACCCTTTTGCATCAAGACGAAAATTTTGAGCTCGCGACCGGATCATTTTTCACTTCGCGGAACCGAATGATGACAATCGCCAAGTTTATTGCACGTTATTCCTCAGTTATGCAAAAATGCATCACCCAAAAACCTAAACAACACCATTAGACGACGACCGTCCGGAAACACACAAAAAACGACGCCGGATCATTCGCTTGCGTGCACCTTAATGCCCGCAGGACGAAGCCAGGACATCGTGGGACGAAACGCCGCCAACGCCTGCATACCACTTCTTGCCATGAAAACTGAAAAACCCATCGCCATCCAGATCGTCGACTACATCCGTACCGAGAAGCTCGACGCCGGCAGCCACCTGCCCGCCCAACGTCTCGCGGACTTCCTGCACGTCTCGCGTTCGCCGATCAACGAGGCGCTCAAGCTCCTGCACGAAAAGGGCATCCTGCGCCGCGAGCCGAACCGCGGCTACTTCGTCGCCCAGGCCCTGCAACACCCCACCTCGGTACTCACCGAGCAATTGGGCCTGTCGGAATCGAGCATCGTCACCCAGGCCTACCTCCGGATCGCCGACGACCTGCTCGACGGCAGCCTGCCGAACGAATTCTCGGAAACCCTGCTCAAGAACCGCTACGACCTGACCAACTCGCAGCTGCAAAGCGTCTTGAGCCGCATCCGCCAGGAAGGCTGGGCGATCAAGAAACCGGGCTACGGCTGGGTGTTCTCCAGCATGCTGACCACCCCCGACAGCCTGCTGCAATCGTATCGCCTGCGCCTCGTCGTCGAGCCGGCGGCACTGCTCGAGCCGGGTTACAAGCTCGACCCGATCACCCTCGAACGCTGCCGTGAAGCGGAAATGCGCCTCCTGCAAGGCGGCATCGAAACCGAAGCCACCGACCAGTTGCACGAGCGCGGCGTCGAATTCCACGAAGCCCTGGTCGAAGCCTCGGGCAACCCCTTCTTCATCGACACCATCCGCCGCGTCAACCGCGTCCGGCGCCTGCTTTCCTACCGCTCGATCAAGAACCGCGACCACTGCCGCGAACAGTGCCTGCAGCACCTGCACGTCCTCGAACTGCTGGAGAAAGGTCGCAACCGCGAGGCCGCGCGCGAGCTGCGCAAGCACCTCGTGACGACGCTCAACCGGATCAAGCGGATCAGTTCGACGCTCCGTTAAGACCGCCGCGGAAACGCCGTGGCGGCGAAAAAAACCGCCACGCGCACCCGCTTCGTAGTATCGTCGAAGGGTTGAATGACGGGTGCGTGCGCCTCGCCGCGACGCCCGCTTCGCGTACAGCCCCTCAGGAGCCGCCATGTCCGCCACTGCCGCCTGCGCCGACCTTGCCCCGCAAGGGATTCTGCGCGCCTCGATCAACCTCGGCAATCCGCTGCTCGCCCGACGCGACGGCAGCAGCGGCGAAGTTTTCGGCGTCTCGGTCGACCTGGCGCACGCCCTCGCCGAGCGCCTGGGCGTGCCGCTCGAACTGGTGGTCTTCGACACCGCCGGGCGCTCGGTCGAAGCCGTCAGCGAAGCGCGGGCCGACGTCGGCTTTTTCGCCATCGACCCGCAGCGCGGCCAGGACATCGCCTTTACTGCCCCGTACGTCCTGATCGAAGGCTGCTACCTCGTCCGCGAGGCTTCGCCGCTGACCTGCAACGAAGAAGTCGACCGCGCCGGCCACCGCATCGTGGTTGGCCAGGGCAGCGCCTACGACCTTTACCTCAGTCGCGCGATCACAGCGGCAGAACTCGTCCGTGCCCCCAACTCTCAGGTTGTCGTCGAACAGTTCCTCGAACGCGGGGCCGACGTCGCTGCCGGCGTCCGCCAACAGCTCGAAGGCGACACAGCCCGCCACCCGGGCCTGCGCCTGCTGCCCGGACGCTTCATGGTCATCCGCCAGGCGATGGGCCTGCCGCGCGCACGCGGCGAAGCCGCCGCCGCCCGGCTGCACGAATTCGTCGAAAGCATGAAAGCCAGCGGCTTCGTCGCCGAGGCTCTGGCCCGCCATCAGGTGGCCGGCGTGACCCTCGCGCCGCCGGCCGGCGAACGCCCCGTTTCCACGGAATGAAGCCACCGGACGCTCCGGCCGCTCACGCGGCGGACGACCACGTCCCGGACAAGGACGCATTTCGTCCCACGCCCATTTATTCAGCGCCGGCTTTACGGTATTCTGTCGCCCTTTTTTATACTCCGGGCCCGGATAATCCAGGTTCGGCTCGATGATCCAGCCGCGCATCATTAACCACTACTACGGGGAGCTGTCATGCGATTCATTGCCAAAGTGTTGAGTGCCGTCATTCCGTTGACCTTCATGCTGTCCGCTCCGGTTCAGGCGCGCGACTGGAACGCGATCAAGACCTCGGGCACCATCATTGCCGTCACCGAGGGCCAGTACGCGCCCTTCAACTATTACGAAGGCACCAAGCTCACCGGCTACGAAGTCGACGTCGCCGAAGCCGTCGCCAAGCAGCTCGGGCTCAAGCTCGAATGGCGCACTGCCCCGTTCGACGCGCAGGTCGCCGCCGTCGGCCAGGATCGTTTCGACTTCGCCATCGCCTCGCACGGCCACACCGAAGAGCGCGCCAAGGCCGTCGACTTCGCCGCGCCGCACTACTGCTCGGGCGCTCAGATCGCCGCCAAGCAGAACGGACCGCTGACCGCCGCCGCCCTCAAGGGCAAGACCGCCGGCGTGCAGATCGCCACCAGCTACTACGATGCCGCCAAGAAGATCGAGGGCATCAAGGACGTGAAGACCTACAAGGCCGACCCGGAAGCCTTCGCCGCACTGCGTGCCGGCAAGATCGACGCCTGGGTGTCGGACAAGTTCACGGTCATGGAAACCCTGAACAAGAACCCCAAGGCGGGCATCGTCACCGGCGAGCAACTGTTCGTCGAGCGCATCTCGATGATCCTGCGCAAGGGCAACAAGGAGCTGCTTGAGCAGGTCAACGGCGCCATGGCCGAACTGCAAAAGAACGGCACCCTGGCCAAGATCTCGCAGAAGTACTTCAAGACCGACATCACCTGCCGCTAAGCTACGTTAAACCTCTGCACCGATGAACTGGACGAAGCAACACCCGGGACTGACCATGGCCGGCGCCATGGTCGGCCTCCTGCTCTTTCTCTGGGGCATGGCCCTTCCGCTCTCCGCCCTGCCGGCGCCGATCGGCCCGGCGGCCCAGCTCTTTGCGGAAGGCTCCCGGGTGACCGTCCTGCTCACCCTGATTTCCGGCACCGCCGGCGTCGTGCTCGGCGTGGTCGCCGGCATGGGCAAGCTCTCCAAGCTCCCGCCGCTGCGCTGGCTGTGCGATTTCTACGTCTGGCTGATCCGCGGCACGCCGCTGCTCCTCCAGATTCTCTTCGTCTGGCTGGTCCTGCCGACGATGCTGCCCGAGAGCATTGTCCTCTCCGACTTCGCCTGCGCGGCGATCGCCCTGGCGCTCAACGTCGGCGCCTACAACACCGAATGCGTCCGCGCCGGCATCCTCGCCGTACCGCACGGCCAGATCGAAGCGGCCCGCGCCCTCGGCCTGACCCCGGGCCAGACCTTCATCGACATCATCCTGCCGCAAAGCCTGCGCGTCGCGCTACCCGCGCTGGCCAACAACCTGGCGTCGCTGGTCAAGGATTCGTCGCTGGCCTATGCGATCAGCGTCGTCGAACTGACCATGATCGGCTACCGGGTGCAGGCCGAAAGCTACCAGCCGATCCCTGTCTTCATGACGCTCGCCGCGATCTACCTGATCCTGACGACGGCCTTCACCACCCTGACCGCGGCGCTTGAGTCCAAGCTCGACGTCGGCCAGAAGCGCTAATCCGAGCATGAGCACCGCCTCCAAGCCCATCATCGTCGCGCGCAACGTCGCCAAGCGTTTCGGCGACTTCTACGCCCTGCGCGACGTCTCCGCCTCGTTCATCGAAGGCCAGGTCACCGCCATCATCGGCCCCTCGGGTTCAGGCAAGTCGACCTTCCTGCGCACCCTGAACCGGCTCGAGACGCACGATTCGGGCGAGATCGTCATCGACGGCATCACGCTCAACGACAACCTGAAGAACCTCGACGCCATCCGGCGCGAGGTCGGCATGGTCTTCCAGAGCTTCAACCTCTTCTCGCACCTCACGATCCTGCGCAATGTCTCGCTGGCGCCGATGCGCGTGCGCAACATGAAGAAGGAAGAAGCCGAAGCCCGGGCGCTGGCCCTGCTCGAACGCGTCGGGCTGAAGAACCAGGCGCACAAGTACCCCGTCCAGCTCTCCGGCGGGCAGCAGCAGCGCGTCGCCATCGCGCGTGCCCTGGCGATGGACCCCAAGGTGCTGCTCTTCGACGAGCCGACCTCGGCGCTCGACCCGGAGATGGTCAACGAAGTGCTCGCGGTCATGCGCGAACTGGCGCACACCGGCATCACCATGCTCGTCGTCACGCACGAGATGGGGTTTGCGCGCGAAGTCGCCGACCGCGTGATCTTCTTCGATGAGGGCTGCATCCTCGAAGACACCACGCCGCAAGCCTTCTTCACCAACCCCGATCACGAGCGCGCCCAAGCCTTCCTGTCGCAGGTCAGGCACGGGTTCTGAGGTTTTCCAAAGGGTTCTGAGTTGCGCCACGCAGTCGCCGGCACACGGCGAATCTGCGACAATTGCCCTTTCCACGCCGCCGGCCACCGACGCCCATGAACGGTGAACTCGTCTCCTTCGTTTTCCTGCTGCTGCTGATTCTCGACCCGCTCGGGAACATGCCGGTGGTCCTCTCGCTCCTGCGCAACGTCCCCGAGGAACGCCGTTCGCGCATCATCCTGCGTGAATGCAGCATCGCCATTCTGGTGATGATCGGCTTCCTGCTGATCGGCGACCACCTCCTCGCCCTGATGCGCCTGAGCGACCCGGCGCTGACCATCTCGGGCGGACTGATCCTCTTCCTGATCGCCCTGCGCATGGTCTTTCCGCAGCCTCACAAGAGCGCGACGGGCGAAGACGCGCCGGAAAGCGAGCCTTTCATCGTTCCCCTGGCCGTCCCGATGATCGCCGGACCGACGGCGCTGGCCACGGTGCTGCTCGCCTCGCGTCAAAGCGGCGACACGTTGCTGTGGATCGGCGCCATCGTCGTCGCCGGCACCATCAACACCGTCTGCCTGCTCACCTCGCGCTGGTTCGCCCGCATCTTCGGCAAAGCCGGGATGGAGGCCATGGAACGCCTGATGGGCCTGATCCTGATCACCATGGCCGTGCAGATGCTGATCAGCGGCATCCGCGTCGCCTTCGAGATCGGCAGCTGATCCTGCCCCTGCGCCCGATCTAACGCGCGCGGCGTAGCATAATGCGGCGCCCGCCGTCAGCCGCGTGCGCCGTCGGCCTGGACACGCGCCCCGACGAGCGGCGCCAGTTGCACGGCGATGATGCAGACGAAGATCAGCACGCAACCGGCCACGCCGGCGGCATTGAGCCGGTCGCCCATCATCAGGTATCCGAACAGCGCGGCGAAGAGCGTCTCGGACGAGAGAATGATCGCCGCGTCCGCTGCGCCGGCATAGCGCTGGGCGACGACCTGCCCGGTATAGGCGAAACCGACCGAGATGACCCCGGTGTACAGGATGGGCACCAGCGCTTCGCGTAACCCGTCGAGGGTAATCGTTTCATACCCGATCGCCCACGCCGTACACACCACGCCCACGACGAGGAACTGCCCCCAGGCGACCAGAAAGGCGCCGCCAACGCGCTCGGCGATGCGCCCGACGTAGAGGACGTGCAGCCCCCAGAACAGGCTGCTGAGAATGACCCACGCATCCCCCACGCCGACGTTCAAACCGTTCGCCCCCGACAACAACCAAGTCCCGAACAGGCAGCCGAGCGCGGTCGGCCAGGTCGACCAATGCGGGCGCAAACGCAGCAGCCCCCAGGAAAGCAAGGGCACCAGCGGCACGTAGAGCGCGGTCAGGAAACCGGCGTTGGTCACCGTCGTGTAGAGCATGCCGATCTGTTGAAAAACAGCCCCCAGCGCCAGCAAGGCCCCGAGCCCGACAACGCCGTAGAGCTCGGGCTTTCCAGGCCGGACTTCGCGCGCCTGCAGTTTTCGCCAGTCGCGCCAGGCGAACGGCGCAACAACGCAAACGCCCAGCAGGAAGCGCAGGCCGGTGAAGGTGAACGGGCCGACGCCGTCCATACCGCGGGCCTGGGCAACGAAGGCCGAGCCCCAGATCAAGGCCACCAGAACGAGAAGGATATTGGCTTGCGAACGATTCATGATGCTTTCAAAGCCCGGCCAAAGCAGCGGCCAGCGCAGCAGAACGCGAAATGCGGACTAGAGAAAAACGGCGGAGGGGACGCGCCGCACGGCAGTCGGCGCGAAAGAATGTGACAGAAGGGACCGTGTCGGAAATCTTACCCGATCCGCGCCCCTGCCGCCACGCCAGCCCCGGGAACGTTGCGCCCCCGGCCCGGGTTCAACACGCGCACAACCAGACGAAAAAGGCCGCGCCTTCATCCTCGGCGCTTTCCGCGAGATCGTGCAGGGCCAGGAGCAAGGACAGGATCTCCTCCTCCGCCCACGCCTCGTTCTCAAAGGCCTCGCTGCCCGCCAGCTCTTCCGCACAACGCGCCAGCATCTCCTCGTCGCACGCCACCAGGCGCTCACCAAGGGCATCGTCCAGACGCAGGACACTCGCCCCGCCCTCACCCCAGGCCAAGGGCTCGCACCGGTCGAGCGACTCGGACAGGGCGGCGCCGGTCAAGGTGCTCTCGATCTGTGCCAACATGGCCGGCGTCACCCCGGGAGCGTCGATGCCCCGCCACTCGTCGAGCGGACACTCCGAATCGGCCACGGCCTGCGCCTCATCCACCGGCGCGGCGACAATATTCACCACATACTCCATCAGCCTCACTCCTCATACGCCTGCGCGCACGACCGCGGCAGGACAGCGCGAACCTTGCCACAGGCCACTGCGCCCGTCCACCCGGCCGCAAGCCGCTTGTAGCCGCCCTCGCAGCCCCGTATCCTTATGCCTCCTGCTTGCGCATTCAATACGATGGACAACGAATCCTCTCCTGCCCCGTCGGGCAAGGTTTACCTCGTCGGCAGCGGCCCCGGTGCCCACGACCTGCTGACCCTGCGCGCCGCGCGCCTGATCGCCGACGCCGACGCAATCGTTTACGACCACCTGATCGCCGACGACGCCTTGGCACTCGCCCGCCCCGGATGCGAACGCATCTGCGCCGGAAAAAAAGCCTCGAACCACACCCTGCCGCAAGACGAACTCAATCTCCTGCTCGTCGAACTGGCGCGCGCCGGCAAACACGTCGTCCGCCTTAAAGGCGGCGACCCCTTCATCTTCGGCCGCGGCGGCGAGGAGATCGAAACCCTTGCCGCACACGGCATCCCCTTCGAAATCGTCCCCGGCGTCACCGCGGCCGCAGGCTGCGCCGCCTACGCCGGCATCCCGCTGACCCACCGCGACCACGCGCAGACCGTCGTCTTCGCCACCGGCCACCTCAAGGACGGTACGGTCAACCTCGACTGGCCGGCGCTGGCGCGCCCGGCACAGACGGTCGTCTTCTACATGGGCGTGGGCGGCTGCGCCGAAATCTGCCGCCAGATGATCGCCCACGGCCTGCCGCCCGAACACCCGGCCGCAGCCGTCGAAAACGGCACCCGCGCCGCGCAACGCGTCGTCGTCGGCGACCTCGCCACACTGGCGCAACGTGTCGCTGCCGAACACATCGCCTCCCCGGCGCTGATCATCGTCGGCAGCGTCGTCCAGTTGCAGCAGCAATTGGCGTGGTATCCCTGACGGATACGACTCCGGCCCTCCGCGTCACACGCGGCCAAGGTAAAAAACAAAAAAGCCGGCAACTTTCGTTGCCGGCTTTTTAAATCTTGCTCGACCAGGGCCAATGCCAAAAGCATTGAAAACACTATAATTCGAAGTGCGGCACTGGCTACCTACTGGGTCCCGGACGAATACATTCTAAAATCCAAGCATCCGCTCCTAATGGGGCGTAAAGTTCGCACGGCGATCATGACAGAATGGAGTCATCACGGGACCTCATGTTGATTTCCTTGCACCAGAACGCCACGACCACGCCTGCGATCCGCGCGGCGATCCAGAAAGCCACCGGCAGCGACTACGAACCAGCGCGGCAATTCAACGTTACGCGCGAGACGATCCGACGCTGGCGCAAGCGCGACACGGTCCAGGACGGCAGCCATACGGCGCATCGACTGCAGACCCCCCTGAACGCCGGACGGGAAGAACTGGTGATCTACCTTAACGTAAGGCCCAGCGCAAAGACACAGGAGCTTTTCGATGGAGGCGGCCCTTACCTCGAAATCTCGCCGAGTGGAGGTAAGTAGTGGCGCATGAAATATCGCTTTGGCGGCGAGGAGAAACGAATCCGCTTGGGTGTCTATCCGGACGGCCCACCAGAGCCTAGAAGGCCTCGGTCCGTGACCGGTGCCTTCGTCATTTCGGCCTTCGTCGGGCAACCACTGCATTTCGCCGCCGGCATAGTGGCGCGTCATTCCAGCCACTGCTACACTCTTCCGGCCTTTTGCCGCAAGACACGATCAGAACATGCCCGACATCGACGCCATGCCCGCTGCAGATGATTTACCCCACGGCTTCGAGCTGGAGCAGGCCGACGTCTACAGCAAATATCTGCTGCATTCGCGCGTCGAGATTCTGTCCATTCTGCGCCTGCTGATCCACAAAGGCGCGATGATCACCGTGCATTTCGACCAGGGACAGTCCTTCCTGCTCACCTCGATGCTCGCGCTCTCGCCCGATCTGCGCAGCTTCATCCTCGACATCGGCAGCAACGAGGAAATGAACGCGCGCGCGCTACGCGCCGATCGGCTGATCCTCACCACGGTCCTCGACAAGGTCAAGATTCAATTTAGCCTCAGCCGCCTGACCTCCGCGGTGCATGAAGGACGCGCGGCCTTTATCGGCGAATTGCCCGCCTCCCTGCTCCGCCTGCAGCGGCGCGAGTATTTCCGCTTGTCCACGCCGATTGCCCAGCCGATCCGCATGACCACTCACCTGCGCCTGCACGACGGTAGCCTCGCGGCCATCGAGTTGCCCTTGCTCGACATCAGTGGCGGTGGCGTCGGCCTGATGGTTCAGCCCGAACAGGCGCAGCTATTCCAACGCGGCGATCAACTCGACGACTGCCGGATGATGCTGCCTGAAGAGGGATTGCTGGTGGCGACCCTGTGCGTACGCAACATGTTCGATGTCGCAACGCGCAGCGGAGCACGCTTCGTCCGCGTCGGCTGTGAGTTCGTCGCCGTTCCGCCAGCGCGCCTGAGCATGGTGCAACGTTACATCTCACGCATTGAGCGCGAGCGTAAGGCGCGGCTTTCGGGTCTTGCCTAAGCGCGGCCAGGCCAACCTCAGGCGCTGCCCAAGGGATGGAACGCCGCGTCGACGACCGGCGTCAGGCCTCCGATTTCGGCAGGAATCTCCCGCGGAATGGCAAGCATGTTGAGCGAGCGCACGGCCCCGTAAACATTTTCGGCTACACCAGCGTAATTGTTCGGATTGAATAACGACGGGCGGTGCCACCACAGCGCGTAATCCAGCGCCCAAAGCGCTTCGATCAAGGCTCTGGACTTCTCGAGACGGTCGTTCTCAAGGTAAAGGAAGGGGCGACAGCGCCTGATCGTCTTCTCGGCGCCAGTGATCACTTTCTGTTCAAAGCCCTCGACGTCGATCTTGATCAGCCCGACGTCGAACTCGGCCGGAACAATGTCGTCCAGACGCACGCAGCGAACTACACGTCCGGCCTCGGCCGCTTCCAGCATCGCCACCCCGCCGAAATTCGCCGGCTGGCGGTAATCCGGTTCAACGAAGCGCAACTGGCCCGGTGCATCACTGCAGGCCACGTTCTCGGCGCTCACGTTGAGCAGCCCGTTCAGCGCCAGGTTGGCACACAGGCTCTGGAAGATGACCGGTTGCGGTTCGACGACCAAGAGACGCCGCCCGATCTCGCTCAGCTTCCTCGCCAGAGGAACCGAATGCGTGCCGATATTGGCCCCGACTTCGATGACATCCTTGTCGGAGAAAACCATACGTTCGAGCAGATGCCATTCAAGCTCGCTGTACTCGCCGTACATGAGCAGGGCGGCACCGATGTAAGCGTCGTGACGGTTGGCCAAAAACCATCCGTGCCGCCCTCGAACGACGCTGAGCAGGTCATCGCAACGTAAGGTTTGCAGTCCGGAAAAGCTGTGTTCCCCCACCCCAACCTCCTGAGTTCTGGCGCACACCGAGATCCGGTGCGATCGTTAGCGGCAAAACCAAACCTGCAAATGACGATGGCGCCTTCCGGCGCCATCGTTCTCCAACCCGTGATCGAGCGACACCGCGCTCAGACCTGCATGTTCATCATGTCGTTGTAAGCCGTGACCAGTTTGTTGCGCACCTGGACCATTTCCTGGAACGAGAGGTTGGCTTTCTGCAGCGAGATCATCACCTCGTGCAGGTTGGCATCGCTGTCACCGGCGGCAAATTTTGCCGCCATGTTTTCCGCTTGCCGCTGCGTCTGGCTAACCTGATCGATCGAATTCTGCAGCACTTGGGCAAAATCAACCCCACCCGCCGCTGTCGGCGCCTCGGCCGGACGGCCGCTGGCCTGTGCCGCGGTCGCGCGCAGGACGCTCAACATCTGATCAATTCCTTTGGTATCCATCTGCCTCTCCACATTCTCTTGCCTAACCTTCAGCAAGAATCAGGCCAAGTTACGCGACATCCACGCCCCAGGCAACGGGTTCAGCCTTCGAACAAACCGGCTTCGCGGTACTGTTTGAGTTTATGCCGCAAAGTTCGTTCCGACATCCCCAGTCGCTCACCGGCAAGTTTGCGCGAACCGCCTGCAGCGGCCAGCGTTTCGAGGATGTGCTCGCGTTCCAGATCTCGGATGTTGTCACTGCGTGCCTGAGCCGGCACCTCGACCGGAGTTGTCGGAACGCTGAGCGGTGCCGCCGGAACGCCGGCCGAAACCAGGTGCAGATCGCCGGTTTCAACGCTGTCGCTGGCGGCCAGGATCACCGCCCGCTGCATGACGTTCTCCAACTCGCGCACGTTGCCCGGCCAGACATGGCGGCACAGCGCCGTCTCCGCGTCACGGGAAAGGCGCAACCCTGCCCGACCGGAGCGCCCTCCGTGCTCGGCAAGAAAATGGCGCGCCAGAGGCACGATGTCGCCCACCCGCTGGCGCAGCGCCGGAATCAACAAGGGGAAAACATTGAGCCGGTAATACACGTCCTCGCGCAAAACACCGCGCGCCACGGCATCGGCCATGTCGCGGTTGGAGGTGGCGATGATGCGGATGTCGAGCGGCACCGGTTTCTTTCCTCCCACCCGCTCGACCTCGCGCTCCTGCAGGACGCGCAACAGCTTGGCCTGTAGCGCCAGTGGCATCTCGGTCACTTCGTCGAGCAGCAGGGTGCCGTTCTGCGCCTGTTCGAATTTTCCGGCCTGCGCCTGTTGCGCGCCGGTAAACGCGCCTTTTTCGTAGCCGAACAGGGTGGCCTCGAGCAGGCTGTCGGGAATCGCCGCACAGTTGATCGCCACGAAAGGCCCGGCGCGGCGCGCCGAATGATTGTGGATGTAGCGCGCGACGACTTCTTTACCAACGCCGCTTTCTCCTGTCAGCAGCACCGTCGTATCGGTCTGCGCCACGCGCATCGCCAGCGCAAAGAGCTGGCGGCTCGCCGCATCCTCGGCCACCACACCTTCGGCGTCGAGCGCTTCGGGCAAACGGTAGCGCGTCACGTGTTCGAGTAAGGCCTGCGGCTCGAAGGGTTTGAGCAAAAAGTCGCACGCCCCGGAACGCATCGCCTCGACCGCGCGATCGACGTCGGCGAAAGCCGTCATCAACACCACGGGCAGGTGCGGATAACGCTTGCGAATTTCCTTGAGCAGCGCGATTCCGTCCATCGGCAGCATGCGCACATCGCTCACCACCAGAGCCACGGCGTGCGCGGAGAGCACCTCGAGCGCCGCTACGCCGCCATCGGCGGAGAGCACCGCGTGCCCGGCAAGCTCAAGGGTGTCGCAAACGGCCTCGCGCAAGTTGGGGTCGTCTTCGACGACCAGGATCGGTAAGCTTTGCGTCATGTTGCGTCCAATGTGGTCCCCGGCGACGCCACGGGCAACGCCAGGATGAATTCCGAACCGGCCCCGGGCCGTGACTGGACGCTGATGCGCCCGCCATGCGCGCGCGCCACGCCAAGCGCAATCGCCAACCCCAGGCCAGTGCCCTGCCCGCGTGTGGTGAAGAAGGGCTCGAAGATCCGGGCCTGGGTTTCGGCACTCATGCCCACCCCTGAATCCCGGACGCTCACGCTCACCAGCCCCTGATCGACCTGCGCGGCGAGCGTTACTTGCCCGTCACCGGGAGGGCTAGCCTCACAGGCTTGCAAGGCGTTCTCGAGCAGGTTGATCAAAGCCCCGGCCAGCGCCTTGCGGCTGCCCGTCATTATAAAGTCGCCGACCTCCAGCGTCGGGACGAAACGCACGCCGCGTTCGGCACACAGGGGCGCAATGGTCTGCGCCGCCTCGTCAAGCAAGCTGCGCAGTTCGATCCGATCGCGCCCGAGGCTTTCTCCGCGGGTGAAGAGCAGAACGTCCTGGATCAAGCGTTCGAGCCGCCGGAGTTGCTCGGCGGCCTTGCCGGCAAAGCGCGTCCGCGCTGTTTCCGAAAGGTCCGGTTGCGCCAGGTTGGCACTGTAAAGCAAGGCGGTCGCCAAAGGCGTGCGGAGCTGATGCGCCAGCGAGGCTGCCATTTCGCCCATCGCAGCCAGGCGCTGATTGCGTTCTGCATTGGCTTTCAGGGCATGGGCGGCGGTGATGTCATGCACCAGCAGCAACCTGCCGCCGGCCGAATCAAGCGGACTCTCGGCGATCGACACGCGGCGCGCGCCCAGCAGCCATTCGTCCGGCGCCTCGGTGGCGATCAGTTCGGCCTGAACCCGCGACCACTCGCCGCCGAGCACGGTGTCGCCGAACATCTGTCGTGCTGCAGGATTGGCCTCGCCGACCCGGGCCGCGCTATCGAGAACCACGACCCCCGCCGGCAAAGCGTTGAGCAGCAGCGAGAGGCGCTCGGACAGCGCTTCTTTTTCCTGATATTGACGGCGCAACTCGCCGTTGGCAACGGCCAGTTCGGAGGTCAGGGATTCGACACGCGCCTGCAAAGCCATGTAGGCCTGCGTCAGTTCGTGCGAAACCTGATTGAAAACGGCAAAGGCGCGTTGCAACTCTTCCGCTTTGCTCTCGTTGGCCGATGTTTGCGGCGCCTCGCTCATTCGTTGGATAATCCCATGCAATTCACAGCTACAATAGTAGAATAATTCTTAGCACTTTTCGCTTCCTGCTTGATTCGACGCGATGTTCACCGCAGCAGGAAAGCGAGCGAAGACCAAGTTTCATTGACGTTGTACTTTTACTGGCGCAGGCATGGCGGCAACCGGAACCGAAAGCATGGCAACTGGCGCGGACAATCTCGGCGATCGTCTGCGCTACGCCCTCTCGCGCCTCACCAACCAGCAGAAGATCCTGCTCATGGTCGCCATCGCGGCGATCATCGCCATCGGCGTCGCCGCCAGCACCTGGCTCAAGCAGGCCGACTACCGCATCCTTTTTTCCAACATCGGCGAACGCGACGGCGGCGCCATCATCGCCGCGCTCGACCAGATGAACGTGCCGTACAAGTTCAATGACAGCGGCGGCGCCATCCTGATCCCCGGCAGCAAGGTGCATGAAGTCCGCCTGCGCCTGGCGTCGCAAGGCCTGCCCAAGAGCGGCGGCGTCGGCTTCGAACTGCTCGAAAACCAGAAATTCGGGATTAGCCAGTTCGCTGAACAAATCAATTACCAGCGCGGCCTTGAAGGCGAGTTGGCGCGCACCATCCAGTCGATCGGCGCGGTGCAGGCGGCGCGGGTTCACCTTGCGATTCCCAAGCCCACTGTCTTCGTGCGCGAGGAGCTCAAACCCTCGGCCTCGGTGCTGCTCAACCTCTACCCCGGGCGTTCGCTTGAGCCGTCGCAGATTGCCGGCATTCAGAACCTCGTTGCGGCCAGCGTCCCCAACCTCGCCACCGCGAGCGTGACGCTGATCGACCAGAGCGGTGCGATGCTCTCTCAACTGAAGAGCAAGCTCACCGAAGCCGGACTCGACCCGATCCAGCTGCGCTACGTGCAGGAGATCGAATCGAGCGCCATCAAGCGCATCGAAGCCATTCTCGAACCCATCGTCGGCAAGGGTAACGCCCGCGTCCAGGTTGCTGCCGACGTCGATTTCTCGCAAAGCGAACAGACCGCAGAAACGCACCGCCCGAACGCCACACCGCCTGAGGTCAGCATCCGTAGCCAGCAGACCAGCGAATCGGCGAGCACCACGCCCTCGGCCCAAGGCGTCCCGGGCGCGTTGACCAACCAGCCGCCGGTTCCCGCCACGGCCCCGCTGACCCAGCCGCCGGTGGCCGGCGCGGGAGCTCCGCCTGCAGCACCTGGACAGCCGGTCCCGGGCCAGCTCAACGCCGCCGGCGTGCAGGCCTCGATCAACAGCGTTGCGCAACCGATCAACACGCGCAAGGATTCGACGATCAACTACGAGGTCGACAAGACCATCCGCCACACCAAGCAGTCGGTCGGTGCAGTCAAGCGCCTCTCGGCAGCAGTGGTGATCAACCATCGCAAGGATGCCAAGGGCGCCGTCAAGCCGCTGCCCGATGCCGACATCAAGCAGATCAACGACCTCGTGCGCGAGGCGATGGGCTACAACAAGGAACGCGGCGACACCGTCTCGGTCGCCAACGCGCCTTTCACCGCGATCGAATCGAGCACCGTCGACATCCCGCTGTGGAAGGACCCCGAAATTCTGGCCCTGGCCAAGGAACTGTTCAAGTACGCGGCAATCGCCGGCATCCTCGCCTACCTGATGCTCAAGATCGTCCTGCCGCTCGTCAAGACCATGCTCGAGCCGCCGCCGCAAGCGCGACAGAAGCTCGGAAGCAACGTCGACATCGTCGACGAGGAAGGGGCGCCCGCAGAACAAAAGGCGGTAAACAGCTTCGAGCAAAGGATCACGCAGGCGCGCGACATGGCGCAGCAGGATCCCAAGGTCGTCGCCAACATCATCAAGGACTGGACGGGCGCCAATGCCAGCTGACGACGGCATCGAGAAGAGCGCCATCCTGCTCATCGCCCTGGGCGAGGACTACGCCTCCGAAGTCCTCAAACACCTCGGGCCGAAGGAAGTCCAGAAGCTCGGCCACGCCATGGCCAGCATGAAGACCGTTCCCCGGGCCAAGGTCGAGGAAGTGCTCGCCGATTTTCAACGCACGGCAACCGAATCGGCGGCCGTGCACATCGACAGCGACGCTTACGTGCGCTCGGTGCTGACCAAGGCGCTCGGCGACGACAAGGCGGCCAACCTGATCTCGCGCATCCTGCAGGGTGGCGACACCAACGGCATCGAAGGCTTGAAGTGGATGGACGCGCCGACGGTCGCCGACCTGATCCGCAACGAGCATCCGCAGATCATCGCCACCATCCTCGTGCATCTGGAACACGACCACGCCAGCGACATCCTCAACCATTTCTCCGAGCGCCTGCGCAACGACGTGGTGCTGCGCATCGCCACCCTTGAAGGTATCCAGCCCGAGGCACTCAAGGAACTCAACGACGTCATGCTGCGCCTGCTTTCGGGCTCGGCCAACATCAAGAAATCGGCCATGGGCGGCGTACGCGCGGTGGCCGAGATCCTCAACTTCATGGGCACCGCGAACGAGACGACGGTGGTCGACGCGATCCGCGAATACGATCCCGACCTCGCCCAGAAGATCCTCGACGAGATGTTCGTCTTCGAAAACCTGCTCGACCTCGAGGACCGCGCGATCCAGCTCCTGCTGCGCGAAATTCAGTCCGACTCGCTGATCCTGGCCATGAAGGGCGCCTCCGAGCCCTTGCGCGAAAAGATCTTCAAAAACATGTCGCAACGTGCCGCCGAAATGTTGCGCGAAGACCTCGAATCGCGTGGCCCGGTGCGTCTCTCGGAAGTCGAGGCCGAACAGAAGGAAATCCTCAAGATCGTCCGCCGTCTGGCCGACGAAGGTCAGATCGTCCTCGGCGGCGCCGGCGGCGAGCAGATGGTCTAAGCGACGCAGGCTTCCGCCATGACCGGTTTCCTGCCCAAGGAAAAGCTCACCGCCTACCAACGCTGGGAGGTCGCCGCCTTCGACGAGGCCGAGCAGGCCGCCGCACGCGCCGCCAAGGCCGCCGAGAGCACGCCGGAAACGCCGCCGGACGCGCCGGACGCCCCCGATGCGGAAAGCGTTTCCGCCCTCGCCTTACCCACCGCAGCCGACATCGAACGCATCCACCAGGAAGCCCACCAACAGGGCTTCGACGCCGGCTTTTCCGAAGGTCAGGCGGCCGCAC
Organism: Propionivibrio sp.; assembly: GCF_041441355.1. Classification (GTDB taxonomy): domain Bacteria; phylum Pseudomonadota; class Gammaproteobacteria; order Burkholderiales; family Rhodocyclaceae; genus Propionivibrio. The sequence goes on from NZ_JASDTF010000004.1 coordinate 77,972, forward strand.
GGGCCCTCGCTGACCAGATGTCGGCGCTTCTCACCCACCTGCCCGCAGCGCTCAAGGACGTCGACCAGCAGATCGCCGAGCAGCTGCTGGCCACCGCCACCGAAATCGCCCACCAAGTCGTCCGTCAGACCCTGCAGATCAAGCCCGAGATGATCCTGCCGGTGGTCCGCGAGGCAGTCGCCAGCCCCAACGTCCTCAACGGCCACCCGGCGCTCTTTCTACACCCGGATGATGCCCGCCTTGTGCGCCAGAAAATCGGCGAGCAACTGACCCACAACAACTGGCGCATCATCGAGGACGCTGGGCTGACGCGCGGCGGCTGCCGAGTCGAGATGGGCGCCAGCGAGGTCGACGCGACCGTCGAGACCCGCTGGCGGCGCGTGATCGAGGCCATGGGGATCAGCACCGAATGGCTGGCCGGGCAGGCCGAAAAGCCCTGAGGACGGGCATGAGCGACACGCCCGCGAACCCGCACCACGCCGCCTGGCGAGCCCTGCTCGAAGGCTGCCGTGAAGCTGCTGCCCAGGCCAATCCCTTGCTTCCCAGCGGGCACCTGACGCGCATCAACGGCCTCGTCATGGAGGCCGCCGGCCTCAAACTGCCGCTCGGCAGCTCCTGCCGCATCCTGCCGCACGGCGGCTCGCCGATCGAGGCCGAGGTTGTCGGCTTCAACGGCGAACGCCTGTTCCTGATGCCCTCGGAAGACGTCTACGGTCTTTCGCCCGGCGCCCGCGTGGTGGCCATCGATCCGCCCGCCCAACCGCCGCGCATCGGCCAGCCGCGCCAAGCCCGCCGGCGCGCGGTCGATCGTGCCAAGCTGCTCCCCGTCGGCCCTTCCCTGCTCGGACGCGTCGTCGACGGCGCCGGTCGGCCGCTCGACCGGCACGGCCCCTTACAGGCGGAAAGTTTGCGCCCCTTGCAGGGCCGCCCCTTCAATCCAATGGCGCGCGCACCGATCGATCATTCGCTCGACGTCGGCGTGCGCGCCATCAACGCCTTGCTCACCGTCGGTCGCGGCCAGCGCATGGGCCTCTTCGCCGGCTCGGGCGTTGGCAAGAGCGTTTTGCTGGGGATGATGGCCCGCTACACCTCGGCCGAAATCATCGTCGTCGGGCTGATCGGCGAACGCGGACGTGAGGTCAAGGAGTTCATCGAACAGATCCTCGGCGAGGAAGGACTCAAGCGCGCCGTCGTCGTCGCCGCACCGGCCGACGTCAGCCCTTTGATGCGGCTGCAGGGCGCCGCCTACGCCACGGCGATCGCCGAGCATTTCCGCGACCAGGGACGGCACGTCCTGCTGATCATGGACTCGCTCACCCGCTACGCCATGGCGCAGCGCGAAATCGCCCTGGCCATCGGCGAACCGCCGGTCACCCGTGGTTATCCGCCGTCGGTCTTCGCCCGCCTGCCGCAGTTGGTCGAACGCGCCGGCAACGGTCCCGAGGGCGGCGGCTCGATCACCGCGTTCTACACCGTGCTCGCGGAAGGGGACGACCAGCAAGACCCGATCGCCGACGCGGCACGCGCCATTCTCGACGGCCACATCGTGCTCACGCGGGCACTTGCCGACGCCGGCCACTACCCGGCGATCGACATCGAGCAGTCGATCTCGCGCGCCATGGTAAACCTCATCACCCCCGACCATTTCGAGCAGATCCGCCGCTTCAAGCAGCTCTACTCGCGTTACCAACGCTCGCGTGACCTGATCAACGTCGGCGCCTACGCCAGCGGTTCCGACCCAGCGCTCGACGAAGCGATCCGGCTTTACCCGGCGTTCGAACGCTTCCTGCAGCAGTCGCTGGGCATCCGCGCCGACTACGGTAGCAGCCTGGAAAACCTGTACACCCTTTTCGCCGGCTCACGCTAGACTGAAGAACGCCGTTCCGGGCCTTGCCGGCCGCTTTTCGCGCCATGACCAAGCCGTTTTCCCTGCAAACCGTCCTCGAACTGATGCAAGTGCGCAGCGACGAGGCAACCCTCCAATTGGCCCGTTTGATCGCCAGCGAGCGCGACGCGAAGACCAAGCTCGACCTGCTGCGCAACTACCGCGACGACTACGCCCATCGCTTCCGTAGTGCGGCCCAGAACGGCATCGGCCAGCGCGAGTGGCATAATTTCCAGGAATTCCTTAACCGTCTCGACGAAGCCATCGAACTGCAGGCGCAAGCCGTGGCTCAGCACGAGCGCCACACCGCGCTCGGCCAGAGGAACTGGCAGGAACAGCGCAAGAAGCTGCGGGCCTTCGACACCCTGGCCGAACGCCACGCCCGCAGTGAGGCGCTGCGCGAGCAAAAAAGCGAGCAGAAACAGCAAGACGAGATCGCCGCCCGACGACGCCGCGAGGACAGCTGAATCGGACCCGCGCGACAGCGGTCGCGCAGGAACTGGCACAGAGCTTGCTCAGAAGAGCCCGGACCGTTTTTTCGTACACCGCCATGGCCATAACCCTGCTCACGCCCGCCGCAAAACCCGCGCCCCAAACCGCCGGAACGAACGCCGATCCTGGCGGCGACGGCGCAAGCGCTGTGGGCGGCGATTTCGCCAGCCTCCTGCTCGGCCAATTGGCTGCGGGCACGACGCCACAAGCCTTGGTGGCCGGCACGGGAAACGAATCGACCGCGGATCAGGCGCCACCGGGAAGCGACGGTGTCACGCTCAGCGCAAGCGACTCCGCCGAAGCCAGCGCAGCCCAGCTCATGGCGGCGCTCGCGCTCGTCCCACCCGTCGAAACGCGCATCACGCCGCCCTCAGCGCCGGTACCGGCATCAGGCGACGCTTTGCCGGGCCTCGCCCAGGGACTCTCGACGCCCGCTACGACGACACACGATGCGGGCCAGCCTCCCCTGGAAACTGATGCTGCCGCCAGTAAGACTGACGGCGAAGCCATCCCGCTTGCCGCTGCAGGCAACGATAAGTCACCGGCAAAATTTGCCGAAACCCTGGCCCACGCCAGTGATCGCCTGCCGCAGTTCCAGGCTGCCTCAGAAACTTCGGCCAACACCCCCGCCCTGCCGCTGCACGCCCAGACCACGGCACAGACGTCCCCCCTTCGCCACGAAGCCACACTCGCGGTGCAGACCCCGGTCCGCGATGCCAACTGGAACCAGGACTTCGGCCAAAAAATCGTCTGGCTGGCGGGCAATGGCAAACAATCGGCTGAACTAACCCTCAACCCGCCGCAAATGGGGCCGATAGAAATCTCATTGAACATTGATAAGGGAAGCGCGACGGCAAGCTTCGTCTCGGCCAATGCGGATGTGCGCCAGAGCATCGAAAGCGCTCTGCCCAAACTGCGCGAGATGCTGGCCGGTGCGGGCATCGAACTCGGTCAGGCCAACGTCAGCGCCGAATCGTTCCGTCAGGCGAATTCGGGGGCGAACGGTGAAGGACAAGCACGTGGCGACGGGCAATGGCGGGGCGAGCCGGCTATACTAGGCGCCGACGCGGCATCGACCGTCGCGCCCCGGAGCACGCTCAGCGTCCGCGGCAGCAGCCTGGTCGACATTTTTGCCTGAGTCTTTGCACGGAAACACCAGAACAGACTGTCATAGAGAGGGTTGTCAATGGCCAAGGATGCCAAAGCGGCCGAGGGCGGCGAAGCCGCTCCGCCCAAAAAGAGCAAAAAACTGCTGATCATCATCGCCGCTGTGCTCGTGGTGCTGCTCATCGCTGGCGGCGCTGGCGCCTTCCTGCTGATGAAGAAGAACGCCGACGAAGAACACGAGGATGGCGAAGTCGCGACCCAGAAAGCCAAGGACACGAAAAAGAAGGACGCTAAGGAAACAGCACCGGTCTACGTCGCCCTCGACACTTTCACCGTCAACCTCGCCCCCGAGTCGCCCGACAGCGCAGGACAGTACCTGCAACTGATCCTTTCGGTCGAAGTCGCCGACGTGCATGTCGGCGACCGGATCAAGATGTACACGCCCAAGATTCGCAACAACGTGATGCTCCTACTTTCGGGCAAGAAAGCATCCGAGTTGCTGACGCGCGAAGGCAAGGAAGGCCTTGCCGCCGACATCCGCAACCTGATCAACAAGATCCTCGAACCGTCGGCGAAACCCGGCGAAGGCCCGGTCAAGGACATCCTGTTTACTTCCTTCATCATCCAGTAGAACGGCGATGAGTTCCGACTTCCTTTCCCAGGACGAGGTCGACGCCCTACTCAAGGGCGTCACCGGGGAATCGGACGAACCCGAGGGCGAAGACTCGAGTTCGGGAGGGATTCGCGCCTACAACATCGGCACGCAAGAGCGCATCGTGCGCGGCCGCATGCCGACGCTCGAACTGATCAACGAACGCTTCGCCCGCTACCTGCGCATCGGTCTGTTCAACTACATGCACCGCACGGCCGAGATTTCGGTCGGGCCGATCCGCGTCCAGAAATACAGCGAGTTCATCCGCAACCTGGTCGTCCCGACCAACCTCAACCTGGTCATGGCTAAGCCGCTGCGCGGCACCTCGCTGTTCGTCTTCGACCCCAACCTGGTTTTCCTGGTGGTCGACAACATGTTCGGCGGCGACGGCCGCTTCCACACCCGGGTTGAAGGGCGGGATTTCACGGCCACCGAACAACGCATCATCCAGGGCATGCTGAACGTCGTGTTCACCGAATACTCGCGTTCATGGAAGCCGGTTTACGACATTCACTTCGAGTACATCCGCTCGGAGATGAACTCGCAGTTCGCGAACATCGCAACGCCCTCCGAGATCGTCGTATCGACGAGTTTCTCGCTCGAGTTTGGCGGCACGGCCGCGGACATGCACATCTGCTTCCCCTACTCGATGCTCGAACCCATCCGCGACCTGCTCTACAGCTCGATGCAAAGCGACCAGCTGTCAACCGACCAGCGCTGGATCGTAATGCTGCGCAAGCAGCTCAAGGATGCCGAAGTCGAGATCAAAGCCCAACTGGCGACCACCACCGTCACGCTGGGCGACATCCAGAAAATGCGGGTCGGTGACATCATTCCCCTGCAGATTCCAGAAGTCATCACCGCCATGATCGACGAAGTGCCGCTGATGGAGTGCCGTTACGGTCAGCAAGGCGGGCAGTTCGCGATCAAGATCGAACGTTTCATCACCTCGGAGCAGCCCGATTTTGCTGCCGGAGAAAAACATGGCTGACGACAACCAGGACAACGCCACCTCAGCGGAAGACGATTGGGCCGCCGCAATGGCCGAACAGGCCCAGGCCGATGCCGCAATGGCCGAACAAGCACCCAACGCCTCGGCCCAGCCGGCCCAGATCTTCCCATCTTTCGGCGATGCGGGCGGCAAGGCGTCGATGATGAACGAACTGGACATGATCCTCGACATCCCGGTTCAGATCGCCGTCGAGCTCGGGCGCACCAAGATCACGATCAAAAACCTGCTGCAGCTCGCGCACGGCTCGGTCGTCGAGCTTGACGCCATGGCCGGCGAACCGATGGGCGTATTCGTCAACGGCACGCTGATCGCGCAAGGCGAAGTCGTGGTGGTCAACGACAAGTTCGGTATTCGCCTGACCGACATCATCACCCCCTCCGAGCGCATGCGAAAACTCGGCCGCTGAACTGCAGCCCGGCTCACGCAGGACCGCCCGGAAGGGAAGCACAGCCCCTGTCCGGGTTTTGGCCGGGGTTTTGGTTTAAGATAGCGGCCACCATGACTCCGCCGCGCTTCGATTCCCCCCGCATACGGCGCCACGCGCTTGTTGCCTCGCTCTTGGCGTGGCCGTTCGCCGCCATCGCCCAAGGCAGCAGTGAATCGCCCGGCGTTTCAAGTGGCGCCATCGCCCAGATGCTGCTGAGCCTGCTGCTCGTCATCGCCCTTTTGTTCCTCGGTGCCTGGCTTCTGCGCCGCCTCAACGGCGGAAGGAGCTTCGGCCACGGCGGCCCCCTGCGCGTCGTCGGCGGCCTGATGATCAGCCCGCGCGAACGCATCGTCGTGCTTGAAGTCGAGGACACCTGGCTCGTCGTCGGCATCGTCCCGGGACAGATCAAGACCCTGCATACCCTGCCCAAGGGCGAACTCCCTCTCCCCGCCGCCGGCGACGGCGCCTTTGGCCAATGGCTCAAGCAATTCGCCGAACGCAAGAATGAACACTAAACACCTTCGCCTCGCCACGCTGGCCCTGCTGCTTCTGCCGCTCGCGGCCTACGCACAGAGCGCGCTGCCGGCGCTGACCAGCACTCCGGGCCCGGGCGGCAGCCAGACCTACACGCTGTCGATCCAGACCCTGCTCACTCTCACCGCGCTGACCTTCATCCCGGCCGCGATGTTGATGATGACCAGCTTCACCCGCATCGTCATCGTCCTCTCCCTGCTGCGTCACGCGCTCGGCACTCAGACTTCGCCCCCCCAATCAGGTGATCGTCGGGATGTCGCTGTTCCTGACCTTCTTCGTCATGTCGCCGGTATTCGAAAAGGTTTATGACGACGCCTACCGGCCGCTCTCGGAAAACCGCATCACCTTCCAACAGGCCGTCGACCGCGGCGCAGAGCCCTTGCGCGCCTTCATGCTCAAGCAGACGCGGGAGTCCGACCTGGGTCTGTTCGCACGCCTGGCCAACGCCCCCAAGCTTGAATCGGCGAAAGACGTACCGATGCGCGTGCTGATCCCGGCCTTCGTGACCAGCGAGCTGAAAACCGCGTTCCAGATCGGGTTCATCATTTTCATCCCCTTCCTGATCATCGACATGGTCGTCGCCAGCGTGCTGATGTCGATGGGCATGATGATGATGTCGCCAATCATGGTCTCCCTGCCCTTCAAGCTGATGCTCTTCGTCCTCGTGGACGGCTGGCACCTGATGATGGGCTCCCTGGTGATGAGCTTCGCCACATGACCCCGGAAATCGTCATGAACATCGGCCGTCAGGCCATCGAGGTCACCCTGATGCTCTCCGGACCTTTGCTCTTGTCGACGCTGGTGATCGGGCTGATCGTGAGCATTTTCCAGGCCGCGACGCAGATCAACGAGGCCACGCTCTCCTTCATCCCGAAGCTGGTCGCCGCCTTCCTCATCCTGCTCCTCGCCGGCCCCTGGATGCTGCAACTGCTGGTCGACTACATCCGCCGCCTGTTCGAAAGCATCCCGCAGCTCATCGGCTGAACGGCGCGGGCGATGATCAGCTTCACTTCGGCCGAGTTCAACGCCCTGCTTGCGGCCTACCTCTATCCGCTGGCGCGCATCCTCGCCCTGCTCGCCAGCGCGCCGCCGTTCAGCAACGCCGCCCTGCCGCGGCGAATTCGGCTGGCCGTCGGACTGGCCGTCGCCCTCGCCCTCGCGCCGGCCCTGCCCAAGGCGCCCGCGATCGACCCGGCGTCCGGCCTGGGTCTGCTCGTCCTGGCCCAGCAAATGCTGATCGGTTATGCCATGGGAACGGTAATGCGCCTGGCCTCGAGCGCCGTGGATTTCATGGGAACGACGATCAGCACGCAGATGGGCCTCGGTTTCGCCACCGCCTACGATCCCCAGAATACTTCGCAGACGCCGGTCGTTTCCGAATTTCTCGGCATCCTTGCGCTGCTCGTCTTCCTGGTCAGCAACGGGCACCTGATGCTCATCGCCACGTTAATGAAAAGCTTCGCTCTCCTTCCGGTCGGGCATTGGCCGGTCGCCCCGAGCACCTGGCTCAACGTCGCGCGCGCGGGGGGAATCGTCTTTTCTTCCGGCTTGTTGCTGGCCCTGCCCATCGTCGTCGCGCTGCTCATCACCAACGTCGCGCTCGGCGTGCTCGGGCGCGTCGCTCCGCAGCTCAACCTGATTGCCATCGGCTTTCCGGTCACCATCCTGCTCGGGTTTTCCGGCCTGCTCTTCGGCCTCTCGCTGCTCGCCACGCCGCTTTTGCAGCTCTACGAGTACAGCCTGCAGTCGATGCTCGGAATTTTCGTCCTGCGCTGAGGCCGAACGGCGGCGCCGCTACTTGCGCCCGCTGGTGTCCGCCTGGACGAGTTCGATCGTTCCCGCCGAAACCCGGTAGGAAAACGGCGTCGCCGACTCAATGCCCTCGCTGTACTCAAGGATGCGATAAGCTGCGTAGCCCTGTTCGCGCTGCAGCTTCAAGGCCCGGCGCTTCAAGACCTGAATCGCTTCGCCGTCGCCGCCGGTGCGGAAATTCTTGGCCCGCAAAGCCAGCTGGAAGGTCGTCGCGTCCAAGCGGCGCTCCTCGATGCGCCAATTGGGCGCCAGCGGATCGTAGATCACATAGAACAGCGCCGCTTGCGGCGCCGTCAACGGCGCATGCCCGAAGAGCGACACCGGCGGCGAAAGCGCCAAAGCCCCGGCCACCACCGCCGTATCGACGCCGACGGCGACGCTGCCGACCTCGACCGGCGGTTCCGCCTGCACCTTGCCGACGGCGTCGTTGATCGCCGTCGTCGTCCCGCAGGCTGCGACAACGGTCAGCAGCGGCAAGAGCGAAAGCAGACGGCTGCGCATGATCAGAGGTAGTTGAACAGGGACATGCCGCTGACCTTGGAAAACGACTGCTGTGCTGCCTGCAGTTGCATCTGCTGGGTCATGAAGCGTGAAATCGCTTCGGCGTAGTCGATGTCCTGAAGCCCGGAAATCTGCTTGGCGTATTGCACTTCCTGATCCGCCGCGACCCCGGAGAGCGACTGCATTTCAGCCATGCGCGAGCCGATCGAGGCCTGCACGCGTGAGACGTTGGTCAGGGCCTGGTCGAGGTTGGCCATGTTGGCGTTGATCGTGTTGCGCACCGCCGCGCCGGCCACCGCATTGCCCTGGATCGGAGTGCTGAAGGCCGTAATCAGGTCCTGCAGGGTATTGAAGAGGCTGCGCTCGCTGCTCGGCTGGACGCTGAAAGTGTCGCCCGCCGCAGGCGCCCCCTGAATGGTGAACGCCACCCCGGGAACGCTGGTGATCGCGGTGTTGCTGGTGTAGCTCACGCCGGTTGCCACCGTCGTCGAGGTCGTCGTATCGGTCACGTCGAAGGTCGTCGCCGAGGTGAAGGTCAGGGTGTAGTTGTGTCCCGTCCAGTTCTGAGGCGTCACCACCGAGCCCGGATCGACGATTCCGGTGCCCGTGTTGGCAGCCGCCGCACCGGTCACGAAGCTGCCATTGCCGGCACTGTTGCGCAGGAAGATGTCACGCCCCGAATCATTGACCGCGATCTGCCGCGAGCCACTCACCTGCAACAGGCGCTGGCCGTCGTCGCCGACATAATTGACATTGATCGTTCCAGCCACGTTCTGCTGCTGGAACGGCTGCGTCTCGCCCTGATAGCCCGAGAAAAGATAGTGGCCGCTTGCATCGAGACTGTTCGCCACCCCGAAGAGCAGGTCGAACTGCCCCTGGAGCGACTTGGCGATGTACATCCGCTGAGCATCCGAATACGAGGCATTGCCGCCGGCCACAACTTCTTCCTGGATGAACTGAATGGAATCGACCACCGATTTGAGCCGATCCTCGGCCAGTGCCAACTGGCTCGAGGCGTTTTTCTGGTTGTCGGCGTACATCGCATTCACGTCGCGCGCTTGCGAGGTCAGCAAGACCTGCGCCGCGGCCACCGGATCGTCGTCCGGCGTCAGCACCCGGCGTCCAGTCGACAACTGGTTCTGCGTCTTGTACAAGGCGCTTTGCCCGTCGATCAGGTTACGCGTGCCGGCGTCGAAGATTTGGCTGGTACTGACTCGCATGGTGACGTCCTTGTTTCGGCTTAACGGATGGCGAGAATGGTATCGAGGAGCTTGGAGCCGATGTCGATCATCTTCGCCGCGGCCTGGTAGGCCTGTTGATATCGCAGCAGGTTTGCCGCCTCCTCGTCGAGATTGACCCCGGAGAGCGAATCGTTCGCGGTCTGAGCCTGCTTGAGCAGCGCTTTCTGCGCATCAAGCGTCACCTGGACTTCGCGCCCCTTGTTGCCGGCGTCGCTGACGAGCTGTGAATAGCTGCCCTGATAGGTTGCTTTGCCGCCGGCCATCGTGTTCTGCGTTTGCAGCTTGCCGAGCAGCAGGGCATTGCGGTTGTCGGACACGCCGTTGCTGTTGCGTGCAATGCTGAACGTGTCGCCGTTCTTCGGCGTGCCGCTGATCTGCACGCTGATTCCCGAAAAGGTGATCGTCGCGCCGTTGGTGTAGGGGATTGCGGCGTCCGGCACTGGATAGGTGTAGTTGGTGGTCGTACCGTTGCTGGTCACGCTCACCGGCCCGCTCGGAAAACCCGTAAGGTTGCCGCCGCTGTAGCTCAGACTGATCGGCGAGCCCGCCGCCGGAGCGGCATAGCCGGTCGACACCGCACCGGAGGAAATGATGGCGTTACCGGTGTTTGCCGTTCCCGCCTCGGCGCGGATCGGCGCGGCGGCAGCAATCTGGCGCAGATCGGCAGCGATCACCGGGTTGATGGCGATGTTCCGCGCCAGCTCGCGAGTCGGCTGGATAAGGTAGCTCGATCCGGCCGCCGGCGTCCCGCTGACGGCCACGGTGAATCCCTGCGAACCCTCGCTGCTGGCGTTTACCGCCGCGTTCAAGGCGCCGACGCTGGCTGCCGACCACGACACTTGGTCGCTCAAACGGGTCAGCGTGTAGTTGGTGCCGTCGTAAGCCAGCTGGTAGTCGCTGTTGGTCAGGTCGGTGTAGAAGTTGCCGTTGTTCGGCGGCGGCGAAATGAAGCTGGCGGTCACGTTCGCCGCACTGGCCGGGTTGAGCGCGTTGGCGAGAACCTTGGGCCCGGAAATGGTGAAGAAATTGCCGGCGAAAGTCGGATCGCCGGCAATATTGCCGTTCAGGTCCTGCCCCAGCGCGTGCTGGGCGTTGAAGGTCAGCGCCATCGAGGCCGCGACACGCCCCATCTCGTTGGCCGCACGGTCCAGGAACTGGCTGCGGAAAGCCAGCAGACCGCTGATGCTGCCGCCCGAGAGCAGCGATTCGGGCATTTCCTGGCTGCCCGTGGCGTTGCGCAGGCCGACGGTCAGACGCGAAGGATCCGAGGACGAGGCCACAGCCACCAACTGCGATACCTGCGTCCGGGTCACCAGTTGCTGGCCATTGCCGATATAGACGTTGTACGAACCGTCGGTATTCATCGTCGTGTTGACGCCGATCAGCTTGTTCAGGTCGGCGACCAGTTGGTCGCGCTGATCGTAGAGGTCGTTCGGCGGCTGACTCGTCGCCGCCTGAGCATTGATGATCTGTTCGTTGAGGTGGGCGATCTGCTCGGCATACGAGTTGATCGAGCCGACGTAACCCTGAATCTGCCCATTGACGCCAGAATACAGCTCGGAGAGGCGGTCCTCGATCCCCTGGTAGCGAGCGACCATGGCCTGCGCCGCCGAAAGCATCGACTGACGGGCAGCGAGCGAACTCGGGTCGGCCGCGACCTGTTGCACCCCTTTGAAGAAATCGCTCAAGGCCGGCGACAGCCCGGAATTGGGGTCGGCGAGCATGTTGTTGATCTGGGCCAACTGGGCCGAATACGCCTCAAGGCTGCTGGCCGTCGTCTGCGCCTGATTGACCTGCGCACCGAGGAAATTGCTGTACATGCGCTCGATCGTCGCCACGTGCGCGCCCTGGCCGACGTAACCGGATCCGGTCAGCACCGCGATGTTCGAGGCCATGATCACCCGCTGACGGTTGTAACCGTCGGTGTTCACGTTGCTGATGTTGTGACCGGTCGTCATCAGGCCGAACTGAGCGTTTTGCAGTGCGCCGACGCCGATACCGAAAATCGAAGACATGCTTTTCTCCTCTACTTGACCCTTAACGGCGGATCAGCCGAAAAATTGAGTCCGCCCCCTGCCGCCCTACTCGGCCAGCGCCTGGCGCAAGGTCATACCGTTGATGATCCTGCCGAGCTTGTCGGCGTACTGCGGATCGGTGGCATAACCGCCCTGTTGCAGGGAACGTGCAAACTGCGTGCCATCCTGTTGCCCGAGCACCGCGGCATAGCGCGGGTTGCCGCGCAGCAGGCCGGCGTAATCGCGGAAGGCGTCGCCGTAGGAGCCATAGACCCGAAAACGCTCGCGCACCGACTGCGCCTCGCCGTTCACATACTCGGTCGTCTGCGCCTCCACCGCCGCACCGCCCCAACCTTTTCCAGCCTTGATCCCGAACAGGTTGTGGCTCGGCGCGCCATTCCCGGCGCGAATCTCGCTCTTGCCCCAGCCCGTTTCCAGCGCCGCGTGCGCGACCAGGAAATGCGGCGGCACCCCCAGCGAGCGCGCCGCATCGACGGCATGCGGCCAAACGCGATTGACGAATTCGCTGGCGCCGGCGGGCACCGGCACCCCCGTGGCCTGAGTTTCACCCACTGCAGCAGGCGTCGCCGCGCTGCTGCGCCAGCGCCCGGCGCCGCCGCTCAAGGCTTGCATCTGCGCAGCGTGCAACTGGCGTTCGAGCGAAGAGGCGACCACGGATTCGACCCCACTCGCAGCCCCCACCGTCCCTGATTTTCCACCGAGCTGCTGTTCGATCAGCTTGGCAAAACCCAGACGTCCTGCCAGGTTCTGCGCCAACTGCTGATCGTGCAGCGAGCTAAAGAAGCGCGTCTGGTCGCTGTTCAACAGGCCGTCCTGCGGCGTTGCGTCGCGCATGCTCTTGAGCACCATGTTCAGCAGCATGCCTTCGAACTGACGCGCCGCCTCCTTCAGGCCCGCCTGCGGGTCCTGCTTGAGTCGGTACTTGAGTTCGCCTGCGGCCTGACCGTCCAGAACGAAGCGCGGCTTGATGTCGTCGGCTTTCATGGCCCGACATCAAGCAATAATCGAGCCTACTAGATGATCTCCAGATCGGCACGCAGGGCACCGGCGGCTTTCATCGCCTGCAGGATGGACAACAGATCCTGCGGATTGGCGCCCAAGGCATTGATCGCCTTGACCACGTCGGCCAGATTGGCACCTGCCTTGAGCTGCATCAGCGCCCCGCCCGACTGGTTAATGGCGATGTCGGTCTGCGCCGTGGTCACCGTCTGTCCGCCCGAGAGCGCGTTCGGCTGGCTGACTTGCTGGTCGCTGGTCACCACCACCGACAACGCGCCGTGCGCCACTGCACAGGCGTCGATCGTCACTTTCTGGTTCATCACCACCGAGCCCGTGCGCGGATTGACGATCACCTTCGCTATGCCGGCCATCGGCCGCACTTCGAGGTTCTCGACCCGCCCCAAGAAGGCGACTCGGGCGTTGGCTTCCTCGGGCGCGAAGACCCGGATCAGCCGCCCGTCAACCGCCTGCGCGACGCCGCCGCCCATTTCCCGGTTGATCACCTCGACAACGCGCTGCGCCGTCCCGAAATCGGTATTGCCCAATTCGTAATGCACGAAGGGCCCCTGCCCGAGACTGGTCGGCACCTCGCGCTCGACCGTCGCGCCGGCAGCGATGCGCCCGGCAAGCAGGTGATTGATGACCGCCTTGTTGTTGCCGACCGAGGCGCCGATGCCGCCGATCAGCAGGTTGCCCTGTGCCTGGGCGTAAATCTGCCCGTCGGCGCCTTTGAGCGGCGTCATGATCAGCGTACCGCCGCGCAGGCTCTTGGCGTTACCCATCGAGGAGACGGTGACGTCGATCTGCTGCCCGATGCGCGCGAAAGGCGGCAGGTTGGCGGTCACCATCACCGCGGCGACGTTCTTGAGCTGCAACGACTGCGTCGTCGGCAACGTGGTGCCGAGCTGGGCCAGCATGTTGATGATGCTTTGCGTAGTGAACGGCGTTTGCGTCGTCTGGTCGCCGGTACCGTCGAGACCGACGACCAGGCCGTAGCCGACCAACTGGTTGGTACGCACGCCCTGGACACTGGCCAGGTCCTTGATCCGGTCGGCCCATGCCGGAGCGCTCGCAAGCGGCAAGGCGGCACAGGCAAAAATTGCCACGCGAATGGCCGAGTGGCGCAGGATTTTGCCGAGGATCGAATGCATGCGGACTCTCCCTGAACCTTAGAACGGCAGCACGTTGAGGAAGAAGCGGGCCAGCCAGGCCATGGCCTGCGCCTCGCCGATCGCGCCGCTTTCCTTGTATTCGATGCGGGCATCGGCCAACTGCGAGGAGCTGATCGAGTTGGCCGCGTTGATGAAGTACGGATTGACGATACCCGAAACCCGGATGTACTCGGTGCCGTGGCCGATCGCCACCTGTTTTTCGCCGGAAACGAGCAGATTGCCGTTGCCGAGCACTTCGATCACGGTCACCGTGATCGTGCCGCTGAAGACGTTGTTGGCCGCCGCTTCGCCCTTGCCGTCGAGGTTGTTGCCGCTGCTCCCGGCCAGTTCCATGCCCTGGAAGGATTTGCCGGGCAGCCCGGTGATCGGGCCGGCCGAGGCACTGATGCTGCTCGAGCGATTGATCTTGGTGTTCGACTTGGTCGACGCCGAGTTGGTCTCGGTGATGTTGATGGTCAGCGTGTCGCCGATATAGCGCGCACGCCGGTCTTCGAACAGGGTGCGCGAAACGCCAGGTTGATAGATGCTTCCGGTCGTCGCCTGGTTGTCGACACGGGGCGCCGGCCGGGCAGTCATCGGCTGATGCACATTGGTCGGCGGCACCGTGTTGCACCCGGCCAGGGCCAACACCGTCGCCGAAACCAGCAGCGTCATTCTCATGAGCGACTCCTTACAGTTGCGTCAGGCGTGCCAACATTTGATCGGACGTCGACACCACCTTGGAATTGAGCTCGTAGGCACGCTGCGTCTGGATCATGCTGACCAACTCCTCGGCCACGTTGACGTTCGAGGTTTCGACGTAGCGCTGGTTGAGTACCCCGGCACCGTTACTCCCGGGCGTGTTGGGTGTCGGCGCGCCGCTCGAGGCGGTCTCGAGGAAGAGGTTTTCGCCGATCGCCTGCAGGCCGCCGACGTTAACGAAAGTCGCCAGCTGCAGGGTACCGACCTGAGTCGTCGCGCTCGTTCCCGGCTGCGTCACGCTGACCACACCGTCCTTGGAGATGGTCACCGTCAGGGCGTTGGAAGGGATCGTCACGCTCGGCTGAACCGGGTAACCGCTCGAAGTCACGAGCTGGCCCTGATTGTCCTTCTGGAAGGATCCGTCGCGGGTGTAAGCCGTCGTTCCGTCGGGCAGCAGCACTTGGAAGAAACCGGCGCCGTCGACACCGATGTCGAGGTCGTTGCCGGTCTGCTGCAAGCTCCCCTGAGTGTGGATACGCACCACCGCCACCGGCCGCACCCCACTGCCGAGCTGCAAGCCGCTCGGAATCTGCGTCTGCTGCGAGGACTGGGCGCCGGGCTGGCGCAGGGTCTGGTAGAGCAGGTCTTCGAACACCGGGCGCGCACGCTTGAAGCCGTTGGTGCTGACGTTGGCCAGATTGTTCGAAATCACGTCGAGGCTCGTCTGCTGCGCATCGAGCCCGGTACGGGCCACCCAAAGGGAACGGATCATTTTATTGAAATCCTATCGTTGATCGTTATCGGCTCATCGAAAGCAATTGCGTCGCCCGCCCAGCGTTGGCGTCGGCCATCTGCAGCATCTTGATCTGCATCTCGAACTGGCGCGCCAGACTGATCATGTTGACCATCGCGTCGACCGGATTGACGTTGCTGCCTTCGAGCGCTTCGGAGGCCAGTTTCACGTTCTCATCGAGCGGCGCCGGCTCGCGGTTGCGGGTCCGAAACAGGCCGTCGTCGCCGCGGACCAGCTCGTTCTCCGCCGGATTGACGAGCTTGATCCGGCCGACCACATTCACGTTGTTCGGCGTGCCGTAACGCGGCACCGCCGACACCGTGCCGTCGGGCGCAATACTGATGGTGTTGTCGGGCGGAATGGCGATCGGCCCGCCGTCGCCGAGCACGTTGCGCCCGGCCGCCGTTTGCAACTGACCGTTGGCGTTGACCTGCAAGTTGCCCGCACGGGTGTAGGCCTCGCCGCCATCGGGCGTCTCGACGGCAATCCAGCCAGCACCAAGCACCGCCACGTCAAGCGGGCGCCCGGTCGACTGCAACGGCCCTTGGTCGAACACGTCGGCGACCGAGGCGTCGGCGACGAAGGCACGCGTCGGCGCCCCTTCGCCCTGCACCGGGACGGCACGGAACTTGTGCTCCATCGCCCGATAGCCGGTGGTCGCTGCGTTGGCTAGGTTGTGCGCCACGCCGGCTTGCTGGATGAAGGTCTGCTTGGCCCCCGTCATCGCCGTGTAGATCAGACGATCCATTTTTTTCGCTACCCCCGCCTGTTTCCTGGTTGCCTACGCTTTAACGCAGGTTGACCAGCGTCTGCAGGATCTGGTCCTGTGTCTTGATCGACTGCGCGTTCGACTGGTAGTTGCGCTGCAGGGTGATCATGTTGACCAGCTCGGCAGTCAGGTCGACGTTCGACTCCTCGATCGCGGTGGCCTGCAACATCCCGCGCGACCCCGCGCCCGGCGCGCCATCAAGCCCATCGCCCGACGCCGAGGTGCCCTGCCACTGGTTATTGCCCATGCTGACCAACCCGTTCGGGTTGGGGAAGTCGGTGAGTGTGACCTGCCCAAGGCTCTTGGTCTGGCCGTTACTGTAGTTGCCCTTGATGATCCCGTCCGCCGAAACGCTGATCCCCGACAAGGCGCCCTGCGCGTAGCCGCCCTGGGTCGTCGAATTCACCGTGCTCACCCCGCCGTAGCTGGTCGTTCCGGTGAAATCAATCATCCAGTTGGGCAGACCGCTGCCCATCGGGGTTGTTGCGCCGTTGGTCAGCGCCCAGGTCGTCGGCAGCGTCGTCGGCACGGGTGATGTCAGCTGACCGTTGCTGTTGAACGTCAAGTTAGCCATCGCCACTGGATTGGCGCCGTCGAGCGTCGCATGGACGTTCCAGGTCGCGGGCGACACCGTCGCGGTCTTGACGAAGTAAAGCGTCATCGCGTGGTCGTTGCCCAGAGTGTCGTAGACGGTCATCGCCGTCGAGTAGTTGTAGCTCAGCGGATTTTGGAAATTGAAGGGCGTGATCGTCGGCGGCGTGGCGCGCGAATCAAGGTTGAGCACCGCCGTGGCGTTACCGCCAAGCGCCGCGCCGGTGGGCTGCGGCGCGAGGTTGGACTTATCGATGTGGATCGGCACCGGCGTCGAGGCAACGATGGTCCCCGTCGGCGTCGCCGAATAGCCCATCAGCTGGAAACCTTGATCGTTCACGATGTAGCCGCTCTTGTCGGTGTGGAACTGGCCGTTGCGCGTGTAGGTAACGATGTTGTCGCGGTTCATCTTGAAGAAGCCGCCACCGTTGATCGCGATGTCGAGCGGATTGCTCGTCGAGGTGATGTTGCCTTGCGTGAATTGCTGCTGGATGCCGCCGATCGACACGCCGATCCCGACCTGGGAGGCGCCACCGCCGCTCAGCGAGGCGGCGTAGACGTCGGCGAAGTGGGCGTTGGCCGATTTGAAGCCGACCGTGCTGCTGTTGGCGACGTTATTGCTCACCACGTCGAGTGCCTTCGATGCCGAGTTGAGTCCGCTCAAGCCTTGCTGGAATGCCATGATCTGTCTCCTGATCCCGTGGGATCGTTAAAGAATTTCCTGCACTTTCGAGAAATCCACACTGCCGAGCGGTCCAAGGTCAAGCTGGAAACCGCTGCTCGTACGCACCACAGCAGAAACCGTGCCAATGTTGAGCGCCTCGACCTTCACCCCGGCGCCGTTACGCACCGCGTCGACCTTGAAGGTGTAGTTGCCATCGGGTGCAGTGGCCCCGCTTTCGGTCTTGCCGTCCCAGCCGAAATCGAGCACCCCGGCCGCCTGCGGACCGAGCTTCTGGCTCTGTACGACCTTGCCATTGACGTCGAGCACGCTCACCGTCACCTCGTCGGCCGGGGAAGCGAGACTGATCCCGCCGATCGCCATACCGCCGGCCAGCAGCATCTTGTTGCCGGGCACCAGGACTTTTTTGCCGATCATCGCCGAGGCCTGCATGGTCTGCGAATTACCCAGGCTGTCGACCAGTCCGCTCAGCGTCGAGTTGAGCTTCTCGATTCCCGAGACCGTGCTCATCTGCGCCAACTGGCTGGTCATCTGCGCGTTGTCGAGCGGATTAAGCGGGTCCTGATTCTTCAACTGCGTCACCAGAAGCTTCAGGAAGCGGTTCTGCGCATCCTCGGCGGTGTTGACCTCGTTGCTGCCGGTGTTACGGCTGGTCGAACCGTATTTGTACAGGGGATCGGTCGCCCCGGTCGATTGCACATTCGTGGCCATCGTTATCTCCTCGTAACTTTACTGGCCAAGCGTCAGCGTCCGTAGCAGGAGCTGCTTGGCGGTGTTCATCACTTCGACGTTGGTCTGGTAGGAGCGCGACGCCGAGATCATGTTGACCATTTCGTCCACCGGACTCACGTTGGGCATGGTCACGTAGCCTTGTTCATTGGCGGCAGGATTGCGCGGATCATAGAGCAGGCGCCCCGGGCTCGAATCCTCGACCACCTGCTTGACGCGCACGCCTTGCGCTGCGGTTCCAGCCAGGGGCGCCGCTTCGAAAACCACCTGCTTGACGCGGTAAGGCTTGCCGTCCGGGCCGGCAATGCTCTCGGCGTTGGCAAGGTTGCTGGCGACGGCGTTCAGGCGTAAGGACTGCGCGCTCAAGGCGCTGCCGGCGACGTGATAAACATTGAACATGCTCATGCGGATTGCCCCTGGATGGCGGTCAGCAAGGTCTTGATCCGACCGCTGATGAAGGTGAGGCCAGCCTCGTAGCGCACCGCGTTCTCAGCGAACTGGGCTCGCTCGAGGTCCATTTCAACGGTGTTGCCGTCGGCGCTGCTCTGCACCGGTTGGCGGTATTTGAGTTCGGCTGGCGCCATCCCGCCACTGCCCGAGAAGTGCCCGGACGCCGTCTTCGCCAGCGTCAGCCCGCCTGCACTCCGTCCGGCCATGGCCGCGTCGAGCGCAGTCTTGAACTCGAAGTCACGCGCTTTGTAATTCGGCGTGTCGGCATTGGCAATGTTCTCGGCCAGCACTTGTTGCCGGTAGGCTCGCAAGCCCAGGGCTTTGGCCTGAAAAGCGATGGCATCGTCGAATTTGCTGAGCACGGTCACTCCTGTGACTTGGAAGCGGATGCCATTCCACTGCAATTAGCATGCCAGCCGTCTGTTCTCAGGACCGCTCCCCAACCAAGAGGCCCGATGGCCAGCCCATCGCACGGGAAACGCACACCCAAGCACGCGCCGACGGCAAGATTTGCCGCCCTCCGGCCTTGCCGCACAGGCGCAAACGCCCCACCTCTCCCTGCCTTGAGGCACAATAGACGGATGATCAGAACCGCACCGCCTGTCGGCCGACGCTCCGGTCGGCGCTTCCTGTTCCTGCTCGGCAGCCTGATGACGGCCGGCGCCTTGGCGCAGACCCCGACCCTGCAAAGCGCTCTCGACGACTACCTGCGCACCCAAACGCAAGGCCTGCCGGGCAAGGTTAGCTACCAAATCTCACCGCTCGACGCCAACGCCCAACTCGCCCCATGCAGTGTCTTCGAGCCCTTTCTACCCTCCGGAACACGCCTCTGGGGCCGCGCCACGGTCGGCGTCCGCTGCCTTGGCCCCGCCACCTGGACGATCTACGTTCCCGTTCAGATCAGTGTTCAAGGGCATTACCTCGTCACCGCACGCACACTCAGCGCCGGCCAGCGCATCGGCCCACAGGACTACGTCGTCCGCAACGGCGACCTGGGCCGGCTACCGGCCAGCGTGGTTAGCGAACCTGCACAGGCGCTCGGCAAAACCCTGAAAAACGGTCTGGCCGCCGGCCAGCCGTTGCGCAACGACCAACTCACCGCGCCCTGGGTCGTGCAACAGGGCCAAAGTGTTCGCACCGTTTCACAAGGCCCCGGCTTCAGCGTCAGTAGCGAAGGGCGGGCGCTCAACAATGCATCGGAAGGCCAGGTGGTCCAGGTGCGCACCCCGAACGGCCAAACCTTAAGCGGCATTGCCCGCGCGGGCGGAATCGTCGAAATCGCGCACTGATCCGGAACGCGCAGGCAGAAACGGAAAAAATGCACGCAGCATCGCCAAAAGCGCTGCATTCGGATGTAAAGCCCGGGCAAAGAATGCTAAAGTTGCCGCCGAGACTGCCGTAAGAGCCCCTAGGAAGGATAAACCGAGGTTCCGCCATGAAAATCGAAAGCTCGACCAAGCCGCTCAACGCGCAGCCTGTCAAGGAGTCGCGTACTGCTGGCGCACGCCAGGCCCGCGCCCCACAAGGCGAGGACGACGTCAGGCTGAGCGGGCTTGCCGCCCAACTGCGCACCTCGGACGATTCCACCGCCTTTGACGCCGCACGCGTCGCCGAGATCAAACAGGCCATTGTTGATGGACGCTTCTCGATCAACGCCGGGGCCATTGCTGATCGGCTGATCGCTTCGGCCCGCGAACTCGTGGATGCCAAACGGCGCGCTTAAGCACAGAGGAAGATGCACGCAGAAACGACTCTCGCCCAACTTATCGGCGAAGAAAACCAAACCGTCGAAGCTTTCGCCGCGCTTTTGCGCGAGGAACAGACTTTGTTGAGTGACGGCGAGGCCGTCGACCTCGATCGCTTACCCGCACTGATTGCGCGCAAAGACGCCGTCGCTGAAACGCTCAACCGTATTGCTGAGCGCCGCAATGCCGCCCTCGCCGGGCTGGGCTTGAGTCCTGACCGCAACGGCATCGAAAACTGGATCACAAGCCGTCCGAAAGACTCGGGCTTGCTCCAAGTTTGGCAAAAAACCCTGAACCTCGCTGCTGAAGCGCGCGAACTCAACCGCCTGAACGGCGAACTGATCGCCCTGCGCCTGCAGCACAACGGCCGGGCGCTCGAAATCCTGCAGAGCGGAGGCCGCGCGCCCGACCTCTACGGTCCGGACGGGCAGTATTCTGCCGCCGGAATGCGGCGCATCAACGACGCCGTCTGAGCCACACGTGCAGCACGTTCTTACGGCGTCGCGGCACCGCTGCCCAAGCCGACCTCTTTACCCTTCTCCGGTTGCATCGAATCGATCAGGATGCTGACCCGCCGGTTGCGTGCGCGCCCATCCGCCAGCAAGTTTGATTCGACGGGACGAGTATCGGCGTAACCGATCGCCGTCAGTCTGTCACCGCCCACGCCAGCATCGGCGAACAGCCGCAACACCGTCGTCGCGCGAACCGCAGACAACTCCCAGTTGGACGGAAACTGCGGGGTACGGATCGGCACGTTGTCGGTGTGCCCTTCGATGGTGACCGGAAACTCAGTTGGCGCCAAAACTTCACCGATCGCCTTCAGCGCCCGGCTCACCGTTGGCTGCAGTTGCGCCTGGCCGGGCGAAAAAAGCACGCTGTCGTTGATTTCAATGGTTACGCCACGGCTGGTCTCGATGACCCGGACTTTCCCCGCCTCGATGAGCGGCGCCATCACTTCAAGGATGTCCTTGGCAACCGAACGCATGGTGTCGCGCTGTTTCTGGCGCACGGCGTCCTGCTTGCCCGCCTCGGCGGGCCGCGGCGGCAACTGCACCGCCGGACGTTGCAGCGCGGGGAGTGGCGGCGGCAGGACCACGGCGACCGGAGTCGGGGTATTGACCTGGATGTTGCGGAACGCCGCGACCATCGAATCGCTGAGAATGCGGTACTTGCCTTCGTTAACCGTCGACAACGCATACATCACCACGAAGAAGGCAAAGAGCAAGGTGATGAAATCCGCATAGGAGACGAGCCAGCGCTCGTGGTTGTCGTGCTCCTCCTCGCGTTTGCGCCGGGCCATGATCAGACGATGTAGCCCTGCAGGCGACTTTCGATGATGCGCGGATTATCGCCGTTGGCGATCCCGACCAAGCCATCGACCAGCATTTCGCGGTGCACGATGAGGCGCTGGATGTGCGCCTTGAGTTTGTTCGACATGGGCAGAAAAACGAGGTTGGCCAGGCCGACGCCGTAGATGGTGGCGACAAAGGCCACGGCGATGCCGGCACCGAGCTTGGACGGCTCGCTCAGGTTTTCCATGACGTGGATCAGCCCAAGGACGGCGCCGAGAATGCCGATCGTCGGTGAATAGCCGCCGGCGGCCTCCCAGATGCGCGCCGCGGCGCGCTGCTGTTGTTCGAAAGCATCGATCTCGACTTCGAGCACCTCGCGCAGGCGCTCCGGTTCTGCGCCATCGACCAGGAGCTGCAATCCCTTGCGAGCAAAGGGATCCTTCAGTTGGTTGAGCGAATTCTCCAAGGCCAGCAGGCCTTCGCGGCGTGACAACTGACTCCAGACGGTGATCTGGCGGATCAGCGCCTGCGGATCAATCACCGGCGGATACCAGACCCAGCGCACCATCCGCATGCCGCGCACGAAAGTCGCGTAGGGGCTCTGCAACATGACGGCGCCCATCGTCCCGCCAAGCACGATGACCAGTGCAGTGGGCTGACTCAAGGAACCGACGCTGCCGCCTTCGAGAATCTGGCCGCCGACGATCGCGGCGATGCCGATGAGCAGGCCGAGGACGCTGATCTTATCCATTGCGCCGCGCCCGTTTCTTGATCCCGCCTTCGCCAAAGAGACGCGTCCGCAGACGGGCCACGGCCTGGCTGTGCAACTGACAGACACGTGATTCGGTGACGCCCATCACTTCGCCGATCTCGCGCAGATTGAGGTCCTGCTCGTAATAGAGTGCCATCATCATTTTTTCCCGCTCCGGGAGGGCCTCGATCGCCTGGACGAGCAACTGACGCAGGCTGGCATCCTCGAAAATTCGCGCCGGGTCGCCGGCATCGTCGACCAGATGACGTTCGAGATAATCCTCGTCGCCTTCCTCGATCATATCCTCGAACGAGATCAGCTGGTGACCGCGCGCATCCTGAAGCATCTTCTGGTAGTCGCCCAGGCTCATCCCCAGGGCATTAGCCAGTTCCTTCTCAGAGGGCACCCGCCCATGCGCTTGTTCGAGTTGAGCGATGGCTTCTTCGATACGCCGGAAATCGCGGCGCAGACTGCGCGGGAGCCAGTCGTTCTCACGCAGACCGTCGAGCATCGCCCCGCGGATACGTTGCGCGGCGTAGGTCTCGAACTGCGCCCCCATTCCGGCTTCGAATTTTCCCAGTGCGTCGAGCAGGCCCAGCATACCGTTCTGCACCAGATCGTCGATCTGGACGCTGGACGGCAGCTTGACCATCAGGTGGTAGGCGATGCGTTTGACCAAAGGCGCAAAGCGCTGCACCAGCTGATCCTTGTCGATCTGACCAGCAGCGTTGTACATGGCGGGGAGAATCACGCGTAAATGGCGACGGGATCGTAGCGTTGGCTCAAGTGTAGCAGCTGTTGCAGGAATTGTTCGAGGCCGCCGACCTCTGCATCAGCGCCAGGCCAATCAATCAGATTCCCAGCCAGGGTGCGCAACACGCGAGCCGCCGGGGCGTCCGGATACAAGCCGACCGCCGGTTGACACAGCCGCGCCGCCTGGGCCATGCGCTCATCGACGGGGATACAACCGACATATTCGAGCCGGGCCAACCGACGCGCGTGCGTTACACGCGCGATGTTACCGAAGATGGTCCGTCCTTCCTCGAGGCTACGCGCCTTGTTGACCAACACGCGGTAGGCGCGACTGGCGTAGGCGAGACTCACTTTCTTGATCAGGGCATAGGCTTCGGTAATCGCGCCCGGGGTCGGCGGCACGACAATCACCGTCTCGTGCGCCGCAAGCCCGAAGGGCGAAAAACCAAGCGGATGATCGTGCGATGCATCGACCAGAATGAAATCGGGAGCCGGTGACAGGCCAGCCAGCGTAGCGATCAAGCGCTCCTGTTGCAGCGGCGAGAGCCGGGCCAGCGCACCGACGGTCCGCGCCACGGGCAGCACCCGCACCCCAGCCGGCACCTTGAGCATGACCTCGTCGAGCGTCTTCTCACCTTCGACGACATGCTGCAAGTCGTTTCGCACCAGCGCACCGAAGCAGGCTGCAGAGCCGTCGCGCGCGCTTTCGTCGAGCACCAGAACGTCCTTGCCGAGCCGAACCAGCGCTGCCGCCAGATTGGCAACGATGGCGCTGCGCCCAACCCCGGCGCTACCGCCGACGAAGGTGATGACGCGTGTTGCCGCCTTTTGGCCAAACAGGCGGCGCAAACCATCCGCCTGGTCGCCTCGATAATCAGCCACGACGCCCCCCGGCCGCCACCAAGCCAGCACTGGCCATCATCAGTCCAGGTTCGTTCCCGGACAGGCGATGCGGCGAGACTTCGGGCACATCTTTGAATGCACGGTGCAGCAGATAGGCGCGATTCGGAAGGTGCAGGTCTTCCGGCACGCGCTGGCCGTTGGACACGTAATGCAGGCGCAGTTGGTGGCGCATGATGACGTCGAGCGAAGACGCAAGGCCCGCAGCTTCGTCGACCTTGCTCAGGATGCAGCCAACCACGTCGGGCCCGGCATAAGCACGCACCACGTCATCGAGGGTGTCGCCGCGGCCGGTCGCGGCCAGCAGCAGCAGACGTTTGACCGGGCTGCCGTCAAACATTGCCACCTGCTCGGCGACCATCTTGTCGCGCTGGCTCATGCCCATGGTGTCGATCAGGATCATGTGCTTGTGCTGCAGATCAAGCAAGGTCTGGCGCAATTCACCGGCATCCTTCACGAGATGCACCGAAACACCGAGGATGCGCCCGTAAATACGCAGCTGTTCGTAAGCGCCGATCCGGTAGCCGTCGGTGGTGATCAGCGCCACCTTGCTGGCGCCGTGGCGCAACACGCAACGCGCCGCGAGCTTGGCCGTGGTGGTGGTCTTGCCGACACCAGTCGGGCCGACCAGAGCGTAAACACCACCGCGGTCGACGATGTCGCTCTGTGCATCGAGTGTCTGCAAGCAGCGCTCGGTCGTCGCTTTAACCCAGCCCAGAGCGCCTTTCTGGTCGAGATCAAGCGGTAACTCGGCCAACAGTTCATGCGCCAGGCGCGGCGAGAAGCCGGCGTCGAGCATCTGACGCAAGATCTCGGTCTTCACCGGTTCACGGCGCGCAGTTTCGCCCCACGCGGCGCCAGCCAGATGCTGCTCGACGATGCGGCGCAAGGCCCGGATCTCGGCCATTACTTCGGCCGGAACAACTTCGGCGGCACGGGGCACGGCGATGTTCGCCGGCTCAAACTGCGGCGCAGGCCTGGAGGTTAGCGGCGGTATTGGATTCGCAACGCGGTTGGACGGTACGGCTTCACTCGACAGACGGACGGTATAGTCTTCCTGCATTGGCGGAACAGAAGCAGGAGCAGCCGCGGCGCGTGGCGAAGTGACGATGGCATCCATCTCGCCAGCCGCCACGGCCATGATCTCGACGCCTCCCGGAATCGCGCGGTTGGACAGGATGATCGCGTCGGGGCCAAGCATTTCCTTGACCTTGTGCAAGGCGTCGCGCGCCGTTGCGGCAATGAATTTCCTGACGTTCATGACCTGCCTCCGATGATCGATGTGACCCTGATGGTTTTATGTTCAGGCACTTCGCCGTGGGCGAGCACCTTGAGTTGGGGGATGCTGCGCCGCAGGAAACGCGACAGCAGCACACGCAGATTGCCGGGCACGAGCAAGACTGCGGGCAACCCCAGTTCTTCCTGACGCTGCGCCGCACCGGCGGTCTCGCGCATCAGCGTGTCGGCGAGCCCCGGTTCGATGCTGGCACCGTCGCCGCCGCCGGAAATGGCCTGCTGCAGAATGCGCTCGAGCTGCGGATCGAGCGACATCACCTGCATTTCATTGCCCGATGGGTAGAGCTGCTGCACGATCGAGCGTCCGAGCGCAACGCGCACCTGCGCGGTAAGCACTTCGCTGTCCTGGCTGCGCCCGGCCGATTCGGCCAGCGTCTCGACGATGGTGCGCATGTCGCGGATATGCACGCCTTCGTCGAGCAGGTTCTGCAGCACCTTCTGCACCACGCCGAGCGGCAAGGTCTTGGGCACCAGGTCTTCGATGAGTTTGGGCATTTCCTTGCCCAGGTGGTCGAGCAGCGCCTGCGCCTCCTGGCGTCCGAGCAGCTCGGCAGCGTGGGTGAGGATGAGATGGTTGAGGTGCGTGGCGACCACCGTGCTCGCATCGACCACCGTGTAGCCGAAGGCCTGGGCCTGTTCGCGCAAGGCCATATCAACCCACACCGCAGGCAGGCCGAAGGCCGGATCCTTGGTCGCCGTTCCCGGCAGGTTGCCGGCAACGCGACCGGGGTTGATCGCCAGCAGATTCCCGGGGAAAGCCTCGCCCTGCCCGATTTCGACGCCCTTAAGCAGAATGCGGTACCCGTTCGGCTTAAGTTCGAGGTTGTCGCGGATATGCACCGGCGAAACCAGGAAGCCGACTTCCTGTGCGAACTTCTTGCGAATGCCGCGGATGCGGCGCAGCAGTTCGCCGTCCTGCGCTTTGTCGACCAGCGGAATCAGGCGGTAGCCGACTTCGAGACCGAGGACGTCGAGTGGCGACACGTCGGCCCAGCTCGCCTCAAGCGACTCGCCCGGCGTTGCAGGCGTCGCCGCCACCGGTACCGGTTTTGCAGTTTGCTGTTCGCGTCCGATGTACCAGGCCAGACTTCCGAGCAACGCAGCGAGGAGCAGGAAAACGAGGTTGGGCATCCCGGGAATCAGGCCGAGCAGGCCGATGATGCCGCCGGTCAACCCGATCACTTTGCTGCTGGTGAACAGCTGAGCCAGGAATTGTTCGGACAGATCTTGCGATTCGCCGACACGGGTGACCACCATGCCCGCAGCGATGGAGATGATCAGCGCCGGAATCTGCGCCACAAGGCCGTCGCCGATGGTCAGCAAGGTGTAGGTCTTGGCCGCCGTGCCGACGTCGAGGTTGTGCTGCAACACACCGACGAAGAGGCCGCCGATGACGTTGATGAACATGATCAGGATGCCGGCCACAGCATCGCCGCGCACGAACTTCGAAGCACCGTCCATGGAGCCGAAGAAATCCGCTTCTTCGGCGATCGCACCGCGCCGCCGCCGCGCTTCGTCCTCGCCGATCAAGCCGGCGTTGAGGTCAGCGTCGATGGCCATCTGCTTGCCGGGCATCGCATCGAGGGTGAAACGCGCGGCGACTTCGGCGACGCGTCCGGCACCCTTGGTGATGACCACGAAGTTGATGATCACCAGGATCGTAAACACGACGATCCCGACCGCATAGTTGCCGCCGACGAGGAAGTGCCCGAAAGCATCGATCACCTGTCCGGCAGCTCCCGGCCCGGTGTGCCCCTCGAGCAATACCACGCGCGTCGAAGCGACGTTGAGCGAGAGGCGCAGCAGCGTGGTGATCAGCAGCACCGTCGGGAAGACCGAAAAGTCGAGCGGCTTCTTCACGTTGATCGCAACCAGCATGACGATCACCGAGATCGCGATGTTGAAGGTGAAGAAGAGGTCGAGCAGGAAGGGCGGCAGCGGCAGCACCATCATCGACAGGATGATGAGGATGAGCAGCGGCCCGGCCAGCTGCTGCATACCGCCACGCCCGATCAGGCTGCGCAGGGAGAGCGCGGCGTTAGCCATTGAGCGCCTCCGCGACGGTCATTTCCACCGGGACGGCGATCTCGCGCGGCGGCAGCGGATACTGGCCGCCGGTCTTGCGCCAGTTGGCCAGCTGATAGACGTAGGCCAGAACCTCGGCCACCGCGGCATACAACGGCGCCGGGATTTCCTGATCGAGTTCGGCGTGCTTGTACAGCGAACGTGCCAAAGGCGGTGCCTCAAGCATCGGTACGCCGGCTTCGGCGCCGATCTGACGGATTTTGGCGGCGATCTCGCCGACACCCTTGGCGATCACTTTGGGCGCGCCCATGCCGCTCTTGTACGCCAGCGCAACCGCGAAATGCGTCGGATTGGTGACGATCACGTCGGCCGTCGGCACCGCGCCCATCATGCGCCGGCGCGCGGCTTCGCGCTGCAGCTGGCGGATGCGCCCCTTGACCTCGGGATTGCCCTCCATTTCCTTGCCTTCCTGACGCACTTCCTCCTTGGTCATCTTCAGGCGGTCGTGGAATTGCCAGAGCTGGAAAGGCACGTCGATGGCCACGATCAGCAGCATCGACAGGACGATGAGCAGAAAGCTGTATACGATCAAGTTGCCGGCCGAAGCCAGACCGGCTTCGAGCGGTTGTCCAAGGAGCGCAAAGAGGTCAGCGCGTTCGCTCCACAGCACCCACACCGCAACGCCGCCGACCAGCAAGGCCTTGGCGATGGCTTTGACGAGCTCGGCAATGCCCGTCCAGGAGACGATCCGTGAGAGCCCCTGAATCGGGTCCAGGCGCGCGAGGTCGGGGGTCAAGGCCTTGAGGGTGAAGTTCCAGCTGCCGAGGAAGAAGGGCGCGGCAATCGCGGCGACGACCAGCGCGCCGATCAGCGGCGAGAAGGCCAGCAGGGCATCGAACGCCAGTTCCGAGAAACGCGCGGTCATCTTGGCCGTGTCGCGCACGACACTTTCGTCGAGGGTCAGCCCCCGGCGGACGATGCTCGCGGCGCGCTGCATCATCCACGGCCCGACGAACCAGAACGAGGCTGCGGCAACCATGAGAACGAGAAAAGCGCCGATTTCGCGCGAACGGGGAACCTGGCCCTCTTCCCGGGCCTGTTCGAGTCGCCGTGCTGACGCCGGTTCTGTTCTTTCGAGGTCGCTGTCTTCGGCCATCTGCGGCTTCCGTTCAAGTACGGGCTATTATATGAAAAATCTTTAAAAAATAAAGAGGTATGGGACTTTATTTAGGCCGATTCTCGAATAGTCGCAGGAACGCAACAGCACGCACAAAGCACAAAAAAAGACAGGGGGCGCAAGCCCCCTGTCCAGGCCATTGATTATTAATCGTTTAAACCGGAAGCTCGAGCGAGCGCTGACGCACACCAAGTTCCTTGTCGATGTGCTGGTTGAGATCCGCGAGCAATTCCTTCATGTCGAGGATCAACACGATCTGACCATTGGAAAGGGTCGTCACTCCGGCCACGCCGCGCGGGCGGAAATCGTCGAGCGACTTGATCACCGCATCATCGCGCCCGGCGAAGCTGTCGACCGCGAGGATGAAGCTGCGCTCCGAGGTCTGCATCAACACCCCGTACTCGGGCGTATGCAGCTGCGGCCAGCCGAGCAGGCGCGAGAGCGCCACCACAGGCAGCACCTCGCCGCGCACGACCAGGGTTTCCTTGCCGCCGACTTCCTGCATCTTGTCCTTCTCGATCGGCAGAATCTCGCGCACCATCGACAGCGGCAACGCGAACGGTTGATCGCCGAGCAACACCAGCAACACCGGCAGAATCGCCAGGGTAAGCGGCAACGAGATCAGGAACACCGAGCCTTTGCCCGGCTCGGAACGGATTTCGATCGAACCGTTGAGCTTCTGGATGTTGGTCTTCACCACGTCCATGCCGACGCCGCGCCCGGACACCGCCGAGGCCTGGGTCATGGTCGAGAAGCCGGGCAGGAAAATCAGGTTCAGGCTCTGCCGGTCATCGAGCGTATTGGCGTCTTCCTCGCGGATGATGCCTTTCTCGATGGCCTTGGCGCGAATGCGCTCGGGACTCATGCCGCGCCCGTCGTCGGCAACGATCAGGACGATGTGATCGCCTTCCTGACGCGCTTCGAGGCGCACGACACTCTTCGGCGGCTTGCCGGCCGCGAGGCGTTCTTCGGGCGACTCGACGCCATGGTCGACGGCGTTACGCACGAGGTGGACGAGCGGATCGGCCAAGTCCTCGATCATCGTCTTGTCGACTTCGGTTTCCTCGCCGACGAGCAGCAATTCAACGTCTTTGCCGAGCTGGCGCGCAAGGTCGCGGGCGATACGCGGATACTTCTGGAACAGGCGGCCGATCGGCTGCATGCGCGTTTTCATCACCGAGTTCTGCAGGTCGGAGACGAGCAGATCGAGCTGGCTGACCGCCTGATCGAGGGCATGCAGCGTATCGGTGTCATTACGGCCGGCCAGGATGTCGGCGCGCAGGCTGGTGAGGCGGTTCTTGGTCAGGCCGATTTCGCCCGACAGGTTGAGCACCTGATCGAGGCGCGCGGTATCGACGCGGATCGTCGATTCGCGTGCCGCGGCCCGCTCCTCGCTGCGCCGCCCTCCTGTCGAGCCACTGACCGCGCCCACACGGTCGCTGGCCCGACGGCCTTCCGGCGGAAAATGCGGCGTCGCATTGGCCAGTTCAGCCGGAACACCGGGCTCGGCGTGGACCGGCACCTGCGCCGAGCTTGGGGCCGGCATCGTCGGCGCGCTTTGGCCGGTAATCACGTCATGCAACGCCTGCCAATCCGGTTCAGCGGCGGTCCCAGCATTCGCGGGCGGCGGCACAGGAGCGGCCATTGGCGTCACGACCGGCGCGGGCTCATGCGCGATGACCCGTCCGCCCTCTTCGAGGGCATGGCGCAAGGCCTCAAGCAGGCTGGCTTGCGCCGGACGCGGCTGTGTCGCCTGCGCCAGTTCGCCGAACATCACCCGCACGCCTTGTGTGGCGGCCATGATCACGTCCATCAACTCGGGAGAGAGCGGCATCTCGCCGTTGCGCAGCTTGTCGAACAGGTTCTCGGTCAGGTGGCAAAGCGTCACCAGCTCGGTGGCGTTGAGAAAGCCAGCGCCGCCCTTGATCGTATGAAAGCCGCGGAAGATGTCGTTGAGCAGCTGCCGATCCTCGGGGTTGCGCTCAAGGTCGACCAACTTGTTGTCGACATCGGAGAGCATGTCGCTGGCTTCCTGCAGAAAATCCTGCAGCAGGTCTTCCATCCCGGAAAAATCACTCATTGCTGACCTCCTAGAATCCGAGGCTATCGAGCAGGTCGTCGACCTGCTTCTGGCTGGCGACCACGTCGGTCCGTCCTTCGGGATTGACCACCGGACCATTGAGCAGCGACTTCACCGACTCCGTCTTCTTCTCGCCGGGCATGGTCTCGATCAGCACGTTCATCAAACCTGACTCGAGATCCTGCGCCAATCCCACGATCTTCTTGATCACCTGGCCGGTCAGATCCTGGAAATCCTGCGCCATCATGATTTCCATGAGTTGTTCGCGCGTCGCGCCAGTGCGTTGCGGCACGGCGTTCTTGAGATAGGCCCGCGTCTCGTCGGCCAGCAACTTGAATTCCTGGGTACTCAGCCGGTTCGCATACACCGCGTCCCACTTGTCGGCAAGCAGTTTGGCGCCATTCTCCAACTCTTCCTGCAACGGGTTAGCAATGTCAGTGGCATTGAGTACCTTGCAGGCGGCCTGTTCGGTCAGGTTGGCGATGTAGGTCAAGCGGTCCTTGGCATCAGGAAGCGCGTGCACGGTCTTCTCAAGCAGCTTGTCGTAACCGAGCGCGCCGAGCGTGTCGTGCAACAGACGGGCCATCTGTCCGACCTGATTGAAAACCTTCTCCTGACCAGCCCAATCGGTGTCCTGAACCGCAGCAGCAGCGCCGGCCTGCGGCTTGCTAGCCACCGAATCGAACAGCGCCTGCAGATCGTCGTTATCCTCGCTCAAGCTGTCGCCTTCGCGCACCTGGCGCATCAGCGAAGCCGCAGGAGCTGGAGCGGCGACGGGCGCGGGCTGGGGCGTTGCGAAGGCGACCGGACGGGGTGCGGAAACACCGCTGGCGATGCTATCGAATAGAGCCTCGAGTTCGTTCGAGTCGCCGGATGCAGTCTCGTTGCTCATTTCAGGCACCCATTTTGTCGAAGATCTTCTGCAGCTTCTCAGCCAGCGTCGCCGCCGTAAACGGCTTCACGATGTAGCCGCTGGCACCGGCCTGGGCCGCGGCAATGATGTTTTCCTTCTTGGCTTCCGCGGTGATCATGAGCACCGGGAGATGCTGCAGCGAAGGCGTCGAGCGGATGGTTTGCAGCAGCTGCAGACCGTCCATGTTCGGCATATTCCAGTCGGTGACGACAAATTCAAACCGCCGGCCTGCAGTTTCTGCAGCGCGATCGCGCCGTCTTCGGCTTCATCCACATTGGTGAAGCCCAGCTCCTTGAGCAGGTTTCTGACGATGCGGCGCATCGTCGAAAAATCGTCGACCACCAGAATTCGCAACTTCGGATCAGCCATTCTCTTTTAACTCCCCAGAATCTTTATTGGCGCTCGAGCAAGGGGCGCAGCGTATCCGCCAGCACCTCGGCATCGAACTTGGCAACATAGGCATCGACGCCGACCGCCTGCCCCATGGCGCGATTCGCCTCGGATGACAAGGACGAGTGCATGACGACGGGAATGCCGTCGAAGCGCGCGTCGCTCTTGATGTGTCGGGTCAGCACGTAGCCGTCCATTTCCGGCATTTCGGCATCGACGAGAATCAGTTTGACATCGTCGCGCAACACCGAATTGGTCTGCTGCGCATGCGCCGCAAGCCCTTGCAGACGGCTCCAGGCCTCGGCGCCGTTGGTCGCATGCTTGTGCTTGACACCGAGCTTGTCGAAAACCTCGGCGATCTTGCGCCGCGCCACAATCGAATCGTCGACGAAGAAGACGCCGGTATCCTCGGGCACCTGGGCTGGCGGCACATCGACGATGATGGCCTCGCCGAAGGCATTGGCGAGGATTTGCTCGACGTCGAGCAGCGACACCAGCGTCCCGTTCTCCAGTTCAGTGATCGCGGTGATCAACCCTTGATTCGACGACAGAACGCTTTCAGGCGCGCGCACTTTCTCCCAGTCGACACGGATGATGCGGTCGACCTCATGCACCAGGAAACCCAGCGTGCGTTTCGAGTATTCGGCGACCATCATGGTCTGCCCGCGCTCGACCGGCTTGTCCTTGAGGTCGAGGAAATTCACCAGCGACAACACCGGGATGACGTTGCCGCGCAGTGAAACGAGGCCTTCGACCCCACGCGGCATGTTCGGCGTTTTGGTGATGTGCGGCGTACGCCCGACTTCACGCACCTTGAAGACGTTGATCCCGAAGGTCTCGCGGGTCCCCAGCGAGAAGAGCAGGATCTCCATTTTGTTCGACCCGGCGAGCCGCGTCCGGGCGTCTACGGTGTCCAGCAGATTTTTCTTTTCGACGATGTCCATGCTCATGATTCGCTCCCGTCAGCCCGCCGTCTCAAGACTCGACCCTGGCCACTGGCTCGGCACCCAGCAGGCGGCGGGCCAGCGTCTCGGACAGTTTCTGCGGCTCGAACTTGGCGACGTACTCATCGACGCCAACGGATTGACCGAGCTGCTGATTGGACATCCCGGAAAGCGACGAATGCATGATCACCGGAACGCCGGCAAAGCGCGGATCGCTCTTGATTCGTTTGGTCAGGATGTAACCGTCCATTTCGGGCATTTCGACGTCGGTCAGCACCAGGCTGACGAGATCGGTCACGGCCTGCCCAGAAGCCTGGGCGAAGGCAGCGATTTTTTCCAGTTCGTTCCAGGCCTCGCGCCCGTTGATCGAGCCGTTGTACTTGACGTGCATGGCATCGAGGGTCCGCATGATCTGCTTGCGCGCAACGATCGAATCGTCGGCGAAGAACACGGTCAGGTCGGGCTTATTGAGCGGCTTGATGTTGCGATACACCGCCTCCTCGTCGTAGTTGGTGGTCTCGGAGAGCACCTTCTCGACGTCCATCATCATCACCAAACGCCCGTCGGCAAGCTCGGTGACCGCCGTCACCAGACCGCCCATCTCGGCGACCAGCATCTCCGGCGGCACCTTCATCTGGCTCCAGTCGAGACGAAGGATGGTATCGACCGCCTCGACCAGAAAACCCTGCGTATGCCCGGCGTATTCGGTCACGATCATGATGTTGCGCGGCGTGTCGGTGTCGATGCGCGTGTAGCTGGCGAGGTCGACGACCGGAACCAGCGCGCCGCGCAGACTGACCATGCCCTCGACGGACGGCGGCATCTCCGGCGCACCGGTGATCGGCGGCGTGCGCATCACTTCGCGCACCTTGAACACATTGATGCCGAAGGTCTCGCGTCGACCGGTGCGCGCATTCGTGCCCAGCGTGAACAGCAGAATTTCGAGCTTGTTCGTGCCGGCCAGTTTGGTGCGGGCATCAATGCTCTTGAGCAGTTCTGACATGCCTAAACTCCCATTTGGGCGAACCCCATTGCTTTATTAGTTACATCTTAATCGATCAAACTTCAATTCACCACCCGAGTACACCGGGGAAAATCCCGCAAAGCCCCGAAAAATCTGCACTTGGCGAACGTCTCCCGCACCGGCTCATGCAAAACACAAGCGTTTTCTGCGCAATGGGATAAAGCGTCATGCCCGCGTCGACGAGCGGGGCATGACGACAGCGTCTTTACGGCCCCGGCCGCGTTTTCTTTAGGCGCCCGAGGACGCGGCAACCCGGCCGAGCAGCATCAACACCCGGCGCGACAGTTCGCCGAGTGGCGCCTCGTCCTCGACCGCACCGATCAGCGCCGCTTCACGCGGCATGCCATAGACCACGCAGGACGCCTCGTTCTGCCCCAGCGTCCGCGCCCCGGCCTTGCGCATGTGGAGCAGCCCGAGCGCGCCGTCCTTGCCCATCCCGGTGAGGATGATGCCGACCGCATTGCGCCCGACCACCTCGGCGGCCGAATCGAAGAGCACGTCCACCGAAGGACGGTGGCGATTCACCGGCGGCGTCGCCTGCAGCTCGGTGCAGTAGCCCGAGGGCGTACGCCGAACACGCAGGTGCGAATGTCCCGGCGCCACGTAAACCATCCCCGACTGCAGGCTCTCGCCGCCTTGCGCCTCGATGACGCGTGGACGACACAGGGTGTCGAGGCGCGCCGCGAAAGAGGCGGTAAAGGACTCGGGCATGTGCTGGACGATCAGGATCGGTGGGCAATCGACCGGCATCCCCAGGAGGAAGGTCTTGACGGCCTCGGTGCCCCCGGTCGACGCACCGACAAAGACAATGCGGCTCCCGGCCCCCACCGCCACGCCGACGCCCGGGCGGTGCGGATCAGTCGCGTTTTCGCGCAAGTTCATAGACCGTCTTGCCCTTCGAGTGGAACACGTCGGCGGCGTGCAGGAAGCTTTCGGAATGCCCTGCGAACAGCAGGCCGTCGTGACTCATGAGCGGCGCAAAACGCGTCAGGATTTTGTGCTGGGTCGGCTTGTCGAAATAAATCATCACGTTGCGACAAAAAAGCACGTCGAGCGGGCCGCGCACCGACCAGTTCGGTTCGAGCAGGTTGATGCGCTGAAAGGTGATCAGGCGACGCAACTCGGGCTTCACGGTATAGCTTTCGCCCGGCCCCGCCGCCCCCTTGGTGAAGAAGCGCGACAGCCGTTCGGGCGAGAGCTTGTCGACCCGGTCGCGAGGATAGACGCCCTTCATCCCGAAAGCCAGGACATTGGTGTCGAGATCGGAAGCAAAGATGGACACCGGGACATTGAAGCTGTTGAACGCCTCGACCACGGTCATCGCGATGCTGTAGGGCTCCTCGCCGGTCGACGCCGCCGAGCACCAGATCTTGATTTGCGAACGCCCTTGCGTCTGCAGTTTTTTCAGATGCTCAGCCAGGATCGGGAAGTGGTGCGGCTCGCGGAAGAAGGAGGTCAGGTTGGTGGTCAGCGAATTGACGAATTTTTCCCACTCCGCCTTGTCGCCGCGCTCGAGCAGGGCGAGGTAGTCGCCGAAGCTCTTCAGGCGCGTCTCGCGCAGGCGCCGCGCCAAGCGGCTATAGACCATGTCCTGCTTGGCCGGCGAAAGGGCGATTCCGGCGTGGGCGTAGATCAGCTTGCGCACGCGCTCGAAGTCGGCCTCGGTAAAAACGAATTCGCGCTCGGCAGCCTCGCGGGAGGCAAACGAGAAGGCCGGCGCAGCGGCCGGAGCGGTCGGTTTTTTTTCGATCATCGCTACCTCGTGAATGTCGGCGGACGGGCCGCCATCATCATCCGCCTCGCGTCGGCGCCGGTGGCGCCGCAGGGCTCGCCGGCACGGCGGGCGGCGCGGCAGGAACGGCGTTGGGCGCCGCCTCGCTCGGCGCCTCGTCATCGGCTTCGACGGTCACATTGCCGTCTTCCTGCAACATGGCTTCCTCGGTGCGCTTGTTGAGCACGACGATGTTGATCCGCCGGTTGCTCGCCGAAAGCGGGTCATTCTTGTCGAAGAGCACCGTCGACGCCAGGCCGACGACGCGTAGCACCTTGTTCTCGTCCATTCCGCCGGAGATCATTTCGCGCCGCGCCGCGTTGGCCCGGTTGGACGACAGCTCCCAGTTCGAGAAGCCGCGCTCGCCCGAGCCGTACTGCGCCGCGTCGGTGTGCCCGGAGAAGCTGACCTTGTTGGGCACGGCGTTGAGCGCCTGCCCGATCTCGCGCAGGATCACCCGCGAATACGGCTTGAGTTCGGCGCTGCCGGTGTCGAACATCGGCCGGTTCTTCTCGTCGAGGATCTGAATGCGCAAGCCTTCCGGGGTCACGTCGATGAGCAGCTGGTTCTTGAACTGGCGCAGCGCCGCATTGCCGTCGATGAGTTTTTCGATGCTCTTCTTGAGCTCGCCGAGCATCGCCTTCTCGCGTTTCTCAAATTCGCGCTTGAGTTCCTCGGAACGCGCGTCGCGGACGTTGGGCGTCTTGCGCGTCGCCTGCACGTCGCCGTCCTTGACCTGGCCGGCGCTGCTGGTGAGCACCTTGCCGCCGCCCTTGAGGATGCTGGTTGCGTCGCCCGCGCCCGAGCCGCCGGAGAGGCTGACCTTGAGCGGGTTCTGGAAGTAGTCGGCCAGCCCTTTGAGGTCGCCGGTCGAGGTCGAGCCGAGCAACCACATCAGCAGGAAGAAGGCCATCATCGCCGTCACGAAGTCGGCATAGGCGATCTTCCAGGCGCCACCGTGGTGGCCGCCGGCGACCTTCTTGATGCGTTTGACGACGATGGGGCGGACGTCTTCGCTCATCCCTGCTCCAGTTCCAGTTGCCGTTCGCCGGGCGCCGGCTTACTTGCCCTTGCGGGCCTTGAGTTCGGTTTCGAGTTCCATGAAGGTCGGCCGGTCGGTCGAGAACAGCACCTTGCGCCCGAACTCCACCGCCACCTGCGGCGCGTAGCCCGACATCGACGCCAGCAGCACGACCTTGATCACCTGATAGATCTTCGAGCCCTCATGCGCCTTCTGCTCGAGCAGCGAGGCGATCGGCGCGATGAAGCCGTAAGAGACGAGAATCCCGAGAAAGGTGCCGACCAGCGCGCCACCGATCATCTTGCCCAGCACGGCCGGTGGCTCGCCGACCGAGCCCATGACGTTCACCACGCCCATCACCGCGACGACGATACCGAAGGCCGGTGTCGCATCGCCGGTCTTGGCCATCACATGCGCCGGCACTTCGGCCTCGTGGTGGTGCGTCTCGATTTCGATGTCCATCAGGTTCTCGATTTCGAGCGCGTTCAAATTGCCGCCGACCATCATGCGCAGGTAGTCGGTGATG
Source organism: Propionivibrio sp. (assembly GCF_041441355.1). GTDB lineage: Bacteria > Pseudomonadota > Gammaproteobacteria > Burkholderiales > Rhodocyclaceae > Propionivibrio. The sequence goes on from NZ_JASDTF010000004.1 coordinate 115,145, forward strand.
AACTCCATCACGTGATGGTCGTGCGAGATTGCCGGATATTTGCTGAAGATCGGGCTGTCGTGCGGGTTCTCGACGTCGTTCTCGATCGACATCAAGCCTTCCTTGCGCACCTTCGAAAGCACTTCGAAGAGCATCGCCAGCAGGTCCACATACAAGGCCTTGTTGTACTTCGAGCCTTTGAAGATGCTGGGCAGGGCGCCGACCGTGGCCTTGACGACCTTGATGTCGTTGCCGCCGACGAAACCGCCGAGGGTGAGGCCGACGATGGCGATGTACTCCAACGGCACCCAGAGCGCGGCCAGACTGCCGTGGACGGCGTAAGTGCCGACCGACGAAGCCAAAATGATGATGTAGCCGACGATCAAGAACATTAAGAATCCCCCTGTCATCGTGCGCGCATCGCCAAACCTCCGGGCGCCGCGCACCTATTCGTCGGTATTGTAGCGGCTGGGCCCGCGCCAGGAAAAGGAAAAGCGCGGGAAACGCGCGGAAAACACGCGCCTTGCCCGGCCTTTCCGTATCGCCGCGGCGACGGCGCACGGCGTCGTATAGAATCGAAGCCTCCGCCGAACGATCCCGCCATGAACTTCTGCACCCACTGCGGCACCCGCCTCGAACACCGCATCCCGCCGGGCGACAACCTGCCGCGTCACGTCTGCCCCCACTGCGGCGAAATCCATTACCGCAACCCGAAAATCATCGTCGGCTGCGTCGCCGAATGGGACGGTCGGCTGCTGTTGTGCCGGCGCGCCATCGAACCGCGCCTCGGCCACTGGACGCTGCCCGCCGGTTTCATGGAAGTCGGCGAAACGACGGCGCACGCGGCCACCCGCGAAACGCACGAGGAAGCCGGCGCCGACGTCGACATCGACGCCCTGTTCGCCGTGGTCAACGTGCCCCACATCGACCAAGTGCATCTTTTCTACCGCGGCCGCCTGCGTTCGCCGCAGTACGCCGCGGGCGAGGAAAGCCAGGCCGTCGAACTGTTCGCCGAAGCCGAGATTCCGTGGCCCGAACTCGCCTTCCGCAGCGTCGAAGCATGCCTGCGCGCCTACCTCGCCGACCGCCGCACGGGCCGCTTCGGCCTGCACGAGGTCGAACTCGGCCCGCTGCCGGCGCACGACCCGCGCACGGCGTACTAATCCCGCCTCAGCGCTCGTCTTCGAGGCTGAAGCGCACCGGCAGGTCGATGCGCAGGTCGCGCCCGCGCAGGCCGCCCGGCACCTCGGCGACGCGCACCGCCTGCGCCACCATGTCCATCGCCTGCGCGTCGAGCAGCTCGCGCCCGCTCGAGCGCATCAGGCGCACGTCCGGATGCGGCACGCCGGCGCGCAGCACGACGGCGACTTCGCTCGTCCCTTCCCAGCCGCGCTCGCGCGCCAGCGGCGGATAGCGTTTGAAGCGCCGCGCCGCCGAGGCCAGCGACACCCGGTAATGGCGCAGGTCGTCCGCCCGCACTTCCCCGCCTGCAACGCCCCCGACCCGCCCCTCGCCTGGCGTCCCGGCCGCCGGACGGCGCCCGTCGCCCGCCTTCGTCTCCATCGGCGCATCGCGCGCCGCCCCGAACGGCGCAAGGGCCGGGGCGGTTTCGGGCGCGGGCGCGGCGCGCGCTGCAGCGACCACCGGCCTGGACGGCCCATCCGGCGCGGCCTCCAGCGCCGCCAGAACGGGCGTCCCGCGCGGCGTCTGGCGCGGTTTTGGCGTGGCGGGCACAGGCAGCGTGGTCACCACGGCCGACGGCGGACGCGAGGCCGCCGTCGGCGCCTCGGCCCGACCGGCAGCCGAGGGCGCGCGCAGGCTCGCCTGGACCCGCGCTTCGCCCGCCGTCGGCGCCAGTGCCAACGGCAAAGGCACGGCCACGCCGACGAGCAGCAGCGCATGCGCGAGCGCGGACAACGTCAAGGCTCGGACGAGCGGACGGTGGGCGCGGTCGGGACGAGGGCGGGACATCAACGGATCGAAGAACGGAGCGGAAAATAGACGAAAAAAGCAACAATGAGGCAACAATGCAACGCCCCATCCCTCTGGAATGAAAGGCCGCGTCGGGCAGGCACGGCGCCCTGCGGTAAAATCCCCGCCGGACAAAACGACACGGCCGCCGGCTCAACGGGAAAACGCGCGCAAGAAACGACGCGACGCAAGTTTACCACCCGCCCGCCCTTCCCCACCGGGAGAGGCGTTTCCGCCGACGGCCGTCAAAACAAGGAGCTGGCGTGCCCATCCCCCATTTCGACCAGGACAACACCACCGAAGACACCGCCGCCACTGCCGCCGACCGCGCGGCGGCGGCCTCACGCAGCACCTGGGTCAGCGTCGGCGTCAACACCGTGCTCACCGTGGCACAGATTGCGATCGGCTTCGTCACCAAGTCGCAGGGCCTCGTCGCCGACGGCATCCACTCGCTCTCCGACCTCATTTCCGACTTCGTCGTCCTCGTCGCCAACCACCACAGCCAGAAGGAGGCCGACGACGACCACCCCTACGGCCACCAGCGCTTCGAGACCGCCGCCTCGCTGATCCTCGGCACCCTGCTGCTGGCCGTCGGTGTCGGCATGCTCTGGTCGGCCTTCGTCAAGATCCAGGCGCCGCACGAGTTGCCGGACATCCACGTCACCGCGCTATGGACGGCGCTCGCCGCGCTCGTCGCCAAGGAGCTGCTCTTCCGCTACATGCTCGCTGTCGCCAAGCGCGTCAAGTCGAGCATGCTGGTGGCCAATGCCTGGCACGCGCGTTCCGACGCCGCCTCGTCGCTGGTCGTCGCCCTCGGCATCGTCGGCAACCTCGCCGGCTACCCCATCCTCGACCCGATCGCGGCGCTGATCGTCGGCGGCATGGTCGGCAAGATGGGCTGGGATTTCGCCTGGGACGCGCTGCACGACCTGATGGATCGTTCGGCCGACGAGGCCGAGGTCGAGGCCATCCGCGAAACCATCCTTGCCACGCCCGGCGTGCTCGGCGCGCACGACCTACGCACCCGCAAGATGGGCGACATGGTCGTCGCCGAGGCGCACGTCGAGGTCGAAGCCACGCAAACCGTCGAGGCCGGGCACGAGATCGCCGTCGAAGTGCGTGCCCGCGTCCTGCGCCGCCATCGCGTGCTCAACCTGATGGTGCACGTCGACCCGGCGCAGCGCCCGGACCGGGACCATACCCCCCTTCTCCCGACCGCCTGACCGCCATGCCTGCCGCCACCGCCAGCATTCCCCTGCACGGCCCGCTGCTGCGCGGCGAGCGCCGTCCGCGCGTGGCGCTGATCGGCCGCTTCGGCGCAGGCAAGAGCAGCATCTTCGAAGCCGCCGCCAGCCCGGTGGTGCAACACGAGCGCCTGGCCGGCATCGGTGGCGCCTACCGCGAATGCGTGGTCGACGTCGGCCTCGACCAGATCTCGCTCGTCGACCTGCCGTCGATCGCCTCGCTGCACCAGCTCAACGGCCACGACCAGACCGTCCTCCAATACCTGCTCTGGGGCGACCGCTGGCCGCCGTCGGCCCGCCCCGAGCACGCCCCACCGCCCCCCGAGGCCAGCGCCTTCGCCGCGCCCGACGTGATCGTGCATGTCGTCGACGCCACCGCACTGGAAAAAGACCTCGAACTCGCGCTCGAACTCAACCTCTTCGGCCGCCCGCTGGTGGTGGCCCTCAACCGCGTCGACGAAGCCCGGCGCAAGGGCCTGTACATCAACGTCCAGGCGCTCTCCGAGCGCCTCGGGGCGCCCGTCGTGCCGACCGTGGCGCACATGGGCAAGGGCATCGCCGCGCTCTTTGCCGCCGTGCTCGCCGCCGCCCGCGAAAAAGCCTGCCCGCTGCCGCAGCCGCCGGCGCGTCACATCGGCGAAAGTCTCGCCGCCCTCAAGGCCGTGATCGCCCGACCGGAGATCGAAGACGTCTTCCGCGTCCCGCGCGCCCTCCTGCTCGCACAGCTCGCAGAGAACGACGACTACTTCCGCTCCGCGCTCGACGCCCAGTTTCCCGACCTCGCGCCGGCCATCGCCGCCGCACGCAGCGAAGCCGACGCGCGCCTGCCGCGCCCGCTCGCCGAAGAAGTCCATGCCGACCGCCACCACCGCGCCGCGCTCTTCTACGAAGCCGTCACCAGCGCCCGCGGCGCCGACACCGGCCAGGGCTGGCGACGCGCGCTCGACGAACTCTTCCTGCACCCGCGCTGGGGCCTCGTCGGCAGCCTGCTGGTCTTTGCCGCCGTGCTCTTTCTCGTCTTCGAGCTCAGCACCGTGCTCGACGGCCTCAGCTCGGCACGCCTCGCCGCCTGGGTACAGGAATGGCAGCCGCAATCGGCGCCCGGCGTCGTCGGCCGCGCCGTCGCCGACGGTCTGGTCGGCCTCGTCGGCATCGTCGTCCCCTACATGCTGCCGCTCGTCGTCCTGCTCGTCGCCCTCGAAGAATCGGGCGTCATGCACCGCGTCGCCTTCGTCGTCGACCGCGGCTTTCACCGCATCGGCCTGCACGGCGGTGTCGCCGTGCCCTTCCTGATCGGGCTCGGCTGCAACGTGCCGGCGATCTCCGCCGCCGCCACCAGCGGCTCGCGCCGCGAACGCATCGCCGCCGCCATCCTCATCACCTTCGTCCCCTGCTCCGCGCGCTCGGCGATCATCCTCGCCATCGGCGGCAAATACTTAGGCGGCCTGGGCGTCTTCGCCCTCTTCGCCCTCGTCCTCGCCACCATCGCCGCGCTCGGCAAGCTGCTCGCCCGGCGCCTGCCCGACCACACGCCGGGCCTCGTCCTCGACATCCCGCCTTACGCCCGCCCGACCCTGCGCGCCATCGCCGCCAAAACCTGGGAACGCACCAGCGACATCGTCACCATCGTCACCCCGCTGCTGGTGCTCGGCAGCGTCGTCCTCGCCCTGCTCGGCCACTACGGCGCCGACGCCCTGATCGACACCCTGCTCACCCCGATCACCGCCTGGTGGCTCGGCCTGCCGCCCGAACTCGGCGTGCCCATCCTCTTCGGCGTGCTGCGCAAGGAACTCTCGCTGCTCATGATCCAGCAGGCGCTCGGCACGCCCGACGTTGGCGACGTGCTGAACACCGGGCAGATCTTCACCTTCCTCGTCTTCCTCACCTTCTACGTCCCCTGCCTGTCGACCTTCGCCGTCATGCTCAAGACGCTGGGCCGGCGCGAAGCCTGGCTCTCGGTCGGCGTTTCGCTCGCCTGCGCCCTGCTGATGGCCGGGGTCGTTCGCCTGGGCGCCGCACTCCTCGGGCTCTACAGCTAGGCTGCAAGCCGCGCCACGCCTGGCGCGCAGGCCCGAGGTTGAACAAACCCCTCCGGCGGTGGAAGAATAGCGCCACCCCGCCTGCCGCACGCGCCCCCGGAGAGGACGATGGACGACCATCTGATCAAGGATCACGCGACGCTCGAACTCTACGCTTGGCTCGACCCCGAGGCCGACCTGCCGGGCTGGGACGTGCTGACCGGCAACCCCTTCGGCGTCTCGCTGCCCGAAGACCACTTCACCACGGTGCAGAACTACTTCGCCGAATACCACCTCGAGTACTACCGGCAGCGCCTCTACAAGCACTTTCCCAGCCGCCTGCACGCCCTGCTCCTCTTCGCCACCCGCGTCGACGCCGAGAATTTCCGCAGCAAGCACCCCGGCCGCGTCTTCGGAAAAACCCTGGCGCGCGCCCGCAGCGCCGGCCCCTACACCGTCTCCTTCCACGATTCGAGCTGGCTCGACTACCTGCGCCTGCCGCACAACCTGAGCCTCGAAACGCTCGACGAAGTCTCGCGCCACTACTGGTCCGGCACCCTGGTCGAAGAAGTCGGCCTGCGTTTTCTCGAAGAACGCTGGCGCGAGCCGCCGGTCATCGAAGCGCTCTTCCAGGGCACGCTCGAACCGCTGCACAAGCCGCAACGCTCGGCGTGGCTGCCGGGGTTTTCGTGAGCACGAAACAGCAGGCAGCAGGGCTAAAGCGCGCAGCCCACTCCAAACTTATTTGCGATCATTTTCAGAGCTAGATTTCACATGAACGCTTGGGAAACAATCCTACTTGCCATCGGCGGAAACGCCGCACTCCTTGCCTTGCTTGGCTGGCTAGCCCGCTCATTACTGGGCCAACTTGTCGCGAAGGATTTGGAACGATTCAAATCCGAACTAGCGAGCGCTTCCTCAACCGCCGCCGACCAGTTGCGGCATCAACTGCAGTTGGTAGCACAAGAGCACCAAATCGTAGTGGCAAAACTGCACGAGAAACGAGCCCAAGTTGTAGCCGAAGCATACGGACTGCTTGTTGAGGCACAATGGGCTGGTCAGGAATTTGTCTCGCCGATGGAATTTGCTGGTGAGCCGAGCAAACGGGAGAAGTACCACACGGCAATGAACAAATCGGCTGAGTTCTATCGATATTTTGATAAGAATCGAATCTATCTTCCTGCCAACCTCTGCCAACAAATTGACGAGCTTTTGCAAGCTATGCGCAGCAAAGTCATTGGGTTCGGTATCTATGCCCACAGAGAGGACAGCGAACTACCAGAGCAAACCTTGACCAAGAAGCATGAGTCTTGGAGTGAAGCTTCCGAACACTTCAATTCAGCAGTTCCAAAAGCGAGGAAAGCGCTTGAAGAAGAACTCCGAAAAATCATTGGCTCCGAAGCAAAAGATAAGAATTAATTTAGGTTGACGGTAACGACGTCCCCGGAAATACTCGCGATCACACCCACAAAAAAAGCCTTCGGTACGACTTCGGGCGTCTGATGAATCGACACAAAAACGGAGCCCCCGCATGACCCCCGATAAAGCCCTGCTCATCGGCATCGTCGGCGGCAGCGGAAGCGGCAAGACCTCAATCGCGCAGGAACTGATCCGCCGACTGGGCCAAGCCCAGGTCGAGACCTTGTTGCTCGACATGGACGCCTACTACGCGCCGCTGGAAGTCGTACGCGGACGCTTCGGCGAACGCCCGGTCAACTGGGACCATCCGCACGCCTTCGACCTCGAGCTGATGGCGACGCATCTGGCGGCGCTCAAGCGCAGCCAGCCGATCCGCAAGCCGGTCTACGACTTCTCGATCAGCGACCGCATCGGCTGGAGCGAGCCCATCCGGCCCGGACGCGTGGTGGTGCTGGAAGGGCTGCTCCTCTTCGCCCTGCCCGAACTCCGCGAGCAGCTGGACGTGAAGATTTTCGTCGATACCGACGCCGACATCCGCATCCTGCGCCGCATCCAGCGCGACACGCTGGAGCGCGGGCGCACTCTGGAAAGCGTCGTCGACCAGTACCTGAACTCCGTCCGCCCCATGCACCTCGAGTTCGTCGAACCCAGCAAACGCTGGGCGGACCTCATCGTCCCCGTCGGCGCCGAGAACGAGCGGGCGCTGGAAATGCTGCAGCACCACATTCTCGGCGTACTCAAAGCCTGAAGGCCTGAGCCGGCAGCCACCGGGCGCGGGCGGTATTTCGCGCCCCACGGCGGCAGCAATGTCTTTATCATGGCGTTGCCAGAGATCGGAACGCGCCGCCGCGCGTTCCCGTTCAAGCTTGCCGGGAGAACCTCATGCATGAGAATTCTGAGCCTGCGCCGCGCACCGATCTGCAAACCGTGAAAACGCTGCTACTGCGCAAGATGGGCAGCGACGCCAAGGCTTACCCGAAGGTGATCGAACAGAAGTTTCCCCACCTGCTGGCCCTTTTTGCCGATCAATGGGGCACACCGGCGCTGGACCGCTCGCTGATCGACCTGATGCTCTGCGACCGCGAGCAGCGCCAAGGTTTTCCGCCCGAAGTGGCGTCGGAGATTTTTGCCCTGCTCAACGTTCACCGCCGGCTGGGGCTAAGCCCGAAGGAATCCTGGCAGGATTGGGTGGGGATCGAGGAGTGAAGCTTCGCCCGGCCAGCCCCGAGGACCAGGATTTCCTCTGGCGGGCGCAAAGCCACGCGGCGCTGCTCGAAGCCGAGGACGACCCGGTCGGCACGGTGCGCCGCCACCCGATGCTCGCGCGCTACGTCGAGGGTTGGGGCCGGGCCGGCGACCTGGGCGTAATCGCCACACAGGCCGAACACGCCGGCGAGCCGATCGGGGCGGCGTGGTGCCGGTGCTTTCCGCGGACGGCCCCGGGCTGGGGCTGGATCGACACAGAAACGCCCGAGCTTTCGGTGGCCGTGTTGCCGTCATTCCGGGGCTTGGGCCTGGGCACGGCCCTGCTGACCGAGCTGCTGCGCATGACCGACGCGGCCGGCACGGCGCTCTCCCTAGCGGTACGCTCGACGAACCCGGCGCTACGACTCTATCTGCGCTTAGGTTTTTGCATCCTGCCCGAACGCGATTTCCTCAATCGCACCGGCATCCTTTCGCACGTCATGCTGCGGGCGCGCCCTCAGCTTCCCCGCGAAAACGGTGCGAAGCCGCCCGGACCACGTCGTTGAGGTTCTGCAAGCGATCGAACTGTGCCCGCACCCATGCGGCGTCGGGCGGCTGTGCGCCGCTCACCCGGGCCCGCAGGCGATCGATCCACGGCCGGCAAGCAAGGGCGTCGGCATCGTCTTCAGTCGCCCGGATAATCTCCTCGACCCAGGTGCGCAGGTCGATCTGGATGCGGCGCAGCGGATCGGACACCTTGGCGTCGAGCCCATAGCGGCAGGCCTGGTATTTGTTGTAGCGGGCCACGTGCAGGTTCAGCGCGGCATCCATCTCCGGCCGGGTGCGCAGCAGCCAGCGAGCGACGCATTGGGCAAATGCGGTCAGGCTGGTCGCCTGCTCGATCGTCAAGGGCGTGTCGAAAACCCGGATTTCAACCGTGCCAAACTCGGGCTTGGGGCGCACGTCCCAGTACAGGTCCTTGATGCCGGAGACGATGCCGCACGCCGCCATGAAGTCGAAGTACTCGACAAAGGCGTTCCAGTCGCGCAGGGGCGGACACTGGCCGCTGAGCGGAAAGGCTGAGACGGCGTTCAAGCGCGCCGACTGGAAGAAGGTGTCGACGCCGTCGACGTAGGGCGAAGCGGCGGACAGCGCGATGAAGGCGGGAACGTAGGGGCACAGGGCTTGCGTCAACCACACCGCGTCGTCGGCCGACTCACAGCCCAGATGGACGTGCTGGCCGAACACGGTAAATTGCTTGGCAAGATAGCCGTAGCGGCGGTAAGTCTGGTCGTAGCGCTCGCCCGGGCAGATCCGGCGGTCCGGCCAGTGGTGGAAGGGGTGCGTCCCGCCGCCGCAGACCGCGATGTTGTTCTGCGTTCCGCATTCGAGCAGGACGGCGCGCAAGCCCTGCAGGTCGAGGTGAATGCCATCGACGTGCGTCCGCGGCAAGGTGCTCACTTCGATCATGCTCTCGGTGACCTCAAGCTTGATCTCGCCGTAGCGCTCGTCGTAGTCGAGGGCATGCAGCAGATCGGTGGCCGCCCGGGTCAGGTCGTAATCGCGCAGCGACAGGAGCTGCAGCTCCAATTCGACGCCGAGGCTCAAGGCCGGGCTGGCCTTGAATTCCGGCAAACGGGGTGAGGTCGTCATCCGAGTCCTTTCGAGTGGGTTTCTTCCGCCGTTTCGCCGGCACTGCGCAGAGCAAAGCGGCACAACAAAGGCCCGGCCAGTTCCATGATCGTGGCGGCGAACAGGGGAAGCGCCAGCGCCGAGCGCCCCACTTCGGGATACAGGGCGGCGAGTTCGTAGGCCATGAAGATTGCCGTCGCCGACAACGGCTGGATGCCCAACCCGACGCACCAGCGCTTTCCGAACGGCAGGTCGCGCGCCAGTCCGGCGACGACCAGACATTTGCTCAGCCCGCGCACCAGCAACAGCCAGAAGGCCAGCATGCCGGACCACAGGCTGAAGTCATGCCACGGCAGCCAGGCGCCGACCACGACGAAGAGCAGGATGGAAAGCAGCCAGTGTGCATCGGGAAGGTTGGTGTAGCTGAGCACGTTCTGCGCGTCGCGCCAGGACAGCACGACGCCCATCATGAACAGCGTCAGGAAGACCGGCACGGCGACCATCCGCGCCACCCCGACGGCGAGCAGCGCTGAAGCGATGAGGACGAAGACCTGCGACAGCGAACGTTTGGCCAGCAAGGCGGCGACCTTCAAGGCCAGCGACGCCGCCAGCCAAGCGATCAGCGTCGCCCCGCCGCCGACCCAGAGCGGATGGACGAAGGCGCTCAGCCAGTCGTCGTTCTGCTGCGCATGGACGACGCCGAGCACCAGGGCGAAGACGAAGAACGACGCGGCCGAACTGAGCGCCGTGAGCAGGACGATGCGCTCGGTGACCTGGCCTTGCGCCTTCGTTTCGTCGGTGATGAGCAGAACCACGGCCGGCGCCGACGCCATGGTAACGGCGGCCGCCGCCGCGGCCCAGGCCACGCTCAGGCCGGCGATGTAATAAGAAAAAATGAAGACCGCGAGGAACGACACGACGATGTCGCCCAAGGCCACCCGCAGCAAGCGCCGGTTGCGCAGCAACCAGCCAAAATGGAGGCGTCGCCCCATTTCCAGCATCAGGATGCCCAGCGCCGCGTCGGCGATCGGGCGCATCTTGGCCACGGTTTCAAGGCTGATCCAGCCGAGCAGGCGCGGCCCCAGCACCGCCCCGGCCAACACGTAGCCGATCATCCGCGGCCAGCGCAAGCGGGCCTGCAGCCATTCGCCAGCGAGCAAGCCCAGAATCAGCAACAGGCTCACCGTCGCCAGAACATCAAAATGGTCCGGGAAAGGTGGTAAGAAAAACAATCTATCCTGAACGGCGGCCCACCCCTCTCGCAAAGGAGACAAAAGTGCATCTGCCATGAATGATCGGCTCCATTGAGGCCAAATTCTGTAAAAAGGAAAGCACAATTACATTTAAGGCAAATGTTCTTTTAACACGCATACGCCCGAACCACAAGCATTCGCGGTGTCCGCCGGCCGCCCTCAAACCCCTGATAACGCAACGGTTTCTCTTGACGCCTGCCAGCCCAACCCGCCCGCCAAGATGCGCCGCTTGACCCGTCTATCGCTTCACGGTTCACCCTGGCGCCAGCGCCGTCCCCGGCCCACTCTGCACGCCACCGCTCACCCACGTTTCGCCGAGGTCCATCATGCTCATCCTTCCTCCCGTCCGCGCTGCGCACACCTACACCCAGCACCTCGCGGCACCGCCCGAGGCGGTCTTTCCCCTGCTCTGCCCGGTGCGCGAGGCCGAGTGGATCCGGGAATGGGCCCCGACACGGGTGATTTCCGCCTCGGGCGTCGCCGAACGCGACTGTGTCTTCGTCACCGCCGACGACGAGGATGACGCCGATGGCGACGAAGCAGTGTGGTACGTCACCCGCCACGAGCCGGCGTCGGGTTTCGTCGAGATGCTCAAGATCACCCCGGCGGTCACGGCCTGCCGGCTGACAATTCAGCTGCGCCCGGCCGACGGGGGATGCACCGCCGAGATCGGCTACCAGCACACCAGCCTCGGGCCACGCGGCGACGCCTTCGTCGCCGAATTCACGGCGGAGGCGTATCGTCGTTTCATGACCGAATGGGAAGAGCGCCTGAACCATTACCTGCGGCACGGCAGCGCGCTGTAAGCCTAGGCGGCCTGCGCCATGACGCGGAACACACCGATGAACGCCCTGCGCGACTCCGCCATCGAACCGAACGACGCCGTCCTGGCCAAGGCCCTTGCCACGGCCCACCCGGCTTACGGCGCATTCATCGCCGCGCTCGGCGTACCGCCGCTCGAGCTGGGCGCGGACTGGCGCTATTACCGTGACGTGCGCGCCTGGCTTTGCCGCATCGTCGCCGGAAAGCGGACCGTGTCCTGGCTCTCCGTTTGGCCGGGCTATTTCAAGGTCACGACCTACTTCGGCCCCAAACAGGCCGAAGCGGCCCACCGGCTGGCGGTCGATGCCGCCCTCCTCGCCGCCTTCGAGGCGAGCGGCGAAGGACGGAAGAACCGCTACTTCATGATCGACGTCGCCGACGCGGCGCAACTGCCGGATCTCTACCGCATCCTGCGCTTCAAGCGTGAGTGCCGATAAAGGGCCTTTCCCCAAGCGCGACGACCTCAGCCACCTCGTGCGCTTGGGAAGAGAACGCCTCAGCCCACCCGGAAACGCTGCACCGACTGACGCAACACGGTGGACAGTGCTTCCAGTGCGCCGACGCGTTCGTTCGCCGAATTGACCGAGGCCGCCATCGAGTCGACCATCTGAGCGATCTGTTCGACGCTGCGCGCGATGTCCTCGGTCGCGCCTTTCTGTTCGGCCGTCGAGTGGCTCACTTCGCGCAGGTTCTCCAGCGTCACCCCGGTTTCATTGCGGATCGCTTCGAGCGAACGCCCGGCTTCACTGGCGATCTCGACCCCACGCGCCACCTGCGGCGAAACCGCCTGCATGCTGTCAACCACGGCCGCGGTGTCGGTCTGGATGTTGCGGATCATGCCCGAGATGCGCCCGGTCGCCTGCGCCGTCCGTTCAGCCAGCTTCCGCACTTCGTCGGCAACCACCGCAAAACCGCGCCCCTGCTCGCCCGCACGGGCGGCCTCGATGGCGGCGTTGAGCGCCAGCAAGTTAGTCTGATCGGCGATCTCGGCGATTTCTCGGGTGATGCCGCCGATCTCCTGGGTGCGGGAAACCAACTCGGTGATGCGCGCCGACGAATCGCCGACCTGGCGGGAAATTTCCGCCATTTCGCTCGTCAGATTACGCACCAGGGTCTCGCCGTTGCCCGCCAACTCGGAGGACTTGTGCGACAACGCCTCGGTGTTGCGCGCCGTTTCTGAGATGAGGCCGATGCTCACCGTCATCTCCTCGATCGCCGCCGCGGCTGAACCGGTGGAGGACGACGAATTCTGCGCCACGCCGTTGATCTGTCCCATCAGCCCGCTCAGCGAAGCGCAGGCCGCCGCCAGCGTATCGGCGCCGTCCTTGATCTGATGGACCATGGTGCCGAGGTTCTGGCGCATCTCGTCGACCGTCGCCAGCAGGCTGCCCGCCGGCGCGGGCGTGCGCAGGGTGTGCCCGAGGTTGCCCTGGGCGATGGCGCGCGCCACTTCAGCGACGTAGGCGGGCTCGCCGCCGACCCCGCGATAGATGCCCTTGACCAGCGCCACGGCGAGTCCGATCACGGTGAACACCAGCAGAACGCCGAAGGCGGCGAACTCGATCACGTAGAGGCGGAAGCTGGCGTCGATGTCTTCGAGGAAAACGCCGGTGCCGATCAGCCAGTTCCAGCCCGGCACCTTGGTCACGCCGTTCACCTTGGGCAGATCGACTTCACCACCCGGCCGCTTCGAGGTATTGAACAGGAAGCCGACCTCCTGTTTCTCGAGCGTTTCCAGATAGCCGGTCAACACTTTCTTCTTGCCGCCGGGCAGGAAGCCGCCGTCCGAGACTTTGCCTTCGAAACGGCTGTCCGGGTGCGCCAGCATGGTGGTGAAATTCTCGCCACCGCGCACGAACACGTAGTTGTCGCCCTTGCTCAAGCCGCGCATGGCTTCGAGCGCAGCGCGCTGCGCTTCGTCCCGCGAGAGCTTGCCGCTCTTTTCCATCTCCTGATAACGCCCGACCTGCCGGGCCGCCAGTTGCAACAGGATGCTCATCCCGGCCTTGCGCTCTTCGAGCATCGTTTCTCGGATTTTGTAGACCGCGAACCCGCTCACCGCGGACAGACCGAGCACCACTGCGGCGACGATCAGAATCAATCTGCTGGAGAGTTTCATCCCCGTGTTTCCCCCTTTTGCTTTCCATCGCCGGCCGGACCGCAAATGGACGACATCGACGATCGAAAGGGCATGAATTCTGCATGAAAGCAACAACCCGAATCAATCGAAACACCCATCCGGCGCGGCCTGCGTAAAAAAACGGGGAGCCAAGCTCCCCGTTTGCGATGCGAGACCTTACGATCGATCAGGAACCGAAGTAGGCCTTGATCTTCTCCATCGACGCGCCTTCGGCGAGCGCCAGGGAGAGCAGGATGCGCGCTTTCTGCGGGCTGTAGTAGCCGGCGCCGATGCCTTCCTGCTTGCTGGTGACAAAACCCGTGCCGACGCGCGAGGAGCGGACGACCGGGATGCCCTTGTCCATGATCTCGACCAGCTTGGCCTTGAGCGCGCTCGGCACCGAGCCGTTGCCCGTACCGGCGATGACGATGCCCTTGGCGCCGTCGGCGACCGCGGCGTCGAGCAGGGCGACGTCCTGATCCTGGTAGCTGTAGAGGATCACGACCTTAGGCAGGGTTTCGTACTTCGAGACGTCGAACTGGGGCTTGCCGATGGGCTTGGCCGGCTCATAGTAGAAACGCGGCACCAGGCCGACCATCGCGCCGAGGTAGCCCTGGTCGTAGCTGCGGAAGGTGTCGGGCGTCGTGGTGTTGGTCTTGGTGACGTAGAAGGCCGACGAGATGCGGTCGCCGAACATCACCAGCGTGCCGCGGTTCTCGGCTTCCTTGCTCGCCGCGAGGGTCACGGCTTCAAGCAGGTTCATCGGGCCGTCGGCGCTGATCGCCGTGGCCGGGCGCATGGCGCCGACCACCACCACCGGCTTCTTGCTCTTGACCGTAAGGTCGAGGAAGAAGGCGGTTTCCTCGAGCGTGTCGGTGCCGTGCGTGACGACCACGCCATTGGTGCCGCGCTCGCCGAGCTTGGCGTTGATCGACTTGGCCATCTTGAGCAGGATGGCCTGATTGATGTCGCCGCTCGCCACGTTGGAAATCTGTTCGCCGCTGACGTCGGCGACGTTCTTGATCTCGGGAACTGCATTCAGCAGGATGTCGATGCCGAGCGCGCCGGCGGTGTAACCGGTGGTGTCGGTCGCGCTCTTGGCCGAGCCGGCGATGGTGCCGCCGGTGGCATAGATCATCACGCCGGGTTTTTGGGCGAAAGCGAGGCCCGAGGTCGCCAGGAAAGCAGCGGCGATCAGGGAGGAGAGAATCTGACGCTGGTTGTTCATCGATCTGACTCCGAAAGAAAATTCGAATCCGCTCGCGCCTCATCTTGTGTCATGGCGGCAAGCGGGCTTGCCCGGCGATTATGCGCCGGACCGGGCCAGAAAGAGTGGCTTTTTACATCTTAAAAAAGCAATAACACCCCGACTTTCCGGCCCCCTGCGCAAGAACCGTTTTCGACCGGTAATCCGAGGGGATGGTCAAGGGGTATCGCGTCGCAACAGCCCGGCTTTCGGCGCCGCCGGGGACGGCGAAGTCGAGGGCATGCCCGGTTTCGGCTCAAGCGCCACACCGGGTTGCAGGCTCACGGGCTGACGGGTCGGCGGCGGCAGGGTCGCGCCCGGCAGGACGGGGCGCGGCTGGGGGTGTGGCGGCAGGTTGAGGCGCGAGGCATGGCGCAGGTAGAAACTGACCGGCGCCGCCTGGCGCAGCACGCGCCCGTCGCCGTCGACGATCGCCGCGTCGAGCTGCATGCGCTGGTTGGGCGGCGGCAAGGTGTCGCCCCAAAACTCGGGCGGGATCATGAACTCAGTGGCGGTGAAGCGGCGTCCAACCGGCTGGCCGTTGAGGCTGACCGTCACGGCGTGTCGGGCGCCGAGCTGGAGCGGCGGATCGACGGCCACGCGCACTTCGAAGACGGCGGTGTTGGCGACGACACTGCCCTCGTTCTCGGGGAAGACGATGGCGAAGCTGCGGTACACCGGTGGCGCGGCATCGGGCGTGGCCGTGCCGCTTTCGCTCGGCCGTGGCGGCGCGGTGCCGGAAGGACTGGCCCGGTCGCTCGACGTATCGATGACGTTGAGCGGCGGCAAGCTGACTTCGCGCGCGCCGGGTTGCGGCTTGTCGGAGAACACCGGCCCCTGCGCGCCTTGCGACTTGTACACGCCCTGGGCCTGCGCCGCCCCCAGGCTCAACGCCGCCAGCACCAGCGCGGCAGCAGCGACCCCACGCCCGAACCTTGCGTCCATGGTGTTTCCTCCTCGCCCCCGTCGCCGGCAAACGCTCAACGCTTCCAGCACAGGCGCTCCTCGTGACCTGATGCCTCGGACGCCTCGCCCGCCGCAACGGCGCGTGGCGCCGAGGCCGGCGCCAGTTCGGCGAGCAGCCGTCCGGCGACCTGCCCGGAATAGAGCAGCGACAGGTGACCGATGCCCTCCAGCACGATCCGCCGCGCCCCGGGCAGCTGCAGATGCGCCGACGGTGCCACGTAGTTGTCGTGCTCGCAGTAGAGGGTGAGCGTGTCGACCGGTGGCGGGCCGCCGGCGTTGAGCGCCGCCAGCCACTCGTTGCCGGGTTCCATCTGGCGGCCGTTGCGCCCCGGCGCGAGATACGCCAGGCGCGAGCCGCCGTGCGGCGTCCCCAGGGTGATCAGGCGCTGCACGCGTTCGCTGCCGTTGCGCGCGAGCCAGGCCCGTGCCACCAGCCCGCCCATGCTGTGCCCGATCAGGACGACCTGGGTGGCGCCGGTCTGGGCCAGCACGGCGTCGATGCGCCGGGACAGTTGCGGCAAATAACGCTCGATGTCGACGTAGAGCGGTTCGAGGCTGAGCGTTGCGACGTTGAGGCCGGCCGCATCGAGCTTGCGGCGCAGGAACCACCACGCGGCGCGGGAACAACTGAAGCCGTGGATCAAGATGACCGGTGGCGACCGACGCGCCGGATCGAGCCGGTCGTCGCCCATCCACCAGCATTCGAAAGGCGAAACGAGCAGGTAGTTGGCGACGAAGGCCGCGTATTCCCGCCCCCAGAGGCGCAAGCGCGCCGCGGCCCCGAGCGAGGGCCGGCCGCCGGCGGTCAGCAGAAAGGTCAAACCGCAGAACAGCAGGCGCACCACCAGTACGGCCACAACGCCCCACAGCAACAGCACCAGCCCCGTCTTTCCGTAAAACCGGCTCACCAGGCTGCCGTACAGCAGCACTTCGAGCGCCAACGCAAACCTGAGAATCCAAGCCAACATCGTCGTGTCCCCTCCTGATGTCCAGAGCGTCCTTGGCCAGGGCAGCGCGCGTGGCGGCACGCTGTCGCGTGCGGTCGACCAGCGTTTTTAGTGTTCTAGAGAAAGCCGCTGAGCCGGACCGGCAGGGGAAGAGCATCCTCCAAGCGCGCTTTTTGCGCAAGCCGCCCGGACTTTAGGCACTCCGGCCAAGGCCATCGGCCGCGCCCCACCGCACGTATCGGCGCGCCGTGGCGGCAGGCTGGAGGGCAATCAGGACGGCGCTTCCAGCGGCATGAAGCCCCCGAGCGCCCGTGAAACGGGCGCTCGGCCAGGACGCAGGGACAACAAACGCCGCATCCTGCCCCGGGACGCGTACGGGGCTTAGTTCTCGAGCACGTCGCTTTCGATCAACGCAAAGCTGCGCTCGGCATAGGCCGCGCCGAGGTCTTCGGAGTAGCTGAGCGACTTCCAGAGCGGCTCACCCGGCCCACCCGCGGCCGTCGGCATTTTGGCGAGCAGTTCCTCCGGATCGAATTTCAGCGCCGCGGGCTGGTCGGCAAAGCCGTCGACCATGACCAGCTCCGGCAAAACCTCCTCACGCAGGCATCCGCCGACGAGGAGTGCGACCGCAACCACCACCAGGGAAGCGTTTTTCATCACCGACTCCTTTCGATTCCAACCAGTCGTGCCGGGAAGGCGTGTCCCGGCGGACACGGAACGGCGCAAGCGCCGCCCGTATCGTTGACTGTTTTGCTCGGAATTAGTTCGGCTCGAAGCGGACGCCGGCGCCGCCTTTCGCAACGTCGACTCAGCAAGGGCAGAAAACAAAAACCCTTGCAACCTCAGTGGCTTGGACAGAGCAAACGGGCATCACCCAGCCACCGGGACGTGGCGCGAAGCGCCGGCCTAGGGCCTAGGCGCCCTGCGGGAACGCCTGCGCGTAGCCAGGCACCGAGCCCTCGGTTTTGAACGGGGCGGCGAACGTAAGCGCCGGCGCCACTCCGGCAAAAATGCGCTCGGCAAAGGCCTCGAATTCGCCGACCGGCATCGGCCGCCCGATCAGGTAGCCCTGACAGGCGGAACACCCGACGCTGGACAGGAAGTCGCGCTGGGCATGAGTTTCGACGCCCTCGGCGATCACCCCCAGGCCAAGGCTGCGCCCGAGGGCGACGATCGAACGAACGATGGTTGCGTCGCCTGCATTGCGCAACACGTCGCGCACGAAAGATTGGTCGATCTTGAGCTGTTCGAACGGCAGGCGGCGCAGGTAGGCGAGCGAGGAGTAGCCGCTCCCGAAGTCGTCGAGGGCGAATCCGACCCCGCGCGCCTTGAGCATTTCCATCTTCCCGATCAAGGACTCGACGTCGTGCACCAACAGGCTCTCGGTCAGTTCCAGCTTGAGCCGGCGCGGATTGGCGCCGGTCTTGCGCAGGGCGGCGAGCACCTGGTCGACGAAATAGTGCTGGCGGAACTGGTAAGCGCTGACGTTCACGGCGATGGTCAGCCCGGCCTTGGCCGGATCGGACGACCACAAGGCCAGCTGGGCGCAGGCGGCTTCAAGCACCTGGTAACCGATGGCGACGATCAGCCCGGTGTCTTCGGCCAGAGGGATGAACTCGGCGGGTGAAATCAGCCCGCGCCGCGGGTGATTCCAGCGCACCAGGGCCTCGGCGCCGACCAGACGCTGGTCTGCGACCTGAGGTTGATAGACGTTGAACAGCTCCCCGCGTTCGAGGGCGCGACGCAGGTCGACCTCCAGGGCGGTACGCTGACGGATGCCGCGCTCGATCATCGGATCAAAAAAGCGCACGGTATTGCGGCCAGCCCCTTTGGCCGCGTACAAGGACATCTCGGCCTGCTTGAGCAAATCCTGCGCCGAAGTCGCCGAGCCGCGGAACAGCACCACCCCGATGCTCGCCGAGGCGACCCGGTCGAAGAGGTGGAACTCGGTCAGCGATTCGAGTGCGTGCCGACATTTCTCGGCGATCAGGCTGGCCGCGCTGCCGGCGTCCTCGACGCTCGTCCCCAGCCCCCCGAGGACCAGCACGAACGCATCGCCGCCGGTACGACCCACCGTATCGCCTTCGCGCACGCTGCCCTGCAGCCGCTGGGCGACTTCGGCCAGCAGGCGGTCGCCGGCCTCGTAACCGAGCGTGTCGTTGATCATCTTGAAATGGTCGAGGTCGATCGCCATCAGCGCGCCGTAGAAACCGCTGCGCGCGCTGACGTTGATCGCCTGGCGCAGGCGGTCGTCAAGCAGGCGCCGGTTGGGCAGGCCGGTGAGCTGGTCGTGGAACGCGAGGTCGTGGATGCGCTCTTCGGCCGACTTGCGCTCGCTCATGTCGCGGACCTGGACGATCACGCTGTTCCCGCCCAGGTCGCGGAACGTGGCGACCGACACCTCGGCCGGGAACTCCGGCCCGCAGGCCGGGGTGAAACGGCATTCGAAAGTCTCCGGCGCCGCACGCCGCGCCCCCTGCGCGCCCAGACCGACACGCCGCACGAAGACCGCGGCTTCGTTCGTCGAGGCGCAGACGACCGCGATGTTGCGGCCGACCAGATCGTCCGGCCTCGCCATGCCGGTCAGCGCAAGCAGCGCGTTGTTGGCGATCAGGATGCGCCCGTCGACATCGCAGACCATCACCGCATCCGGGAAATGGCGGATGACGCGCTCAAGGCGGCGCTGCGAACGGCCGGCGGTGTAGAACAGCAGCACCAGCGCCAGCAGCAGGTGTGCCACCCACTGGACGTAGAACACCGCTTCGCTCTGCGCCGGGGTCGAAAAATAGGGCCAGTCGGTCAGCTTGTACAGGAAGGCCAAGGCCTCGAGCATGAACGCCACGCCCACCCAGACATGACGCAAGCGGAAAAGAAACTGCACGGCCGCCGCGGCGTAGCCGGAGACGAAGAGCACAGTGACCAGCACGCGCGCAGCGAGATCGCCGTAGGCGTACGAGACCACGACCAAGAGCACGGCGACGCCAAGCACCGCCGCGCCGACGCCGCCCAGGCGAACCTTGCGCCCGCCCATCAGCAGGGCGCCGACGCCGACCGCGACGAGGGAAATCGAGGTCGCCAACAGCGCCACGCCGCACAACCACAGGCTGGCCGCTTCCAGGTGGCGGAATCCCGACACCGCGGCGACCGCGAGCGCCAGATAGGACGCGCCCCAGGCCAGCGTGGCCCGGTTCGAACGCTCCCCACCCCAGACGAAGCAAAACGCCGCGCCTATGGCCATCAAGGTCGCGGCGACCACATCGTAAATCGGAAAGTACATCTTCCCCTTGACTCCCTCTGCACGACCCGGCGCTCTCTGTCGCCTGGGTCCGAAGGCGCATCATGCCACAGGCCGCTGATACGCCGAAGCAAAAGGGAAAGGCCCGAGCGGATGAACCGCTCGGGCCTTTGGGTACGGTCGCCGTCCGAAGACGGCACCTTATTGTAGCAACGGCTCTCACCCCGGAAAGCTACAAGGCTGATATTCTATGCCTCTCGGATATCGGAGTGCAAGGCATATGGAATCCCATACCATTGGCCTCGACATCGGAATCGCCTCGGTCGGCTGGTGTGTCCTCGGAGAGCGTCGGATTATCGATTTGGGCGTACGCGCCTTTGATAAAGCCGAAACCGCCAAGGAGGGCGAATCGCTCAACAAGGTGCGGCGCGATGCACGCCTGATGCGACATCGGCTGCAAAACCGCGCTTGGCGCCTGACCAAGCTGGCACGCCGACTAAAAAAATACGGTTTGATTGAGAACATCGCGGTGCTCAAAGCGCCACCGTGCAACGGCCAGAAGACCCCGAATTTATGGGCGCTACGCGTTGCCGCCCTTGACCGCTGCTTGTCACCCGAGGAATGGGCACGGGTTATCTACCATCTCTGCAAGCACCGCGGGTTCCACTGGATCAGCCGCGCCGAGGAAAAGAAGGCCGACGAAGACAAAACCGGCGAAGGCGGCAAGGTCAAGCAGGGGCTGGCTGGAACGAAAAAGCTGATGGCTGAGAACGGCTACCGCAGCGCAGCCGAGATGGTTGTCGCCGAATTCCCGACGGCCCAACGCAACAAGGCCGGCGACTACGGCAAGGCGCTCTCGCGGGTACTTCTGGCCCATGAGCTGGCACAGCTTTTTCAACGCCAGCGTGAACTCGGCAACCGGCACGCGGATTCGGGACTAGAAGAAGCCATCCTGGGCCAAGGCGACCGCCAGGGCGGTCTTTTCTGGCAGCAGAAGCCAGCTTTAGCCGGGGCGCAACTCCTTGCCATGCTGGGAAAATGCACCTTCGAGAAAAGCGAATACAGGGCACCCAAGGCCAGCTTCACCGCCGAGCGCCACGTCTGGCTGACACGACTCAACAACCTGAGAATTGTCGTCGACGGCAGCACGCGCCCGCTGAACGAAGCGGAACGCCTGCACGCCCTGCCGCTCCCTTACAAGCAAGCCGGCGACTTCACCTACAAACAATTGCATGCGGCACTGGCCAAAAAGGGCTTGCTGCCCGAATCGTTTGCCTTCGCTGGACTGCGCAGCAGCAAAGGCAAGGATCCTTTGAGCGAGAGACTCGTCAAGCTCCCGGCATGGCAGGAACTGCGCAGCGCGTTCAAGAAGGCGGGCTTGGAAACCGAGTGGGAAGGTCTGGCCGGCGCCGCGATGAGCGGCAATCCCGAAACTCTCGACCGTATTGCCCGGGTGTTGACCGTCTTCAAAGATGGCGAAGAAGTGGAACGTGAATTGCGCGCCCTGGCCCTGCCGGGCGCTGAAACAACCGTGCAAGCCTTGCTCGACCTCGGCTTCAGCGACTTCCACGCGCTATCGCTCAAAGCGTTACGCAAAATCGTACCGCTCATGGAGCGCGGCCTGCGCTACGACGAAGCCGTCACCGCCATCCCCGAGTACGGGCATCACAGCCAACTGGCCACCCCACTGCAAGGCAAGCAGCGTTATCTGCCGCCTTTCTACGCCAAGCGCGACGAAAAGGGGCGCATGGTTTTTGCCGAAGACCTCGACGTACCGAAAAATCCGGTCGTCCTGCGCGCGCTCAACCAGGCGCGCAAAGTGGTCAACGCCATCATTCGTGAATACGGCCCGCCACAAGCCGTGCATATCGAAATGGCGCGCGACCTCTCACGCCCATTGAATGGCCGGTGGACAAAAGAAGGGCGGTTTATCGAAGGGCGTAGAGATGTTGAAAAAGAGCAGGAGAATTTCCGCGAACGCAACGAAAAAGACAAAGCCGATTTTGCCGAGTTTTTCGGTCGACCGCCCAAAGGCAATGAATTCGAGAAATACCGCCTGTACCGCGAACAACACGGCCAGTGCGCCTACAGCCAGCAGCCGCTCGCGCCGAACGGCAACGTCGCGGCGATCTTCGCCGACGGGGCAACCGAAATCGACCACGCCCTGCCCTACTCGCGCAGCTTCGACGACAGCAAGAACAACAAAGTCCTCGTCCTGTCCAAGGAAAACCGTGACAAGGGCAATCTCACTCCGTTCGAATACTTCTACCGGGTCGACGGCGAGGCCGGCGGCCCGCGCTGGCAACGCTACGTAGCCTATGTTGAGGGCAACAAATCGTATCGCCAAGCCAAGCGTACCCGACTGCTACGCAAGGACTTCGGCGACAAGGAGGCTGAGGGCTTCCGTGAGCGCAACCTGAACGACACGCGCTACATCTGTCGTTTCTTCAAGAATTTCGTTGAACGTTACCTGCAACTGGCCGACGACAGCACCGCCAAGCGCTGCGTAGTCATCAGCGGCCAGCTCACGGCCTTCCTGCGCGCCCGTTGGGGCCTGCACAAAGTGCGTGGCGACAGCGACCGCCACCATGCGCTCGACGCCGCCGTGGTCGCCGCGTGCAGCCACGCGATGGTCAAGCGCTTGTCCGACTATGCCCGACACAAGGAACTTGCAGACGTGCGGAACGGGTTCCCCGATCCGGAGACGGGCGAAATCATCGACCCCGCGCTGTTCCGGCAAATACACGAGCACTTCCCCGATCCCTGGCCACACTTCCGGCATGAATTGCTCGCACGACTCAATACCGACGATCCGCGATTGCTCCGCGAAGACATGGCCCGCTTGGGCACCTACCCGGAAACCCCGCTTGCTTCACTACGGCCGCTATTCGTATCGCGCGCGGCTCAGAAGCGTGGCAGCGGACCGATTCATGAAGAAACGATTCGCTCCGCAAAACTGATTGACAAAGGCAAGAGCTTTGTTCGAACGCCTCTTTACAAGTTGAAACTGGCAGATCTCGACAATATTGTCGGAGCCACGTTTTCACACAATCATAAGATGATCGCGTTACTTCGAGAGCGCTTAACAACCCATGGAGACGATGGAAAAAAAGCGTTTGCAGACCCCGTATTCAAACCGTCGTCATCAGATATCCGTGGGCCTGAAATCAAGAAAGTGAAGGTTATTTCGACGCAGAAAGGAGGGGTGCGTATTCGGGGCGGAGTTGCGGAACTCGGGCCAATGCACCATGTTGATGTGTATCGACTTGGGAAAGGCTTTCAGATATATCCTGCCTATATCGCCAGTCATACCACGCGAATCAGCAATGAGGTACCGCCCGATAACGCAGTCTTCTGCTTCTCATTAACCAAGCACGATTACGTTGAAATTTCATTCGGTGACAAGAAATGCTCGGGCTACTTCGTGATGTACGAAAGCGATGGGCGCCTCACACTTCGCGCGCACGACCAACCGATACCCGATAAGAACTACTTCCGAAAATCGGTCCTATCTGCAACAAACATGCGGAAATTCAACGTCGACGTCTTGGGCAACATCTACCCCGCGCCAGTAGAGGCACGACGTGGGCTGGCGTAGCCTGCTGATCACCCGCCCGGCCCGGCTGCGGCGGGAGCATTTTTCGCTGGCCATCGAACAGGAAGAGACGGCCTACGTCCCTTTCGAGGACATCGCCGTCATCGTCCTTAATCACCGCGAGATCAACCTCACCCACTCCGTGCTCGCGGCCTGCGCGGAATACGGCATCGGCCTTTACGCCACGGGCGACAACCACCAACCGTCCGGTGTTTTCCTACCGTTCTTGCCTCACTCGCGCACAAATCGCTTGCTGCGCCTGCAACTCGACATCGCCCGCCCCTTGGCCAAACAGGCGTGGGCCGCAATCGTTCGGCGCAAGATCGAGAATCAGGCGCTCTGCCTGCGTTTGGCTGGACTCGACGGTGCCGACCGGCTTGACTCTTATGCCCGCCGCGTCCGCTCGGGCGATCCGGACAATCTCGAGGGCCAAGCCGCCGCCTACTACTTTGCACAACTCTTCGGCCCCGCCTTCTATCGCGCCGAAGAACGCTGGTGCAATGCCGCACTCAATTATGGTTACGCCGTGTTGCGTGGTTCCATCGCGCGCGCTCTGGTCGCGCATGGCCTGCACCCGACCATTGGTCTCTTTCATGACAGCGAACAAAACGCTTTCAACCTCGCCGATGACCTCATTGAACCTTTTCGCCCAATCGTCGACCTGCACGTACGCAAAAATCTTCCATCCGCCGAAGGCGAATTGACGCCCACGGACAAAGCGGCGTTAGTCGCGCTGCTTAACGTCGACACGGGCATGCCGCAAGGAAGCATGGCTGTACTTTCATCGATCGAATACGCCGCTCAGAGCCTGGTGCGACTCTTCGAGCATGACGACAGTACGCTCCATCTCCCGACACTGACCGGGCTCCAGGCACACCGCCTGGAATGCTGACGCCGTGGGTGAGGAGACACGCCGTTTCATGCGCCTACTCGTGTTCTTCGACCTCCCCACGGTGACCAAGGTCGAAAAACGTGCCTACGTCCAATTCCGCCGCTTCCTGATCAACGACGGTTACGACATGATCCAGTGGTCGGTCTACGCGCGCCTGCTCAACGGTGCCGACGCTCAGGAAAAACATCTCAAGCGCTTAGTCGACGCGCTTCCTCCAGCCGGTTCGGTACGCTGCATGACTGTCACCGAAAAACAGTTCACCGGCATCCGGCTACTTGTCGGCCTGCCTCTTTTCCAGGAAAAAAAGGTCAATGCTGATCAAATGCTACTGTTCTGAGACATTCTCCAAGAAAAAATCCCGCTCCCAGCCAAGGCTGGGAGCGGGATTCATGACTGCCAGATTGTAGCTTTCCGGGGTGAGAGAGGGAGCTACAACGGCTCGGGCAACGAGCCGATGGGCGTGCTCGATTGTAGCTTTCCGGGGTGAGAGAGGGAGCTACAACCTGCGCGCGGCCTCTCGTACTGCACGCTGGGATTGTAGCTTTCCGGGGTGAGAGAGGGAGCTACAACTGGTCGTGGTCGAGGTCGAGCCGTCCGGAAGATTGTAGCTTTCCGGGGTGAGAGAGGGAGCTACAACGGAGGGTCAAACCGCCTGATTAACCGCGTGGATTGTAGCTTTCCGGGGTGAGAGAGGGAGCTACAACTGAATCGGTCCTAAGGAAGAACCACCATGGGATTGTAGCTTTCCGGGGTGAGAGAGGGAGCTACAACTTCCGCCTGGAGAACACGCCGGTGCTGCGCATTGTAGCTTTCCGGGGTGAGAGAGGGAGCTACAACCGCAACCGGGATACGACAGCAGAGCATAGCGATTGTAGCTTTCCGGGGTGAGAGAGGGAGCTACAACGCGCAGGCGACGATGAAAAGGAGCGCGCTGGATTGTAGCTTTCCGGGGTGAGAGAGGGAGCTACAACGGCAGCGTCCCGACGGCGCACGCGGAGGGGGATTGTAGCTTTCCGGGGTGAGAGAGGGAGCTACAACACATCCGATGCAGTCTATGCCTTCGTGCGCGATTGTAGCTTTCCGGGGTGAGAGAGGGAGCTACAACTGCCGAACTGGGAGGGGCGTGATGCTTGAAGATTGTAGCTTTCCGGGGTGAGAGAGGGAGCTACAACCGTATCGCGTGGCGGGAAAGCAACAGACAAGATTGTAGCTTTCCGGGGTGAGAGAGGGAGCTACAACCGAAAGGGGCAGACGGCGGCAACAGGCGGCGATTGTAGCTTTCCGGGGTGAGAGAGGGAGCTACAACTCCCAGGTAGGTTGTTTGCCCTGCGGTAGGGATTGTAGCTTTCCGGGGTGAGAGAGGGAGCTACAACTGAATCGATCCTTAGGAGAACCACCATGGAGATTGTAGCTTTCCGGGGTGAGAGAGGGAGCTACAACTACCTTCATGTTCGGCCCGACCGGCGCGGGGATTGTAGCTTTCCGGGGTGAGAGAGGGAGCTACAACTTGCCGACCACGACCAGTACTGGCTGCGCCGATTGTAGCTTTCCGGGGTGAGAGAGGGAGCTACAACCTTCGCGGTGATGAAGGACGCGCTGACGAAGATTGTAGCTTTCCGGGGTGAGAGAGGGAGCTACAACGTTCTACGGCCTCTTCATCATCGAGGAAGTGATTGTAGCTTTCCGGGGTGAGAGAGGGAGCTACAACGACGTAGCGCGCTCGGCCAACTCGGCAAGCGATTGTAGCTTTCCGGGGTGAGAGAGGGAGCTACAACCGCTGGCCGATCGCGTCCTCGCGCTCGACTGATTGTAGCTTTCCGGGGTGAGAGAGGGAGCTACAACGTGCTTTTTGTTTCAGCGACGACGAACGGCGATTTCACGCCCGCGCCAGCGCGACGCAGGTGCGGGCCAGGATGGTCGTCGGGTCGAGCAGAACGACGCGGCGGTCGCCAACGGCGAAATTTTCGTCCATGGCCAGGATGAGCGGCAGCTCGGTGCAGCCGAGGAGCGCCACTTCGGCGCCGCGGTGGACGAGGTGTTCGAGGGCGCGCATCAGGTCATCGCGGCACGGGCCGGACGTAAAGCCGGCCTTGACGCCGTGCTCGCCGTAGATGGCGCGCATGACGAGCGCCTGATGCTCGGCGTCGGGCACCAGGATTTCCAGCCCCGCCGCCTCGACGATGTTGTGGTAAACACGGCTGGCGATGGTGCCGTTGGTGCCGAGCAGTCCGACGCGACGGCACTGCGGGTGCTGGGCGCGAATGTAGGCAACCGTTTCGGCCAGCATATTAACCACCGGAATCGAGAGGCAGGGTTGCACGCGGGCGACGAAGGCGTGTGCGGTGTTGCAGGGGATGGCAATGAAGTCGGCGGCGTCGAGTTCGAGCTGACGGCAGGTGGCATAAAGTTCACCGGTCGGGTCGACGCCGTCGCCGACGAGGTGGGCGGTGCGGTCGGGAATCTGCGGATTCATCTCGATGACGAGCTTGACGTGGTCCTGGTCACGTCCGGCCGGGGTGTTGCGCACGATCTTGTCGGTGAAGTCGACGGTCGCTGCCGGCCCGACGCCGCCGACGACACCGATCTTGCGCGGCTGCGTGCGCGGCGCAGCGTCGAGTTCGAGCGCATAACGGGCATAGACGAGGTTGAGGTCGACAAGTGGATAACCGCGCTCACCGAGGGCATCGACGGCCAGCGCGTAGCGGGCTTCGCCGGTGAGGATCAGCGCCGCGCCCTGTGCCCGTAGTTCGGCGCAGGCCTGCGCCAGACGCTCGATGCCGGCCTGGCTGAGAACGGCGACGTCGTCGGCAGGCAGATCGGCCGCCGCATCGGGGTAACACTGGGGCCAGCGCTCAAGACGCGCCGCCAAGGCGGCGCGCAGCGTCGGATCGGCGCCGAGCACGCCCAAGCGGAGGCCGCCGGGAGCAAAACGTTCGAGGTGCGCACGCACGGCGGCAAAGAGATCGACAAGCGCTGCAGGCGCCGGCGAATGCAGCCGGGCGTGATCCCCCAGGCCGGGCAACAGCACGCGCTCGGCGCCCTGCCGGCCGAGCGCTTCGAGGGCGTCAGCCACGATTTCGGGCGTGGCTACGACACGTTCAGCGTACAGGAGGTCGAGCGCACCGGCACCGGCACCGGCACCGTCGCGCGCCCGCGCCAAGCGACGCAGTTTGAAGACCAGATCCGCTCCAGCCAGACCGGCCTGAGCGCCAAAAACGCCAAAACAGTACTTCCGAGCCACCGAAACACTCCTTTGCTTTTTTGCCAGTTACCCGCCGTTCGGGGCACGTTTATGACCCGTTAGCGAACGATCAGCGATTTTACTAAGCCCTTTGAAAACGCAAGAAATATTTGCATTTTCACACATTAAAACACTTACTAGGTCCGTCTGCTCAATGCTGTTAAACTGCCGCGTTTTCAAGAATAACAACACTGTCGACTCACCTATATTGGAGAGCAAGTTCCATGTCATTCACTCAAAGAATCATCGACTTTTTCAGCCGTAAAAGCACCGCGTCCAAGGGCGGTGGCGACAAGGCGATCAGCAAACAGAAGGCCGGTGGCAAGCTTACCGCACGCGAACGGATCGAGGCCCTGCTCGACCCCGGTTCCTTCCACGAATACGATCTTTTCGTCCAGCACAAATGCAAGGATTTCGGCATGGACGGCAAGGAGCTCGCTGCCGACGGCGTGATCACCGGCACCGGCACCATCTCGGGTAAACCGGTGTGCATCTACGCGCAGGACTTCACCGTCGCCGGCGGCTCGCTCGGCAACATGCACGCGCGCAAGATCACCAAGGTGATGGACCACGCGATCAACCTCGGCATCCCCATCATCGGCATCAACGACTCGGGCGGCGCGCGCATCCAGGAAGGCGTGAACTCGCTCGCCGGCTACGGTGAGATTTTCTACCGCAACACCCTCGCCTCCGGCGTGGTGCCGCAGATTTCGGTGATCCTCGGCCCCTGCGCCGGTGGCGCCGTGTACTCGCCGGCGCTGACCGACTTCGTGTTCGTCGTCGACCAGATCTCCAAGATGTTCATCACCGGCCCGGAAGTCGTCAAAACCGTGCTCGGCGAGGAAATTTCGATGGAAGACCTGGGCGGTGCGCGCGTCCAGGCCGAGACCTCGGGCAACGCACACTTCTTCGCCCGCAGCGAACAGGAATGCTTCGACCAGATCAAGCGCCTCTTCGCCTTCCTGCCGGCCAACTACCGTGAGCGCTCCGAGCCGCTGGCGGTCAAGGAGCCGAAGCGTCAGTACAAGATCGAGTCGGTGATTCCGAAGGACTCGAAGGAACCGTTCGACGTGCGCGACGTGATCCGTGCCCTGGTCGACGACTCGGAATTCATGGAAGTCTATGAACTCTTCGCCCCCAACGCGGTGATCGGTTTTGCCCGCGTCAATGGCGAGACGGTCGGCATCATCGGCAACCAGGCGCTCTACCTCGCCGGCGTGCTCGACATCGACGCCTCGGACAAGATCGCCCGCTTCATCCTCTTCTGCAACGCCTTCAACATCCCGCTGCTGACCCTGATGGACATCCCGGGCTACCTGCCGGGTTCCGACCAGGAACACGCCGGCGTCATCCGCCACGGGGCGAAGGTGCTCTACGCCTACAGCGAAGCCTCGGTGCCGAAGATCACGGTGATCCTGCGCAAGGCCTACGGCGGCGGTTACATCGCCATGTGCTCGCACCACCTGCGCGCCGACTTCGTCTTCGCCTGGCCGACCGCCGAAGTCGCGGTCATGGGTCCGGAGGGCGCGGCCAACATCATCTTCCGCAACGAGATCATGTCCGCCGACAACCCCGACGAAATGCGCAAGCAGAAGGTGCAGGAATACACCGAGAAGTTCGCCAACCCCTACGTCGCCGCCTCCAACGGCTACGTCGACGCGGTCATCAACCCGGAAGAGACGCGCGCCTACATCGCGCACGCGCTCAAGGTTTCGCGCAACAAGAGCGAAACGCGTCCGGCGCGCAAACACGGCATCCCGCCGCTGTAAGCGAGGCCTGCCATGAGCGAACAGGAAAAGCTCGCCGTTCTCAGCCTCGAGGGCGGCACCTACGAAACGCGGCTGACCGAGAAATTCGCCCAGCGCCGCCGTTTCGAACCGCAGGACCCGCGTGTCATCAAGGCCGCGATTCCGGGCGTCATCGACACGATCGAAGCCACGCTCGGAAAAACGGTGAACGCGGGCGACACGCTGATGATCCTCGAGGCGATGAAGATGCGTAACCGCATCAAGGCGCCCCTGGCCGGCAAGGTCAAGGCCGTGCATGTCGCCGTCGGCGACAAGGTGGTCAAGGGCCAGACGCTGATCGAGATCGAATAAGCCGCGGCGCCTCAGGCGCCGTCCGAACAAAACGCCGGAAAGACCATCGAGCGGTCTTCCCGGCGTTTTTTTGCGCCGCATTCGGCCTTCATCCGGCCTTGCTTACGCAAAGCCCATTCCATGCGCCCTCTCGCCCGGCTGGAAGGCGCATGGAATGGACCGTTCAGGCCGCCATCCTGGCGATGGCGCGGCCAAAAAAAGACGCCCGCCGGAGGCCGTCCAAACGGGCACGGCCAACCGGCGGGCATCAGGACAATGGCTTAGGCGCCGGTGTAGAACTCCTTGTACTCGGAACTCGGCTCACGTTCGGTGTAAATGTAGAGCAGGACGCCGTTCGGGTCCTGGATGCTGAACGCCCGGTCGCCCCAGGGATGGTCGGTGATCGGCATGATCGGTTCGATGCCGCTGGCCAGAATGCGGGCGCATTCCATATCCACGTCTTCGACATGCAGGTTGTAGGTCAGCCCGGCCGGTGCGCACAAGGCCTCGCCATGCTGCGGTTTCATGAACTGCAGGCAGGCGCCGCGCTCGCCGAATTCGAGGTTGATGTACCAGCCGCAATCGAAGGTCACCCGGGCACCGAGGTGCTTGATATAGAACGCGCGGGTTTCTTCCAGCCGATCGGTGGTAATGCAGGCAGATATATCACGGACTTGCATGATCGTCTCCTCGTTCAACGGCACACGGAAAAAGCCCATGCACCTGTCCTGACTTTAGGCTTCTGTCGAACGGGCGTCTACCCCCACGCGCACCAGACGTGAAAACGCCTGCCCGCAGGCAGGCGTGGTCGGGAGAAATGCGCTCAGGCGGCCGGCGTTTCGTTCGCGCGCTCCTGCTCGCGCGCCGCCGCCTTGACCGTCTGCCAGACCGAATACGCCAGCGACAGGGCCGCCAGCGCGATGAAGAACAGGGCAATCGGCTTGTCGAGGAAGACCGAGAAACTGCCCGACTTCTCAACCATGGCCATGCGGAAATTCTTCTCCAGCGTGCTGCCGAGGATCAGCCCGAGGACCATCGGCGGGATCGGAACGTCGAGCTTCTGCATCGAGTAGCCGAGCAGGCCGAAGAGCACCAGCAGCACGAAGTCGAAGGCGCTGTAGTTCATCATGTAGGTGCCCATGAAGGCGAGACACATGATGATCGGGATCAGCAGGCGTTGCGGCAGGGCCAGCAGTTTGGCGATGTAGGGGACCATCGGCATGTTCATGAACACCAGCACGATGTTGCCGATGAACATGCTGGCGATGACGCCCCAGGCGACGTCCGGGCGCATCTCGAAGAGCATCGGCCCGGGCTGAACGCCGAGCATCATCAGCGCGCCGAGCATCACCGCGGTGGTGCCGGAACTGGGGATGCCGATCGCCAGCATGGGAATGATCGACGCCGTCGCCGAGGCATTGTTCGCCGCTTCCGGCGCGGCCACGCCGACGATGTCGCCCTTGCCGAAATCCTCGGGATTCTTGGCGAGCTGACGCTCGGTGGTGTAGGCGATGAGCGAGGTCATCGAACCACCAATGCCGGGCAGGCAGCCGAGCAGGAAGGCGACCGGCGTGCTGCGGATGATCGGCGTCTTGATCCGGTTCCAGTCCTCGCGGGTGATCATCACCCGGCCGATTCTCTTGGTATCGATCTCGTGCTTGACGTTCATCTCGGCGTAGCTGCTGAACACCTCCGAGAGCGCGTAGGCGCCGATGATCGCCACCAGGAAATCGACGCCGTCCTGCAGCACGTCGAGCCCCATGGTGAAGCGCACCAGGCCCGATTGCCCGTCGATGCCGATGCTGGCGACGACCAGGCCGGCGAAGAGCGAGGCGAGGCCGCGCAAGAGCTTGCCTTCGGCCAGCGTCACCGCCGCGGTCATGGCAAAGAGGATCAGCGCGAACATCTCGGCCGGGCCGAACTTGAGCGCGAAACTCGCGGCCAGTTGGGCGAGCAGCACGACCATCACGCAGGCGATCATGCCGCCGATGAAGGAGGCGATGGCCGATGTCGCCAGCGCCGCCCCCGCACGCCCGTTCTGCGCCATGCGGTAGCCGTCGAAACAGGTGACGATGGACGAGGCGTCGCCCGGGGTGTTGATCATGATCGAGGCGATCGAGCCGCCGAACATGGCGCCGTAGTAGATCGCGCACATGGTGATCAGCGCCGTCGTCGGGTCCATGCCGTAGGAGACGGGGATCAGGATGGCGATGCCGGTGGCCGGGCCGACGCCCGGCAGCATGCCGACGAGCGTGCCGAGGAAGCTGCCGATGACCACCCACATCAGGTTGGTCAGCGAAAGCGCGTTCTGGAACCCGAGGCCCAGGTTGGAGAGGACTTCCATCATGGTCGTGTCTCCCTCAGAAGGCCAGAATGCCGCGCGGCAGGCTGACTTCGAGCAGGACGAAGAACAGCACGTAGGTCGTCACCGCGAAGAGCAAACCGATCGAGAGGTTGAAGAGGTAGCGCCCGCCGTAGGTGATGAACATCATCGCGCTCATGAACAGGAAGGTCGCGATCAGGTAGCCGAGCGGCTCGAGGATCACCCCGAACACCAGGCCCGCGAGGCAGGTCAGGCCAATGCGCAGCATCAGCGGCTTTTCGGTCTTCAGGTCGAAGATCACCGCCCGGTTTTTCTCGCTCGGTTTCTCACGCTTGAGCACCAGCAGCAGGCCGACGCAGAGCAGCCCGAAGGAAACGAGATAGGGAAAGGCTTTGGGACCGATCGGATCGGCCACCGGTGGAACCACCAGGCAGCTCGTTGCATAAAGATAAAGGCCGCCGAGGATCAGGGACACGATCCCGGTCAGCCGGTTTTTGGTCAACGTCACGAAGTCACCTCAGAAATTGTGCTGTCCTGCTTAACCGGGACGCGGGCGCGCCCACCCTTCCGCCCGCGGCGGAAGCGGAAACCGCGATCGAGATCGCCTCCCCCGGTGCTCTTGTTCTCTGCACATCGGGCGAGCCGTCGCGGCCCACACCGCAACGACCCGCCGCGACAAGACTGCGTTTATTGCGCTTTCTTCAGGCCGAGTTGCTCGACCAGCGGCGCCAGGGTGGCGTTCTGATCGGCCAGGAAACGACGAAACTCGAGCGAGCTCTTGTACGTCACCTGCTGGTTCATCGACTCCATCGTCTTCACGAAGGTCGGGGACTTGGCGATCCGGGACAGGGCGTCATCCCAGTACTTGATCTGCTCCGCCGTCATTCCCGGAGGGCCCATCACGCCGCGCCAGTGCGGGAAGACCATGTCGATCCCTTGCTCCTTCCAGGTCGGAATCTCCGGCGCCATGCTCGAACGCTGGTCGGCGCTGATCGCCAGGATGCGCAGCTTGCCAGCCTTGTGCTGCTGCAGGGTTTCGGACATCGCCGTCGTTGCCGCGCCGAGGTGGCCGCCGAGCAGGCCCATCACCAGATCGCCGCCGGCTTTCTCATACACCACCCACTTGAGCTTGCTGACGTCGACGCCGGACGCCTTGGCGACGCGGATGAAGGACAGGTGGTCGTTGTTGCCGAGCGAGGGGCCGACGCCGACGGTGATCACGCCCGGATCCTTCTTCAGCGCCTCCATCAGTTCCTTGCCGGTCTTGTAGGGCGAATCGGCCTTGACCGCGACGCTGATCCACTCGCTGGTCAGCATCGCCAGCGGGGTGAAGTCCTGATAGCTCAGCTTGCTGCTGCCGAGCAGGTTGTTGAGCAGAACCAGCGACGAGTTCATCGCCAGATAGTGTCCGTTGCCTTCCTTGCCCTTGAGGTAGTTCCAGCCGGTCGCACCGCCGCCACCCGGCTTGTTCGAAACGATGATGTTCTTGCCGACGATCTTGTCGCTCGTCGCCGCCCGTTGCAGTGCGCGTGCAGTCAGGTCCCAACCGCCGCCCGGCCCGGCCGGAGCGATGAATTCGACGGTGGTGTCCGGCTTCCAGGCTTTATCCGTCGATTGCGCCTGGGCAGCGCCGAAGGTCAAAGCGGCCATGGCCATAATCAGGTATTTCGCGCTTCTCATTGTGTTGTCCTCGGTAAGAAATATCTGCATACAAATAATCCCCCCAACCCTGCGATCGACTTCGCGTCCCGAGCCCTCCCCGCCGCCGGAGCGGCGCCTCGAGAAACGGACCTCGGTCCGCTTCGCTCCTCGCATCACTGCAGTACAACAACACCCGACGGACGCCTCAACGCAGCGTTCCTGCGTCGAGCCTCGGCTCCGCATCGTGCGCGGCAGCCGTCCGGCGAAGCCGCCAGGGCGCATGGCGCTGGCGACCGGCTCGTCCGCTTTGATTTACAATCGGTAACACAGTTCAACCAATCGTAACCAAATCTATCGTGCTCCCGCGCCGACACCCGAGACGCCGGAGACACTGGCAAAAAAACGCCTGCCAAGCGACAGGCGAAAGTCATGACCAAACCGGCAACGGCGGCTCACTTCCCACACGCAAGCACAGGCTTCGCACGCTAACTTTCTTTCCGCACACGAAGCGCGATCACCAAGCACGCGACACACCACAACGTTTGCTTGGTTTACATTTTGTAACACAAGTCAAAGACTTATTACATTTGATTTTCGAATACATCCGCCGGAGGCCGTCGGACGGACAAAAAAAGCCCGCCGAAGCAGGCGGGCTGACAAGCGTCCGGGATTCGTGATCCCGGATAGGGGTACTGGCGAACTTCAATCCGTCTAGCAACGTTCCCAGATCGTGGCGATGCCCTGACCGCCGCCGATGCACATGGTGGCGAGGCCATAACGGGCGTTGGTGCGTTGCATTTCGTGCAAGAGCTTGGTGACGATCACCGCGCCGGTGGCGCCCACCGGGTGCCCCAGGGCGATCGCCCCGCCGTTCGGGTTGGTCTTCACGGGGTCGAGGCCGAGCCCCTTGGCCACGGCCAGCGCCTGCGCGGCAAAGGCTTCGTTGGCCTCGATGACGTCGATCTGGTCGAGCGAGAGGCCGGCGCGCTTGAGCGCCAATTGCACCGCGGGAATCGGGCCGTCGCCCATCACCCGGGCTTCGACGCCGGCCACGGCCTGGGCGACCAGCCGGGCCATCGGTTTGCGCGCCCCCACTGCGGCGCCGTCGGCCAGAACCAGGAAGGCTGCGCCGTCGTTGATCCCCGAGGCGTTCCCCGCGGTCACCGTTCCACCGTCCCGCTTGAACGCGGGCTTCATCTTGGCCAGCGCCTCAAGGGTGGTCGCGCGCGGATGCTCGTCGGTATCGAACACCACCTCGCCCTTGCGGGTCTTGAGCGTGATCGGAACGATCTGCGATGCGAACCGCCCTTCGGCGATCGCCTGCGCCGCGCGTTGCTGCGACACGAGGGCGAATGCATCCTGTTCTTCGCGGCTGATGCTCCACTTCTCTGCCTGGTTCTCGGCCGTCATGCCCATGTGGCCGGCGCCGAACGGATCGGTCAGCGCGGCGACCATCATGTCGACCATCTTGCTGTCGCCCATGCGCGCGCCGCTGCGCATCGCCGGCGACAGATACCCCCCGGCCGACATCAGCTCGACGCCCCCCGCCAGGCCGATTTCGGCATCGCCGGCCCGGATGGCCTGCGCCACGCTGATGATCGCCTGCATCGCCGAACCGCAGAGCCGGTTGCAGGCCATCACCGTCGACGTCATGGCCATCCCGGCATTGACGGTCAACAGCCGCGGTACGTAGGGGAAATTCACCCCGCAGGGGATCACGTTGCCGACCACGGCATAGGTCGCTTGCGCGCCGTCGATGCCGGCACGGACAAAGGCTTCACGGGCGACGGTGGCCCCGAGTTCCTCGGGGGAGAGCGTGGCGAGCGAGCCGCCAAAGGCCCCGATGGCGGAACGCGCCGCGCTCAGGGCAAAGACTTCATGGGTCATGAGGACAACTCCTTCTTTCTTCGTTGAGGCTTTCGCCTGCCCGGTCCTGGCCCGGGCAGGCGACGATCGGATTTACAGGTGCGGTGCAGTGTACGGCAGCGTGAGACCCAGCAACCAGAGCATGATCAGGACCACCGGCGTGTGGAAGATCAACTGCAAGGTCGAGTAACCGGCCAGGTCACGCGCCTTCACCCCCGTCAGCCCCATCAGCGGCAGCATCCAGAACGGGTTGATGAAGTTGGGCAAGGCTTCTGCCGCGTTATAGACCTGCACCATCCAGGCCAGGTTTACCTTCAGCTCGGTCGCTGCCTGCAGCAGGTAAGGCGCTTCGACGACCCACTTGCCCCCGCCCGAGGGCAGGAAGAGCCCGAGGATGGCCGAATAGATGCCGCCGATCACGGGCAGGGTTTCGGCAGTCGAGATCGAGACGAAGAAGTGCGCCAGCACTTCGTTCAGCCCGGACCCCATCATCACCCCGAAGATCCCGGCATAGAGCGGGAACTGGAGCAGCACCCCGCCGGTCATCGGCACCGATTTCGCCGCCGCGCGCAGGAAGGACTTGGGCGTCCAGTGCAGCAGCATGCCGAGGATCAAGAACATGAAGTTGTAGACGTTGAGGTCGAGCGCGGCGAGCCCGCCCTTGGTGCGGAAGACGTCGAACAGGTAGATCAGGCCCAGGGCGACGACGACCAGCGTCAGCACCGGGCTGTATTCGAGCTTCTCGCCCGGCGTCTGCGGCGTGCCGATGTCTTCCTGGCCGTCGTCCTTGTAGGTGATGCCGGCCATCTCGGCGGTCTTGGCGTGCTCAGCGTCGGGCGTCGAGACGTAGCAGATCCACATCGAGAGCACCACGAGGACGACGATCATCACCAGGTTCTGCCAGGTAAACAGCGTCTCGCTCAAGGGAATCACGCCGCTGATGTTGAGCAGCGCGGGCGGCAGCGAGCCTTTGGTGGCCATCAGCAAGGCGGCCGACGACGACAGGCCCAGCGCCCAGACGCTGCCCAGGCCCAGATAGCCGGCGGCGCCCATGGCGCGGTAGTCGATGCCCGGAACGCGGCGGCTGATCTCGCGCAGCAGGATGCCGGCGAAGATCATGCTGAAGCCCCAGCTGAGCAGCGAGGCGACCATTGCCATGAAGGCCACGTAGGTCACCGCGCCTTTCGGCGTCTTCGGGTAGCGCGCCAGGAACTGGATCACGCGGCGCACCGGCGGCGCGACCGCGACGATGTAGCCGCCGATGACCACGAAGGCCATCTGCATGGTGAAGGGGATCAGGTTCCAGAACGACTTACCGAAGTCGACCGAAATCTGCACCGGCGTGCGGCCCATCGCCAGCGCGGCGGCGGCCGTCACCAGCACCGCGATCGCCGCGAAAACGTAGGCATCGGGAAACCACTTCTCGCTCCAATCCGCGAGTGTTGCGCCAAGGCGGGCCATCGCCCCCTGCTCGGGCCCTTTGTCGTCGCGCGCAGCGCCGGTCGACTTGGGCGTGTTGCCATCACTCATCATTTGACTCTCCTCATTGGTGTTGTCGATTTTTCGGCGACCGCGACCATCCTGCGCGGCCGCCGGGATGCGGCCTACAGGCCGGCTGGAAGGCGCATGGAATGGCAATCCGGGGCCACCTCGAACTCGGCCTCGGTTTTGGCGCGCACGTCTTCGACGCTTACGCCGGGCGCCGTTTCGGTCAGCACCAGGCGTCCGTCGATGAAGCGGAACACCGCCAGTTCGGTAACGATGGCCGAGACCTTGCCCGCTGCGGTGAGCGGCAGCGTGCACTGCTTGAGGATCTTGGCGCCGCCGTCCTTGGTCGCGTGTTCCATGGCGACGATGACGTGCTTGGCGCCGGTGACGAGGTCCATCGCCCCGCCCATGCCCGGCACCATCTTGCCCGGCACCATCCAGTTGGCGAGGTTGCCGTGCTGGTCGACCTGCAGGCCGCCGAGCACGGTGGCGTCGACATGGCCGCCGCGGATGATGGCAAACGACGTCGCGCTATCGAAAAAGACCGTTCCCGGGACCATGCCGCAGGGCTTGCCACCGGCATTGACGAGGTCGGGGATCGGTTCGCCTTCGAGCAACCCCATGCCGAGGAAACCGTTCTCCGACTGCAGGGTAATGCTCACCTCCGGCGAGAGGTAGTTGGGCACCAGGGTCGGCAAGCCGATGCCGAGGTTCACCACGTCGCCGTCCTTCATTTCCTGCGCCACGCGGCAGGCAATCAGATTCTTCGCGTCCATCTCATTTCCCTCCGCTCAGGATCAGGGCGTCGACCACGACGCCCGGCGTCATCACGAGATCGGGGTCGATCTCGCCGGCCTCGACGATCTCGCACACCTCGGCGACCACGAAATCGGCGGCCATGGCGATCAGCGGATTGAAATTGCGCGCCGCGCGGCGGTACATCAGGTTGCCCTTGGTGTCGGCCTGGTGGGCCTGGACGATCGCCAGATCGGCACGCAGCGCCTGCTCGACGAGGTAATCGACGCCGCCGATCCTGAGTTTGGTCTTGCCCTCCTCGACCACGGTGCCGACGCCGGTCGGCGTCAGCACGCCGCCGAGGCCCGCGCCGCCGCAACGGATGCGCTCGGCCAGCGTGCCCTGCGGCACCAGTTCGACCTCCAGTTCGCCGGCAATCATCTGGCGGCCGGTCTCGGGGTTGGTGCCGATGTGCGAGGCGATCACCTTGCGCACGCGGCGCTGGGCGATCAAGACGCCGATGCCGAGCTCGGGGGTGGCCGTGTCGTTGCCGATCACCGTCAGGTCCTTGACGCCCGAGTCGAGCAGTTCCTTGACAATGCCTTCCGGCGTGCCGCAGGCCATGAAGCCACCGAACATGATGGTCATCCCGTCCCTGAAGTGCGGCCGCAAGTCGGCGTAAGCGATCTGCTTGCGGTGTGTGCTCATGGATTTCACTCCTTTGTTATGAAATGCAAACCATGTCACCTACAGCAGCATGCATGCCAGGTGCCGCAAGCACTTATTTAATCTACATAAATCACTTTTTCAGCTGTTTTTTTCGCCCCCAAGACCGCGCAAAAAACAGCGCACAAGAATCTGTCCTTTACGGCAGAAAAAAACACCAAAGCCTCTTGCCGACGTACGCCCGGGAGCCCCCTGACCGCGTGCAAGCTCAGGCCGCCTCACGAAGCGGGGACGAAAAAAAGGCCGCGATCGCGGCCTTTGGCGAGGGGGCACATATCACCCGGCTGGGTGCGCAATTTTATTCACAGGGAATACCCGAAAGTGCGCACTCGCCGTCGTCGAGATTGAGCTCGTGCAGCTTATAGAGCAGGGCCCGGCGACTGATTCCGAGTTCGTTGGCCGTACGCGAGCGGTTGTCCTGATTGCGGTCGAGCGCCTGACGAATGACGCCGGCCTCGAACTCGCGCAGCAGGGCCTTGAGCGTGCGCGCGGCGACTTCGGGCGCTGCGCGGCTGGCGGCGACGACCGGCAAAGGCAGGTCTTCGGCGAAGATCGTCGAACCGCTGCTCATCACCACCGCCCGCTCGACGGCATTGGAAAGTTCGCGCACATTGCCCGGCCAGGCATAACGCTGCATCACGGCCAGGGCATGGTCGTCGAAACCGTCGATCTCGCGCCCATGCTCGGCCGTGAATTTGCGCAGGAAATGCGCCGCCAGCACCGCGATGTCGTCGATGCGTTCCCGCAGCGGCGGCACGGTCAGGCTGACCACGTTCAGACGGTAGAAAAGATCGCTGCGGAACGTGCCCTCGGCGACCATGGCTTCGAGGTCGCGGTTGGTCGCGGCGACGAGGCGAACATCGACGCGCAGCGTCTTGTCCCCGCCGACGCGCTCGAACTCGCGGTCCTGCAGGACGCGCAAGAGCTTGACCTGCAAGGCAAGCGGCAGCTCGCCGATCTCGTCGAGGAACAGCGTGCCGCCGTCGGCATGCTCGAAGCGCCCGGTCCGCCGGGCCACGGCGCCGGTGAAGGCGCCTTTCTCGTGGCCGAAGAACTCGCTCTCCAGCAGCCCTTCGGGAATCGCCCCGCAATTGACCTTGACGAAGGGCTTTTGCGCCCGCGGGCTGTTGTAATGCAACGACGCCGCCAAAAGCTCCTTGCCCACCCCGCTCTCGCCGTGGATGACCACCGTGGCGTTGCTCGAGGCAATGCGCGCCACCGACTCGCACAGCGAGAGCATGCCCGGATCGCGCGTCACGATACGGTCGAAGCGGTAGGCCTGCGAGAGCTCGTGCTGCAACTGGCCGATCTGGCGCCGCATTTCGCGCATCTGGAAGGCGCGATTGACGAGCAGGCCGATCTCGGCGAGGTCGAAGGGCTTGATGACGAAGTCGAAAACGCCGTTCTTGATCGCCCGCACCGCCGTATCGAGGTCAGCGTAGGCGGTCATCAGGATCACCGTCGCGCCGGGGCGCAGCTCGAGCATCGCGCTCATGGCCTCGATTCCCGAGAGGCCGGGCATGCGGATGTCCATCAGCACGATGTCCGGCGACTGGGCGCGGAACACGGCCAGCCCCTCCTCGCCGCTGCCCGCGGTTGAAGTCTGGAAACCGTCGCGCGCCAGCACGGCGGCCAGCATGCGGCGAATGCTTTCGTCGTCGTCGACGATCAGGATCTGGTAATCGGCTCTCATGGTTTTCCGGGAGATGTCGAGGCCTGCGGCAGGATCAGGGTCACCGTCGTGCCGAGGCCTTCCTCGCTTTCAATGTCGATGCTGCCCTTGTGGCGTTCGATGATGCGCCGAGCAATTGCCATGCCCAAACCGGTTCCGGCGGGCTTGGTCGAGAAAAACGGTTCAAAAATCCGCTCACGCACCGCCGCCGACATCCCGCAGCCGTTGTCGGCGACGCTCAATGCGACGCCCGCAGGGTGCGCCGCGCTGACGATGCACACCGTCCCTTCGCCACCGGCCAGCGACTGGATGGCGTTAACCACCACGTTGAGCAGCACCTGCTTGAACTCGCCGGCGTCGACCTCGATCTGCGGCAAGCCTTCGGCCAGTTCGACGACGAATTCGACGCGCCCGGCGCGCGCACAGTCGCGGGCCAGCAGCAGGATGTCGCGCACCATCTGGTTGAGATCGGCTGGCGCGGCATGCAGCGGTCGCGAACGGACGAGGTCAAGCAATTCCGAGACGATGCGGTTCAAGCCATCGACCTCGCGTACGATGATGTCGCCGTATTCGCGCCACTCCTTGGGATCGGTCGAGCCTTGCAGGTACTGGACGAAGCCGCGGATCGAGGTGAGCGGCGTGCGCAACTCGTGGGCGATCCCCGCCGCCACCTCGCCGACCGCGGCCAGACGGTCGGCCCGGATCACCTGCAAGCGCAGAGAGTGCGTCTCGCTAATGTCGCGCACCACCGCCACCGCGCCAAGCTGGCGGCCACGCCCGTCGAACAGCTGGCTGGTGCTGACCTGGACGTGCGGCGTACGCTGCGGCAGCGGATAGTCGAGCTCGACGCCGCGATGCTCATGCCCGGTTTCCAGGGTATCGACGACGAGGCTGCAGAAATTGGCGTCGGGCCGAAAGAGCGCCGCATACGGCTGCCCGACCACGGCCGCGGCCTCGCAACCGAAGAGGGCGCAGCCGGCCGGATTGATGTAGGTCACACGATGCTCGGCATCGACGGTGATCACCGCATCGGCCAGGCTGTCGAGAATGTTCTGGTGCATCGACCGCGCCTTGAGCAAATCCTGCGCGAGGTCGTTGATCGCCTCGCCGATCTCGCCGATCTCGCCGCGCACCGGCGGAATCGAGGCGCGCAGGTCGAAACGCAGGGCATTCAGCCCGTCCTTGATCGAAGCCACCCCCCGCGTCAGCTGCGTAATGACGAAATAGACCACGCCCAGCGACAGAGCAAAGCCGAGCAGGGTCATCGAATAGACCGCCAGGCGCATCGTCCCGGCCTGACGGTCGATGGCGTCGAGCAACTCGTTGGCCCAGATGTAACCGACCACCTCGCCGTTTTCGACGATGGGGCGCATCACGTTCATGATGTTGCCGCGCACCAGCCCGCCGCTCACCGTCATCGGCGTCCGCGTCGCCATCACCTGCCAGCCCGGATGCTCAGGCGGGATGGTCATGCCCACCGTGTCGCCGTACTGAGCACTCGGCCCGTAAGTGACGATGGCCTGCATCCCCCGGTGGAAAAAGCCGACGCCGACCTCGGGAAAGGCGCGCGCCACCTCATCGGTGTACGGGCGCAAGCGCTCGTTGAGAAAGGCCAGTTGCGCCGCACGGTCGTCCGGCGCGCCGACATACCCCGCGAGCAGGCCGGCATAACCGCCCTGTGCCGCGAGGTGCGCCGCAAGCAGATCGCCGACGCCGGCCAGATGCACCTGTTTTTCCTCGACGATGGCTTCATGCCCGCGCAGCTTGAGCATGTAGCCGGTAGCGATGATCGGCAGACCGACGACCGGCAACAGGACGATCATCAACTGCAAGCGCAAGGATGACGGCCAGAAGCGGAAGAAGAAACGCAAAACGGAGCGCAGCATGGTCGGGACCGCAGCGAAACGGCACGCCCGGAGGGCAATGAAACCGCCGATGGTAACGCGCCCGGCCCGACGAAGCCATCCCCATCGCATACATCACGCACCGTTTCGAGGAAACCGAAGACGAGCCCAGCAGCATTTGACACAAGCGATCCCGGCCCACGAGAATCCGGATTTCGCGCGAAACTCCGATGCCGCCCTCCGACGCAGCCCACCGCCCCAGTTTCGCCTGCGCCGCCGCACAGATCGCCGTGCGCCGAGTCGACAGCGCGACCGACTTTGCCGCCAACCTGGCCGCGCACCGACGGGCGATGACCCATGCCGCCATGGCCGGCGTCGACGTCCTCGTCTTCCCCGAACTCTCGCTCACCGGCTACGAGCTCGACCGCCTCGCCGCGCTGGCCCTCGCGCCGGACGACGCGCGCCTCGATCCGCTGGCCGAACTCGCCGTACGCCACGGACTGACTGCGCTCATCGGGACGCCACTCACCAATGCTCGCGGCCAACCGCACATCGGCACCGTCATCCTGCACCCGGACGGCACGCGCAGCGCCTACGCCAAACAACACCTGCACGCCAGCGAAAATGCATATGCCACACCCGGCTCGTCAGGCGTAAACACCTTCTCGGTGGCCGGCCAAGTCTGCGCACCGGCGATCTGCTACGACACCGAACACCGTACCCATGCCGAGGCTGCGGCGCACGCGGGCGCCTCGCTCTACCTTGCCGGCGTATTGTGAAGCGAAGCGGGCTACGCCGCCGACGCCGCCACCCTGGCCGGACACGCCCGCGATTTCGGCCTCTTGGCCCTGGAAGCCAATCACGGTGCGCCTTCCGGCGGCTACCGGAGCGCCGGCCGAAGCGCTGTCTGGGCCCCCGGCGGGGCCCAGCTGGCGTGCGCGCCGGCTGTCGGCGACGCCCTGGTCGTCGCCCGCACCCACGGGGCGCATTGGCAGGGCGAAGTCCTGAACCTCGCCGACGCCTGAAAACGAAAAGAAAGGACGTGATTTGAGCCCCACGCCACCGCAAAATCCGGACGCACCC
Organism: Propionivibrio sp.; assembly: GCF_041441355.1. Classification (GTDB taxonomy): domain Bacteria; phylum Pseudomonadota; class Gammaproteobacteria; order Burkholderiales; family Rhodocyclaceae; genus Propionivibrio. The sequence goes on from NZ_JASDTF010000004.1 coordinate 158,365, forward strand.
TTCGTCGCCCACGCGCACGACCGCTGGCTCGAACGCTGGCTGCCGCGCCTGCGCGAACGCACGGCCGACGCCCCCGTCCTCGAAATCGGCTGCGGCTACGGTGAAGACAGCGCCACGCTCTGCGCCGCCGGATTCGCACTCACCGCCTTCGACCTCGACGCCGAATGCGTCGCCGCCGCGCAGGCGCGCGCCCCGCAGGCCCGCATCTTCCGTCACGACACGCGCGACCCCTGGCCTTGCGCGCCGGCCAGCCTGGGCGCCGTGGTCGCCAGCCTGTCCCTGCATTATTTCGACTGGGCGACGACCGAGGTGATCGTCGCCCGCATCCATGCGGCCCTGCGTCCCGGCGGGATATTGCTCTGCCGCCTCAACTCAACCGAAGACCATCACTACGGGGCCAGCGGCCACCCGGAAATCGAGGCGCATTACTACCGCGTCGATGGGCAGCCCAAGCGTTTCTTCGACCGCACCGACCTCGAACAACTGTTCGCGCAGGGCTGGCGGGTGCTCGACTGCACGCACGGCGTCATCGGCAAGTACGCCCATCCCAAGGCGCAGTGGGAAATCGTCCTCGAAAAAGCAGACGTGTAAAGCAGGTCTGACCTGCGACCGAGGGGCTCAGCGCTGGCGCAGCGCGGTGACCGCCCAGGGCGCAACCGGGTCCTCGAAGTCCGGTAGCTGCACCACGTCGATGCGCGCCAGCAGTTTGGCGTATTCGGCCCGCATCGCCTCCTCCATCGCCGGGTCGGGGTTGGTCGGCAGCCACGGGTGCAGGTAGATCACCTTGGCGATCTTGGCCTGGACGATCTCCTTGGCACAGCCGTAACACGGCTGCATGGTGGTGTACATCTGCGCCCCCTCGACCGAGATGCCGAAACGCGCCGCCGCCAGCAGCGCATTCTGCTCGGCGTGCACGCAGATGCACAGATCGTAGCCCGTGCCTGTCTTGAACTGCCCGTTGGGGTTGTTGCAGCGCAGGCAACCGCCGTCGAGGCAGTTGGGCATGCCCGCCGGCACACCGTTGTAACCGGTGGCGATAATGCGTTTGTCCTTGACGATGACGGCGGCGACGCGGTTGCCCTTGCAATTGGCCTTGCGCCGCACGGCCAGGGCCACGCCCATGAAATAGTCGTCGTCGCTCGGCGGCGTGGGCGGGTCGAAACGGAGGGACATGGTTTTACCTTCGGGCAGCGGACAAGAATGAAAGGGTCGGCCCCAGCGCGGACAGGCCACGATGAACGGCTTCGGGCGGCCATTATGCCCAGAGGCGCCCGCCAGCGGCAACGGCGAAGCCGTGGCGCGGGCCCCGAACCGCGTTTCGTCGCGCCAAAATACCCCGCGGTACACTTTCACCACGGCAAAGCCGGCGTTAACGGGTACCATCCGCGCTTTGCTTCTTCCCCAGCCCCCTACCGCATGCAGACTGAAGGTCAAAAGCAGGCCGTCCGCGCCGTCGTGGCCGCCGTTCAACTCCCCAGCGTCAGCGACATCGAGTTCGACGCTTCGCTCACCGAATTGCGCGAACTCGCCAAGACCCTGGGCTTCACCGTCGTACGCACTTTCGTCCAGAAGCGCAACGCCTTCGATGCGATGGCTTACGTCGGCGTCGGCAAGCGCGAGGAAATCCGCCGTTTCGTCGATCCCGAGGCCGAAGCCGAGCTTGGACTCGACGACGATGCGGCGTTTTCGGACGCGGCGGAAGACGAGGCCAATGATGCCCCGGACCCAGCGGCCGCCGTCAGCGCCGAGCCCATCGACATCCTTCTGGTCGACCACGAGATCTCCCCTTCGCAAGCGCGCAATCTCGAAAAGGCGGTCGGCTGCGAGGTGATGGACCGGACCATGGTCATCCTCGAGATTTTCCACCGCAACGCCCGCTCGCGCGCCGCCCGCGCCCAGGTCGAAATCGCCCGCTTGGGCTACATGGCCCCGCGCATGCGCGAAGCGGCCAAGCTCGCCGGGCCGCAGGGCCGTCAGCGCAGCGGTCTGGGCGGACGCGGCGCCGGCGAATCGGCGAGCGAAATGGACCGCCGCAAGATCCGCGACCGCATCGCCGAACTGCAACTCGAAATCGCCGCCATGGAGGTCGAGCGCAAGACGCAGCGCGCCCGGCGCCAGGAGCGTAAGGGCCTGGCCAACGTGGCGCTGGTCGGCTACACCAACGCCGGAAAATCGACCTTGATGCGCGCCCTCACCGGCAGCGAAGTGCTGGTCGCCAACAAGCTTTTCGCCACGCTCGACACCACCGTGCGCACGCTCTACCCCGAAAGCGTGCCGCGGGTGCTGGTCAGCGACACCGTCGGCTTCATCAAGAACCTGCCGCACGGCCTCGTCGCCTCGTTCAAGTCGACCCTCGACGAAGCGCTCGACGCTTCGCTCCTGCTGCACGTGATCGACGCCAGCGACCCCGGCTTCGAACGCCAACGCGAAGTCACCGACCACGTGCTCGGCGAGATCGGCGCCGCCGAGGTGCCGCGCCTGCGCATCTTCAACAAGATCGACCACGTCGGCGACGCCGAGGCCCAAGCCGCCTGCACCGCCGCATTGCGCGCGCAGTACCCGGACTGCATCGTGATGAGCGCCCGCAACCCGGACGACGTCGCCCGCCTGCACCGGGCCATCGTCGCCTTCTTCCAGCAAGACCTGACCGAGGCAACGATCTTCCTGCCCTGGACGGCGCAGCAGGCGCGCGGCGAAATCTACGCCCACTGCGCCGTGCTCGAAGAGCGGGCCGACGCCGAAGGCGCCTATTTCCACGTGCGCGGCGAAGCCGACACGATCAACCGCCTGCAAGCCCGCTTCGGCTGCGGCGACGCGCGCGCGGAGATTTGAGGCAGGCGAGGGCTGACGCCGCTCAGGGCGCGCCCGCCAGCCAGCGCCAGGTGGCACGCAGCAAGGCCACGCCGACCACCAGCCAGAACAGGGCGATCAAGGCTCCGGCGAGCCAGCTGACCGGTTTGCGCGCCAGGTGGGCGGCCCGCTCGCTCGCCGCCGCCAACACTTCGGGGGGCGTCAGGCGCAGCACCAGCCAGAAGCCGAGCGGAATCAGCAGCGCGTCATCAAGGTAACCGAGGACCGGGATGAAATCCGGAATCAGATCGACCGGGCTCAAGGCGTAAGCCGCGATAAACAGCGCCAGCAGGCGCGCGCCCCAAGGCGTGCGTGGATCGCGGGCGACGAAATAGACGGTCAGCGTCTGCCGTTTGCCGCGCGCCATCGCCGTGCGCAAGCAGCGCAACACGCGCACGGACATGACGCCTCCGGGCTCAGCGGAAGACGTCTTTCAGGACGTCGGCGACGACGGCCGTCCCGGCCTGCACGAGGATGAGGTCGGTGCCGGCGAGCTGCCAGTCGTACCCTGGATGCTGCGGCAAGCGGGAGAGCATTCCTGCGGGAGCGGCTTGCTTGGCGATTCCCGGCGGCAAGGGTTTGCCACGTGCGAGGTTCTTGCGGATTCCGGGCGGCAGCGGTTTGTAGGCTCCGAAATCGAGGCGTGCATCCTGCGCGTACTGGCGGGCGAGCGAGATGCTGATCCCGGCCGACGCCAGCGCCGTACCGCCGCTGTCCTGAGACGCGCTCTTGTGCCCTTTGCCCCCCTTCTCGGTTTTCTCTGCCTTTTCAGACTTTTCTGCCTTCACGGCCTTGTCGGGCTTGCCTTTGCCCTCGGGCGGATCGGCCAGCGCCCCACCGGCCAGTCCGAGGCACAGCACAAACCCGAGCACACCCTGCCATCTGCGACACATCATCTCCATCTCCCGGCGATCAGACTCCTGTTCCACCATAGCACACAAAAAAAACGCACCGCCGCGGCGGTGCGTTTTTCAACCGGTTGAAACCGTTCAGAACACCGACCAGTCGACCGAGTAGCCGCTCGGATTGCTGAACATGTCGGCGGTCAAGGTGTTCGGCGCGACATTCAGGTTGAAGCTGCGTTGCGGCAAGGGCGACTGGAACCACTTGCTGTACAGCTTGCGCATCTGGCCCGACTTGTAGAGCTGCGCCATCTCGCGCTCGACGAGCGCGGCGAGGTTGCGGTCTTCCTTGCTGAACATGATCGCCAGCGGTTCGATCGACAGGCCGGCACCGACCACGGCAAGCTTCTCCTTGGCTTGCGCCTTCAGGCCGTAGAGCTGGATGTCGTCCTGGATGAACGCGTCGGCGGCCTTGCTCTCGACGGCGCTCAAGCCTTCGAGCGCATTCTCGACGAAGACGATCTTGAGGTTGGAGAGCGCGGCGCGGCGCGATTCGGCGATCTGCGCCCCGGTCGTGTTTTTTTGCACGGCCAGGGTCTTGCCGCCGAGGCTATCGATGCTGGTGATTCCTGAGCCTTCGCGCACCAGCAGCTTCGCCGAAGCGAAATACACGGGCATGCTGAAGGCCACCTGGTCGCGACGCGCCTTGGTGTTGGTAACGCCGGCACAGACCAGATCGACCTTGCCTTCAAGCACCTGGGGAATGCGGGTTGCCGCGGTTACCGGCACGAAACGCACCTCGACCGACTTGAGCTTGGCGTCGTTCTTGATCGCCTCGACGAGATTCGAACACACCTCGATGCTGTAGCCAGGCGGCGTGCCGCCTTCCGCGGGCTTGTAGGAGAACGGCAGGCTTTCCTGATAACCGATATGCACGACCCCGGTCTGCTTGATGCGTTCGAGCGTACTGGCCTGGCTGCTGGACAGACCAACGAACAACAGGGCGGCCGCGCAAGCCACTCGCGCCACGGCGTTGATTCCGGAATTCACGACGAGACTCCACGAAAAAGGGAAAAGCGGAATTTTACCGCCGACGGACGTCTATAACCATTCGCATATCGAATGCATCCATGCAGAAGCCATAAAAAAAGCACCGCCGAAGCGGTGCTTTTCCGGACCGAGGTTGACGGCTTAGTAGCCGGCACCCTTGATCGACTTCAGGCCCTTGTAGATGGCCTTGGCGCCGAGCTGCTCTTCGATGCGCAGCAGCTGGTTGTACTTGCAGATGCGGTCGGTACGCGAGATCGAGCCGGTCTTGATCTGGCCGGCGCCGGTGCCCACCGCGAGGTCGGCGATGAAGGAGTCTTCCGTCTCGCCCGAACGGTGCGAGGAGATGACGCCGTAGCCGGCTTCCTGGGCCATCTTGATGGCATCCAGGGTTTCGGTGACGGTACCGATCTGGTTGACCTTGATCAGGATGGCATTGGCGGCGCCCATGGCGATGCCCTTGCCCAGACGCTCGGGGTTGGTGACGAAGAAGTCGTCGCCGACGATCTGCACCTTCTTGCCCAGGGCCTTGGTGAGCTTGACGTAGCCGTCCCAGTCGCTCTGGTCGAGGCCGTCTTCGATCGAGACGATCGGGTACTTCTTGCACCACTCTTCGTACTTGGCAATCATGTCGTCGGAGGTGAAGAGCTTCTCCGGGTTCGACTTCCAGAACTTGTAGCCCTTGCGGCCGCCTTCGTCGTACAGCTCGGACGAAGCGCAGTCCAGCGCGATGGCGATCTGCTTGCCGGGCTTGTAACCAGCGGCGGCGATGGCCTGCATGATGACTTCAAGCGACTCGTCGTTCGACAGGTTGGGCGCAAAGCCGCCTTCGTCGCCGACGGCGGTCACGTGGCCGCCCTTCTTCAGGATCGACTTCAGGGCGTGGAAGATCTCGGTCGTCCAGCGCAGGCCTTCGGAGAAGGTCTTGGCGCCGACCGGCATGATCATGAATTCCTGGAAGTCGATCAGGTTGTCCGCGTGCTTGCCGCCGTTGATGATGTTGGCCATCGGGGTCGGCAGCACGAATTCCTTGTTCTTGTGCAGCTTGCCGATGTACTTCCAGAGCGGCATCTTGCTGACGTTGGCGGCGGCGACGGTGATCGCCATCGACGCGCCGAGCAGCGCGTTGGCGCCGAGCTTGGACTTGTTCGGGGTGCCGTCGAGGGCGATCATCGCCTCGTCGAGCTCGCGCTGCTTGAGCGGGTTCTTGCCCTTGAGCAGCTTGGCGATCGGGCCATTCACGGCGGCCACGGCCTTGGTCACGCCCTTGCCGAGGTAGACCTTCTTGTCGCCGTCGCGCAGTTCGCAGGCTTCGAATTCGCCGGTCGAGGCGCCCGAGGGCACGGCGGCGCGGGCCAGGAAGCCGTTGTCGAGCAGGATGTCGACTTCAACGGTCGGGTTGCCGCGCGAGTCGAGAATCTGACGACCGACAACCTTGCTGATCTTGACGAACGGGGCTTCGACCTTGACCGGGGCAGCGACCTTCTTGGCCGGAGCGGCGGCCTTCTTGACCGGGGCCGCAGCCTTCTTGGCGGGAGCGGCGGCTTTCTTGGCCGGCGTCACTTTCTTGGCGGCCAAGGCCTTGGTGGCGGCGGGTTTAACGGCAGGCTTTACGGCGGGCTTGCTGGCAACAGCCTTCTTGGCAGGAGCGGCTTTCTTTGCCGGGGAGGATTTTTCAACCTTGGCCATTTGGATTCCCTAATTCAAATAAAAGTTGGAAAGATAATACGAGTGATATATGACTATTGTTTTAATCGCAATGAATACCGTCGACGACCGATATCGAGGTGACCTCCATCTCTTTATCCCGGCGCCGGAAAAACCGCCAGGAATCAGGCCACGACGGCATTACTGCCTCCTGAATACATCTCCGCCAGTATACACCACGCAACAACGCCGCGCCGCCGCAAAAGCGCGCGACCAGTCGTCGGATTTGGCATTTTTACGTGCACGCCAACTCACGTTGACGCGGAGGTGTCGCTCTTGAATACACAGACGCTGACCGGCCATTGGGCAGCGATCGGATTCAGCCCGTTGGCCGCGATTTCGGCGCGCAAACGCTGGGCGGCCTCACCGTCAAGCACGAACTCGACGATGACGGTTTCATGACCAGCGAGTTCGACGAAACGGCTCTCGTGCAGCACATGCCGGCGACCGAAACCGCCGATGGCGCGCAACGCGGTTCCGCCCGGGAGGCCGAGCCCTCGCGCGGTCTGCAGCAACCACTCCCAGAGCATTACGCCGTCATGACGAGCGCCTTCCGCCACGTAGAAGCGGAGCATCATTCCTTCGTTGTCCTGCATGCAGCCTCCTGACTCTGGAGTCATGCCGCCTAGACCAGACCGCGCACGCTCCGGATGAAATGAACGGTACCGATGCCGGCCAGGGTCAACAGCAACGAGCCGGTGACATGCACCGCGATGGCCCCGGCCGCCCAGGCAAAACGCCCTTGCTGCAGCAGGGTGACGACCTCGACCGAGAAAGTCGAAAAGGTCGTCAAACCGCCGCAGAAACCGGTGATGAGCAGCAGCCGCCATTCGGGCGACAGTGCCGGCCACTGCGCGAAGAACGCCACGCATACGCCGACGACATAAGCGCCGACGAGGTTCGCGGTCAGCGTCCCCGGCGGCACGGTCGGAAACAACGCATTGAGGCGCTCACCGAGCTGCCAGCGCAGAAGCGCGCCGCCCGCGGCCCCAATGGCGATGGCGAAGACCGTTTTCCACATCATTCCACCCGATCCTCGCTCAGGCCTTACCCTGCACGTCGCGCAGTTCGCGCCGCAAGATCTTGCCGACGTTGGTCTTGGGCAGTTCATCGCGGAATTCAACGTGGCTCGGCACCTTGTAGCCGGTCAGGTTGGCGCGGCAGTGCGCGATGACCTGGGCGGCGGTGAGGTTCGGGTCCTTGCGCACGATGAAGACCTTGACCGCCTCGCCGGCCTTCTCGTCGGCAACGCCGACCGCCGCCACCTCCAGAACGCCGGGATGCAGCGCCAGCGCGTCCTCGACCTCGTTCGGATAAACGTTGAAACCGGAGACCAGGATCATGTCCTTCTTGCGGTCGACGATGCGCAGATAGCCCAGCTCGTCCATCACCGCCACGTCGCCGGTGCGCAGGAAGCCGTCGGGCATGAAGACGTTGGCCGTTTCCTCGGGACGCTGGTAGTACCCCTTCATCACCTGCGGCCCGCGCACGCACAATTCGCCGCGCTCACCGAGCGGAACGTCGGCGCCGCTGTCGTTGCGGATGGCGATCTCGGTCGACGGAATCGGCAGGCCGATCGAGCCCGTGTACTCGGGCACAGTCAGCGGGTTGATGGTGACGATGGGCGAGGTTTCGGTCAGCCCGTAGCCTTCCATCAACGGCAGTCCGGTGGCTTTCTTCCAGCGTTCGGCCACGCCACGCTGCACGGACATGCCGCCGCCGAGCGCGACCTTGAGGGTGGAGAAGTCGAGTTTTGCGAAGTTGGCGTTGTTGAGCAGCGCGTTGAACAGGGTATTGACCCCGGTGATCACCGTGAACGGGTACTTGGCGAGTTCGGCCACGAAGGCCGGGATATCGCGCGGATTGACGATCAAAAGGTTGGTCGCGCCGATGCGCAGGAAGAGGAAGCAGTTCGCGGTCAGCGCGAAGATGTGATAGAGCGGCAAGGGAGTGACGACCAGCTCGCAGCCTTCGCCGACCACCGGCGACACCCAGGCGTGCGCCTGAGTCAGGTTGGCGAGCATGTTGCCGTGGCTGAGCATCGCGCCCTTGGAGACGCCGGTCGTGCCGCCGGTGTATTGCAAGAAAGCAAGGTCGTCCCGGGTGACGCGCACCGGGCTCAAATGGCCGGCGGCGCCGCGCGCCATGGCCGCGGTGAAGTCAACGGCCCCCGGAATTTTCCAGGCCGGCACCAGGCGCTTGACGTACTTGACGACGAAATTGACCACCGCCCCCTTGGGAAAGCCGAGCAGGTCGCCCATCCGGGCGATGACGACGTGCTTGACGTCGACCCGCGCCATCACCTGCGCCAGCGTGTGCGCGAAGTTCTCGAGCACGACGATGGCCTCGGCCCCCGAATCCTTGAGCTGGTGCTCAAGTTCGCGCGCCGTATAGAGCGGGTTGCAGTTGACCACCACATAACCGGCGCGCAGCGCGCCGAACAGGCACACCGGATACTGCAGGATGTTGGGCATCATCAGGGCGATGCGCGTCCCCGGTGGCAAGGCGAGCGAATTCTGCAGATAGCTGGCGAAATCGCGCGAAAGCCGGTCGAGTTCTCCGTAAGTCAGTTGCGCGCCCATGCAGACGAAGGCCGGGCGATCGCGAAAACGCGCCACGCTTCGCTCGAACAGTTCCCCCAGAGACTGGTGCTCGTCGAGGCCGATTTCAGCCGGCACCCCGGGTTGATAACTGCGCAACCAGATCTTCTCCATCCGTCCCTCGCTCAGACCATTATTATCGTGTCGTCAGGATATCATCGGCGCGCGCCGCGACGCGGGCGCGCCTACGTCCACAGACGCAGCGCGTGGACATTCGTTCCGAAAACCCCGGGATGGTATGCCATGCCCGGCGCGCTGAAAAGTCGTCGGCGGCTTATTCGACCGCCAGCAGCGTGCCGTCGGCGAAGAGCAAGGCCCCGCGCACCACGCATCCCGGAAAGGCCTCGGCCAGCGCACGGCAATAGCCGGCCACCTGGGCACGGTACTCGGGCAGGCGCGGCGTGTCGCTGCCCGAACTCTTGTAGTCGAGGACATGGTAACCGTCATCGCTTTCGACCAGGCGATCGAGGCGCAACACACCGCCCTGGCCATCGCCCACCTCGACTTCGTTCCAGGCGCGCCGGTAGCGCGTCGGGTCAAAGTAGGCCTGCGCTGCCGGCAAGGCCAAGAGGCGTTCGGCGACCGGCAGGACGCGCCGGTATTCTTCCGGCGTGAAGCCGAGTGCGCGCCACCATTCGCCGTCGGCCGCCAGCGCTTCAGCGGTGCGCCGTTCGAGCAAGGCGTGCAACAAGGTGCCGAAACGCGCACCAGCCTCAGGCGTGGCGCGGCGTTCGCCGACCGGCGGCAGGGCCGCGACCGCGAGCCGCGCCGCGCCTGCCGCGACCGGCAGCACGGGCTCGCCGCGCGGCAAGTCGTCGCCGTAGGCAATGCCCTGGACGGTAAAATCCTGAGCCTCGGCGGCTTCTGCCGCTCCCGCGCCGCCTTGCAGGCGCGTCAGCGCCGCGCCGAGCAGGCGGTAAGGCGTGCTCTCAGCCGCGCGCTGCTGCGCGCTGCCGCTGGCGATGAACACTTGGCGTGCGCGCGTGATCGCCACGTAGAGCAGGTTGAGTTCCTCGCGCTGCGCCGCCTCGGCCTCAGTGGCGAAGAAGGGCTCGCGCACCGCGCCGCGCGTCTCGCGCGTGCCGTAGAAGGAGAAATGCGTCGGCCCAGCCCGCTCGGGCGGCCAGTCGACCAGAACGTCCCAGGCTTCACCCGGGCGCGGCGAGGCGTTGGCGTCGAGCAGCCACACCACCGGCGCTTCCAGGCCTTTGGCGCCGTGGATGGTGAGGATACGCACGCGACCGCCGGCGGCATCCGAATCGTTCTCCCCTTCGGCCTCGAGCGCGATTTCACCTTCGTCCGGCGCCGCGTCGTCGGCGGCGCGCAGCTCGCGCAGTTCGTCGAGGAAGCGCGGCAGGCTCGGGTAGCGCCCGCCGTCGAGGTCGAGCGCCAGTTGCAGCAAGGCGTCGAGGTTGGCCGCGACGCGCGCGCGCTCGGCCTCGGGCACCGCCAAGCGGTAACGGGCGACGACCTCGCCCTGATGGTAAATGCGGTCGATCAGGTCGTGCGCCGGCAGGCGCGCGGCAAGCGGCAGCCATTCGCCCAACAGCCGGTGCGCCCGCGCCAGGCGCGGCGACGCTTCGCCGGCCGCGACCAGCGCCGCAAGTCGCGTCCACCAGCCGGCTTCGTCGCGCGCCGAGACGGCGAGCAAATCGTCGTCGGTACACGCAAAAAGCGGCGTGCGCAGGGTATGGGCGAGCGCCAGGTCGGCGCCCGGAGTGACCAGGAATTCGAGCAGGGCCGCGAAGTCGCGCGCTTCCAGCGCCTCGAGCAAGCCCCCGCGCGAGCCCGCAGCAAAAGGAATTCCGGCGGCGGCCAGCGCACGCTCGTAAATCGCGAGCTGGCTGCGGGTACGCACCAGCAGCATGATGTCGCCGTAACGCAGCGGACGCTGCCCGGCGCGCCCGTCGGCACTGCGCGTTTCGATCTGCCACGGCGAGCCATCGCGCCCGACCATGCCCAGGATGCGTGCGGCCAGCGCACCGGCCTCCTGCGCCCGACGCGCGTCCTCGGGCTCGCTCGCGGCCTCATGCAAGGGATTGCGCAGTCGACCGGCGGAGGCCATATCGACCGCCTCCGCCTCAGCCTCACCCTTGACGCACAGCGGCAAGAGCTCGACGCGCCCCGGCAGCGCGCCGGCCAGCGAGGATTGCTCGCGGAAGGGCGTAAACAAGGCCTCGGGCGCAAACACGGCATTGACCACGTCGACGATGGGGCGCGCGTTGCGCCGGGTCACGTCCTGCGCCAGCGGCTCGGCGTCGAAACGGGCGACGAGGAAATCGCGCGCCACCGAAAAGAGGCGCGGCTCGGCGCGACGAAAGCGGTAGATCGACTGCTTCGGATCGCCGACCAGGAAGACGCCCGGACGCGCGGCGTCCGAATACGCTGCCAGCCAGGCGAGCAGGATCTGCCACTGCAAGGGATTGGTGTCCTGGAACTCGTCGAGCAGGACGTGCTTGTAACGCGCATCCAGCCGCGCCTGCAGGAAGGCCGCCGTCGCCTCGTCGCGCAGAAGGCGCAGCACCGTCCATTCGGCGTCGGCGAAATCGATCTGCCGGCGCGCGCGCTTGAAGGCATCGACCTCGGCGAGGAAGGCGGCGAAAACGCGGCAGGCATCGGCGTTGAACGCCAGGATGGCCTCGGCCAGCTGCGCTTCGCGGCAGGCCAGCAGACGTGCCCCGAGCTGCGCGTGCAAATCGAGGAAGCGTGCCGCGCCGGCTGGCGTGTAGCGCGCATCGAGCGCCTTGCCTGGCTTGCGACTGCGCAGCGTGCCTTGCTGGGTGAGGAACACGGGTTGCAGCGCGGCAAAACGCGCCGCGGGATCGAGCGCGCCGTCGAGCGCGCGGCGCAGGGCCTGCGCGCCCTCCTGGTCGCCCTTCAGCTCGCTGGTTTCGAGCAGGCCGAGGAAGGCGTGAAAATCCGCCGCCCAGTCGCCGGTAAAGAAGGCGGCGAGCGCCGTGCCGGGTGCGCCGGCGCCAAGTTCGACGGCCAGCGCGGCGAGAACGGCGTCGGCGCGCTGGAATGACGGGCCTGCGGCGGCGGGGTCGTTCACGTCACCGACTTCACCCGCCGGCAGCGCATCGGCTTCGCCGTAGGAGAGCCATTCGCTGCGCCGGTCGAGGGCGCGGCGCATCAGGCGGCGCGCGGCATCCAGCCCGGCGGCGTCGAGCAGGCGCACGAAAGCCTGGGTCGTCTCGCCCTCGGGCGTCCGCTGCAGGCGCGCGGCGAACTGCTGCCAGAGTTCGTCGAAGAGGCGCGAATCGGCGTCGACCAGCGTCGCCCCGGCCAGATTGGCCGACAGCGGCGCGGCATCAACGAGCTGCAGGAACCAGCCGTGAAAGGTGTTCACCGCCAGCGATGGCTGCGCCGCGAGCACGCGTTCGTAGAGCCCGCGTGCGCGGCGGCGGACGGCTTCGTTTGGCGTCACACCGCGTTCGGCAAGAAAAGCATCGAGCGTGGCGTCGTCGCCGGTCGCCAGGAGGCGCAACCAGTCGACGACGCGCTCTTCGATCTCGCGCGCGGCCTTGCGGGTGAAGGTGATGGCCAGGATTTCGCCGGGCGCGACGCCGGCCAGCAGCAGGCGCACGATGCGCGCGGCGAGCAGCCAGGTCTTGCCGCTGCCGGCGCAGGCTTCGACGACGACGCTGCGCGCCGGATCGAGCGCGGTACGGATCAGATCAGACATGGTCCCTCCGGCACAGGCCGCGCATCTCGCAGAACGTACAGACGCGATCGGCGCCGTGCGCCGGCAGCGCCGCGCCGGCGCGCAGTTCGGAGAGCAGGCGCACCAGACGCTCGCCCTGCGCCTCCGCCGCTTCGGCCAGCGACGGTTCGCCCGCCTCGTCATCACCGCCGGCGGCGACCGCGACGATGCGTTCGTCATCGAGCGCAATGTAGGCGGCGCGCTCGACATCCGCCGCAACGCCGTACAAAAGCGCATACACCGGCAGCTGCACATCGTCGGCAAGCCGCCCCGCAATAGCCGCCGCGCGCTGCGTCTTGTAGTCGTAAAGCGCGACACAAGAGGCGTCGTCGGCACGCGCATCGATGCGGTCGATGCGTCCGTAGAGTTCAACCTCCTCGCCGTCGGGCAGTGGCAGCCGGCGTGTCACCCGCGCCTCGGCCTCGCGCCAGCGCCAGCCTTCAGCCTCCAGGGCGCGCTGCCAGTCGAGGTATGCGACGAGACGCTTTTCCCAGCGCAGGCGCCAGCCGGTGGCGAGAAAATTGTCGGCCACCGCAGCGGCGAAAACTTCGTCGCCGATCGCGCGCAAGGCCGCCAACGCCGCTGCGGGCGTCAGCGCGGCAATCGCCGGATGCGCAGCATGAAAGCGTTCGAGAATGCGGTGCACAAGCTCGCCGTAGCCGCGCTTGTCGAGGTCTTCGCTCACTTCGTCGAGTTCGCCCAGGCCCAGCACGTGACGGGCGTAGAAGCGGTACGGGCAGGCGACGAGGCTGGCGTAGGCGCTCACCGAAACGCGCAAAGGCACACGCGCGGCCGGCACAGTGAGCGCCGCAAAACCCGGCACCGGCGCGGTCTCGGCCCCGGGCTCGGCTTCGGGGCGCGCCGGCAAGGGCGCGCACTGCAAATCGCCCCCCCAGGCCAGCGCGTGCAGCGTCGACAACAAGGCGAGGTCGGCGGCGAGGCGGTTGGCTTCGCCATTCTGGGTCGCCTGCCAGGTGACGACAACGCGCGGCACGGTGGCGAGCAGGAGTTCGAGGTCGCGGCGCAGCTCGCGCTCGGCGTCCTCTCGCGTGCGCAGGCCGAGTTCGCGGCGCACGGCGTGGTTGAAGAAGGCGCCGGGCACGGCCGGCGCCAGCTGGCGGGCGTCGCCGCCGAGCAGCAGCACGGCCTCGAAGCGGCGCAGGCAGACGGCGTTGAGCGCGGTCATGACGATGGGGCTGTCGATCGCCGCGTCGCGGAACGTGGCGCCTTCGAATTCGCGGTTGAGCCAGTCGCGCCACGCCTGGAAGGAGAATTGCGCGGCGTTCGTTTCGAGCTCCAGGCGGCGGGCTTCGATCAGGTCCAGCACCGCCTGCCCGGCGATGTCGCCGGAGAGCGCAGCGTCGGCGCCGACTTCAGCCAGCGCGCGCTGCAGGCGGGCAAGCCAGCGCGCGAGCGGCGCCGGCCGTGCGTCGAGCAGCGCCGTCGCCGCCTCGATCCGCTCGAGGAGGCGCAGCGCCTGCTCCAGTGCCGCCGGCGGTGCGCTGCCCGGCCGCGCGCCCTGCACGGCGCGCTTGTACCGCGCCAGCCCGCGCCGCACCGAGGCCGAACGCAGGGCCGCCTCCAGCGCCTGCACCGCGGCGGCGCGAGTGTCCGGTTCGAGGTCGGCAAAAACGTAGGGCGACTTGCACAGGTCAAGCAGGTCACGGTGATAGGCTTGCCCGGCGACGCATTCAAGCAGCGCGTCGACGCAGGCCGCGGCGCGCGAGGTCGAGAGTTTCCAGCCCGTCTCGTCGCTCACCAGCACGGCTTCGCGCTCGAGCAAGGCACGCACGCGGCGCGCGGTCAGCCGATCCTGCGCGACGATGGCGATGCGCCGCAGCCCGGCCTGCAACCAGGCGCCGAGCTGGGCCACGGCGGCACGCGCCTCGGCCTCGCGCCCGTCGCTGGCGACACTGGCCAGACGCCCGGCGAGCGGGCTTTCGGGCACCTCACGCGCCAGTTGCGCGGCACGCTCGTAGAGCGGCAACGGCGCCCGTTCGGTTTCTGCCGCGTCGTGTTCGCCCTCCGGAGCCTTCATGATCGGCCAGGCTGCGGCGAGCGTGCGCGCAAGCGGCGTCGCCCCCTGCTCGCGCGGCTCGGGGTAGAACACGGCCAGCGGCTGCACCTCGGCCCAAGCCGCAAGAAAGGCCGCCTCGGCCGGGGCCAAGGCTTCGCTGGGCGGCGCATCGAGCAGCACGCACAATGGCGACGCGCCGTGCGGTCGAGCCGCCGCCTCGCGCGCCAGCGCGGCCAGACGCAGGCGCTGCAAGGCCGCCAGAACGGGGCTGCCGGCCGCCGCCAGGGCGCGCCACAGCTCGTGCACAACGCGGGCCTCGAAGGCCAGCGGCGCCGAGGCGCGCAAGGCGTAAGCCGCTTCGAACAGCGATGCGAGGCCGGCTTCGTCGGCTGGCAGCGCGTCTTCGCCGGCACGGGCAGCGCGCGTCAGTTCGTCGAACAGATCGCCCATTTCGGCGGCGATGCCCCACAGGGCGCTCTCGTCAAACCAGCCGCGGCCGCGCAGGGCTTCGTGCAGGAGAACCAGGCGCTCGCTGGCGGCGAGCGGCGCCGGCAGTCCGGACGAATCGGCCGTCTGCGCCCACAGCGAGAAAGTCGAGAACTGCGGCAGCAGCATCGGACGACCGGCGGCGCGTGCCAGCGCCGGACGCAGCTCGGCGGCCATCGGCAACGCCGGGAGCAGGACGCGCAGCGACGAGAGGTCGCCGACCAGCCCGTGCGCAACGCCCTGGCCGACGATCGCCTCGGCGAGCGCCGGATAGAAGCCGTCGCCGGGCGGCAGTGCCGTTCCGGTCAGAACGGGGGCAAGGGATGGGCTGAGGTTCAAGAGGGGGCCGTGTGTGCGGGTCAGCGCTCGAGGTCGGCAAGCTTGTCGGGCTTGCCGTTCCACGCGTCGGCATCGGGCAAGGGATCGCGGCGCACCGCGATGACCGGCCACGTCTTGGCCAACTTGGCGTTGAGGGCGATGAAGGCGCGCTGATGCTCGGGTACCTCGTCCTCGGCGTAGATCGCCTCGGCCGGGCATTCCGCGACGCACAGGGTGCAGTCGATGCACTCTTCCGGATCGATGACGAGGAAATTCGGCCCTTCGTGGAAACAGTCCACCGGGCAGACCTCGACGCAGTCCGTGTATTTGCACTTGATGCAGTTCTCGGTGATGACGTAGGCCATGGTGTACTCCCAGCGAACGAAACGGAAATGGGTCGGCAGATCATAACGCAATTGCTCGCACCCGAGGCCTGAAACCTTGTACCGGCAAGGGTTTTAGGCACACTTGAACGTCTCGGCTAGCCAAGCCGAACGCATCCGCGCTAGCATAGACCAATGGAAAAAACCTCGGCCTCCCGGACCTTCGCGCGCAGCGTCTGTCCGCACGATTGCCCCAGCGTCTGCGCGCTGGATGTCGAACTCGCCGGCGACGGCCGCATCGGTCGCGTGCGCGGCGCGCCGCAGCCTTACACCGACAGCGTGATCTGCGCCAAGGTGGCGCGCTACGCCGAACGCGTGCACCACCCTGAACGCTTACTGCAACCGCTGCTGCGACGCGGCGCCAAAGGCGGCGGCGAGTTCACGCCGATCAGCTGGGACGCGGCGCTCGACCTGCTCGCCGAGAAAATCACGACGGCCGTCGCCCGCCACGGCGCCGAAACCGTCTGGCCCTACCACTACGCCGGCACCATGGGCCTCGTGCAGCGCGCCGCCCTGCGCCGACTGGGCCTTGTTTCAGGCTGGTCGCGCCAGCGCGAGACCTTCTGCGTCGCCCTCGCCGACCCGGGCTGGCTGGCGGGCGTCGGCGTCAAACGCGGCGTCGATGCGCGCGAGGTCGTCGATTCCGACCTGATCGTCGTCTGGGGCGGCAACCCGGTGCACACCCAGATCAACTTCATGCACTGGATCCAGAAGGCCAAGCGCGAGCGCGGCGCCCGTCTGGTGGTGATCGACCCTTACCGCACCCCGACCGCCGAGAAGGCCGACCTGCACCTCGCGCCGCTGCCCGGCACCGACGGCGCGCTGGCCAGTGCGGTGATGCACGTGCTGCTCGCCGAGGGCTATGCCGACCGCGACTACCTGGCCAAGCACACCGATTTCTCGCCGGCCGTCGAAGCGCACTTCGCCCAGCGCACGCCCGAATGGGCGGCGGCGATCACCGGCCTCTCGCCCGCGCAGATCGTCGAATTCGCCCGCCTCTACGGCGCGACGCAACGCAGCTACCTGCGCGTCGGCTACGGCTTCACCCGCCAGCGCAACGGTTCGGCGGCGATGCATGCGGTGAGCTGCCTGCCGGCGATCACCGGCGCCTGGCAACACCCCGGCGGCGGCGCGCTGTTCGGCCAGAGCGGGCTCTACGGCCTCGAGCGGCGCTTCCTCCACGGCGAAGACGCCCCCAACCCGCCGGCCCGCACCCTCGACATGAGCCGCCTCGGCGCCGTGCTCGCCGGCGAAAAGCGCGACCTCGGCGACGGCCCTCCGATCTCGCTCCTGCTGGTGCAGAACACCAACCCGGCGGTCGTCGCGCCGGAAAGTGGCCGCGTGCGCGAAGGCCTGCTGCGCGAGGAGCTGTTCACCTGCGTGCACGAGCAATTCCTCACCGACACCGCCAAGCTCGCCGACCTCGTCCTGCCGGCGACCACCTTCCTCGAACACGACGACCTCTACCAGGCCTCTGGCCACACCTTCCTGCAAACTGCGCGAGCCTTGATCCCGGCGCCCGGCGAATGCCGCTCGAACCAAGTGTTCATCGGTCAGCTGGCCGCGCGTCTCGGGCAAGCGCACCCTGCCTTCGCACTCGACGCTTGGGCGCTTGTCGATCGTGTACTCACCGACTCCGGCAAACCCAGCGCCGACGCGCTGCACGCCGCCGGCTGGCTGGACTGCGCGCCGCCGTTCGAAAAAGCCCACTTTCTCGACGGCTTCGGCCATCCCGACGGCCGTTTCCGTTTTGCCCCCGACTGGGCGGCACGCGGCGAACGCCACGCGACGATGCCCCCGTTGCCCGACCATCAGGACGTCATCGAGAAGGCCGACGCTGAACACCCGTTCCGCCTGGTCGCCGCGCCGGCCCGCAACTTCCTCAACACCACCTTTGGCGAAACGCCGACTTCGCGCCGTCACGAAGGCCGCCCGATGGTGCTCGTCCATCCGGCCGTGTGCGCCCGGCTGGGCATCGTCGACGGCGACGTCGTCACCCTGGGCAACACCCGCGGCGCGCTGCGCCTGCACGCCCGCGCCGGCAGCGGGCAGCTCGAAGGCACGCTGGTGGTCGAAAGCCAGTGGCCGAACGATGCATTTATCGATGGCATCGGCATCAACCTGCTGGTCGGCGCTGAGCCCGGATTCCCCAGCGCCGGCGCCGCCTATCATGACACTGCGGTATGGTTGCGCCCGGCCTGAGCGGCAAACGCCTCCGGCACGAAAAACGCTTTCAGGACAATGGGAAACATGCCGCCGCCCCGGCGGCGGCATGAACCAAGCGACTGCGCGGCGTGTCCTTCCCTTGCGGATTTTTTTTGGTTAGCATTGGTCAATTCCTTGCCGTCCCCCGTATCGCGCTTTTTCCGCGTTCCCGGCACCACCCCCTCCTCACCACTCGATAACAAAGAGGTCTTTCCATGAGCGAACACATCCATTACGTCACCGACGCCTCCTTCGAAGCCGACGTCCTCAAGGCCGACCAGCCCGTGCTGCTGGACTACTGGGCCGAATGGTGCGGCCCCTGCAAGATGCTGTCGCCCATCCTCGACGAAATCGCCGCCGACTACGCCGGCCGCCTCAAAGTCGCCAAGCTGAACATCGACGACAACCAGAACACGCCGGCCAACTACGGCGTGCGTGGCATCCCGACGCTGATGATCTTCAAGAACGGCGCCGTCGAAGCCACCAAGGTCGGCGCGATGTCGAAATCGCAGCTCTCGTCGTTCATTGACAGCCACCTGTAAAATTCGTTACCCTCCGCCTGAAGGTTCCCAGCGTCGCCCTGCCTATACCAATAGAGTCGAAACGCAGCCGACCCGAGCCTTCAGGCAAGCCTCCCCCGTAGTCCCCACACTGTTCTCTCCCCAGCGCCTCTGGCCGCGTCCGCCGCATTCGGCAGAGATGCCGCCAGCCAGCTCAGGCCACCGACCATCTCAACTCCGCTCATGCATCTCTCCGAACTCAAAGCCCTACATGTAAGCCAGCTTCTCGACATGGCGGTCGCCAACGACATCGAGGGCGCCAACCGGTTGCGCAAGCATGAACTGATCTTCGCCCTGCTGAAGAACCAGGCAAAGAAAGGCGAAACCATCTTTGGCGACGGCACGCTCGAAACGCTGCCCGACGGCTTTGGCTTCCTCCGTTCGCCCGACACCTCCTACCTCGCCAGCACCGACGACATCTACGTCAGCCCGAGCCAGATCCGCCGCTTCAACCTGCACAACGGCGACACCATCGAAGGCGAGATCCGCACCCCGAAGGACGGCGAACGTTATTTTGCGCTGGTCAAGGTCGATCGCATCAACGGCGAGCCGCCCGAGGCGTCGAAGAACAAGATCATGTTCGAGAACCTCACGCCGCTCCACCCGGAGAACCACATCCGGCTCGAGCGCGACATCCGTGGGGAAGAGAACACCACCAGCCGCATCATCGACATCATCGCCCCGATCGGCAAAGGCCAGCGCGGCCTGCTGGTCGCCAGCCCGAAGAGCGGCAAGACGGTGATGATGCAGCACATCGCGCACGCCATCACCGCCAACCATCCCGACATCAACCTGATCGTCCTGCTGATCGACGAACGCCCTGAAGAAGTCACCGAAATGACCCGTTCGGTGCGCGGCGAAGTCGTCGCCTCGACCTTTGACGAACCGGCCACCCGCCACGTCCAGGTTGCCGAAATGGTCATCGAGAAGGCCAAGCGCCTCGTCGAGCACAAGAAAGACGTCGTCATTCTGCTCGACTCGATCACCCGCCTCGCGCGTGCCTACAACACCGTCCAGCCGGCCTCCGGCAAGGTACTGACGGGCGGCGTCGACGCCAACGCGCTGCAAAAGCCCAAGCGCTTCTTCGGCGCCGCGCGCCACATTGAGGAAGGCGGCTCGCTGACCATCATCGCCACCGCCCTGATCGACACCGGCAGCCGCATGGACGACGTGATCTACGAGGAATTCAAGGGCACCGGCAACATGGAGATCCACCTGGATCGCCGCATGGCCGAGAAACGCGTGTACCCGGCCATCAACGTCAACCGCTCGGGCACGCGCCGCGAAGAACTGCTGCTCATGCCCGACGTCCTGCAAAAAATGTGGGTACTGCGCAAATTGCTCTACAACATGGACGACCTTGAGGCGATGGAATTCCTGCTCGACAAGATCAAGGCGACCAAAACCAACGCCGAGTTTTTCGACTCGATGCGCCGCTAGACCGCGCCCTGAGACAACGTTTGCAAAGCGCAAAGAAAACAAGGATAATGCCCCGTTTCCCGGAGTCGGCCACCGAATCGTCCATGGCGTTTCGAGCCGGCTAGATTTGACCTTCAGGAATTTCCAGCGATGAAATCCGACATCCATCCCGATTACGCCGACGTTCAAGTGACCTGCTCGTGCGGCAACGTGTTCACCACCCGTTCGACGCTCAAGAAGCCGCTGCACATCGAAGTGTGCTCGGCCTGCCATCCGTTCTACACCGGCAAGCAGAAGATCATCGACACCGCAGGTCGCGTCGAGAAGTTCAACAAGAAGTACTCGATGTACAAGTCGGCCTAAGCCGTCCTCGCTTTTCGCGACCGGAAAAGGCAGCCAGCGGCTGCCTTTTTTGTTTTAGCCACGCCGCGCAGGATCGCGCCGCACGGGCGAGGCGACGTAAAATACGCCGACTCGGACTGAGCCCCAGCAGTGGAGCACAGCACACCGGCCAGCACCACAAAAAAACACAAGAGCGAGCCGTACCCTATGCCTTTCCTTCAGGACCACCCGCGTTTCGCCGGCATCAGCCTTCCTCCGAGCGGCTGGGTGCTGGCCATCCTGCTCGCGCTCTACATCTGCGTCGGGCTGATCGGTCACGACCCCTGGAAGCACGACGACGCGATCACCATCGCCCTGGTCTACGACATCTACACCAGCGGCCACTGGCTGATGCCGCAGCTCGCCGGCCAGCCTTACCCCGATGCGCCGCTCTATTACTGGGTCGCTGCCGGCGCCGCCCACCTGTTTTCCTGGATCCTGCCGCTGCATGACGCCACCCGCCTGGCCAGCGGCGCCTTCACCCTGCTGGCGCTGGAGTTCATCCTCCTTGCCGCGCGCGAACTGCACGGCAAGGAGCACGCCGCCAGCGCTCCGCTGGCGCTGGCCGGGAGCATCGGCTTCCTTTACCACGCGCACGAAGCCCAGCCGATGCTTGCCGCGCTGTGCGCGCTGACCGCCGCATACTGGGCGCTCGCCCTGCTCCCGCGCCGCCCGCGCTTTGCCGCCCTGATCCTCGGCGGCGCGCTGGCCGGCGGTTTTCTGGCCAACGGCATGCTGCCGCTGCTGACCATGTTGCTGGCCGCCTTTCTGGCCTGCTGGAAAAGCGAGAACAAGCCCCTCTTCGCCGCCCACCTGGCCGGTGCCGCCCTGCTCGCAGCCGCGCTCATCGGCGCCTGGATCCTTCCGCTGAGCAGCCGTGATCCGGAATACTTCGCGCGCTTTCTTGCGGCCGAAACGACGCCGCTCTTTGCCGCGCACAACCCGGCGGCCAACATCCTGCGTCAGCTCAGCCTGCTCGTCTGGTACGCCTGGCCGGCCCTACCGCTCGCCGCCTGGGCGCTGTGGGCCAAACGGCGGGCCCTGACGACGCGCGCCATGGCCTGGCCGGGACTCGCTTTCATCGCCACGTTGCTGCTTCTCGGGGTCGGCGTCGAAGTGCGCAGCGCACCGGCGCTCCTCTTGCTGCCGCCACTCGTCCTGATCGCCGCACCGGGCGTTGCCCTGCTGCGCCGCGGCGCGGCCAACGCCTTCGACTGGTTCGGCATGATGACCTTCACCTTCTTCGCCGGCCTCACCTGGATCGCGTGGAGCGCAATAACCTTCGGCTGGCCCGAGCGCCTGGCCCGTCAAGCGGCACGCCTGGAACCGGGCTTCGTCGCCCGTTTCGACCTGATGACCGTGCTCATCGCGCTCGCCTGTACGCTGACCTGGTTCTGGCTGATCGTGACCAGTCCGCGCTCGCCGATGCGCGGGCTGATGCACTGGATGGCCGGACTGACCTTGTTCTGGGTGCTGATCGCCAATCTGCTGATGCCCTGGATCGACTACGGCAAGAGCTACCGACCGGTCGCCGGCCAGCTGTCGGCCGCGCTGCCCGCCCGCATTCAGGACGGCAAGCCCGAGCGCGGCCGCTGCATCGCCAACGGCAACCTGCCCAATTCCATCCTGGCCAGCTTCTATTACTTCGAGAACCTGCGCACGCTGCCGCTGGAGAGCGAAGACGGCAAACGGTGCAACTGGCTGCTGGTCCACGGCGAGGTGCGTGATGCCGCCGGGATGAGCGCCGCCGGCTGGCGCAAAGTGTGGGAAGGCAAGCGCCCGGGTGACCGGCGCGAGAGCGACAAATTCCACGTCTACCGGCGCGAACGCAACCGCCCGGCGGCGGAACTGCCCGAGCTGCCGCCGACCGACACGCGCGAGACGGCACTGCCGGCCCCGCGCCCGTCCACGCCGGCGCCGGCCAGCCCGCCCGCGCCCTGACGCCGCAACTCAAGCCCGAATGAAGTGCTCGCGGTAGTAACGCAACTCGGCGATCGATTCGCGGATGTCGGCCAGCGCGGTGTGGTCCGCCTTCTTGACGAAGCCCTTGGCAACCTCAGGCTTCCAGCGTCGACACAGTTCCTTGAGCGTGCTCACGTCGAGGTTGCGGTAATGAAAATAGGCCTCGAGGCGCGGCAGGTAACGGACCATGAAGCGCCGGTCCTGGCCGATCGAGTTGCCGCACATCGGACTCGCCCGTTCGGGCACCCACTGCTGCATGAAAGCCAGCGCCTCGGCTTCCAGACCGGCCTCGTCGAGCGCCGAGGCACGCACGCGCTCGATCAGGCCCGAACGCCCGTGCGTCGCCTTGCACCAGTCGTCCATCGCATCGAGCAGGGCATCGGGCTGATGCACGACCCAGACCGGCGATTCGGCCAGGGTGTTGAGCTCGCTGTCAGTGACGATCACCGCCATTTCGAGGATGCGTTCGCGTTCCGGGTCGAGGCCGGTCATTTCCATGTCCAGCCAGACGAGATGATTGGCGTCCTGTGCCATATAATTCCTCCAAAACTCCATTTTCTCACAGCCGCATGGCCAATTCCCTCACCCTCGCCGTCCTTCTCGCCCTGCTTCTGATGCTGGCCCTGCGCCAGTGGCTCGCCCGCCGTCAGATCGCCCACGTCCTTGCCCACCGCGACCAGGTTCCTTCACAGTTTGCGCACCGCATCGAGCTCGCCGCGCACCGGAAGGCCGCTGACTACACCGTCGCCAAGACCCGTTTCGCGCGCTTTCACCTCGCGCTCGAGACCGTGCTCCTGCTCGGCCTGACCTTCGGCGGTGGGCTGCAGGCGCTGCACGACTTCTGGAGCGCGCACGCAAGCGGCCTGACGTACGGCGTCGCCCTGATCTTCAGCGTGATGCTGATCTCGGCGGTGCTCGAACTGCCGCTCTCGCTCTACGCGCAGTTCGGCATCGAAGCGCGCTTCGGCTTCAACCGCATGAGCTACGGCCTGTTCTTCGCCGATCTCGTTAAGCAGACCTTGCTCGGCGCGGCAATCGGCGCCCCGCTGCTCTACGCCGTACTGTGGCTGATGGAGGGCATGGGCAGCCGCTGGTGGCTCTACGTCTGGCTGCTGTGGTGCGGCTTCAACCTGTTGATCCTCTTCATCTACCCGACCTGGATCGCGCCGCTGTTCAACAAGTTCTCACCGCTCGAAGACAACGAACTCAAGGCGCGCATCGAAGCGCTGCTCGGGCGCTGCGGCTTCGCCGTCGCCGGTCTCTTCGTCATGGACGGCTCGAAGCGCTCGAACCACGGCAATGCCTACTTCACCGGCTTTGGCCGCAACAAGCGCATCGTTTTCTTCGACACCCTGCTTGCCCGCCTCCAGCCGGGCGAAGTCGAGGCCGTGCTGGCGCACGAGCTCGGCCATTTCAAGCGCCGCCACATCGTCAAACGCATCGTCCTGATCTTCGCCGCCACCCTCGCCTTCCTCGCCGTCCTCGGCCAGCTCATCGACCAGCCGGCCTTCTACGCGGGCCTCGGCGTCGAAGCCCAGAACACGGCCATCGCGCTGATTCTTTTCTTCCTCGTCGCACCGCTATTCACCTTCCCGCTCACCCCGCTCACCAGCCTGCTCTCGCGCCGCCACGAATACGAGGCCGACGCCTACGCCGCCGAGCAGACCTCGGCCACCGACCTCGCGCAGGCCTTGGTCAAGCTCTACGAGGACAACGCCGCGACGCTGACCCCCGACCCGCTGCATTCGCTGTTCTACGATTCGCACCCGCCGGCCGCCCTGCGCGTCGCCCGGCTCAGCGCATGAGCCACGGCACCGTCATCGCGGCGCACGGCCGCCAATACGTCGTCGAGCTTGAAGACGCGGCACACACGACGCTGCGCTGCTTCACCCGCGGCAAGAAGAGCGACCTCGTTTGCGGCGACCGCGTCGAAATCCAGGCCAGCGGCGACGGCCAGGGCGTTGTCGAGCGCATCGCCGAACGGCACAGCCTGCTCTACCGCTCGAACGAATTCCGTGAAAAGCTGATCGCCGCCAACGTCACCCAGGTGCTCATCGTCGTCGCCACCGAGCCCTCGTTCTCCGACGAACTCATCACCCGCTGCCTGCTCGCCTGCGAGAGCCAGGACATCGCCCCGCTGATCGTGCTCAACAAGTGCGACCTCGCCGACCGCTTGCCGGCGGCGCGCGCCGCGCTGGCGCCCTTCACCGCGCTCGGCTACCCGCTGCTCGAACTCTCGGCCAAGGGGGCCACGAGTGACCTCGCCGCACTGCGCGCGCACCTCGCGGGCCACACCAGCGTCCTCGTCGGGCAGTCAGGGATGGGCAAATCGACGCTGACCAACGCCCTCGTCCCGCACGCCCAGGCGGCAACGCGCGAAATCTCGAGCGCGCTCGACTCCGGCAAGCACACCACGACGCACGCCACGCTCTACCGGCTGGACGACAGCAGCGCCCTGATCGACTCGCCGGGACTGCAGGAATTCGGCCTTGGTCACCTCGACGCCACAGCACTCGAACACGCTTTTCCCGAGTTGCGCACGCGCCTGGGCGAATGCCGTTTCCGCGACTGCCGCCACAACCGCGAACCGGGCTGCGCGGTGCGTGCCGCGCTCGACGCCGGCGCCATCGACGCCCGCCGCTACGCTGTCTTCCGCAGCCTGCGCGATGCTCTACGCTGATTGAGGAGTTCCGCCATGAGCGACATCGTCATTTATCGCAAAAACAACAAAAACGTCGCGGAGGCACGTACCGCCGCCGAACGACTGGCCGGAGAACTCGCCAACCGTTTCGGCCTGCGCAGTCATTGGCAGGACGACACCCTGATCTTCGAACGCCCGGGAGCGAATGGCGAACTGGCAATCAGCGAAGAAGAAGTCATCCTCACGGTCAGCCTCGGCCTCTTGCTCCGCGCACTCAAGCCCAGCCTCGAACGCGAAATCCAGCGTCAATTCGACGCCGTCTTCGGCACCTGAAGATCGCCCAAGCCCTCCTCTGAAAGCGCCATTCCACGCGCCTTCCAGCCCGGCTGCAGGGCGCACCCAGTCTTGGCTTCGGGCACGATGCGTTGAATGCGGCGCGCGGCAGCCGCCGTACCGGGCTCAAAACCCATCGGGACGACCGCCGCGGACAAGGCGCACGGAATCGTGCGCCGCGAGCGCATTGCCGCTCTAGCGCTGCCGCCGCACGGGCTCCGGGTCCATCAAGCTGACGCAACGCTTCAAGATCGCCGCCTGCTCTTCCGGCGTCTTGCCGACCAGATCGCAGCTCTGGGCACTGCTCCGGGCCTGCGCCGTCACCGGGCGCTCAGCCGCCGGCTCCGGCGCGGCGGCGCGCGGCTTGCCCGCCCTGGCGGGCGGCTCGACCACCGGCTTTTTGCCCACCGCTTTAGCTGCTGCCTCCTTTACCGCCGCCTCTTTCTCGGCCGCTTCCTTCGCCGTGGCGGCCGCCTGGCGCTGCGCCTCCTCGGCCGCCGCTTTTTCCGCTGCCTTCGCCTCCGCCTCAACGCGCTTGGCCTCGGCCTCGTTGAGTTTGACGATCTCCGCCGTCAGCGTTTCAACGCGCTGGTTCATTTCGCCCAGCGCCGCGTCGCGCTTTTTGATCTCGGCGCGCAGCGCCTGCAACTCGCCGTGCCCCGCCTTGCCCGACTGGGCAAAGAACACGCCGACCGCCGCCAACAGGGCCAGCACCGCAGTCGCCAGCGCGGCGATCGCAAGCAGGCTGGGGCGCGATTTCGGCGCCACGTGCCCTTTCTCCGGGGCTTCATGTTGCCCCTCGCCATCGCCATTCGGGGTTGAGGCGCTCGACACAACCAGGGTCGGCACATCAGCTTGGTTAACTTCCGTTTCTTTCTCTGCGCTCACCGCATTCTCCCCATAGGTTGCCGAAACCGCCCCGCACATCGAGCAAGGCGCAAGGCGGCGCACCGCGCCGACCGCACCCTAGCATCATAGGTCAGGATGTGCCCGGACGCGCCAGAATGCGCCAGCAGGCCGATCTTTACTGCGCGCCCGGGGCACCGCCCGACGCGGGCGTGGTATGCTGCCTCCTGCGGCGCTCCACAGCACCGCCAGGATCAACCACGTTGCACACCCAGCCTATGAACACGCCTCCTACCGCGAGCCCGCCCGGGCCCAACCCACGCGCCCTGCTCAAGACCCTGCAGGCGACCTATCCCGTCTTCCGCGACCACGCCCCGCTCGCCATCGGCATCGACAAGCAGCTGCTGGCCCGCCAGCCGGAGCTCGAGAAGAAAACCCTGCGCATCGCGCTAAGCATGCACACCGGCTCGCTGCGCTACCTCAAGACGCTGGAAAAGGCTTCGCACCGCCTTGACCTCGACGGCCAGCAGACGGCCGAATTGACCGACGAGCACCGCCAGCACGCTGCCGAACAACTGCGCGAGCGTTTCCGCAAGGAAGCCGAACGGCGCAAGGCTGAACGCGCCGCCGAGGCCGCGCGCGAAGCCGAACGCATCCAAACGGAAAAGCGCGCGGCCAAGCTCAATCAGCTGGTCGAGAAGTTCGCGCGCAACAAATAAACCCCGGTTCCCCCTGAACCGCCGTCGCGCCTTTGGCGCAACCCCGCAGCACCACACGCCGCCTCGCCGGCCCAGGCCCCAGCCTCGGCCGGCGCTGACGTTTACGCTCGGTTATTAAGGGGATGCGCGCGGCAATTGCAGGACGGGATGCTGTTCCGGCGTCCAGATGCCGGTCAGGCGCCAAGTCTGGGTATCGTCCTCGAGGGTGGCCAGCCAGCGCCCGCCCAGTCCGCCGGAGAATTTTCCGGCATAAACCCCGCCGCCGCTGGCGCTCAGCGTATGAAAGCGGTCAACGCCTGCACGGGTCGGATGGGAAAGCTGCAGACGCAGGCCCTCCGGCAACGCCACACCGGCCGGCGCGCGCAACACGATGCGCACCTGATCGCCCTTCTCAGAAATCATGACCTCGCCCTGAAGGCCAAGCCGCAGGGCTGTCTGCTCGCGCTCGGTGACCTGATTGACCGCCAGCCCCTTGCGGTAATAATCGTCATCGACGAGGCCATCGTTGCTCTTGAAGGCAATGTAGGCGGTCAACAGGCCCGCGACCACCACGACGAAAGGGCCAAGCATCAGCAGCCACGGCCACGGATGACGATACCAGGGCAAAGCGAGTTTAAGTGTCTTGTCGTTCATGGCATGAAGAAAGTGGCTTTTTCGCGCACGGCGATGGCGTCGTTCGCCATCGACCGCACCTCAAAGTAAATCTTGTTCGACCCTTTCGGGGCCGCCCCGTAGTCGACCGCGACGACCACCGGAACGTTCCGGTTCGATGCCGCCGGCACCTCGACGATCCGCTCGCCGACGATGCCGATGCCGCCGACACCGCCGACGCTGAGCGCGTAGCGGTGCGTCGATTCATCGGTATTCATGATGTGCAGGCGGTAGACGTTCTCGATCCCGCCGTCGTCGTCCTCGCGGTAGAGGCTGCCGCGATCGCGCAGCACGTCGACCTTGAGCGGGATGCGCGTCGCCAGGCTCCAGGCGGCGGCGGCGACGATCAGCACGAGCAGGCCGGTATAGATGAGCGTGCGCGGCCGCAACAGGTGCCGGACGATGTCGCCAAAACCGTAGTGACGCGCCAGCGCGTTCTCGGTCGAATAGCGCACCAGCCCCCGCGGCAAGCCGACCTTGTCCATCACCGCATCACAGGCGTCGATGCACGCCGCACAGGCGATGCATTCGTACTGCAGGCCATTGCGGATGTCGATCCCGGTCGGACAGACCTGGACGCAGATGCCGCAGTCGATGCAATCGCCCTTGCCCGCCGCCTTGGCGTCCTCGCCCTTGCGCCGCGGCGCGCGCGGCTCGCCGCGTTCGGCGTCGTAGGTGATGATCAAGGTGTCGGGGTCGAACATCACGCCCTGGAAGCGGGCGTAGGGGCACATGTACTTGCACACCTGCTCGCGCATGAAGCCGGCCATCATGTACAGAAAGCCGGCATAGAAGAAAATCCAGAAGAATTCCCACGGCCCAAGCGTGAACGCGGCGAGCGAATGCGCCAGTTCGCGGATCGGCGAGAAATAGCCGACGAAGGTGAAGCCGGTCCACAGGGCCACCGCCAACCACAAAAGGTGTTTGGTCAGCTTGATGCGGAACTTGCGCGCATCCATCGGCTGCGCGTCAAGTTTCATGCGCGCCGGGCGATCGCCTTCGACCTTGCGCTCGATCCACATCAGGATTTCGGTATAGACGGTCTGCGGACAGGCATAACCGCAGAACAGGCGCCCGCCGATCGCCGTGGCCAGGAACAAGAGATACGCGGAAATGACCAACAGGATCGCGAGGTAGATGGCGTCCTGTGGCCAGAACACCATGCCGAAGACGTAGAACTTGCGTTCTACGAGATGGAAGAGCACCGCCTGCCGCCCGCCCCAGTCGAGCCAGCACAACCCGTAGAAAATGGCCTGGGTGAAGAAGACCATGATCCAGCGCCAGTTGCCGAAGATCCCGCTGACGCTGCGGGCATACACCGTCTTGTGCTTCTCGTAGAGCCTCTCGGTATTGACCACGGCGACCCGTGGCCCCGCTGGTGCCGGGGTCTCCGGCGCCGGTCCGCGCTTCTCGTTCATCGTTCTCGACCCAATCCGTTTCAAAACCGCACGCCAGAGGGATTCCGGCATACCCTTTCGAAAAGGATCGGGCGGGCCTCGGCCCACCCGTGATGCGCGCACCGGGCGGCCGAAGCCGCCCGGAACAGGGCCATGCTACTTCTTCTCGGCGCCGCCGGAGAGGCTCAACACGTAGGCAGCCAGCACCTGCACCTTGCCTTCGCCGAGGAAGTCCTTCCAGGCCGGCATCTGGTTCATCCGCCCACTGGTGATGGTCTCGACGATGCGGGCTTCCGAGCTGCCGTAGAGCCAGACCTTGTCGGTCAGGTTCGGCGCGCCGAGTGCCGCCATGCCCTTGCCGTCGGCGCCGTGACAGGCAAAGCAGACCTGATCGTAACGTGCCTTGCCCTGCTTCGCCAGTTCGGCATCATGCTTGAGGCCGGAGAAGGAACGCACATAGTTGGCGATTTCCTTCGCCCCCGCCGCACCGCCGACGACTTCCGGATTGCCCCCCTCGGGCGGCATGACGCCGGTGCGCCCGTTGGAGATCGTTTCCAGGATCTGTTCCGGCGCATTGCCCCAGGAGTAGGTCTTCGAGGTCAGGTTCGGAAAACCCTTGTCGCGCGAACCTTCACCGGTCGCGCCGTGGCACTGCATGCAGTAGGTCTGGAACAGGCGCGAACCCATCTCCATCGCCTCTTTGTCGGCCGCCACGGCCGCCAGCTCCATCTTGAGGTACTTGTCGAAGAGCGGCTTGACCTTCTCGTCGGCGGCCGCGACCTCCTTCTTGTGCTGATCGGCGGTCGACCAGCCGAAGATGCCGGGGAAGCGTCCCAAGGCCGGATAGAGCACGACATAGACCAAGGAAAACACGACCGTGATGTAGAACAGCCACATCCACCAGCGCGGCAGCGGGTTGTTGTACTCCTCGAGGTTCTCGTCCCAGACGTGGCCCGTCGTGTCCTGGCTCTTTCCGGATTCCGGGCGATGGATGCTCTGGGACCAGAGGAAAACGCCGCAGGCGATGATGCTGATCAGGACGATCAGCGTGACATACCAGTTCCAGAACTCGCTGACAAAATCGCTCATGATGGTTTCCTTTGTTCATTGCCGGACGACAACCCGAGTTCGGCGCGATCCGCCGCATCGTCGGCAAAGGGCAAGTTGGCCGCTTCGTCGAAGCGCCGCTGGTTGCTTTTCAGGCCGTAGGCCCACCAGACGATGCCCAGAAAGGTGACCAGGGAAAGCACCGTCACGGCGGAACGCAGATCGTTGATGTCCATGGCTTTACTTACCCGCGCTCTTGAGTTCGACCCCCAGCCCTTGCAGGTAGGCGATCAGGGCGTCCATCTCGCTCTTGCCCTCGACCTGCTTGCTGGCCTGCGCGATCTCCTCATCGGTGTAAGGCACGCCGATCTTCTGCAAGGCGCGCATCTTGGCCGGCGCACCGGCGGCGTCGGCCGGGGTCTTCGCCAGCCAGGCGAAGGCCGGCATATTGGACTCGGGCACCACGTCGCGCGGATTGATCAGGTGTGCACGATGCCACTCGTCGCTGTAGCGGCCGCCAACCCGGTGCAGGTCCGGCCCAGTCCGCTTCGAGCCCCACTGGAAGGGGTGGTCGTAGACGAACTCGCCGGCCACCGAGTAGTGCCCGTAACGCTCGGTCTCGGCCCGGAACGGGCGAATCATCTGCGAGTGGCAGAGGAAGCAGCCTTCGCGGATATAGACGTCGCGCCCGGTCAGACGCACCGCGTCGTAAGGCTTGAGCCCGGCGACCGGAGTGGTGGTCGACTTCTGGAAGAACAGCGGAACGATTTCGAGCAGCCCGCCGACGCTGACCACCAGCACGGTCAGGACGATCAACAGGCCGACATTGCGTTCGATCTTGTCATGCGTAAGTTTCATTCTTCGCAAGCCTCCCTCTTAGGCGTGATGACCGGACGGCAGCAGCACCGGGGCATCCTCGGTCTTGCCACCCGCCATCGTCTTGAACATGTTGTACGCCATGATCAGCATCCCGCCCAGGAACAACACCCCGCCCATCAGACGGATGCCCCAGAAGGGATAGGAGACCTTGACCGACTCGACAAAGCTGTAGGCCAGCGTGCCGTCGGCATTGACCTGGCGCCACATCAGGCCCTGCATCACGCCTGCGATCCACATCGAGGCGATGTAGAGCACGATGCCGATCGTCGACACCCAGAAATGCACGGTGATCAACTTGACACTGAACATCTCGGGCTTGCCGAAAAGGCGCGGCAGCAGGTAGTAGATCGAACCGATCGAGACCATCGCGACCCAGCCGAGGGCGCCCGAATGCACGTGGCCGACGGTCCAGTCGGTGTAGTGCGAGAGGGCGTTGACCGTCTTGATCGACATCATCGGCCCTTCGAAGGTCGACATCCCGTAGAAGGACAACGAGGTGATCAGGAATTTCAGGATCGGGTCGTCGCGCAGCTTATGCCAGGCGCCGGAGAGGGTCATGATGCCGTTGATCATGCCGCCCCACGACGGCGCCAGCAGGATCAGCGAGAAGATCATGCCCACCGATTGGGTCCAGTCCGGCAACGCGGTGTAATGCAGGTGGTGCGGGCCGGCCCACATGTAGGTGAAGATCAGGGCCCAGAAGTGCACCACCGAAAGGCGATACGAATACACCGGGCGCTCGGCCTGCTTGGGCACGAAGTAGTACATCATCCCGAGGAAGCCGGCGGTAAGGAAGAAGCCGACCGCGTTGTGGCCGTACCACCACTGGATCATCGCGTCCTGCACCCCGGCGTAGACCGAGTAGGACTTCAGGAAGGAGACCGGGATCGCCGCGCTATTGACGATGTGCAGCAGCGCCACGGCCAGGATGAAACCGCCGTAGAACCAGTTGGCCACGTAGATGTGCGTTACCTTGCGCTTGGCGATGGTGCCGAAGAAAACGATGGCGTAGGCCACCCAGACGACGGCGATCAGGATGTCGATCGGCCATTCGAGCTCGGCGTACTCCTTGCCTGAGGTAAAGCCCAGTGGCAGGGTGATGGCGGCCAGGACGATGACCGCCTGCCAGCCCCAGAAGGTGAAGGCCGCCAGTTTGTCGCAGAACAGCCGGGTGTGACAGGTGCGCTGCACCACGTAGTACGACGTGCCCATCAGCGCGCAACCGCCGAAGGCGAAAATCACCGCATTGGTGTGCAAGGGACGCAGGCGTCCGAAATGCAAAAAGCCGATGTTGAGCTCCGGCCAGACCAGCTGCGCGGCGATGATCACCCCGACCAGCATGCCGACGATGCCCCAGATCACGGACATCACGGTGAATTGCCGTACAACCTTGTAGTTATACGTTGACTGAGTATCCGACATGGACCCACCTCACAGTTATCGAAGAATCTGTTTGCGACCCATCGCCCGCCGCCTTTGCACGAAAAAGCCCGGCCAGAGCAGCATGGCGTCGATGCGAGCGCGATTTGCACACCGCCAAGACAGGCCGGACGCGCAATAAGTTCGCACAAAGGGAATTTTGACGAGCATCAGCCACTCGACAATCGGTGCCCTCCCTGTTGCGCAGACCTTCGCCGCCGATGACGCCGACCAATCTACACACCTTTCTTTTTTTCTGTCACACCGAACAATCTAGTACACCGAACAACCCTGCTGCCAGAATTGTTATACCCGCATCATGGTTGATTTGGATCAATCGGTCAAGCACGACCCCATTGCCCTTGGCTGACACACCGTTGCCCAATGACAACACCAAACCGCCCGTCACTCAAAAAAGATTGACCCAGATCAATCCGAAGCCAAAAACCGGATAGAATGCCCACTCGCAGACTGTGGTTTTTATTCATCAATCACGACATACGGGAGATCTGTCATGGGCAAAACCCTCACCCTCACGGCCCTCGCCTTGGCTTGTGCCGCCGCACTTCCCGCCGCCGCACAACAGTCCAGCGACGGCAACTGGCTGGTCCGCGGCCGCGCCGTCAGCATCGGCTTCGACAATGGACAATCGAAGACCGTCAAGACCCTGGACATCACGGCCGACGACCGCTGGATTCCCGAACTCGACATCACCTATTTCTTCACCAAGAACCTCGCCGCCGAGCTGGTTCTGACCTACCCGCAAAACGTCGACATCAAGGCCGGCAGCACCAAGATCGGCACCATCAAGGCCCTGCCCCCGTCGCTGATGCTGCAGTACCACTTCACCGACTTCGGTGCCTTCAAGCCCTACGTCGGCGCCGGGGTGAACTACACCTACTTCAGCAAGCGCGACCACATCCTCGACGGTGCCGCCTCGGTCGAGCGCGACAGCTGGGGCCTCGCCGCGCAGCTCGGCTTCGATTACGCGCTGGACAAGAACTGGTCGCTCAACCTCGACGTCAAATACATCCAGATGGACACCGACGTCCGCGTCGGCGGCACCAAGATCGGCACCCTCGACCTCAACCCCATCACCTGGGGTGTAGGCGTCGGCTACCGCTTCTAAATCCAACCCCCTGTGCCGTTCCGCCCCCACGCGGAACGGTTTTTTTTTGCTACGATGCCTCCTCTCATCGCCTCTCCCACACCGTCCGCCTGTCCGACGCCCCTCGTGAACACCCTGCGCACCTGCACTGCCTGGCGTGGAAACGCCAACTGCCTCGCCTGCGACGGCCGCGAGAATTCCTTTTTTGTCGGCCTCTCCCCCGACGCCATCGCCAGTCTGCATGTCGACGTCGCCAACACGGGACAAGCTTCGGGCAGTGTGCTCTACCGCCGCGGCGAACGGGCGGAACAAATGTGGGTTCTGCGCACCGGCGTCGTGAAGCTGCTGGCCGAATCCTGGGACGGTGGCCCGCGCATCGTGCGCATCCTCAAACCGGGCGACGTCGCCGGCATCGAGGGGGTGCTCTCCGGCACCTACGCCCACACTGCGGTGACCGTCGGCGACGTGCATGCCTGCCAGACCCCGGTTCGGGCCGTCCGCGAGCTGTGCCTGGAACAGGCCGGATTTCAGTGGAACCTCATGCAACGCTGGCAATCGGCCCTGCAGGAGACCGAGCAATGGCTGGTGGACATGACCAGCACCGGCGCCGCGGCGCGCGTGCGCATGGCGCGCCTCTTGCTGCACCTGCGCGACGGCGACAGCAACCGCATCTACAACTTCAGCCGCGAAGACCTCGGCCTGATGCTCGGCACGACGATCGAAACCGCCAGCCGCATCATCGCCGCCTTCCTGCGCGAACGCCTG
Source organism: Propionivibrio sp. (assembly GCF_041441355.1). Classification (GTDB taxonomy): domain Bacteria; phylum Pseudomonadota; class Gammaproteobacteria; order Burkholderiales; family Rhodocyclaceae; genus Propionivibrio. Next base: position 192,650 of record NZ_JASDTF010000004.1, read on the forward strand.
CTCGTCAAGCGTGAGCCCGGCAGCCGTTTCTACGATGGTGACATCGTCCGCCTGGAAAGGGTGGCGCAAGAACGGTAAGCACAATGACTCACGCCGTGAAACACGGCCTGAAATGACGCAAAAAAACCGGAGCACTCTGCTCCGGTTTTTTTATCCCCTTCGTACGCGCGTCACTCTGCGGGGGGCGTCGATTTTTCCTTCGCCGGCTTTTCCTTAGCCTTTTCCCGCGTCTTGTCGTCGTCCATCAGCACCCGGTAGCCCGGGCCCTCGAGGTCGTCGTACTGGCCGCTGCGCAGCGACCACCAGAAGGCAATGCCGATCAGGAAGACCAGCACCACCGAGATCGGCACCAGCAGATAGAGGATTTCCATACGCGGAGTTGCGGAGTTCGCCGCTCTAAGGGTTGTCGGGGCGCTGCAGACGCAGCGAGTTCATGACCACCAGCAAGGAGCTGCCGGACATGCCGATGCCGGCCATCCACGGCGTCACCAGGCCGACCATGGCCAGCGGCAGGGCAACGAAATTGTACGCGAACGACCACCACAGGTTCTGGCGGATGACGCGCAGCGCCCGCCGCGCCAAGCGGTAGCCGTGGCGCAGGTGATCGAGGTTCTCCGAGAGCAGGACGAGGTCGGCCTGCGTCCGCGCCAGTTGCGCGCCGCCGCCCATGGCCACCGAAACCTGCGCCTTGGCCAGGACCGGCGCATCGTTGATGCCGTCGCCGACCATCGCCACCACCGCCCCCGCGGCCTGCAGCCCGGCAACGAAATCGTGCTTGCCCTGCGGCGAAACCTCGGCGCGCACGTCGTCGATCCCCAGCGCCTGCGCCACACGTTCGGCCACCGGCCACGCGTCGCCGGTGAGCAGCGTCACCCGGCGCCCGTCGGCGCGCAGCGCGGCGATGAGCGCCGACGCCTCGGGGCGGATCGCGTCGCCGAGGCGGAAGAGCGCCAGCCAGCCCGTCGTGTCGCCGAGCGCCACCACCGTCTCACCACAATCGAGCAGGTGCTGCGCGGCCTCGGACAAGGGCTGGCCGTGCAGTTCGCCGACAAAGCCCGGCCGTCCGAGGCGGACCTCCGCCCCGGCGCCGACGCACACCACGCCGCTGCCCGGCACGTTGCGCACTTCGCCCGGCACCGCCGGAAGCGCTGGAGGCGCCATTCCACGCGCCCTCCAGGCGGCCTGGAGGGCGCGCCCGATGGCGTGTTCAGAGGTCTGTTCGAGCGCCGCGGCGAGCGCCAGGCACTCCACTTCGGACACACGGCCGAGCGGCAGGGTGTCGACCAGCGTCAGCTCGCCGCGGGTCAGCGTTCCGGTTTTATCGAAGACGAAGTGCGTCGCCCGCGCCAGCGTCTCGATCGCGTGCCCGCGCGTCACCAGCAGGCCGGCGCGCGCCAGCGCGCCGCTGGCGACGGTCAGCGCCACCGGCGTGGCCAGCGACAGCGCGCACGGGCAGGTGACGACCAGCACCGAGACGGTGATCCACAAGGCCTGCGTCGGATCGATCCAGACCCAGACCACCGCCACCGCGGCAGCAACCAGGAGCAAGGCTGCAATGAAGCGCGCCGCGATGCGGTCGGCGAGTTCGACGAGTTTCGGCTTCTCCTGCGCCGCGCGCTCCATCAGGCGGACGATGGCCGACAGGCGCGTGCCTTCGCCGACCTCGGTGACGCGCATGTAGAGCGGGCTCTCGATATTGAGCGCACCGCCCGTGAGCGAGGCGCCGACGCTTTTTTTCTGTGGCGCGCTCTCGCCGGTGAGCAAAGCCTCATTGGCGCTGCTCTCGCCTTCGACGACCACGCCGTCGGCCGGGATCGCCTCACCGGCGCGGACCAGCACGACGTCGCCGGCTTGCAGCTCGGAGACCATCACCTGCTGCGCTTCGCGCGCGGCCGGAAAGCCGGCGACGCGTTGAGCGAAGGCCGGCATCAGCTTGGCCAGTGCCTCGGTGACGCTGACCGCGCGCTGGCGTGCGGTCATCTCCAGATAGCGCCCGCCAAGCAGGAAGAAGACGAACATCGTCACCGAGTCGAAATAGACCTCGCCCGACGCCGTCAGCGTCGCCCAGACGCTGGCCAGGAAGGCCGCGCCGACGCCGAGCGCCACCGGCACGTCCATACCCACGCGCTTGAAGCAGAGGTCGCGCCAGGCGCCGCGAAAGAACGGCGCGGCCGAATAGAACACCACCGGCAGCGTGAGGATGAGACTCGCCCAGCGCATCAGCTGCTCGATCTCGGGCGTCATCTCGCCCTCGCCGGCCAGATACACCGGCACGGCGTACATCATCACCTGCATCATCCCGAAACCGGCGACGAACACGCGCCACAGCGCGGCGCGCCGCTCGGCCTTGGCCAAGGCCTCGCTGCGCGCGGTGTCGTAGGGATGGGCACGGTAGCCGATGGCAGCGATCGCCGCCAGGATGCTCGACAGCTGCGTCCGGCGCGTGTCCCACCGCACCCGGGCACGCCGTGTGGCGTAGTTGAGGTCGACGGCGAGGACGCCCGGCTGGCCGGCGAGATGGCGTTCGTTGAGCCAGATGCACGCGGCGCAGGTGATGCCTTCGATGATCAGCGCCGCCTCGCGCTCATCCGGCCCCGGCTCGCGCACGAAGCTCTTCTGGAAATCGGCGTTGTCGTAGAGGGCCAGCCCCTCGAGTACCGCCGGCAGCGCCTCGCGCCGGCCGGCCTGCGACTCGGGCAGGGCATCGCGGGTGCGGTAGTAGTCGCCCAGGCCGTTGGCGACGATGGCCTGCGCCACCGCCTGACAGCCGACGCAGCACATGTGGCGCGTCTCGCCGCCAATCTCCACATGCAGCTCGATCCCGGCAGGAATCGGCAAACCACAGTGATAACACCCCTGATCGCTCATCGTCCTTCAATCAAAAAAACGGCCGGCGGCCCGGCGGAACGAAGTGCCCGCCCCAACGGCCTGGGCCGTGAGACGGCGCCAGTATAGTCGAGTTCCCCGGCGTCGCACGGCCAGCCGCCACGACAGTGGAATTACCCCAGCCATCGCCTTGGCATACTCGAAGGTTCGGCAGATGCGCGAAAACCGTCGCCGCGAAAGTGCGTCGATTGCACGCCCAAGCCCAAAAAGCAGGCCAAAACCGTTACAATTCAGGCTTTTTCCCCGCACCCTTCCTTCTTTTCGCGAGACTGCGAACCCAAATGCTCGTCCTGCGCGGATTACAAACTGTGGCGCCCGCCCCGACCGTGCTCACCATCGGCAATTTCGACGGTGTGCACCTCGGTCATCGCGCCTTGCTCCGCCGCCTGGTCGCACATGCCGCGGACAGCGGCTTGCAGCCCGCCGTACTCACATTCGAGCCGCACCCGCGCGAGTTTTTTGCCCGGCACACGGCGCCGACGCGACTCTCGACCCTGCGCGAGAAGCTCGAACTGATTGCCGAGGAAGGCGTCGCGCTGACCCGCGTCTGCCACTTCAACGCCCGCCTGGCCGGGCTCTCCGCGGAAGACTTCATCGCCCGCGTACTGGTCGACAGCCTGCGCGTCAAACACCTCGTGATCGGCGACGACTTCCGCTTCGGCGCAGGCCGGCAGGGCGACTTCGCACGCTTGCAGGCGGCTGGGGCGCAGCACGGTGCGAAGGGATTCACGGTCGAAGCCATGCCCGGCGTCACCGTGCTCGGCGAACGCGTTTCCAGCTCGGCGGTGCGCCAGGCGTTGGCTACGGGCCAACTCGAACGCGCCGCCCAACTGCTCGGCCGCCCCTACGTCATCGACGGGCGCGTCGTGCAGGGCAAGCAGCTTGGACGCGAGTTCGGCTTCGCCACCGCCAACATCCGCATCAAGCACGACCGCCCACCGCTCACCGGCGTCTTCGCCGTCGAAGTGCACGGCTTGACCGATGCCCCCCACCCCGGCGTCGCCAACCTCGGCGTGCGCCCGAGCGTCGACCGGGTGTCCCGCCCCATCCTCGAGGTACACCTGCTCGACTTCGCGGCCGATCTTTACGGCCACCACCTCAGCGTGCGTTTCCTGCACAAACTGAGAAACGAAGTACACTTCCCCGATTTCGCGGCGCTCAAGGCGCAGATTGCCCAAGACGTCCGCGACACCCGTCTTTATTTCAAGCTCTGAGTATCTGCCATGGCCGACTACAAGAATACGCTCAACCTCACCGACACGCCCTTCCCGATGCGCGGCGACCTCGCCAAGCGCGAACCCCAGTGGGTCAAGAACTGGCAGGAGAAGAAACTGTACGAGCGAATTCGTCAGGCGGCGGCCGGACGCCCGCGCTTCACGCTGCACGACGGCCCGCCCTACGCCAACGGCGACATCCACATCGGCCACGCGGTCAACAAGATCCTCAAGGACATCATCGTCCGCTCGAAGACGCTGGCCGGTTTCGACGCCCCCTACGTGCCGGGTTGGGACTGCCACGGCCTGCCGATCGAGCACCAGATCGAGAAGCTGCACGGCAAGCACATTCCGGGCGACCAGGTGCGCAAGCTGTGCCGCGACTTCGCCGCCGAACAGGTCGAGCGCCAGAAGAAGGACTTCATCCGCCTGGGCGTGCTCGGCGAGTGGGACAACCCCTACCTGACGATGGCCTTCAAGACCGAAGCCGACGAAATCCGTGCGCTCGGCAAGATCCTCGAAAAAGGCTACCTCTATCAGGGCCTGAAGCCGGTGAACTGGTGCCTGGACTGCGGCTCGGCGCTCGCCGAGGCGGAGGTCGAATACGAAGACAAAACCTCGCCGGCGATCGACGTCGCCTTTGAAGTCCATCCCAACCACGCCGACAAGCTGGCGCACGCCTTCGGCCTCACCCACCTGCGCGGCCCGGCCTTCGCCGTGATCTGGACGACGACGCCCTGGACGCTGCCCGCCAACGAGGCGGTGAGCGCCCACCCCGACTTTGACTACGACCTGATCGAAACCGAGAAAGGCGCGCTGATCCTGGTGCGCGACCTCGCCGAAGCCTGCCTGAAACGTTACGGGCTCGAAGGCAAGGTCGTCGGCTCGGCCAAGGGTCGCGCGCTGGAACACGTGCTGCTCAAGCACCCCTTCCAGAACCGCGACGTGGCCCTCATCTGCGGCACGCACGTCACCGTCGAAGCCGGTACCGGCCTCGTGCACACCGCCCCGGCACACGGTGCCGAGGACTACCAGATCGGCAAGGTCTACGGTCTGCCGGTCAACAACCCGGTCGGCGACGACGGCAAGTTCCTCGCCAATACGCCCGCCCTCTCGATCGCCCCGCTCGCCGGCAAGACGGTGTGGGAAGCCAACCCGCTCGTCCTTCAGGAACTCGAAGCGCAAGGCCGCCTGCTCAAGATGGAGAAGATTGCGCACAGCTACCCGCACTGCTGGCGGCACAAGACGCCGATCATCTTCCGCGCCACGACGCAGTGGTTCATCGGCATGGACCACAAACGCGACGAGAACGCCGCGACGCTGCGCTGGATTGCCGAGCGCGCGGTCGACGAAACCGAATTCTTCCCGTCCTGGGGACGCGCCCGCCTCGAAGCGATGATCAAGGGCCGTCCGGACTGGTGCGTCTCGCGCCAGCGCAACTGGGGCGTCCCAATCCCCTTCTTCCTGCACAAGGAAACCGGCGCCCTGCACCCGCGCACGCCGGAACTGATCGAAGACGTCGCTCGTCGCGTTGAGCAATCGGGCATCGAGGCCTGGTTCTCCCTTGACGCTCAGGAACTGCTCGGCGAAGAAGCCGCGCAATACCGCAAGATGAGCGACACGCTCGACGTCTGGTTCGACTCGGGTGTCACCCACATGAGCGTGATGCGCGGTTCGCACGCCGCGCAGTGCGACTTCCCGGCCGACCTCTACCTCGAAGGCTCGGACCAGCACCGCGGCTGGTTCCAGAGTTCCTTGCTGACCGGCTGCGCGATCGACGGCCGCGCGCCGTACAAGGCGCTCCTGACGCACGGCTTCGTGGTCGACGGCAAGGGCCTCAAGATGTCCAAATCCAAGGGCAACGTCGTCGCGCCGCAGAAGGTTTCCGACACCCTCGGCGCCGACATCCTGCGCCTGTGGGCCGCGGCCACCGACTACTCGGGCGAGCTGTCGATCTCGGACGAAATCCTCAAACGCGTCGTCGAGGCCTACCGCCGCATCCGCAACACCCTGCGTTTCCTGCTCGCCAATACCTCCGACTTTGACCCGGCGAAAGACTTGCTACCGGTCGAAGCGTGGCTGGAGATCGACCGCTACGCGCTGGCCATGACGCGCCAATTGCAAGCGCAGTGCGAGGCCGACTACGGCAAGTACGAATTTCACCGCGTGGTGCAGGCGCTGCAGACCTTCTGCTCCGAAGACCTGGGCGGCTTCTACCTCGACATCCTCAAGGACCGCCTCTACACCAGCGCCGCCGACAGCCCGGCCCGGCGCGCCGCGCAGAGCGCGCTGTGGCACATCACCGAAACCTTCGTCAAACTGATGGCGCCCATCCTCTCCTTCACCGCCGAAGAAGCCTGGCGCACGGTGCATGGCGAGGACGACTCGGTGATGCTGCACACCTGGCAGCCACTGCCCGCGCCGGAAGACGAAGCCGCCCTGCTCGACAAGTGGAACAAGATCCGCGCCTGGCGCGCCGACGTCACCAAGGCGCTCGAAGAGCTGCGTGTCGAGGGCAAAATCGGCGCCTCGCTGCAGGCCGAAGTCACCCTGCACGCTGACGGCGAGAAGTACGACCTGCTGGCTTCGCTCGGCGACGACCTTCGCTTTGTGCTCATCGCTTCGAAGGCGAAGGTGGTCAAGAGCGGCGAGGACAAGATCGAATGCGCCCCGCTCGCCCACGCCAAGTGCGAGCGTTGCTGGCACGTGCGCGAGGACGTCGGCGCCGACCCGGCGCACCCGGAACTCTGCGGCCGCTGCGTGAGCAACCTGCACGGGGAAGGGGAAGCGCGTGCCTGCGCGTAACATCCGTCCCTGGCTGTGGCTGGCCGCGATCATCGTTCTCCTCGATCAGGTCAGCAAGTGGGTCGTGCTCGGCGTCATGCGCCCGGGCGAAGTCCGTTACGTCGCCCCGTTCTGGAACTGGGTGCTGACCTTCAACCCCGGCGCGGCCTTCAGCTTCCTGGCCGACGCCGGCGGTTGGCAGCGCTGGTTCTTCACCGTGCTGGCACTCGGTGTCTCGGGCTGGATCGTGGTCATGCTGCGTCGCCATTGCGGCGAATTCCGCCTGGCGCTGGCGCTCACCCTGATCCTCGGCGGCGCCCTCGGCAACGTCATCGACCGCGTGCGTTTCGGCGTCGTTGTCGACTTCATCCAGTGGCACGCGGCCGGCTTCTACTGGCCCTCGTTCAACCTCGCCGACTCGGCCATCTGTGTCGGCGCGGCGCTGATGATCTGGGACCAGTTCCGGGCGAAACCCGAAGACGGAACGGCGGTCGAATCCGGATCGAAACACTGAAAAGCATCCCCGCGGTGGACACGAAGCCGACGAAGCGCTCCCCAAGCAGAGGAGTCGCGCTGGCCTGAAGCTCCAGGCGCTTCTATCCTTCGTTCCCCGCGTGCTTAAACGAGGCTCATCCCCCATGCACATCCTCCTCGCCAACCCCCGCGGCTTCTGCGCCGGCGTCGAGCGCGCCATTGCCATCGTCGAGCGCGCGATCGAAAAATTCGGCGCGCCGATCTACGTCCGCCACGAGGTCGTGCACAACAAGTTCGTTTGCGACGACCTGCGCGCCAAGGGCGCGATCTTCATCGACGAGCTCGCCGAAGTACCGACCGGCGCGACAGTGATCTTCAGCGCTCACGGCGTCTCGCCGGCGGTGCGCGACGAGGCCGAGGCGCGCGGACTCAAGGTTTTCGACGCCACCTGCCCGCTGGTCACCAAGGTCCATCTCGAAGTCGCCCGTCAGCGCAAGGAAGGGCGCGAAATCGTGATGATCGGCCACAAGGGCCACCCGGAAGTCGAAGGCACCATGGGGCAAAGCCCGGACGGCATGCTGCTCGTGGAAAACGCCACCGACGTCGCCGCACTCAAGGTACGCGACCCGAAACAACTCTCCTACGTCACCCAGACTACGCTCTCGGTCGACGACGCGCAAGCCGTCATCGGCGCACTGCGCAGCCGCTTCCCGACCATCGTCGGACCGAAGAAAGACGACATCTGCTACGCCACGCAGAACCGCCAGGACGCCGTCAAGCAACTCGCGGCACAATGCGACCTGCTACTCGTCGTCGGCTCGAAGAACAGCTCCAACTCCAACCGCCTGCGCGAAGTCGCCGCCAACGCCGGCCTCCCGGCCTACCTCGTCGACGGCCCCGAAGACATCGACCCGGCTTGGCTCACCGGTCACAAACGCATCGGTGTCACCGCTGGGGCGTCGGCACCTGAAGTATTGGTTGAACAACTGAACGCCCGCCTGCTCGCTCTGGGTGCAAAAACCATCATAACCACACCAGGCGCCGATGAGGATATAACGTTTGCACTGCCAAAGTCGCTCTCGCAATAGCCGCTGCCGAAAGACAAGGAGGGCGCCACAGCGCCCTCGCCCTCCTTCTTAGCCCAACCGTCCGACCATGACCACTATCGGTCGATCCACACTTCGCGCCACGAAATGCGCCGCGTTTTGGTAGGCGCGCCCGTCGGCGGCCCAGGCATCGTTTGAAGCTTACCGTCCGAGCGCATGAGTTCCGTCCAACTCTTACCGTTACCCTGAACCACATTTGGACGGCTTGCAAGAACATTGCCAAGTGACCACGAGCCAACCCCAAAAACCGGCAACATCGTCCCTGATTTGTAATCGAGCATGTTCAGCCAGCTACTCCCTCCTGGGGTACACACGTCACTACTGGGGATATTTGTAGTAAAAATCAATGTCCCAAGCGCCACCAGCGGATGGGTATTAACCCGCTCGCCTGTGATCGGCAAATCAATATACCAGCCTTTCTTGGTCGAATAATCAACCGGATTGGTACTCGTTGTCCGTGTCTCGCTACCGTTCGACAACGTCTGCTGCTGCAGATTACCGCGTAGCGAAGCAATCACTGCGGTTGTCCCGGACGGATTCGACAAATCATCCGTCAATCCGTACATCGTCTGTCGTTGCGAAGCATGCCTGTTCGCCCCAGCCGCACCTGGAATGTCACTATCGCCGTAATATTGCCCAGTCCCGACGTAGACGAAACGACGGTGGACTCCTGCTATGGTGATCAACGCCAACTCGGGCTCGGTCGTCACGGGCTGTGTCGCACCAGCCCCATCCACAAGTGTGGTCAACTTTTTAAGCTTCCAATTGGCGGCAGAGGCATCATTCAGGTCAAAACGCCAAACATTACCCAGAAGGTCCCCGCCGTACACATACTGGACCGTGTTGTCCCCGAGTGAATCGTCGACAAAAGCGGAAATAAATGCCAATCCGCTCGGGGCTCCTGAATCTCCGACAGTGGTATCGAAGACATGTAGCAATTTCCCGGTCCGCACATTAATGACAAACAGGTAACCACGTCCATCTCCACCGGTGTCACCACCGTTGTTGTACCCCGAGGAGACCAAAGCAACCCAACCGTGTGCTTTCGTTTTCGTGACAATCGGGCGCCCGTGAGTGTACCCAATCTTGTTCACGCTCATCGACCATCCCGAAGAACTCGTACCGGACGGCGTTGTCCTCGACACCTCACCGTTAGTGCCGCTATTCGGAAATTCCCAAAGCACTTTACGCGCTGCGTCAGGCTCACTGCTCGCCGTCGGGGTTGTCACATCAAGCGCATAGTAACCTCGCCCGCCTTTACCGAGCCCACCGATCAAAAGCGTTCGCCAATCCGCACGCGGCAAGGTCAACGGACGCGGGCAACCGGAATCAGGACAGGTGTTGCTAAAATCCGCATCGCCTGTTACGGGCGTCGCATCAATGTAATACTGATGGGCAAACCCAATCCGCTTGCTGAGGTCGCGTAATTTGCTTGGCCCGTTGAACAATAGATTCGGGATATAACTCCAGCTTTCCACGCCATCGGACGCCCGGAATGCATGCACCATTCCGTCATTAGCGGCTTGAAAAATTGTCTGAACCCGACTCGGCGAATTATTCGTCACAGTTTGCGCCGCACGAAACTCCGCATAACCGTCATCCGCATACTTGAAATACGGGGTCCCCACCACAACGGCCTCAGCATTGATGATATCCCCAAGACGAGAGCTGCGTACTCGGTAAGTGCTCGTTTCCAGGCTTCGATCGCCACGTAGATAATGCAAAACGTTTTCTCCGTCGCTCGGTCCCGGCGGAGTGCTCGAGGAATTCAGGTAAGCTTGCTGAACGATGGAGAGCTTAGACTGGATAGTACCGTCGATCGTTGCCGATACAGGCCGAAATTGAATCCCTTGGTTCTCACCAAACGCCCCCGAGTAGGTCACGATACGTCGACTATCCGGTGTCACATTTGACGCATCGAGTTCCGCCTGCGCAGACCAAATCGGCGCCGACGAAGCTTGCCCGGTACCGACACTAACCAAATATTTCTGCAGATCTCCGCTCCAAGACCCCGAGTTGTACTTCGAAGCGAACAACGCATTGTCAACCGCCAGGTTGACGTTGGCGACTGCAACTGCAGCAGCCGCCCCTGTGCGGTTGATGATATCGTCAAGGATGCTTCTTAGCGATGTTCTCAAAGCACTTGGATCTTTAGCAGAAAAATAACGACCATGACCATTGACTGCGGCATGCCATAAGTCATCGACCGCGGTGTTCTTATCAGCCTCCGGCTTAGGCCAGTTATCCGTGCCAATTAACAAATCCCGATAAAAACCGCTGCTCGCCGTGTCGTAGTCCGGTCGGTAAGGTTTGCTGCCATCCACCCCGAGACCGATGGTAAACGTGGTCATATGCTGCCACGAAGCACGATCGGACGTACTCGTCGGGACGTTGTTCGTCATCCCTGAGCGCAAGTCATTTACCCAATAGTAAGCTGCCACGTCAGCCAACGTGTCACTCGTTGCTGTCGGCCCCTCGTAAATCGGACGCGGCCAAGTTGTCCCGGCCGTCAAACCAGGATTCACAGGTGGGTTTAGCGCCGACGAGGGGATCGATGGAACCGTTCGGTCCTGGTTTCCGACATCCACTGTATTGCTGTTCCAATAACCATCCGTCGACAAAATGGCGAAATTTTGTTGGCAAGAGTACTGAACCGGATCTTCTTCGCCAACGCTGTCGGAATAGCCCATGCCGTCACCGGAATAATATTGACCAACACGTTGCAAGGCTTTTTGCAAAGGCGTTCCATAGATGGGATCGATGCCATAGAGCGTCGTATACCAGGTTCGTTTCGTAGCATCGGTAAAATCGGCAATGCTGCGGAAATTTTGTCCAGTCGGATTTCCTGTCTGCTCTGAATTATTGATCGTCGAAAATCCAACGCGATATTTGTTTCCCATTGCTGCAAACGCCTGCCCCATGGTCGTTTTCATGGTCAGGATGCGGGTACGGTAATAACTGTGCCAATTCGCGAAGTTCTGGATTTCTTGAGCGTAGGAACAACTCCGGCCACTTCCGCTCGTCGAGCAATCGGTACGGCTTGCCGCGCGCGTGAACGGCGCGTTCTCGGAAACGATATCGCGCCGAACATACGATGTACTACTGCCCGGTGTGGGGATGCCTCCTCCCGTGTATTGATAGTAATAGGCAGAAAATGCAATCGGCCCGTACCGGTAGGTCGATGAATATGTCCGGCAATTACTGGTCGTCGGAACGAGCGGCGGGGTTGCAGTGCTGTAATAGCATTTCTTGGTCAAGTCCGTCCGTCCGGACGAGGGACTCAGATAGGGGTCATTCAAAGCTCCGTTACTGCTCGCATCCGCATTTCCCATCGACACCCCTTCCGGATTATCGGCGGAAAAACTTGAAGCAACAACAGGCGGTATATAGCGCACATCGGGGTCGTAATACAATTTATTCACGAGGCTTGAGTAAAAATCGATGGCAGTCGTGCTGTATTGATTCAGACCATCGGTCCCTGTCGTTGACCGCCAATCCATACTCCCCGAATTATCGAGGATAAACATAATATTTGGTTTTGCTGCATTTTTAACCGCCAGTGGCACATCGGAAAAATCCGTGGAATCTGAAAGAGCTGGAAGTGGCAGCATGCAGGAGAGGAAACCAATACTGATTATGGCGTTCCGAGAAAAAAGGATAGAGACCATAGCTCTCTGGCTCATCGAAAACCCCTCAATAAACTCACAAAACACCATAATAATCAACGCTCAAGAACACCTTGAACGAAAGTTGTTGTATTTCGCGGCCCACGCACTCGAACTGTCACCCTGTACATAACTCCAGATTCTTTTGATAAACCATGCCCCCCTTGCTTCGCTGATTTATCAGCCGGGCTCGCCTGAAGCATGCAAAGCGACACGGCATCATCATAAAGAGCAGGAGTGGAAAGATTAATTGCGACACCACTATCTGGATTGCACAGACGCTCAACAACGTATTGAATTTCATTGCCATCGACTGTCGTCACAGGAATATTGCCCCTACTTGACCAATCAATGAGCGGCAGGCCCATAGCATCCTGTGGCAAAATCCGAGATGAATACCGACAATTTCCGGTCGCTGCAGGCACCGGAGGGTTCGCTGCGCTACCAATGGCACACCCAGCAGGAATGTTCGCGTTGGGCGAGGCCGACACCACGTTATGCAAATACGCTGCAGCAGCCTCCAACCCGAGGTCGCTAGCATTCAGCCCTGCACTACGAAAGGCCATGTTCCCCGCAATCTGGTTCGCGGTATCAACCGAACGCATCAGCGACAAACCGGCGACAGTCATCAAAAGAAGCGCAGTAAGTGCCACGAACAGCGAAATGCCCCGTTGCTGCCGCGAAGACAAAACCGAGTGCCGGGAAACCCTAGAGATACAGCGAAGAGGCAGAGTATTCATAGCTCGGGCCACAGGATGTTGCGCATGGGGATAACCGTCTGATAGACGCGATAACGGTAGTGCTGCCACTCGGTATCTCCTGGCGTACTGCGCAAATCAATCGCAGGCGCAGGATTCGCCGCAGAATCGTCCGTCCAGGCGCAAGGACCAAAATTGGATCCCGCAGGCGCATTGTTCTCTGCACATGGTGTCGTCACCTCGCCCCCATCCCGCATCCCACTCCGAGCCACGATAGCAATCCTAACCGCCTTGATTCTCAATCGATTATCAATAGCTGAAGCAGTGACTACCGCAGGATTCAAGGCAGCACTTCCCCATGTAGCACCACTAGGATTGACCCACAGGGCAACCTCTTGCGACGACGGCGTCGCAGAAATTCCATATTGCGCCTGCAAGGCAACGACATCGCTTGCAAGCACTTCCACTCTACTCGCAGCCCCCTGATTACCGCTAATTTGCGCCTCTAAACTACCGCTGGCATTGATTTGGTAAGTTGTCTGCAGCACTCCACCCGAGGCGGTCGAGCCCAAGCGGAACAATAGGTCATTTTTTTTATATCCTGCATCTGATCTTGAGCCAAAGCCAGGCCAGTTATTATTTTCCATGAATGCATGCGACGCATTGTATTCTGGATTTTTTCCTGCCGGTCCATTCACTACACGGACGATGCTTCGCCCAAACGAATCTGCGGTTATGGAAGATACCTGCATCAGGCTACAACGGGCCACATTATTTCCGGTAGGCGCATCAAAAATAGCCTCTCTATCCGCAACCACAATGAGATCCGGTTCGCCAGGGCGCGCAGGACTAGGCTCTCCTTGCAAAGCGAAACCGCGTTCCACTTTAAAAAGAAGAGCTGGGTCTGCTGTCTTTTCCATATCAGCGGAGAGCAGCGTCGCAACCGCTCCTTCCAGATACGAAGCAGCCCTTATCGTAATCCGATCGTTAACCGCACCATCATCGAGCAGGACGGGAAAGGGTGCCGCGGTTCCAACTGCAATAGGAGCACCAACTCCGCTACGCTCCTGATAATAGGAGTAAAGATTCTGACAACGCATCAGACTTGGATGGTTAAACCCAGCGGCCGCCCGTCGAACATCTTGCTCAATCGCGGACAACGCCAACAGACCATTCTCTTGTGCATCGGCCGCTGCCGTCGTCGTGGTTTTGTGCACATCGAAAACTGACAAAGTTTGGCCGATTACGAGTAGCGCAATAAGGCCTATCGTCATCCCAACCATTAGCTCGATGAGACTAAATCCGAACTGCTGCGCGGAACTCATCGAAAAACGGCCGCGTACAGCAGCCTGAAACTTCATAGGGCGTCTCGACATGGACACTCCCGTCACTCGTTGCGGTTGATCTGAGCAGATACCACGTGATTGTGGTAAGCCCCGCCGGCGTTGTCTGAACGATCCTGCCAACACACTCGGACCGTAACATTATTGTTTGCAATGGTAATTTGCTGCCTAGCCGCCTGCGCTTCTGGCAGCAACCTAGCAACCTGCCCTAACCACGCCAGCGCTTCAGGCGCCGACGCAGCAGCACCGCCAGCCGCACAGCCCCCCGCACCGGCCTGCGTCGCATCAAGCCCGTTTACGTAAGCTCCTCGACTGGCCTGCCCTTCAACCCAAAGCAAACCAACCAATTGATTCGCCAAAAAAGCGGCATCTGCTCTGTACTTTGCATCAATTGTGCTGCGTGCAGCTGCCGTCTGCATACTAACCAGCGCGAGTATGCCAAAAGAAAAAATCAAGACCGCGATCAAAGCCTCTAGGAGCACAGATCCATATTGAGCACGATTCGAAAAATGAGTTTTTTTTCTCATATGCACCTCCTTGGATCAGACAGCGCAGAGATATCTGGATCGCATAGACGCACCTGTCCTCCGGCTGTCGCGAAATCAATCTGCCTTGTTTGAGTAATTTCTGGGACAGAAAAAACAATACGTGCCAAAGCAGCAGTCCCGTCAGCGTTGTTTGCCAGAGGCCGGCCCAAACCATTGAAGGTTACTCGAGAGGCATTGGCCGGAGTTGTATTCACAGCAACTGTCCCACCGCCTTCACCACTGTCCCTCGACTGGGCGATAGCCACTCCAGCATCATCCAGCACCGACCAAGACGTTGCACCAACCCCTGCCCCAAGCACAAAAACAACCATAGCGTTCCTCTTGACGGCTTCGCTTCGCGCCAATTGCACCGCATCAAGAATGGATTCTGCCCCCGCACGGAGTTGGTTACGGCGAATAAAGTCGGCGAATGACGGCAAGGCAAAGCTCGCAAGAATACCAACGATCAGCACCGTTACGACCAGTTCTGTCAATGTAAACCCTTGACTGCTACCCGCCCTGACTTTAGTTAGCATGAGTCGCCTCGGCGCATCATCCAACAATTTCGGTTTTCAACACGCCCCAGAAAAGAGGTTGTGCGCCGAAGCCCCGTTTCGCTTACAGTAAAAACGAATCCATTCATCGAACCGATGCCGGTCGCCGTAAGCGTATAAGCAGCCGCGGTCGCATTATCGCAAGTGAACCGGAACGCATTACCCTCAGGCATTCTCACACCACACACGGCGCCATTTAAGTACGTTCGGTTATCCTGGAAAAAACGCTCCATCCGGACGCGAAGATCAGCAAGCGTTGATGTTGCCTCAGAAACCCTGCTCCTCTGGACATATTCCGTATAAGACGGATATGCAAGGGAAACGAGGATGGCAATAATCACCACCACAACCATCATTTCCATCAACGTGAACCCCCTGTTTGAACAGCTGCAATATTGACGTCGCATAATCGCCTCCATTTTTCTTTTTTAATTCGAACACCATAATCAGAAACCAACCACACCTTTCCGATCAATGGTCATTTAACCGCAATGAACGGCCCTTTCCGCCCTGTCATGGCTAAGTGTTAGAAGCTGTTCACGATCTTTTTAGGATGAGAGCCAGAAAGGCCAGGTGGACGAATTGTGAATCGCCCCGTCTTTAGTAGACGCTCTGTTGCCGGTTGAAATACTGCTTTTCGAACTCTACCGGAGAAAGGCCGTTTGCATAACCATGGCGGCGTTTCGGGTTGTAGAAGAGTTCGATGTAGTTGAATACATCACGTCGCGCTTCTTCGCGGTCGCGGTAGATCTTGCGCCGGATACGTTCGCGCTTGAGCAGTTGGAAGAAGCTCTCTGCCACTGCGTTGTCGTGGCAGTTGCCTCGCCGACTCATGCTGGCGCTCAGGTTGTGCGCACGCAGGAAGGCTTGCCAGTCATGGCTGCTGTATTGGCTCCCCTGGTCGGAATGTACGATGACGGGGCCAGAAGGATTGCGTCGCCAGATCGCCATCAGCAAGGCATTGAGCGCTAAGTCACGATCCATGCGCGACTGCATTGACCAGCCGATAACTTGGCGCGAGAAGAGATCAAGGACGACCGCCAGGTAAAGCCAGCCTTCATGGGTGCGGATGTAGGTGATGTCCGTGACCCAAGCTTGATTCGGTGCTTCGACGTCGAACTGCTGAGCCAACTGGTTCGGGGCAACGACGGCAGGTTTGCCATACGCCCCGGACCGACGCCGATAGCCCGTCTGCGAACGCAACCCTTCCGCGCGCATCAGGCGGTAAACGCGATGCTTGCCGCAACGCTCACCTTCATCGCGCAGATCCCCGGTAATCTTGCGATAACCATAGACACCACCGCTTTCAAGCCAGAACTGCTTGATCAGGCCAGAAAGGCGTTGGTCTTCCTTTTGCCGCGCGGAGATCGGGTTGGCTTTCCAGGCGTAGTAGCCGCTGGGATGCACAACCATCATCTGGCACAACCGACGGACCGGGTGCTGCGCTTCATGCGCACGAATGAAGGCGTACCTGTCACTATTGACCGGTGATCGGCCAAAGCCGCCGTTCGCGGAGGATGACTGATTCGCTCAGCAATGCGACGGGAAGCTGTCGTTTTAGTGCTTTAGAGACTGGATATTCCTCGGGAAAAACAGACCTTCCGGGGGGATGTGTGAATTCCAGACCCCGCGTAGTGTTCAAGTTTCAGAACTGATCCGCAGAGGCGGTTTGGGGACATTCTGATCCACCATCACCCCGAGTAATTCCCGGATCGGTCGGACACCGACGTAGCTGTCGCCCCAGGCCTTGCACTGCACGATGGCCGTCGCTTGGCCGGAGTCATCCTGGTACAAGCAGATGTCGATCCCACCATCTGGCCCCAAGGGGGTGCAGACGCTGCGGATGCCCTTCGACTCGTAGAACTTCTGGCACACGTCTTCAAAACGCTTCCACTCGATGGTCTGGATCAGCTCCAGCGACCATTCCAGCGGCTTCGCAGGCGCGGGGTCAGCCCCGAGCATCGGGTCGCGCGGAATGGTTGCCCCCGGCGCTTCGTGTCCCGACGGTCGTTTGAAATCGTAGAGCTTGCGCGAGGGCGTACCGCTGCCCGCTGTGCTTGGCTTTCTTACTTTGTCGGCAATGAATTTGATGAGCGAGACGATTCCAAACAGGCCTGCGGCGATTAGGACGGCAGGCTTGATCCCTTGCACCATCGCGAGCAAGAAGGGGTTGCCACGGGCAAAAAACGGGAACACCACAAGTCCGACCCCGAGGATCGCCACCGCAATCGTCGCCGAGACCGGCCGCGACGAAGAAACAGCGATATCGAACAGTGATTCAGAGTTCCTGCGACGACGCCCCATGGCACCCCCCTCGCAATACGCATGACATATCGTACCAAGGCTCTGGCGAGTGCGGCCAGCACGATGCGCGTTCACAACCCATGGGGATATCTCGGTGCGCCTTTGCAAGAGGCGCGGAGTGTTGAGCGGCGTCTTCTGTAAAGGGCTCCGGCATCGACTTGGTGCGATTTTCTAGGAGCTACTCATGGACTTCTCCATGCGGATTTACTTCAAACTACTGAGACGCAATTTTTACGTCGTTACGGCAGATGACATTCTGCCTGCGGAGGGAGGCGGGCAGCGCTTCCGTCTTGGGGTCGGGGTGGTGGTTAGTGTATTCGCGTCGGGTACCGTCCTTGTTCAAGGGCGATTTACACCGCGCAGCAGTAAATGGGGGCGCCAAGCACTCTCCAGCATCCTTCCCGCGAATACTCGGCGGCAGCTTGGCTAGGTAACGCAACCCCCTGTTGGTCAGGGAATTTCAGCCCAACAGGGGCTTTGCATTGTGGTCCGACGTTGTTATAATTCGCGGCTCGCAGTTATCTGGGTTTCCTTGCTGCCGCTGTAGCTCAGTCGGTAGAGCAGCGCATTCGTAATGCGAAGGTCACCAGTTCGATTCCGGTCAGCGGCACCAAAAATCCAGATAAAACAGCGAATTAGAAGAAGCCGCCAAGTGCGGCTTTTTTGTTTTGTGCGTTCTGTGGCACAGCTGGCACATTTTCTCGGCGGGTGTTGTGCCCCGCGAAGCGCCTTTTGCGTGTTGCGGCGGCACTCCCGTTATCCTGGCGATTCCTCGGTTTTGATTCGTGCGCTGCTCATTCGGGTCTTCGTGGTTTTCGGCAAAATCAAGCCAAACTCTTCGTCGCTCTCAAGGATCAGGTCGCGCCAGCGCAAACCCATGATTTCACCGTGGCGCATGCCCGTCGAGAGGGCAAGTGTCACAATCGTGGCCAGATAGCGATTGGCGGATTGCTTTGTGGCCGTCACCAAGCGCTGTTGTTCGTCCTCGGTCAGGTAGCGCAAGCGGGCATTGTTGACTTTGGGTTTGGCCAGGCAACGATGACAAGCTCAGTAGCCCCCCCCTCCCCCACCCGTTGCCTGTTAAAGCAGACCGTCAGGTGAACTCCCGACATCCAAAGCTGAAGCGTAGAGCCTCGCTCATCTTCAGTGCGCGGTATGTCGATCAGCTTCTCTCCTTGAAGATTCCGCCAATCCACAGCAAAAAAACTTTGGCGACAGGCCGAAAAAGGTCGCTCCGAACGTCGCCAAGACCGCCTGAGACACCCATGGCCGCAAAAGGCCAACCGGGGCAAATGGAAGTGATAAACAAGAAAAAGGCCATACTTCGTAAGCCGTTGTTTTGACTTAGAAATACAGCCCTTTAATGATACTGGCGGAGACGGAGGGATTCGAACCCTCGATACAGGTTTTAGCCCGTATGCTCCCTTAGCAGGGGAGTGCCTTCGACCTCTCGGCCACGTCTCCGAAAGGGCGCGATGATAGCTTGTCTGGCGCCCCGGGTCAAACATTTAACGGGGGTATCACTCCGACTGATCGAGACCAAAAGCCTTGTGCAACGCACGCACGGCCAGTTCGAGATATTTTTCCTCGATCAACACCGAGATGCGGATCTCCGACGTCGAGATCATTTGGATGTTGATGCCTTCGGCTGCAAGAGCTCCGAACATTTTGCTCGCCACTCCCGGGTGCGAACGCATCCCGACACCAACCGCCGAAACCTTGCAGATTTTGTTGTCGCCGACCACGCCGCGCGCGCCCAGCGCGTTCTTGACGCTCTCAAGCACGCCCAGCGCCTTGGCATAGTCGCTGCGGTTGACGGTAAACGAGAAGTCAGTCGTCCCGTCATGACTAACATTTTGGATGATCATGTCGACATCGACATTCGCTTCAGCAATCGGGCCGAGAATCTGGAAAGCGATTCCTGGGCGATCAGGGACGCCGAGAACGGTCAGCTTGGCTTCGTCGCGGTTGAAGGCGATGCCGGAGATGATCGGTTGTTCCATGCTCTTTTCTTCCTCAACAGTGATCAGGGTGCCCTCGCCTTCGTCCTCGAAGCTGGAAAGCACGCGCAGTTTGACTTTGTATTTGCCGGCAAACTCGACCGAGCGGATCTGCAGCACCTTGGAGCCGAGGCTGGCCATCTCCAACATCTCCTCGAAGGTGATGGTGTCGAGCTTGCGTGCCTCAGGAACGATGCGCGGATCGGTCGTATAAACGCCATCGACATCGGTGTAAATCTGGCATTCGTCGGCATTCAGGGCCGCGGCGAGCGCCACGGCCGAGGTATCGGAACCGCCACGCCCAAGGGTGGTGATATTCCCGTCCTCGTCCGCCCCCTGGAATCCGGCGACCACCACCACCCGCCCTTCGGCGAGGTCTTTTCGGATGCGCTGGTCATCGATCTGCAGGATGCGCGCCTTGGTGAAGGTGCTGTCGGTGAGTACCTTCACTTGCGGCCCGGTGTAGCTCTTCGCTGCGACGCCTTCTTCCTGCAGGGCCATAGCGAGCAAGCCGATGGTGACCTGCTCGCCGGTCGAGGCAATCACGTCGAGTTCGCGCGGGGCGGGCGAAGGCGAAATCTCTTTGGCCAGCGCCAACAGGCGATTCGTTTCGCCCGACATCGCGGAGGGCACAACGATAATGTCATGCCCCATGGCTTTCCAGCGGGCCACCCGCTTGGCGACGTTTTTAATGCGTTCGGGATTGGCAACCGAAGTGCCGCCGAATTTCTGAACTATCAGGGCCATTCACTATCCAATTATTCGGGTTGCGGAAATGACCGATATTACCCAAAAACCGCCGCCCGTGAAACGAAAAATCCTCCGAGGTATTGCCGTAGCAAGCGCCTTAATGCCCAAAAGGCATAAGCATGTCACTTGCAATCATATGTGGCTGTACTATACTCCGGGTCCGCTACTCCAAAAGTCATAATTCAAATCTCATTGCGGAGGGATGGCCCAGGAAGGGAATCATTGACCGGCCGAAAGGCCAAGACTAATGAAAGGACTGCCATGACCAACGCAAAAACAACCGACAAGAACGAGCCGCGCGAAATCCGCCGCAAGCTTGGCCTGAACCAACAGCAGTTCTGGTCCAAGATCGGCGTCACCCAAAGCGGTGGTTCGCGCTACGAAAGCGGGCGCAACATGCCGCGCCCGGTGCGCGAGCTCCTCCGTCTCGTGCATGTCGAACAGATCGACATTCAGCGCATCAAGCGCGAGGACATGGAAGTCATCGAATACCTGCGCAGCGAGGAGTCCGAACTCTTCAAGACCCTGAAGAAGTCGGCCAAGGCCTGGAAGAAAGGGGCCTGAGCAAACGCTCCCGGCGACGGTCCCGCCTTATGCGCTGACCGTCACCCGCAGCCCCAGCGCGGCGATCTCCGCCGCAAGCCGCTCCAGCTCGGACAAGGGCGCCGCCGTCAGGCGCGCGGCCCCCGGCTGCATCGAAGGGCGTGCCACCCCGTAGAGGTGCACGCCCTTTATCTTGTCGCGAACACTGGATAACGCGGTGAGATAGGCGCGTTGTTCCTCGCACGAGGGCAAGGCGCCGTCGAGCGCGAAATAACAGGTTTGCACCCAGGTCGGCGCAAGGGTGGCGCACAGGCTCAAAGCCTCCAGCGCCCGCTCAGGCCGCTGACGGACGCCATTGACCGCCCGCACGCCGGCCGGGCTAGCCCGGTCGAGCTTGAACCACACTTCCCCGCCGCAAGCGCCCAGCTGCACGATGCCGCGTTGCACCTCCGGCCGATGCAGCAGACTGCCGTTGCTGATCAAACGCAAGGGAAGGCCTCCGCCAGGCAGCAGCTCCGCCAGCACGGCAACCACCCGGCCCACGGCGGCCTCGAACTCACGAGCGGCGGTCGGTTCACCATTACCGGAGAAGGCTACATCCACCAGCCGACGTGCGCCTTCGGGCACGTGCTGCTGCAGATAATCGCCAAGCACGATTTCGCCCAGCAGCCCGCGCAACTCGGCCTCAAGCAGATCGAGATCGACCGCCGGCGGCCCGCCGCGCGCCAACCCCGGAACCTGACAGTAAATGCACGCCCAGTTGCAGGCATTATTGACGTTGAGGTTAATGCCCACCGACACTCCGCCGGCGCGCCGCGAGACGACGGGGTAGACGTAGCGCAAGCCGGCGCTGTCGCGGCTATGGTCATGGACGCTCAGCTGTCGTGCAGGCGTTCTGATTTGGCGTTCGCTCACGGACTTTTCACCTCGGGGATGCCGGACGCGGGGCCCGGACGGTCATCAATGGGGGGATGATATAATTTTCGCTCGGCGATAGCCCCATCCGCTTTTGCCGCCAGCCTTTTTCGCCTGCGCGCCCGACGCCGCCTTGACGCTTCGGACGCCCCGCCTTCTCATTCCCCTCAGCCTGCTTCAGAGATTCCGCATGCTCGTCACCCGCCGCCTCGAATTCGATGCCGGACATCGCATCCCCGACCATAAAAGTCAGTGCCGCCACCTGCACGGCCATCGCTACGCCCTCGAGGTGACGCTTTCCGGAGACATCATCGAACGCCCCGGCGATCCGGCCAACGGCATGGTGATGGATTTTTCCGACATCAAGGCACTGGCGCAGGAGCACGTCGTTGCGCGCTGGGATCACGCCTTCCTGGTCTATGCGGGCGATACCGCGGTACTCGATTTCCTCAACGGCCTGCCCGACCACAAGACCGTCGTTCTCGACTGCATTCCGACCGCCGAAAACCTGGCCCGGGAAGCTTTCCGCATCCTCGACGCCGTCTATCACGACACCTATGGCAATCACTTGCAGCTCGAACGCGTCCGCCTCTACGAAACGCCCAACTGCTGGGTCGATGCCACGCGCCCGGGCGAGAACGGTTAATACAGGCGCGCTTTAGGCCGCCAAACTCCGCTATCATTGAACGTGTTCCGCAGCGGTTCGGACCGTATGACGCCGGGCATGTTACCCGCAAACAACGAAGGAAAGCGCGACCGATGGGCGCAAAAAAACCGCGCCTTCAGCGCGGTTCTTCGTCGGCAAAGGTTTGGTGCCCCCGGTCGGAATCGAACCAACACCTGATGATTACAAATCAACTGCACGACCTTCATGCTACGGGGGCAAACCTGCGGCCGAGGCGCGGATTATAGCCCAAGCCGCGGACCGCCGGACACGCGGCGATCGCACGCAGACGCTCCACAGGAAAGTCGAAGTTCAACGACACCATGGCCACGTTCACCAACCCTGCCGAAATCGCGCGCGAAACCCTCAAGCTGCTACTGGCCCGGCGCATGCCGCCGACCCCGGACAATTACCGCGCGATTTACAATGAAATCGCGGAGTTGGGCGATGCCGATGCGCCGACGCCCGAGCGTGAATTCAAGGCCCTGCTCCTCGCGCTACCGAAGGAAACGCCCGCCCAGCAAGGCCTCGCGCGCCAGCTCGAAAGCGCCTTGCGCGGCGAGAACTGGGAGGACTACCGCAAGACGCTGAGCGACTTCGTGCGCGAGCACAGCGCCGAATCCGAGGCCGACTGGGGCGAGTTGATCGGCGACCTCCTGCGCCTGTGGGAAGCCAAGCAAAGCGGCCTGACCCCGGCGCGCAAACGCGAGATGCTCGACCGCGTGCTGTCGTCCGGGAGCAAGAACGCCGAACTGTTGCACGGCCGCCTGCAAGGACTGACCCGCGCCTGGGGCCAATACGACCCGGCCGCGAGCGACACGCAGTTTTCGGAGGGCTCGCCCGAGGACAGCGCGCTCACCGCCGCCGCGATCCTAGCGCCGGGGAACGGCGCTGCGCCCGTCGCGCGCAACGGTGAACACATCCTGCTCGTGCCCGAACTGCGCGACCTGCTCGCCTTCACCCTCGACACGGCCATCGCCAACCAGCTGGAAGAGAGCCCCGAACTCGCCACCGAGGCGCGCAACATCGCCGTCGCCGTGCGCCAGGCAATGTCCCCCGCCGCCGTTCAGGACGCGCTGGCGGCGACCAAGCGCCTCGTCTTCAAACTCGAACTCCTCGCCGAAGACCGCGGAGAACTGCGCAGCGCCCTGCTCAAACTCCTGCAGCTGATGCTCGAGAACGTCAGCGAGCTGGTCGTCGACGACCGCTGGATGAACGGCCAGATCGCCGTCGTGCGCGACATCGTCGCCAAACCGATGAACATCCGCACGCTCAACGAGGCCGAAAGCCGCCTCAAGGAAGTCATCTTCAAGCAGAGCCAGCTCAAACACAGCCTGATGGAGGCGAAGGAAGCGCTGAAGACCATGCTCGCCGGCTTCATCGACCACCTGGCCGAATTCGCCGACTCGACCTCCGGCTATCACGACAAGATCGAAGTCTGCGTCCAGAAGATCAGCCAGGCCGACGACATCACCCAGCTCGAAGACGTGCTTGCCGAAGTGATCCGCGAGACGCGCATCGTCCAGCTCAACGCCCAGCGTTCACGCGACGACATGCGCAGCACCCAGACGCGCGTCGAGGCCGCCGAACGCCGCGTGCGCGAACTGCAGGACGAGCTCGACAAGGCAAGCGCCCTGGTACGCCACGACCAGCTCACCGGCACGCTCAACCGGCGCGGCCTCGAGGAAGCCTTCGAGCACGAGTTCGCCCGCGCCCTGCGCCGCCGCTCGCCGCTTTGCGTCGGCCTTCTGGACATCGACAATTTCAAGAAACTCAACGACACCCTCGGCCATGACGCCGGCGATGCGGCCCTGATTCACCTGGCCACCGTCATCCGCGACACGCTGCGCCCGCAGGACACCCTCGCGCGTTTCGGCGGCGAGGAATTCGTCGTCCTCCTGCCCGACACCGCGCTCGACAACGCCGTCACCGCGCTCGTCCGCCTGCAGCGCGAACTGACCCGCCGCTTCTTCCTGCACGACAACGAGAAGCTGCTCATCACCTTCAGCGCCGGCGTCACCGACTATCGCGCCGGTGACACGCAGACGACACTCACCAAACGCGCCGACGAGGCGATGTATACGGCCAAGAAAACCGGCAAGAATCGGGTAGTATCCGCCTGATCTTCGCCCGGCCGTACCGGTCCGGAATGCCCTGCCAGGAAGGAACCTGCATGCCCACCGCCGTCCGCTCCGACCGCCCGATCCGGATCGTCCTCGTTCAACCCGAAGGCTACGCCCACGCCGGCGCGCTTTCCGAACTCGTCGAAACCCTGCTCTACGGCCTTAATGCCCTCGGCATTCCTGTCGATTTCGCGCTTAATGAATGCGCCGCCGGCGCCACCAACCTCGTCGTCGGCGCCCACCTGCTCGACGCCGACGGGCTCGCCGCCCTGCCCTCCGATGCCATTCTCTACAACAGCGAACAGATCGATGAGAGCTCGAGCTGGATGCAACCCGCCTACCTCGCCGCATTGCAACGACACTCCGTCTGGGACTACGGCGCAGAAAACGTGCGCCGTTTGCGAGCCCGCGGTGCCGGCCAGGTGCGGCACGTGCCGCTCGGCTACGTGCCGCAACTCACCCGCATCCCGGTGTTGCCGCCCGAAGAGCAGGACATCGACGTCCTGTTTTACGGCGCGATCAACCCGCGCCGCCAGGCCGTCCTCGAAGGCTTGATCGCGCACGGCCTGCGCATCGAGTTCCTGTCCGGCGTCTACCGCGAAGAACGTGACCGCTACATCGCCCGCGCCAAGCTCGTGCTCAACCTGCACTACTACCCGGCAAGCGTGTTTGAAACAGTGCGCGTGAGCTACCTCCTGGCCAACGAAAAAGCCGTCGTCGCCGAATGTGGCCCCCACACCACGCTACCGCCCGAACTCGCCGACGCGCTTTGCGCCGTGCCTTACGAAGGCCTCATCGACGCCTGCTGCCAGCTCGTCGCCGACGCCGGCGCGCGCGCCAACCTGGCCCGGCGCGGCTTCGAAACTTTCACCCGCCTGGACGCAGCCACACACCTCGCCGCTGCGCTTGAATACCCCACGCCGCCCACTGCCCCGATGCTACCGGCCTACCTCAACCTCGGCAGCGGCAAAGACTGGCGCGCAAACTGCCTCAACGTCGACCTCGACACCACCTTCCGTCCCGACGCGGTGCTCGACATCGCCCGTCCCGACGCCCTTGGCGCGCCGCTGGAGAGCGCGCGCTTCGGCGCGTTCAGCCTGCACGACAACCAGTTCGAGGCAATCTTCGCCAACGACGTGCTCGAGCATATCCCCGACCTGAAAACGGCAATGGAAAACTGCCTGCGCCTCATCAAGCCGGGCGGAAGTTTCCACATCCAGGTGCCGTACGAACTCTCGCTCGGCGCCTGGCAGGACCCGACACACGTGCGCGCCTTCAACGAAAACAGCTGGCTCTACTACACCGACTGGTACTGGTATCTTGGCTGGAGCGAAGCGCGCTTCGACCGACTCGGCACCGAATTCGAGCTCTCCGCCCTCGGCCACGAACTGCATGCCGCCGGCACGTCGCTCGCCGAAATCCTGCGCACGCCACGCGCGGTCGACGCCATGCGCGTCGTCCTGCGCAAACGCTACCTGCAGGAGTCCGAGATCGAACGCGCCGCCAACGCCCTGCAACGCCCGTGGGACGCCGCCGAAGGGCCGCAGCCGTGAGCCCTGCATGCCGTCATTTTCCCGACGAGTTTTATCGAGACGCCGACCTGCGTCTCGTGCAAGCCATTCCACCCACAGCGCTCGACCTCCTCGACACCGAGAGCGAGAGCGACGCGCTCGCCGAAGTGCTGCGCCACCTCATCCCAGAACGCCGCGTCTATGGCCTGGGCAACGCCTCCGTCGGCGCCTTCTCAGCCTGCTTTGCCGACACCGAAGACGCCGCGCGTCGCCTGCCGGCTGGAAGCCTCGACCTCATCCTCGCCGGCCCACGCAGTCTCGCCACACCAGCCCACCTCGCCGCGCTGCACCAGCTTTTGCGCCCGCACGGGCGCCTGCTCGCCGCGTTGCCCAACGCCCAGCACTGGACGCAATTCGACCGTCTGCTGCGCGGTGAACCGGCCGCTGGTCTCACCGCGCCGCAAGGCGTGCGCGCCCTGCTCGATGCCGGTTTTCTGCCACGAATCGAAGACCGCCGCGTCCATGCCCTGCCCGACGCCTGGCTCGCGGCCCTGCCGGCGCTCGCCGAACGCCAGCGCCTCGGCCTCGAGACCTGCCTCACGCGCAGCCAGACGCTCACCTACATCGTCGGCGCTAGGCCGCTGCCGGAGCCCCCGGCTGGCGTCGTAGCACCAGTCACCGTCGGCGTCTGCTGCAACGACGCCGAGGTGCTCGCCGACAACCTGCTCGCCTCGCCCGACCTGCAAGACGGCCCGCATCAGGTGCTCACAATCGAAGGCGCCAGCAGCCTCGCTGCCGGCTTCGATGCCGTGCTCGCGCAAGCGCAGCACGACCTTGTCGTGTTCGTGCATCAAGACGTCTATCTGCCGCGCGGCTGGTTCGCCCGCCTGCGCCAGCAGTATGTCGCGGCCCAACGGATGACGGGCGAGCGCGTCGGCGTGCTTGGCGTCTACGGCGTACGCGGCACGCCCGATGGATTCGTCCGCGCCGGCCGCGTCGCCGACCGCGACGCCCTGCTCGACGAGGCCACGCCGCTGCCGGAAATCGTCTCCAGCCTCGACGAAATCGTGCTTGCCGTGCCGCGTGATACCCCGCTGCGTCCAGACCCGGCGCTGGGGTTCCACCTCTACGGCAGTGACCTCGCACTCGCCGCCGAGCGTGCTGGCCTCGTCGCGCTGGCGATCGACGCCCCCTGCCACCACAACTCGCAGCAAGGTCGCGAACTGCCCGCCGCCTTCCACGCCAGCGCCGCCGTGTTGCGCGCGCGCTGGCCCGAGCGCCTGCCGCTGGCGACGCCCTGCATGCTCATCAAGTAAGCCACCGATCCGCTCTGCTATAGTGAGCGACAAATGCGGTGACTACGGGCCAGGAGATTAAAATGACAATCGAGAAGTGCCGACTGCTTGAATTTCCCATCGTATCCGACCCGCGCGGCAACCTCACTTTCGTCGAAGCCAACCGCCACATCCCCTTCGACATCAAGCGCGTTTACTACCTCTACGACGTTCCTGGCGGCACCGAACGAGGCGGCCACGCCCACCGCAGCCTGCATCAGGTCATCATCGCCATGTCGGGCAGTTTCGATGTCGTTCTCAACGACGGCCTGCGCAGCCACCGCTACCACCTCAATCGTTCCTACTACGGCCTCTACATCTGTCCGATGATGTGGCGAGAAATCGACAATTTCTCATCTGGTTCGGTCTGCATGGTCCTCGCCTCCGACTTTTACAACGAGGCCGACTACTTCCGCGATTTCGGCGATTTTCGGCAAACCGCCTTGGCCCAACGATGAGGGTTCCCTTCTACGACTTGGCGCCGCAGCACGCCCCATTGCGCGAAGCGCTCGACGCCGCTTACGCGCGCGTGCTTGAGCGCGGCCACTTCATCCTCGGGCCAGAAGTCGAGGCTTTCGAGGCCGAGTTCGCCGCCTGGTGCGGCGCACCGCATTGCGTCGGCTGCTCGAACGGGCTTGATGCCTTGCAACTCATCCTGCTCGCCGCCGGCATCGGCCCGGGCGACGAGGTCATCGTCCCGGCGCACACGTTCGTCGCCACCTGGATGGCCGTCAGCGCGGTAGGGGCCACCCCCGTCGGTGCCGACTGTGATTCCGTCACCGCCAACCTCGACCCTGCTGCTGCCGCCGCCGCTCTCACCTCGCGAACCAAGGCCATCATCGCCGTTCACCTCTATGGCCGCCCCGCCGACATGAACGCCTTACGCCGCCTTGCCGACCAACACGCGCTCCTGCTCGTCGAGGACGCGGCCCAGGCGCACGGCGCCACGCTGGAGGGTCGGCGCGCCGGTACGTTGGGCGACGCGGCCGCCTTCAGTTTCTACCCGACCAAGAACCTCGGTGCGCTCGGTGACGCCGGCGCCGTTGTCACCACTGACCCCGTGCTGGCTGCCCGTGTGCGGCGCATCGCCAACTACGGTTCGCGCGAAAAATACCACCACACCGAGTTCGGCCTCAACGCCCGCCTCGACGAACTCCAAGCCGCCTTGTTACGCGTCAAGCTGCCCCACGTCGACTCTTGGAACGCCGAACGACAGGCGCTTGCGGCCAGTTACGACGCCGCCCTACGCGAGTTCGCATCCCTACTGCGCCCGCCCCTGGCCGCGCCCGACGAAGCCACGTCGGTCTGGCACCTCTACGTCGTGCAAAGCGAAGACCGCGATGCGATTCAGTCACGACTGGCCGCCGCGGACATCCAAACCCTGATCCACTATCCTGTCGCACCGCACCGCCAGGACGCTTACCGCGCCAGCGCCAACGGTGCCTTCCCGGTTGCAGAGGCCCTCAGCCGGCGTGTGCTCAGCCTGCCCCTCTATCCGGGCATGGATGAAGGTGCACTCACCCACGTCGCCGCCGCTTTGCGCGCAGCGCAATGTTAAGCGGACAACGCTCGCCCTTTTTGCTGGCCGATTACGACGGCACCGACATCGCAGCCGTCGCCGGTCCCTTCGACGTGAAGGCCGCGGAAGCCCTCTGTGCCACTATCACCGCTTTCGACACATCCGTCTCGCCCCCTCTCGACCTTCTCATCGATGCAAGCCTTCTGAGCCTTAGGCAAAGACGCTCGCACGATGCCAATCAACTGATCGAAGATGCAGCAAGACAACTCAGCACAGAGACAGAGGCCTTGCGCCTGCTAGCAAGGCTGTTCGCCAACAAGGCCATCGAACAAGCAGCTCTCTTTCTCGAGCGCCTACGCCCACGCCTGAAGCACCCCAACCGCCTCGATCGTGCCTTTGCGTACTACCGCCGGCAGTGCTACCGCGACCTGCTTTCTCATCGTCCGGCCAAAAATGCTGCCGCGCTCGCTGCGCAATGCGACGATCTCAATGCTCTGGCATTGCGACTTGGCGATCCAGCGGCCCCTTTTGTTGTCCGCCAGCTGCTACGCAGCGCGGAATGCGGCGCCTCCGTGCCCGTTCCCGGCATCGCCTCCGCGCCGCTACTGCCAGCGGGACCGTGGGGCGTCGCCACCGACGGCACACCGACACCCCCGCTCGTTTTTTCACAGCGCGCGGCATCTGGCGACTTCATCCTCATCGACGACGTCACGCTTACCGGTCGTCGCTCGCTGCTGCAACGCTCCAACGTCGTTATCGATGACACCCTGCCGCGTCACGACGACCCCGCCGAGTTCGACCCATTCGGCACCGAACAGGTTTACCACGATCTACTTTACCGCTATGTCCGTTTTGCTGACGACGACCACAGAGCCATCGTGGCCGAGCAACACCCGCGGCGACGACTGGCGCGCGGCATTCTGTTCTGCGGCCCCTATCAGGCCAGCTACTATCACTGGCTGGTCGAATACCTGAGCAAACTCCCGGCAATCCATCGTCTACCGCCCAAGTACGACGACTGGCCGCTCCTTGTCTGCCAGGAGGCCTGCACCCACCCCAGCCTCGTCGCCGCCTTCGAGCAGGCGCTGGCGCCGCATCCACGCCCAATCGAACTAATCGGCAAAGACGAATGCGTCGAGGTCGCGCAACTCCTCGTTCCGCCTCACACGGCCTGGCTCAAAACGGGGCTGACCCGCGTACATATCGATGCCCACGATATCCTTCTAGCGCCCGCCGCACTGCGCGAACTCAGCACCTTCCTTGCTCTGCCCGGCCGGCCGTCGCGCCGTTTTTTCCTCGCCCGGCGCAAGAACGATCGCTTGACTAACCAGGACGAAATGTCGCGCCTGTTCGCAGCCCACGGGTTTGAAACGCTGTACCCCGAAGACCTCGATTTTTCCACCGCGCGCGAACTTTTTCGCGACACGGACCTCCTCGCAGGCCCACCCGGCTCGGCTTTCGCCAACCTGCTGCTCTGTCCCCCCGGCACCACAGCCATCGTCCTGATGCCCGACATCGGTCCGCAAGCCGCTGTATTCTCCTCGCTGGCCAGCGCGCTCGGCCAGCGCCTCATCAACCTGTGTGGGCCGACGGACGACCCAGACAATTTCCACAGCCGCTTTTGTGCCGATCCCGAGGCGGCGCAGCGCCTGCTCACCCACCTCGACGCCATGCCACGTACCGCCCCCCCACCGTTCCCCGTCGCCGACACGCGCACCACGCTTTGCACCGCCCCGGGTGTACCGCTCGTTTCCATCCTCATTCCCGCCTACAAGCCGCGCTGGTTCGAACGCGCCTTGCGTTCGGCATTAGCGCAGGACTACCAGAATCTCGAGATTCTGGTCTTCGACAACTGCCCAAACGAAGACATCCGTGACATCTGCGCACGCTACCCGCTCGTCACCTACTACCGAAACCCCAACATGGGGCCCCAAAACAGTCTCGACATCGCCAGCGCCTCCCGCGGCCGCTACGTCAAGCACCTCTTCGACGACGATCTGCTCGAACCCGATTGCGTCAGCGCACTGGTCGAAGCCATCGAGCGTGCGCCCGGCACCCTGCTCGCCTTCGGCGCCAGCTGGACGATTGACGAGAACGACCAGCGCACCGGCCTGCGCCAGGAAATCGAGACGCCGGAGACGGTACACCTCTACGACGGCAACGCGTTGTGCCGCGCCTTCGCCACGACCTGCGCCAACATGATCGGAGAATTCACCTCCGTGCTCATGGACGGTCATTGGTTGCGGGAGGACGTGCTTCGCCTGCGCCGCGCCGAAGCCTTGAACCGCGAACTGTTCGGTCTCTGCGACGTGATCTGCTTCATGAACGCCGCCGCCGACCGACCAGTCGCCTTCGTGAACCGTCCGCTCACCTCCTTCCGCATCAACAGCGAGTCGAACAGCAATCCCGAGCGCAACCCGGCCTTCATCGAAGCCATCACCGACTGGCGCGAGATCATCGCCGAAGCCGAAGCCCGCGGCCTGCTCACGCCGGACGAACGCGGCATTGCGCGCAACAGTTACAACCTGCGCGCCACCGGCATGGGGCAGACCTTCGCCGGTTTATGCGCCGGGATCGCGCCAACGCTTTTTGCGCCGGACGAATTACCGGCCCACGCCGTGGTTGAAGCCTGTCTCGTGCTCATTCACGCCGGGCGCAGCGACGAAGCGGCGCCGCGCCTCATCGCCCTGGCCGAAGCGCAGAGCGCGCACCCCGGTGTTTTCGCCATGCTCGCCGAATTGGCCCTCGGCAGCGGCGAGCTGGCCGTCGCCGCGCGCTTTAGCGAACGCTCCGTCAGCCTACAGGCCTATCCACTCTCCGCCTGTGCGGCGCACCTTGCCCTCCTTGAAAAGCACGGCCTGCACGAGGTGGCAACGGCGTTCCGTGCCGATGCCTTGCGTCGTCACCCTGAGGCGCCCGATTTAATCTCGCCGACGCCGAAGGCCGAGCCTGCCGACGATCGTTTCGCCCCACCGCTGCCCCCCTGCCCCATGACGGCAGCACCGTCCGAAGCCGGCCTGCCCGCGCCCTACCAGCGCTGGCAGGTCCGCCGCACCCAGGGCGGACTGCAGGCCGACGACTACCAGCGCCGTGTCGCCTGCCTCTGGAAACGACGGCCATTGTTCGAAATCGTGCTCGTCGTTGGCACGGGTGAGAAAACGCTGCTCGCCGACAGCATCGACGCCCTCGCCGCGCAGTACTACGATGGCTGGCGACTGTCGATCTTCGCCCCCTTCTCCTCGCCGGACGCCGAATTCCTGGCCCCCGACAGTCCGGTTCGCTGGTTCGCGCTCACTCGCCCGGAGGATCCGGAAGCGCTCGCAACAGCGATCGACTGCCGCCTCGCCGAAAGCCGCGCCGACTGGATCTCTTTCCTGGCCTGCGGCACCCGCTTGGCCCCCGAAGCCCTGCTCTGCATCGGTGACTACCTCGCCCTGCATCCCGATTGGCGCCTCATTTACAGCGACGAAGACACGCTCGCCGCCGACGGAACGGGCGAAGCGCCGCAGTTCAAGCCCGATTTCAACCTCGAACTTCTGCGCGCCACCGATTACCTCGGCGGCGTTTTCGTCGAGCGCGCCGCCCTGTGCGCCGCCGGCGGCTACGCCCGCTGCCCGGGCGGCGAAACCTACGACCTCGCCCTGCGCCTCGTCGATCACGCTGGCGAGGCGGCCATCGGCCACATCCCGGAAGTCCTTCAACGCCGTCCCGTTTCCGCCCGGACCAGCGCCGAGGACGACGCAGCACGGCAGGCGCTCGCCGCCCACTTCGCCCGTCGCGGCATCGACGCCGAGATTCTGCCCGGGCTCATCGACGGGCAAAGCCGACGCCCGGTGTACCGCCACACCACGCGCCCCCTCGTTTCGATCATCGTGCCGACGCGCAACCGGCTCGACCTGCTTGCGCCCTGTGTCGAATCCCTGTTCGCCAACACGGCCTATCCGAATTGGGAACTGATCATCGTCGACAACGGAAACCCAGAACCCGCCACGACGCATTACTTTGCCGAATTGCGCGCAGCACAGCCGCAGCGGGTGCGCATCATGGCGCAACCGGGCGACTTCGATTTCGCCCGGCTGAACAACCACGCCGCCGAGCTGGCGCACGGCGACTACCTGCTGCTGCTCAACGACGACACGCAGTGCATCCACGACGACTGGCTCGACGCACTGCTCGCGCACGCACAACGCCCCGAGGTCGGCATCGTCGGCGCACGGCTGCTCTTTCCGGACTCGCTCAAAGTGCAGCATGCGGGCGTTGTTCTCGGCATGAGCGGCAGCGCCGGCCATGTCTTCTCCAACCTTGACCACGACGCGCCGGCTTACCTTGGCCGCGCCCAGCTCGATCAGGAATATTCCGCGGTCACCGGCGCCTGCCTGCTGATCCGACGCCAACTCTACCGGGAGCTGGACGGCCTCGACGGCGCCACGTTCAAAATCAGCTACAACGACATCGACCTTTGCCTCAAGGTACGCCAGCGCGGACTAAAGATCATCTACACCCCGCACGCCACCTTGCTCCATCACGGGTCGGCGAGCCAAAAGGGGACGCCGCTCACGTCCGAAAAAAGCGCGCTTTTCCAGCAGGAGACCGCCGCCTTCCTCACCCGCTGGCGGCACTGGCTTCAAGCCGACCCGGCTTGGAGCCGCCACCTGAGCCTGAGCGACTCCCTGCCGACGCTGGAGAGTGAAATCGTCCCGGCGTGGAACTCCGATTTTCAGGACCGACCGCGTATCCTGACCATGCCTTCGCCGAGTCCCGGCGCGGCCGAATACCGCAACCTCGCGCCCTTGCGCGCCCTGCATGCAGCCGGCCGGGTGCACTACGCGGCAACCTGCCAGCCCTGCGCCGGATTCGAACGCGCGCCAACGCCCGTTGAACTGGCACGTGCCGCACCCGACACCCTGCTCATCCACGCTGCAGTGGACGACCTGCGCGGGCGGGCGCTCCAGCAATACCGGCGCGTCAATCCCGAAGTGCTGCGCATCTTCTCGCTCGACGACCTGATCACCGACCTCCCGCGCGACAACCCGAGCGCCGCGCACCTCCCGCCAGCGCTCATCGGCGAACGCCTGCGCCTCGGCCTCGCCGCGAGCGACCGCCTGATCGTCAGCACCCAACCCTTACTCGACGCCTACCGCCACTGGATCGACGACATCCGTCTCCTGCCCAACCGCCTTTCGACCGACCTCTGGGGCGGCGTTCGCGCGCGCCGCCGCCACGGCGCCAAAGCGCGCGTCGGCTGGGCAGGTGCGCAACAGCACGCGGGCGACCTGCGCTTCCTGCTCGACGTCGTGCGTGCCACGCACACCGAGGTCGACTGGATTTTCCTCGGCATGTTGCCCGAAGGCACCGAGGCCTACGTCACCGAATACCACCCCTACGTCACCCTACTCGCCGAATACCCGGCCAAGCTAGCCAGCCTCGACCTCGACCTGGCCATCGCGCCGCTCGAGGTCCACCCATTCAACGAGGCCAAGAGCAACCTGCGCCTGCTCGAATACGGCTATCTCGGCTGGCCGGTGATCTGCACCGACATTCTGCCTTACCAGACCGACGATCCGCCGGTGCTGCGCCTGCCCAACGACCCAGCACGCTGGATCGCCGCGATCCGCGAACGCGTCGCAGAACGCGACGCGCTGGCCTGCAGCGGCGACGCCCTGCAGGCCTGGGTCCACCGTCATTACCTGCTGGAGTCGTACCTCGATGAATGGTATGCCGCCCTCACCCGCTGACCCGCGCGACCTTCTGCTCGTCGATCCGGACGCTGCGGCCTGGGCCGGCGCAGCCCGCGCCTTCTGTGCCGAATTCGCTGCCGCGTCGCCAACACGACGCTACGTTCTCGGGCGCAACGTCTATGCCCGGGCGCTGTCCGAACACTTCCAACTGGCGGGCTTCATCGACGAATACACGCACGAAACCGAATGGCTCGGCCGCCCCGTCGTCCGGCTGGCCGACGTGCCGAAGAATGCACTCGTCATTTCCTCCGCCGGCGGCCAGCCGCTCACTGCGGCGCGCCACCTAGAGACGCATGGCGCCGTCCATCTCGACTACTTCGCTGTCCAGCGCTGGTCGGGCTGGACCTTGCCGGAGCCGGTATTCAACGAAGGCTTCGCCGCGGAATTCGCCGCGCACGGCGAACGCTACCTGCAGCTCCACGAGCGGCTCGCCGATGCCGAATCGCGCCGTATTCTGCGCCAGCTGCTGAGTTTTCGCGTCACGCAAAACCTGTGCTTTCTCGAAGGTTTCGCGCCGCGCGAGGACGTGCAGTACTTCGAGGATTTCCTCGCCCTCGCCCCGTCGGGAGAATGTTTCATCGACGTCGGCGGTTTCGACGCGCAAACGAGCCTCGAATTCATCCGTCGTTGCCCCAACTACCGCGCCGTGCATGTCTTCGAGCCGGAAGCAGCCAACCGCGTGCGCTGCCACGAACGCCTGGCCGGCCGACCGCGCGTCACGGTGCATGACTGCGGCCTCGCCGACGCGCCCGGCGAGTTACGTTTCACCGCCGCCGGCTCAGGCTC
This sequence comes from Propionivibrio sp., assembly GCF_041441355.1. Lineage (GTDB taxonomy): Bacteria > Pseudomonadota > Gammaproteobacteria > Burkholderiales > Rhodocyclaceae > Propionivibrio. Next base: position 228,088 of record NZ_JASDTF010000004.1, read on the forward strand.
TCGAATTGCTGACGACGGCACGCAGGCGATCCGCGTCATGCGCCTTGACGACCTGGTCGATCACGGCGTCGACGCACCGAGCTTCATCAAGATCGACATCGAAGGCGCCGAAGCCGCCGCGCTCGCCGGCATGCGCCGGACGCTCGTCCGCCACCGTCCGCGCCTTGCCATTTCGGCCTATCACCGGCCGGGCGACTTCTGGCGTCTCGCCGAGGTCGTCCTCGCACTGCGCCCGGACGACGCACTCTACCTGCGCCACTACACTGAGAGCCTGTACGAGACCGTGCTCTTCTGCCTCCCGAAAGACGCTTGAACCATCGCTACACGCGCCGATCCATGCGCCCTGCAAGGAGGCTGGAAGGCGCATGGATCGGCGCTTCCAAGCCAAAGGCACGCAGGCAGCCCCTTCGATCAGCCTCGGCTTCGTTTCAGCCGGGACGCTTCACCGGCACCCAACTGCGCGAAGCAGAGGCGTCGGCGATCGCCTCGAGCAGGGCCATGCCTTCGTGCGCCACCTCGACGCCGAGGACATTGGGCGTTGACGGCAGCGCCGCATGGCCGCGATGTGCACGCAAGGCTTCGGCCACGTCGGCGTAGTAGTTGGCGAAGGCTTCGATGAAGCCGGCCGGATGCCCAGCCTTGAAGCGTGTGTAGCGCGCGGCGTTGGCTTCGACGATCTCGGGGCTGGCCCGGTCGATGATGCAGCGATGGCCAGTGCTGTCCGCAAAGTAAAGCGTTTCGGGCTCCATCTGCAGCCATTCGGCCGACGCCTTTTCGCCATAGACGCGTACGCGCAAACCGTTGCGATAGCCAAGCGCGGTCTTGCCGTACCAGAAATTGCAGACGAGACCGTCACTGTAACGCGCCAAGCATTGCACATTATCGACGATGCCAGCGAAATTTCCGAGCGTGCCACTCACCGCGCTCACTTCGAGCGGGGCCGCGCCGGTCAGGAAGTGAATCAGCGAATGCAAGTGCACGCCGAGGTCGAGCGATACCGTCGGCACGTGCGCGTCGTGCAGGCGCCAGGCCTGCGGCACGATGCGCTGGCCACTCGCGTCGCGCCGCGAAAAGCCTTCCTGCGGCATCTCGACGTGAATCTGGCCGATCCGCCCAAGCCGCCCATCGGCAATCATTCGCCGCAATTCGCGGAACATCGGATAGCCGGTGTAGTTGTAGGTGACGGCGAGGAAGCCCTGGGCGGCCTCGCACGCGGTGCGAATTTCGGCGATCTCGGCACAGGAGGTGGCGAGCGCCTTCTCGCTGATCACCGGCACGCCAGCAGCCAAACAGGGCACGATGTGTTCTCGGTGGCAGTCGGTCGGGGTCAGCACGACGACCGCATCGACTTTGCCGGCTTCGGCGGCAAGCAAGGTTTCCAGGTCGGCGTAGGTACGCGCCTCGGCCACACCGTATTCGCGCGCCGTATCGCGGTTGATGCCAGCATTGCGGCTGAAGCTGCCGGCGGCAACACGGAAGGCACGGTCCAGCTCGATCGCGGCACGGTGGGCGCGCCCGACGGCGGAGTTGATGCCTCCGCCAAGAAAAGCGACTTCGAGCGGAGGCGGCAGGTCGGTGTCGATGCGGATGCTCATGGCAGGTCGTCCGGAGTGTGGATCGTGACGGGCGGTGTCCCGGGAAGTGGTGTAACAGCGTGAGGGAGTGAGGTGTTCGCCGT
>NZ_JASDTF010000005.1:0-101821 GCF_041441355.1 Propionivibrio sp.
CCATGTCGGCGTCGGCCGGCTTGACGCCACGCGCCCCGGGCAGCGTGCAGCGCAGCGTGTTGAGCATGCAGGTCGGCACCTCGAAGGCGTGGAACAGGTCGACCGTCTGGCTGAGGTAGGGCAGATTCTCGGTGGTGCAGGTGGTGATCACGCTCCACGAGCCGTAGCCGCGCAGCTTTTCCATCGCCAGGAGCACCTTGTTGTGCACGCTCTTGCCGCCCCAGGTCAGGCGCGTAGCGTCGGTCACGGCGGAGAGCGGGCCGTCCAGCGAGAGGCCGATACTGACGTTGCGCGAGGTGAGGAAGTCGACCGCCGCATCGTCGAGCAGGGTGCCGTTGGTCTGCACGCCGAAGGCGAAGTCGTCGCCGAAGGCGTCGATCGCCGCGAACACCGTTGCCTGATTCATCAGCGGCTCGGCACCGTGGAAGATGGCGCGCGGTTTGCGCCCCTCGGGCATCACCGAACGGAAGTAGGTTTTCAACGTTTCGAGCGACGCGAGCAGCGTCTCGGTCGACATGTGCTTGCCCTCGCTGCGCTGCTGGCTGGGCAGGTAACAATAGGTGCAGTTGAGGTTGCAGCGCTCGGTGGGGTTGAGATAGACGCCCGACGGCGTGAGTTCGAAACGCAGCGCGTGCAACTCGCGCGCAAACTCGTCGGCCTGGGCGCGGTAGCGCGTGAGCAATTCGCCGCCGGCGAGTTCATCGGCGACGCGGGTCTTGTCGACGAGGGCCCAGAAGGCGGTCTTGGGGTCGGTCAGGGCAGTGTAGGTGGAGTGACCGATGTCGACGCAGGTGAGGCCGCAAGCGGCCGGTTCAAGTACGGTGGAGGTCATGACAAATCCTTGGGCTCGGCCGCTCCGGAACGGTGCGCGCAAGGGCGCGCGAACGCCGGCAAACGCAGGCGCCTCGGGCGGAGCGGCGAATGAAATTCGAAAAGAAGAACCGCCCGCGGCGACGCGCGCCGCGGGGCGTTCAGGGCCTTACTTGGCGACCTTCTTGTCCATCAGCACGTAGTGCGACAGGCCGATGCCATCGGGATTGCAGCTCTTGCGGCTGGCGATGGTCGGCGCCACGGGACGGGCGGCGTTTTGGACGGGGGTTTGCGCGACGGTGGCTTGCTGGTTTTGCGACATGTTTCCTCTCCTCGGGAAAGACCAATAGAAAAGGGCTCCGGCTGAGCGCACGCGCAAGCATGCGTTCAGCCGGAGCCCTTGCCAAAGCTCCGCTTCACCCCGACACGTCTTCTGGCTCCCGGATCAGCCGAAGTGCAGCGCCTTCCCGGCGGGGTGGTCCCCGTCAGTGGCTGGCCTTACGGCCAAGCTGCCTTCGTCCCCGGATACAGCGGCGGGCCCGCCACGGAATTTCACCGTGTTCCGTTCCGTCGAGGCGAATGGAAACGTCATTCTCGCCGAGGCAGCGAAGCGCGGTCAAGCGCGCCCGCTACGCACGGGACGTGCGTGCCACCGAAAACCGCTTCAGGCGGGCTTGAAAGCGGTCAGCAAGGCCCCAACGACCTCACCCAGGGTTTTCTCCAGGCGCGCGTCGCGCAGGCTGCCGTCGTCGGCAAAGGCTTCGTGCGCCAGCGGCACCGCCAACTGGCCGGGCAGCACCAGCACTCCGAGGTTGCTGAGCAGGATGCGCAGCGCGGGCAGGCCGCGCACCCCGCCGAGCGCGCCCGGCGATGCGGCGAGCAGGGCCGCGAACTTGCCGGCGAAAGGCGAAGGCTGGCCGGGATCGGGACGGCTCGCCCAGTCGATGGCGTTCTTGAGCAGCGGGGTGAAAAAACAGTTGTACTCGGGCGAGGCGATGAGCAGGGCATCGTTCGCGCGCATCGCCTCGCGCAGGCGCTGCACGCCGGCGGGTGCACCGTGCGCGGCTTCGTCGTCGGCGTAGTAGAGCGGCAGATCGAGCGCGCCGAGGTCGAGCACGTCGACGTCGGCGCCGCGGGCGCGCAACAACTCGACCGCATGCGCCAGCAGGCGGACGTTATACGAGCCGGCGCGCGAACTGCCGGCAAAAGCGAGGATGCGGACGTTACGGGTGCTCATGCTGCCCCCTTCGATCAATGCCGCCAGGCGCGCGTCACGATGTCGCGGATGACGTGCAGGCGACGGTGGAAGAAATGGTCGGCGCCCGGAACCACGACCACCGGCAGGTCGAGCGGCTCGGCCCAGGCGAGAACGTTGGCCAGCGGTACGGTGGTGTCGACCGCGCCATGGATGACAATGGTATCGGCAGCGACGGCCTGGACGTCGTACTGGCGCGCGCCCTCGACGAAGCCGGCGGCCGTACCAACCAGCACCAGCCGTTGCGCCGGCTGTCCGGCAGCGGCCAGCGCCTGGGCGACGCGGGTCTGCACGTAGGCGCCGAAGGAGAAGCCGGCGAGCACCACCGGCAGGTCGCCGTAGGTCTGCCGCGCCGCATCGAGCACGGCGAGCATGTCCACAGCCTCGCCGCGCCCGTCGGCGTGCGTTCCGGCGCTGCCGCCGACGCCGCGGAAATTGGGGCGCAGGGCAACATAGCCCAGGCGGGTGAAGGTCCGCGCCAGCGTCTGCGCTACCTTGTTGGTGTTGGCGCCGCCGAACAGCGGGTGCGGGTGGCAGACGAGCGCAATGCCGCGCGGCGTGCCCGGGTCCTCGACGATGGTTTCGATGTCGCCGGCCTCGCCGGCAAAGCGGACGGTATGTTCCTCGATGCGCATGAAATCCTCAGAGCTTCAGGCGCTCGACGACGCGCCCGTGGATCAGGTGTTCCTGGATGATTTCCTCGATGTCGTCGTGATCGACGTAGGTGTACCAGGTTTCGTCGGGGTAGACGACGAGCACCGGGCCGTCGTCGCAGCGGTCGAGACAGCCGGCCTTGTTGATGCGGATGTTGCCCTTGCCCTTGAGCCCGAGTTGGCCGATGCGGTCCTTGGCGTAAGTCTGCGCCGCCGTCGCGCCGAGGTTGTTGCAACAGCCTTCGCCCTCGGCGCGCTGGTTGCAACAGAAGAAAACGTGGTGTTTGAAATAACTCATCGTGCGCCGTGCTCCAAAAAGGGAATGTCGGAAGGATCGCCCTCCCCATCGCGGTCAGACCGCGACCGCGCGGCGGAATTCCAGACGGGGCTTCAAGCCCGCCGCGCCAGCAGGATCAGCCCGGGCAGGGCGAGAAAGGGCCACAGGCTGGCGGTCAGCCGGGTCAGGCCGTTGAAGTTGAGGAAGTGCCCCTGGCGCCAGACCGCCAGCGCCGCGACCGAATAAGGATTGTAAGGCGTGAGGTTGACCAGCACCGTCCCGGCCATCAGCGCCAGCGCGGCGAGCGCGATGCGCCAGGGCCCGGGCAGCCACAGCGTCAGCGCCAGGGCGCCGCTGCCGGCCCCCAGCCCGAGCAGCGTGCCCGGGGTCAGCCAGCTGAAGGCGGCGGCGGGATTGACCAAAACCACCGCGGCCAGCGTGCGGATCGCCAGCGCGAGCAGGAAAAACACGGGCAGCACGAGAAAGGGCGAGCGCTGTCCGCCAAGCAGGGCGCGCACGATGAGGCCGATCGCCAGGGTATGGCAGGCGACGATCACCGTCTCCATCGCCGCGAAGGACGGCGGCCGGTAACTGAGCACGGGCGGGATCGGCAGCAGCTGGCGCAGGTCGCCGCCGGAGAAGAGGAAGATCTCGGGCGAAAGCAGGGTCAGCAGCCACAGGCCGATCAGGACCAGCCCGAGGTCAACGTGCGGCAACGGCGCGAGCAACTCGCGCTGGGCGCGTGCGGCCCGCAGCAGCACGCGGGCGCCGAACCAGAGGGTGAGGAAGGCGCCGAGCGCGCCGCCCAGGGCGTTGCTTGCCAGATCGAGGTTGGACGGCACGCGCGTCGGCAGCCACGATTGCGCGCACTCAAGGGCGAAACTGAGCGCCGCCGCGCTGAGCGCACCGCAGCACGCGGCCAGCCAAGCCGGAAGCAGCCCGCGCAGGGCGAGCGCGGCGAAAAAGCCGAGCGGCACGTAGGCCAGGGCATTGATCGCCAGGTCGAACCCGGTCCAGTAGCGCGGCCAGGCGGCGTCGAGAAAGACCCACGGCGGCAGGACCGGATCGCGCCAGCCGGTAAACGGATGCAGGCTGGCATAGACGACCAGAGCCGCGTACGCCAGCGCCAGATAGCCCGGCAAGCGGGTCTGGACGGCGTGCGGACGCACGGGCGCAGCGGAAGGAGCGTGAGCGGACATCGGTCGGGCACGGGCAAAGACGCACCATTCTAGCGCCCGGACGCCCGCCGCGGCAGAACGGGAGGCAGCGAAAGCCGCGCGCTCGAATCCACGGCCGCGGCAGGTGCCGCGGCCGTGGCCGGGTCAGTGCGTCGCCAGCGCCACGTCGGGCTGACGCAGGCCGATGCGCTGCGGTAGCAGCGAGCCGGCGACCATGCTGATGATGCTGACGCCGAGGCCGATCAGCTGCGGCGGCACGAGGCTCGCCTCGCCGACGAAGAACTCGATCGCCAGCCACGAGGACAAGCCGCCGAAGATGGCGAAGAGCGCGCCCTGCGTCGTCGCCCGCTTCCAGAACGCGCCGAAGAACAGCGGCACGAAGGCACCGGCGAGCGTGATCTTGTAGGCGTTTTCGACCATCTTGAAGATCGAGTGCTCGGTGTTGAGCGCGAACACCAGCACCATGCCGGTGAAGCCGACGATGCACAGACGCATCATGCGCAGGAAGGCGCGGTCGCTGATGTTCGGGTAGTAGTTGCGCACCACGTTCTCGGCGAAGGCCACCGAGGGCGCGAGCAGGGTCGCCGACGAGCAACTCATGATCGCCGAGAGCACCGCGCCGAAGAAGATCGTCTGCGCGAACACCGGGGTGTGCTGCAGGACGAGCGTCGGCAGCACCAGCTGGCTGTCGGTCTCGATCAGGCCGTTGAAGGTCTCCGGGTCGATCAGCGTCGCCGAGTAGGCGATGAACATCGGCACGAAGCAGAAGACGAAGTAGATCGAGCCGCCGGCCACCGAGGCCCAGATCGCGATCTTGGCCGACTTGGCCGAAGTCACGCGCTGGAAGACGTCCTGCTGCGGGATCGAGCCGAGCATCATCGTCACCCAGGCGCCGATGAAGGTCAGCCAGGCCGAGAGACCGTCGGTCGGGAAGAACTCGAGCTTGCCGGCATCGGCCGCGTGATTCACGACGACATCGACGCCGCCGGTCATGCCCGAGACGACGCTGGCGATGTAGAGCAGGCCGCCCATGACCACGCCCATCTGCACGAAGTCGAGGATGGCGACCGAGAACATGCCGCCGAAGACAGTGTAGGTCAGCACGATGGCGGCGCCGATGACCATGCCCATTTCCTGCGAGATCATGCCGTCGGTCACGACGCTGAACACGAGGCCCAACGCCTTGATCTGCGCCGAAACCCAGCCGAGGTAGGAGACCACAATGCACAGCGTGGTCAGCACTTCGACCGTGCGGTTGTAGCGCATGCGGAAGAAGTCGCCGAGGGTCAGGACGTTGAGCTTGTAGAGTTTCGAGCCGTAGAAGATGCCCGCGATGATCAGGCACAGGCTGGCGCCGAAGGGATCGGCAACGACACCGCCGAGGCCGTCCTTGACGAAGGTCGCCGACACGCCGAAAACCGCCTCCGCCCCGAACCAGGTGGCAAAAACGGTGGCCATCACCACGGGAAACGGCAGACTTCGTCCGGCGATGGCGAAGTCCTTGGCGTTATGTACGCGGGTCGCGGCGTACAGGCCGATACCGATGGAAATGAGTAGGTAGATTGCGATGGACCAGAGAAGCATGTCGGTAGGTTGATCAAAAGGTCAAAAAAAGGCGCGTGTTCGGCTCGGCCGGCGCCCGCGATTCGCTCTTACTCCAGGTTGTAAAAAAGCGGCGCAAAAGTACGACAAAAATCCGTTTCAAACAAGACCTTAAACCATTATTTTTTGGTATGCCGAGGATGCTGTCTGTTTTACGCACCCCGACCTCCCGAGGTACAATTGACCGTTCCGCCCGGCTTCGGGCGGAACACCGTACCAAGGTGCCGCAACCACGGGGTTTACGACCCCGTCGCGGTTAAACGGGAAGCAGGTGCGCGCCCTCCGGCGCAAGACCTGCGCTGCCCCCGCAACGGTAAGCGAGTGTGGGTCCGCCCTCATGCCACTGGGTGTTTCACCTGGGAAGGCGGCGGATCAAGACTCGCGAGCCCGGATACCGGCCTTGGCACACCACAATGGAAGTGCCGCGGGGAGGCGGTCACGAAATGTCACGTCCATCGAGACCGAAACCACTCTCCTTCCGGCGCTTCCGGTTTATCAACGCGGCCGAGGTGCGGGGACGCACACCGGCCAAAGGGAGAGTCCCGCACATGCATCCTCGCCACACCCTCGCCGCCGGCGCCCTCGCGCTGCTCGCGGCGTTCCCCGCTGCCGCCCAAACGGAACCCCAGGGCGAAGCGGTCGTCGTCACCGCCACCCGCCAGCCGGTGCGCGCCAACGAACTGCTCAACGACGTCGCAGTCATCACCCGTGACGACATCGAAAAAGCCGGCCCGCTGCAAACCCTGGGCGAACTGCTGACCCAGACCGGCGGCGTCGAATTCTCGAACGCTGGCGGCCGCGGCTCGGCGACCAGCGTCTACCTGCGCGGCGCCAACGCCGGCCACACCCTGGTGCTGATCGACGGCCAGCGCGTTGGCTCGGCGACGCTCGGCACGGCGTCGATCGAGAACATCCCGCTGGCACAGATCGAACGCGTCGAAATCCTCAAGGGCTCGGCTTCGGCGCTCTACGGCTCGGACGCCATCGGCGGCGTCATCCAGGTTTTCACCAAGCGCAGTGAAGGCCCGGCCCGCGTCTACGGCGACATCGGCTACGGCACCTACGGTACGACCGAGGCCAACGCCGGCCTCAGCGGCCAAAGCGGCGCCTGGCGCTACAGCCTGCGCGTCGGTGGCACCGACAGCGACGGGTTCAACGTCAACAGCAACCCGAAGAGCGCGGCGTACAACAAGGACAAGGACGGTTACGAAAACCTCAACGCTTCGGCCAAGCTCTCGTTCGACGTCGCGCCGGGCCACGAACTCGGCGTCCAGACCTTCTACAGCCGCAACAAAAACGAATACGACAGCACCGCCCCCTGGCCCGCCCCCGCCAACCCGGACTACAACTACCGCAGCACGTCCACGACCGAAAGCTACGCGGTTTACAGCAAGAACCGCATCACTACCGACTGGACGAGCTTAGTGCGCCTCGGGCGCAGCGTCGATGACAGCAAAAACCACAGCAGTCCGAAGGCGCGCGACGATTACCGCACCAATCAGGACCAATTCGTCTGGCAGAACGACATCCGCCTGCCGGTCGGTTCGCTGCTCCTCGCCGCCGAATCGCTGCGCCAGTCGGTCGACTCGAACAAGAAGTACACCGAGGACTCGCGCACGACCAACTCGTTGCTGGCCGGCTGGAACGGCTCCTTCGGCAACCACCGCCTGCAGGCCAACCTGCGCAGCGACGACGACTCGCAGTTCGGACACAAGAACACCGGCGGCCTGGCCTACGGTTACCAGATCAGCGACGCCTGGCGTGCCCGCGCGGCCGCTTCGACGGGCTTCAAGGCGCCGACCTTCAACGACCTCTACTGGCCCGGCGCCGGCAACCCCAACCTTCAACCCGAGGAATCGCGCAACCGTGAAATCGGCCTGAACTACGAGACGGCCTCGACCAGCGTCGCATTCACGCTCTACCGCAACGACGTCGACAACCTGATCGCCTGGGCGCCCGTCGATCCCAACAACATGTGGGGCGACTGGCTGCCGTACAACATCGGCAAGGCTCGTCTCGAAGGCGGTACGCTCAGCGGCAAGCACCGCATCGGCAACCTCACGCTGCGCGCCAGCCTCGACCTGCAGAATCCGAAGGACCGCGAAACCGGCAATTTCCTGACGCACCGCGCCCGTCAGCACGGCTCGCTCGGCTTCGACCACGTCTACGGGCGCCTGACCTGGGGCGGCGACGTGATCGCCTCGGGCATGCGCTACAACGACGCGGCCAACACGCAGGAGCTCGGCGGCTACGCCACCGTCAATCTGCGCGCCGACTACCGGCTGGAGAAAGACCTCTCGCTCTTCGCCCGCGTCGGCAACCTGTTCGACAAGGACTACGAGCTCAAGCGCGACTACGAGACGCCGGGCCGTACCGTCTTCGTCGGCATCCGCTACCAGCCGAAGTAAGCCCTCAGCCCCATGCCCACCCGCCGCCGCGCCCTGCTCATCCTCGCCGCCCTCGTCGGGCTGGCGATCCTGAGCCTGGCGCTGGCGCTCGCGGTGGGCAGCGTGGCAGTGCCCTTATCCTCGGTCTTCGCCGCGCTCTCCGGCGGCGATGCCGGGACGCACACCGACATCATCCTCAACCTGCGCCTGCCGCGCGCGCTCGCCGGTTTCGCCTGCGGCGGGCTGCTCGCCCTGGCCGGCGCCCTCCTGCAAGTTCTTTTGCGCAACCCGCTCGCCGACCCGTACGTGCTCGGCATCAGCGGCGGCGCCAGCGTCGGCGCCCTCTGCGCCATCCTCTTCGGTTTCGCCAGCGTCGGCATCCACGGCGCGGCCTTCGTCGGCGCCCTGGCCGCGATGTTCGTCGTCTTCGGCCTGGCGCACGGCGACGGCTCCTGGACGCAGACCCGCCTCTTGCTCACCGGCGTCATCGTCGCCGCCGGCTGCGGCGCGCTCGTCGCCCTGTTGCTCTCGATCGCGCCCGACCACAAGCTGCGCGGCATGATCTTCTGGCTGATGGGCGACCTCGCCCAGGCCGGCGACCCGCGCTTTGCACTCGCTGCGCTGGCTCTCGTTCTCGCCCTCGCGCTGCCCTTCGCGCGCGAACTCAACCTGCTCACCCGCGGCGCCGACCTCGCCCAGTCGCTCGGTGTCGAAGTCGGCCGCCTGCGCGCCGGCGTCTATCTCGGCGCCTCGCTGGCCACCGCCGCGGCGGTCACCCAGAGCGGCTCGGTCGGCTTCATCGGCCTGATCGTGCCGCACCTCGTCCGCCTCGCGCTCGGCAACGACCAGCGCCTGCTGCTGCCCGCCGCCGCGCTCGCCGGCGGCAGCCTGCTTTCGGTCGCCGACACCCTGGCACGCAGCGTCGTCGCGCCGCAGCAATTGCCGGTCGGCGTGCTCACCGCGCTGATCGGCGTCCCGGTCTTTCTCTTCCTGCTCGCCCGCGACGGGCGCACCCGCCCCGGAGAGCGCGCGTGAACGGCCTTCCAGCCAGCCTGCAGACCGCACCCCTGCTCGCGGTGCGGGGCCTGCACGTGGGCATCGGCGGGCGCAGCTTCTGCCGCAAGCTCGATTTCGAACTGCACCGCGGCCAGTCGCTGGCCATCGTCGGGCGCAACGGCGCCGGCAAATCGACGCTGCTCTCGACCCTTGCCGGCTTGCGTCCAGCGCAGGCCGGACAGATCGAGCTCGCCGGCCAGACCTACGCCCAGCTCGGCGCCCGGCAAAGCGCGCGCCTGCGCGGCTGGCTGCCGCAGACGCGCGTCGACGCTTTCAGTGCGACGGTGCTCGAAACCGCCCTCGTCGGCCGCCACCCGCACCTCGAACGCTGGGGCTGGGAGGGCGAGGCGGACGCGCGCATCGTGCGCGCCGCGCTCGCCGCGGTCGACCTCGCAGCGCTCGAGCAGCGCGACGTGCAAAGCCTCTCCGGCGGCGAACGCCAGCGCCTCGCCGTCGCCACCCTGCTCGCGCAGGACGCCCCGCTGATGCTGCTTGACGAGCCGCTCGCGCACCTCGACCTCAAACACCAGATCGCCGTGCTCGACCTCTTCGCCGCCGCCGTGCGGCGCGGCGCCGGCGTGGTCATGGTCCTGCACGACCCGGCGCTGGCCCGCCGCTACTGCGACCTGGCCCTGCTCGTCGACGGCGACGGCCATTGCGACTTCGGCCCGGTCGCCGAACGGCTCACCGCCGAACGCCTGTCGCAACTCTACGACTATCCGCTGCACGCCCTCGAAAGCGGCGGCCACGTCAGCTTCGTGCCGAAGTAAGCTCAACACCGCCTCACGCCGGCCCCGCTCCGAAGAAAGGCCCACGATGACCAGCCCCGACCAAGACGCCCGCCACACCGCCCGCATGGTCCGCAAGAAAGCCGTGATCGATGCGCGCATTGCCGCCGCACAGGACGCGCGCGGCGTACTGCTGGTCAACACCGGCAACGGCAAGGGCAAGTCCTCGGCCGCCTTCGGCGTCGTCGCGCGCGCGCTCGGGCACGGCCAGCGCGTCGCCGTGGTGCAGTTCGTCAAAGGCCGCACCGACACCGGCGAAGAAGCCTTCTTCCGCACCTTTGCCGAACGCGAACCCGGGCGCCTCGCCTGGCACGTCTCCGGCGAAGGCTTCACCTGGGAGACCCAGGACGCCGCGCGCGACGCCGCGGCGGCCCAGGCTGCGTGGGCCATCGCCGCGACCCATCTGGCCGACCCGGCGACCGACCTCGTGGTCCTCGACGAAATGACCTACGCCTTCAAGTATGGCTGGCTCGATCTGCCCGCCGTGCTCGCCGCCTTCGCCGCCCGCCCGCGCCCGCAGCATGTGATCGTCACCGGCCGCGCCGCGCCGGCGGCGCTGATCGAAACCGCCGACACAGTCACCGAGATGGCCATGGTCAAGCATGCCTTCCAGGCCGGCGTGCCGGCGATGCCCGGACTGGAGTGGTGAGCGCCATGGCCCAGGCTCAGCGCTGCCCCGCCCTGCTCGTCGCCGCCCCGGCCTCCGGCCAGGGCAAGACCACCATCGTCGCCGCGCTTGCCCGCCTGCACACCCGCCTCGGCCGGCGCGTGCGCGTGTTCAAGTGCGGCCCCGATTTTCTCGACCCGCAGATCCACGCCATCGCCAGCGGCGCCCCCTGCTACAACCTCGACCTCTGGATGTGCGGCGAGGACGACGCCCGCCGCCGCCTCGCCGAAGCCGCGGCCGACGCCGACCTGATCCTCGTCGAAGGCGTGATGGGCCTCTACGACGGCGAGCCGACGGCCGCCGACCTCGCCATTCGCCTGGGGTTGTCCATCCTGGCGGTGATCGACGGCGGCGCGATGGCCGGCACCTTCGGCGCCATCGCCCACGGCCTCAAGCACTACCGCCCCGGAACGCCGCTCACTGCGGTGCTCGCCAACCGCGTCGGCAGCGCGCGCCACGCCGAAATGCTCGCCGCCAGCCTGCCCGCGGGCATCGCCTGGTACGGCCACCTGCCGCGCTCGGCCGACGCCGCGCTGCCCGAGCGCCACCTGGGCCTGCTGCCCGCCGCCGAGATCGACGACCTCGTGCAGCGCATCGAGCGCATGGCCGACCTGCTGGCGCCGACCGCCGCGGCGCACCTGCCGCCGCCCGTCGACTTCTCCGCGCCCGCGCCCGCCGCCGTCGAACCGCTGCTGCGCGGGCGCACCATCGCGGTGGCGCGCGACGCCGCCTACTGCTTCCGCTACCCGGCCAACGAGGACTGCCTGCGCCAGCTTGGCGCCACCCTCGCCTTCTTCTCGCCGCTCGCCGGCGATGCCCTGCCGCCCTGCGACGCCGTGTGGCTGCCCGGCGGCTACCCCGAACTGCACGCCGAGCGCCTGGCCGCTCAACGGCCGTTGTGGGCCGCGCTCAAGGCCCACGTCGACGCCCACCGGCCGCTGCTCGCCGAATGCGGCGGGCTGATGAGCCTGTTCGAGACGCTGATCGACGGCGAAGGCCGCGAACACGCGCTCGCCGGCCTGCTGCCCGGCCAGGTGGTGATGCAAAAGCGCCTCGCCGGCCTCGGCCTGCAGGAGGTCGAGCTGCCCGAAGGCCGCCTGCGCGGCCACACCTTCCACTACTCGCGCAGCGAAACCCCGCTCGCGCCGCTGTGCATGTCCACGCATCCGGCCGGACGCGCGGGCGAAGCCGTCTATCGCCGCGCCCGCCTCACCGCCAGCTACCTGCACCTCTATTTTCCCTCCAACCCACAGGCGACCGCCCGCCTGTTCCTGTGAAGGACGCCCCATGAGCACGAGCACGCCCGATCCCCGCTACAGCGACGCCGAGATCGCCGCCCTCTGGCGGACCCTGCGCGAACGCCGCGACATGCGCCACTTCGTCCCCGCCGCCGAGGCCGAGCCGCTGCCCGAGGGCCTGCTCGAGCGCCTGGTCGAAGCCGCCCACCTCGCGCCCTCGGTCGGCTACATGCAGCCCTGGCGCTTCCTGCGCATCACCGATGCCGGGCTGCGCGAGCAGATGCATGCCCTGGTCGAGGCCGAACGCCTGGCCACCGCCGAAGCCCTGCCCTCGCGCAAGGAAGAATTTCTCGGGGTGAAGATCGAAGGCATCCGCGAATGCGCCGAGCTTTTGGTCGTGACGCTGATGCCGGGGCGCGAGAAACACCTCGTCGGCCGCCGCCTGCTGCCCGAGATGGACGTCGCCTCGGTCGGCTGCGCGATTCAGAACATGTGGCTCGCCGCGCGCGCCGAAGGCATTGGCCTCGGCTGGGTCTCGTTCTTCGCCCCCGAGCAACTCGCCGCCCTGCTCGCCTTGCCCGAGGGCGCCCGCCCCTTGGGCATCCTGTGCATCGGCCGCGTCCCGGCTTTCTACCCGCGCCCGATGTTCGAAGACGCCGGTTGGGGAAAACGCCTGCCGCTCGACCGGGTGCTGTTCGAGAACCGCTGGCCGGAAGACGCCGACGCCGCCGGCCCGACGCCAACGGCGTACTGAAAGCTCAATCCTCGAGCCGGAAGACGATCGGCACCTCGATGCGGCTGGCCAGTGCCACGCCGCCGTTTTTGGCTGGAACAAAACGCCAGCGACGCACGGCCTCGAGCGCGGCGCGATCCAGGCGCGTGCTGCCCGACCCCTGGCGCACGCTCACCTCGCCCGCGCGCCCGTCGGCTTCGACCCACACCGACAGCAGCACCGTTCCAGCCTCGCCGCGACGTCGCGCCACTGGCGGATACTCGGGCGGCGGGTTACGCAGGTAGGCGGCATCGTAACGCGCCGCCACCGCCGCACCGCCAACGTGCCCATCCGCCGCGCCACCGGCCCCATCCTGCATACCTGAGGAGGACTGGACGGCCTGCGCCCCGGGAGAGGCCGTTGCTCCGCTCAAGGGCCATTCCGCAGCGTGATCGAGCGACGTGTTCGCAATGCTCGCCGGCTCGGCCGCTGCGCTTGCCGCATTCGGCTGAGCGCGCGGCTGGGGGCGCGAGGCGGCAGGCCGTGCCGGCGGTGTTTTTGCAGGCGCCGCTGCGGTCAGCGCCAAAGCACCAGGGCCGGCCATAGCGCCGCCGGGCCACAATTCAACCGCCAGCGGCACGGCCTCGGTCGGGCGCGGCGCCCCCGTCCCGGCGGCGTGCAACAGGAAGAACAAGCCGGCGTGCGTCGCCAGCGCGGCGCACAGCGCCGGCCAGCGCAGCGTCGCCAGCGCACGGCGCAGGCCGGCGGCACTCATGGCAGCGAGAAATACGCCGTACCGTCGACGCGCAAGACCCGCACCGGTGCCGCGAAGGCCGGCCGCAGCACGTCCTCGCGCAACACTTCGGCGGGCGCGCCCGTAGCCACGCAACGCCCGCCGGCAAGCACACTGACGCTGTCGCAATAGCGCGCCGCCAGGTGCAGATCATGCAGGACCACCAGCACCGCACAGCTCACCGCCGTTTCCCGCAGCAGGCGCAACATGTCGTGCTGCTGCGCCAGGTCGAGGTGCGCCGCCGGTTCGTCGGCAAGGAGCAGACGCGGCGCGTGCGCCAAGGTCCGCGCGAGCGAAACGCGCGCCTGCTCACCGCCGGAAAGCGTGGAAAAGCGCCGCTCGAGCAAACTCCGGATGCGGCAGCGGGCAAAGAGGCCGGCAACGGCGGGAACCTCAGGATCGACGCGCAGATCGAGCATCTCGCGCACCGTCAGGTCCCAATGGCAGACGGGCTGCTGCGGCAGATAACCGAGGTGGGCGGCCAGAGCCCGCGGCGCCCACCCGGCGAGGGGACGGGCGCCGATTTCGATGCGCCCGCCGGACAAGGGCATGACCCCGAGCAGGGCCCGCAAAGCCGTGGATTTGCCCGCCCCGTTGGGGCCGATCAAGCCATGCACTCCGCATTCGGGAATGGCGAAGGAAACGTCGTCGAGCAGGCGGCACCCGCCCTCGACGGCAACGCGGATACCGAAGCATTGTGCCGCGAAAGCGCTCGCTTTCATCGCGCCCCCCGCAGCAGGAGAAAAAGAAAGAACGGGCCACCGAGCAAGGCGGTCAGCAGCCCGACGGGGATCTCGCTCGGCGCCAGCGCGCTGCGCGCCACGGCATCGACGCCGACCATCAGCACCGCGCCCCCCAGCGCGACCACCGGCGCCAGGCGGGCGTGCAGCGGCCCCACCCACCAGCGCGCGACGTGGGGCACCACCAGCCCGACGAAACCGATCAACCCGCCCCAGGCCACGGCGCAAGCCGTCGCCAACGCCGCGACGCCGAGGGTCGAGAACACCAGAGGGCGCAAGCGGTAGCCCATGCTGTGCGCAACCTCCTCGCCCAGGCCCAGAGCATCGAGTCCGGGCGCCAGACGCAGCGTCGCGACGAGGAGAGCCAGCGCGAACAGGAACAGCCCCCACCATTCGCCCCAGGTCGGCGTCTGGATTCCGCCCAACTGCCAGGAGACGAGCGCGCGCAGGTTGGTCGATTCGTCGCCGAAGAGCATCAGGAGCAGACTGCGCAAGGCCGACAGGATCGCCGCCAGCGCCACGCCCGCGAGGAGCAGGCGCGCAGGCGGCCCGCGCAGCCCGCCGACCGCCAGCACCAGGGCGCTGCTGGCAAGCGCGCCGATGAAGGCCAGTGCCGGCAGGCCGAGGGCTGGCGGCAAAGCTTCGGGCAAAAGAAAAACGAAAGCCGCACCGAGGCCCGCGCCGGCGGCACTGCCCAAGAGGTAAGGTTCAGCCAGCGGATTGCGGAAAACCCCTTGGCACAGCAGTCCGGAAAGTGCCAAACAGGCGCCGACGACCGCGGCGGCGGCCACCCGCGGGGCGCGCCAGACCCAGACCAGGGCGGCGGCGGCCGTCTCCCCGTCCCAGGCGCTCGGGAGAACCAAGGCCGCACCGCAGGCCAGGGCCAATCCCACGACTAGAATCAGCACCGCGAGGAGCACGCCCAGCGCAACGCCCGACGAAACGCGTTCAGACATCGAAAACCTCCGGATGGATGGCCCGGGCGTAGGCCCGCACCGCTTCGATCTGGCGCGGCCCGGGAATCAGCTTGTGGGCGCGCGGCAAAACCGCGACGCGCCCGGCGCGCACCGCGCGCAAGCTGGCCCAACCGGGACGGCACGCGATCTCGATGGAATCGCCCGGGCGTTTCTGCAGCGAAATGATGAGGTCCGGGTCGCGCGCAAAAATCGCCTCGCCGCTGACCTGCGCTGCGCCGGCCAGGTCGGCGAAGGCGTTTTCCCCGCCGGCCCAGGCCAAGGCATCGTGGGCGTAGTGTCCGCGACCGACGGTCTGGTAGACGCCGCGTGCCGCGGCTGCCGTTTCCAGATAGACGCGCGGCCGCGGCCGGCCGGCGACCTGCGCCGCCACGGCCGCAAGTTCGTCGCGCATGCCATCGACCACCGCCTGCGCCCTCGTCTCGCAGGCGGCGGCCTGACCGAGCAGGAGGATGTTGCGCAAGATCGAGGGCAGGTCGGGATGATGCAGCACCAGCACCGGAACGCCGATGCGGGCAAAAGGTTCGATCAGCCCCAGTGCGCTGCGATGCGAAGGCGTCACCACAATCAGGTCCGGCGCCAGGGCGGCGACGGCCTCGGCCGAATAGCCCAGCGGACCGCCCACCGAAGGCTTGTCCCGCGCCTCGGGCGGCCAGAAGACGCGCCCGCCAACCGCGGCGATGCGCGCTTCGAGCCCGAGGGCGAAGGCAATCTCGACGTTGCTCGGGAAGACCGCGACGATGCGTTGCGGCGCTTCCGCCAGGCGTACGCGCCGCCCGAGGGCGTCGTTCAAGGTCCGCGGGAATCCGCTCGCGGCCGCCGCCTGCGCCGTTCCCGGCCGGAGCGCAGCGGCCGCACCGGCGCAAACGCCGACCGCGAGGCCAGCAAAGACGCGACGCCGCAGCAGCTTCACAGGCTCAAGCGCACGCGCACGAACACGCTGCGCGGCGCCCCGGCGTTGCCGGCTTCCTGCGAGGACATGTCGTCGCCGATGTAGTACTCGTCGGTCAGGTTATTGACCCCGGCCTGCACGCTCAGCATCGACGACACCTGATAGCTGAGCGCGGTGTTGAGCAAGGTGTAGCTCGGCAGCTTCTGCGAATGGGCAACGTTGTCGCGCAGATAGCGGCTGCCGACGTAGTTGGCCGAAGTCGTCCACACCCAGCGTCCGTAGGCATAGGTCGCGCCCAGCCCGGCGATGTTGCGCGCCGACATGCGCACCCGGTTGCCACCGTAGTTCTGCGTCGGTTTGCCGGCGTTATCGTAGGTCTGAAAGTCGCGCAGCTTGGCGTCCTGGCGCGTGTAGTGCGCGTAGCCGCGCCAATGCTCGCCCAAGCGCCACCCTAACAGCGATTCGACCCCCTGGGTGCGCGAAGTGGCGTTGCTGAAGATGAAGCTGTCCGGCCCATTGCGGAAGGAACGCTGACCGTCGAGCTTGTCGGCCCGGAAGGCGCTCACCTGATAGGTCCAGCGCTGTTCCGGTCCTTCGCCCTTCACCCCGATTTCGAGACTGCGCGTCCGCTCCGGGCGCAGCAGGTCGGGCACCACCACGTTGTTGCGCGTATTGAGCGCCACCGCCTGGGGCCGGAAACCCTCGCTCCAGTTGAAGAAGGTCGAGTGCGCGCTGTCGCCGCGCCGGGCGTAGATCCAGTCGGCGCCGAAGCGCGGGCTGGTGCGGCTGTCTTCTTGGCGTGATTCGGCGTTCGTGTTCGAGCGCGTCAGACGCTGTTCGAAGGCGTCGTGGCGAATTCCGGCGACGAGGCCGAGATCGCCGATTTCGAGCCGGTCCTGCAGATAGAAGCTGCGCACCTCCTGGTCGAAGCGCGAGGCCACCGCCGGGCCGCGCACACCGCGCGGGTCGTTGTTCTTGTTGCTGACCGGCGTGTTGTAGTCCGGCCCGCGATAGGTCGGCGCATTACGGAAGGTCGGCGACACCTGATCCTGCCAGGCGTGTTCAAGATTGATGCCGAACTGCAGCGTATTGCTCCAACCCTTACCTTCATGCCGGTGGGTCAGGGCAAGATCGTGGAAGACGCCACGGTCGGAAGTGTCGGTCTCGGAATACCCCTTGCTCACCGCCGTCGGTCCGGGGACGATGGTCACGCCGCCCATGAACAGGCGGTCGTAGCACGCAAAGCTGGTGAGATGACGCAGCGACCACCCCTGAGCCAGGCGCAGCTCGTTCTTCCAGGCCACGGACTGGTAATCGCCGTCGATTTGCACGCCGGGAATCGCATAATTGTCGCGTGCGCTGATCCCGTACATCGGCTTGCCGTCCTTGAGCGGCACGATCGAGCCGCGCTCGGCGCGCACCTGGGTGTCGTAGATCTGCAGGCCGGTCGTCCAATCTGAACTCATCGCATGGTCGATGCCCAGCACGGTGGCCGGCTGGCGGCGCTCGGTATTTTTCTGGAAACCGTCGTTCTCGGCATGGGCAAGGCCGATGAAGACGTTGCCGCGCGCGTAGTCGAAACGCTGCCGGTAGCTGCCGTCGAGCCGCCCGAAGCTGCCGGCGGTGGCGGTGACGGTCGCCCCTTCCTTCTCCGGTCGCATGAAGAATTGGGCCACGCCACCGATGGCATTGCGCCCGTACAAGGCCGACGCCGGCCCCTTGACGAACTCGATGCGCTCGACCAGATCGGGTGCGATCAGGGTGACGTCGGCATTGCCTTGGAGCAGGCGCAAAGGCACGCCGTCGATCAGCACCAGGACGTCCTGCGTGTCGCGCAGGCCCCGCGTCTCGAAGCGCGTGTAGTAATTGCCCTGGGTGCCGTGCTGCAGGCCGGGAACGCTGCGCAGCGCCTCTTCGAGCGTGCGCGCGCCGCTGTTGTCCATCTCCTCGCGCGTCACCACTGCGGTGGAGAACGGCAGGCGCAGCGGATCCTCGTCGAGCCGGGTCGCGGTGCTGACGACGCGCGCCGCGCTCACCTCGACGCTGGGCAATCGAGGCGCTTCGTTTTCAGCCCGCAAGGTGGCGGGAAAGAGGCTGAACACGACCAGGGAGCACCAGGCCGCTGAGCGAGGGAAAGGCGGGGGAGAAAATTCGGAATGCATGGAAGTTAGCCTTGAAATGAGAAGAAAAAAGCCTCGCCGCCCGGGGTGACATCATTCGCCATGGGGGGAGAAAGACGGCGGAACGCTCATGGGGTAAGCGTGACGCAGCGCGACGAGGCGAAAAGGGAAATGGCGCAGCGGGCCAAGGTTCAGAACCTCCAGCGGAGCACTGCGCTGCGCTTGGCGCAGACGATACGGGCTTCCTCGCCGCCCGGCCCCAGGCGGTAGTCGAGGTAGTCGGCGACGGCCCGGCCGTGGGCACTGTCGGACGCCAGTTCGAGGCGCTCAAGAAAATGCCGGACGACCAATTCACGGGACTTGAACGTCAGGCGGCACTGCCAGTCGACGAAATCAATCGCCTGTGGCTGCTGTTCGCGCGCCAGGGCGGCCAGGGTGCGTTCGAACGCCGGCCCGGTGTCGGCGCCGTGCAATTCAGGCGGCAGGAAGCCGGCCAGGCAGAAGGTCGACGGGCCGTACTGCGCGGGCACCACCCAGACCATCTCGTGCCGGCAGCGCTCGACGAGGTCGTCAAAGAGCGCGCCGGCTTCGTGGTGCGTCGCACCGAGATTGAAGGCGAAGACGCTTTCGGCACAAAAGGACTCCGGCAGTCCCTGCCAGGTCGTCGCCAGGTGCGCCAAATCGACCCCGTCGCGTGCCAGTTGCGGCCGCAGTCGGGCCAGCGCCTCGCCCATCGCCACGTTCGGCTCGACCGCCAGCCAGCGTGCCGGACGGGCCAGGCAACGACGGCTCAGGGCGCCATTGCCGGCGCCGATGTCGAGCACGTCGCGATGATCGCCGCCGACCACCGGCGCCAAGCGCTCGGCGTAATCGGATTCTTCGAGGATTTCGAGGTAGAGACGGGCTTGCGCCTCAGGCGAAAGCGGGCCATGCCAGCCCGCTTCGCGCCGCGTGGCCGGTTGAACAGGGCGCGGCGCAAAAGCGGCCGGCGAATCGGGCCAGGACAGTGAAGAACGCTCGGACACTCGCGGCGCGGCACGCTGAGCGCGGCGCCCCACGGCGGGCGACGATGGCGCCGTTCCGAGGCGCGAGTCTACCGGAACAGGAGAAATGGGAAACGACATGCGAACCGCTCCTTCGTCAGGCCGTCCGCCACGGAACGACAGGCATGTGACCAAGGAATGATCGCCGCTTGCCGCCCTCCGCATCCCCGCAGACAGGCCATTGCAATCGCCGTCGCGCACGCGCGGCGGCACCGACGACAGGCCGGTCTCCGGGCTCGCAAGTCTTGGTGCATCGCCTTCCCGATACCGCCGTGCAAACTGCTGCGCACGGACGGACTTCAGTGGCTGGCGTTTCCGGGCGGAAACGCCGTGATGCACCCGCACTCGCTTACCGTTGCGGGGGCAGCCGGGGCATTGCGGTCGATTGAACCGCGCACCCCGTTCCCGTTTCACCCCGGCGTCTGGACGACGCCTGGGGCACCTGTCGTTGCTGTCCGGTACAACTCAAGCAGGGGACACCGGACCGTCCCGAATTCAAGATCTATTCTACTCGCATTCAGAATCCATGACGACGTCACTCTCCGTATCGGCGCTCTCAGCCAGCACGGCGGCAACGTAATCCTCGGGCAGCCGGTCGCGGCGGGCGATTTCGGCCAGCGACAACCCGGCGGCGTGGCGCGTGCGCACGTCCTCGAGCCAGCCCGTCAGGCCCGTCGACAGCGAACGCCCGGCCTGCTCGCCAAGGCGCGTGTTGCGCTCACCGTCTTCGACCGCGTATTTGTTGGCGTAACCGCGCGGGGTGATCATCAGCCCGTCGCGCACATAGGTGTTGGAGTTGCCGATCAGCACCGTCGACAGCATCCCGATCTCGGCTTCGCCCATCTTTTCCAGGGTGGTGAATTCGATCCGCTGCTTGGGCCGGAACGCCGACTTGACGACCGCGACCGGCGTCTGTGGATCGCGGTGGCGCAGGAAGATGCGCTGCGCTTCGAGCACCTGCCGGGTGCGGCGCCCGCTCTTGGGGTTGTAGAGGGCGACGACGAAGTCGGCGTAGGCCACCGCGTCGAGCCGGCGGGCGATGGTCGGCCACGGGGTGAGCAGGTCGGAGAGCGAGATGGCACAAAAATCGTGGGTCAGCGGCGCGCCGACCAGCGCGGCGCAGGTGTTGATCGCCGAGGCGCCGGGGACGATCTCGACCGCGATCTCCGACTCCGGCGTCCACCCGGCCTGAAAGAGGACTTCGAAGGTCGGTCCGGCCATCCCGTAGACGCCGGCATCGCCCGAGGAAATCAGCGCCACCGTCTTGCCCTCGCGGGCGCGGGCGTAGGCTTCGATGGCGCGGTCAAGCTCCTCGGTCATCGACTTCTTGATCACCTCCTTGCCGTCCAGCAGCTCGGCGACAAGGCGGATGTAGGTGACGTAGCCGATCACCGTGTCGGCCTCGGCGATCGCCGCGCGGGCGCGGTCGGTCAAGTGGTCGTGGCTGCCCGGGCCGAGGCCGACGAGCAGGATCTTGCCGGCTTTGACCGGCGTGGCGGGTGCATTCATGAGGGCATCCTGGCGATGGAGACGGTGGCGTTGCGGCCGTCCGGGCCGCGCAGCCGATGTTTTTCAATGAGGAGGTGCGAGAGGTCGGTCCCGGCCGCGAGCAGCGCCGCGGCCTCCGACACCGAGGGGGTGCCGGTGTGTTTGCGCACGGTTTCGGAGGGGTTGGGCACCGTCACCTGCGCCAGCTCGGCGGCAGCGTAAAAACGTAGCGTCCAGCCGCACGCGCGGGCGACTTCGAGCAGCCCGGCCTCGTCGGCCTTGAGGTCGATCGAGGCAACGGCTTCGACGTCGGCCAGCGTCGCGCCGGCCCGCGCCAGCGCTTCGTCGATGGCCTGGCGAATCGTCGCGGCCGGCGTGCCACGGTCGCAGCCGAGGCCCAGCGCGAGGCGAATGGGTTTCATGCCCGAACCTCATGACCAAGCCAGCGACGGAGCGCCCAACTCCCCCTCGCAAGCGCCGAGCAGCGCAGCCCGGGCGGGGTCCGTCGGCTGGCGTTGTCCGAGCCGCAGGCGAGTTTAGCCAGCCGCCCGGCCGGGCGAGCCGCGCAGGGGACCGGGCCGCAGGCCCGGCGCGAGCGCGGGGGGCGCCTTTCTTTGCTTCCTTTCTTTGGCGCAGCAAAGAAAGGAAGCCGCCGGTCAGCGGCGGAAAACAGCAGTCGAGGCAGGCTCAGACTCATCCCCCCACCCGATACACCACGCAGCGCCCCGCCAGCGCCGCCGCCAATTCACCCGGCATCTCGCGCTCGGCAATCCACAGCACCGCCGCGAAGCGCTCGAGCGGCACTTCTTCGAGCCGTGTAAACAGCGTCACGTTGCCCGGCAGCGGGCCGCTGCGCCCGTTGGCGTGGCCGGCCCACCACGCCGGGTTGCCGGTTTCCTGCACCAGCGCCACCGGCTCGTCGTTGACCATCGCCGCGCTGCAATGCACGAGCTCGGCATGCGTGGCCTCGAAACGCCAGCCCAGTTCGCGCCCGAGCAGGTCGACGGCGATCGTCTCGCGCGCGTCCGAGGCGGTAGTGAGTACCGGCGTCGCGCCGAGCGCCACGGCGAGGTGGCCGGCGAGCGCGTTGGCGCCGCCGAGGTGGCCCGAAAGAACTGGAATGGCGAAGCGCCCGGCCTCGTCGAGGACCACCACGCCGGGATCGACCTCCTTGCCCTTCAGGTGCGGCGCGATCAGGCGCACCAGCGCACCGAGCGAGACGATGGCGACGATGCCGTCGAAGGCCGCGAACAGTGCCGGCACCTGGTCGCCGACCTTGCCGACGTAAGTGTGCGCAGCGCCGGGCGCGGCGGCCTCGGCTTCGGCCTTGAATTTCTCCGGGCAGTAGAGCTGCGCCCCGGGCAGCGCGGCGACGACGCGCCCGGCCAGCGCGATGCCGTGCCGGGTGATCGCCACCACCGCGATGCCGCGCCGCGCCGGCGTCGGCGCCTCGCTCTGACCGCGCCAGGCGCGCAGCGAGGCCACGAGGCCGGGCACCGGCCGCTCGGCCGCTTCCCGGCTGGCCTGGGCGAGCGGCGCCGCGGCGTCGCGAATGGCTTTCAGGCGTTCACGCATGCGCCGCCCTCCTTTTCCGCCGCCGCGGCCTGACGCCGCCGGCAGCCGCGGCGCAGCTCGCCGCGCGCGCGCTTGGGGTTCTGCACCAGGAGCAGCGAGAGGTAGTTCACTTTTTCCCCGCGCAGCGTGGCGACGTCGCGCACGATGCGTTCCTCGGGCGCGCCGACCTTCTCGATGAAGCAGCTCGTCGCCAGCAGGCCGCGCCGCTCGAGCAGATCGAGGACGTCATCGAGCAGCGGTTTGACCTTGAGCAGCACCAGGGTGTCGAACTCGTCGAGCAGATGATCGATGACCGTCGTGCCATAGGCCGCCGGAACGATGGCCAGCGTTTCGTCCTCTTCGGCCAGCGACAGTTCGGCGCTCGCCGCCGCTGCGGCGAAGGACGAGACGCCGGGAATGGTCTCGACGACGACCCCGGGCGCCAGCTCGCAAACGACGCGCGCCAGATGGCGGAAGGTGGCGAAGGTCGAGGCGTCGCCCTCGACCAGGAAGACGAGATCGCGCCCTTCGGCGAGCAGCACGACGGTCTGCTGCGCCGCACGCAGCCAGGCCTTGGCGAGAATTTCCGGATCGCGCGTCATCGGGAAGACAAGCGCCACGGCGTCGGCCGGCGCGGGCAGTCCGCCGCGTTCGACGATGGACAGCGCATAGGACGACTCCTCGGCCTTCTTCACCGGGTAGAGCCAACGCGCGCCCGACTGGAGCGTGGCCCAGGCGCGGCGGGTAATGAGTTCGGGATCGCCGGGGCCGAGCGAGGCGCCGATCAGTTTTCCGTATTTTTTTTGTTCCGTCATGAAATCGATCCGATAAACGGGTTCAGCGTGAGGGAAAAGCCCGCCACTCGCCCCGGGCGAGGCGGTAAAGGCAGTGTTCGCGCAAAGGGTGGCCTTCCGGCAAGGCCGGGTGTTGAAAGTTCTCCGGGCTCCGGCGCATCCCGAGGCGCGCCATCACCGCCTGCGAACGCAGATTTCCGAGGCTCGTGAAGGCAACGATTTCCTCCAGATCCAGCTCGACGAAACCGAAGCGTAATGCGACCCGCGCCGCTTCACTGGCATAACCTTGATGCCAATATCCTTGTGCCAGGCGCCAGGCGATCTCGACACAGGGCGAAAACGGCAACTCGTCGCTCGGAATGTTCAAACCGACGAAACCGATGAATTCTCCACCGGCCTTACGCTCCAGCGCCCAAACACCCCAACCGCGGTCGTCGATCATGGCCTTAAAACGCAAGGCCAGCGCATCGCTGCGCTCTCGATCAAGCCGCGCGGGGAAGTGCTCCATCACGACCGGATCGGCCCCCATCTCGGCAAAGGCGGGCAAATCCGCCGCCTGCCATTGCCGTAGCCGCAAGCGGTCGCTTTCGAGCCTGCTCATTCGCACCCTCCTTCGACTGCGGCGAAGGCAGTCACCACCCACACCGGGTTCTGCGCCGCCATTCGATGCATGTCGAGGATGGGCTGGCTGCGGCTGGCCTGCAGTTGCACCACGTCCCAGGTCGCGCCGGCGGCCTTGAGCGCCGCCGTGGCGGTGGCCAGGTTCTCCAGGGTGACGAAGTTCATCACCAGCCGGCCGCCGGGTTTGAGGCGGGCGAGAACGAGTTCGATCAGCGCCGCCAGCTCGCCGCCCGAGCCGCCGATGAACACCGCATCGGGGTCCGGCCAGGTGTCGAGGTGCGCCGGCGCCTTGCCCTCGACCAGGGTGTAGTTGCCGGCCCGCAGGCGCAGCGCGTTGGCCCAGGCATTGGCCGCGTCCTCGGCGTTCTTCTCGATCGCGAAGACATGCCCCAGTGGCGCGAGGCGCGCGCATTCGAGCCCGACCGAGCCCGAGCCGGCGCCGATGTCCCAGACCACCGCGTCGGGCGCGAGGCGCAACTTGGCGAGCGACAGCGCGCGCGCTTCCTGCTTGGTGATCAGCCCTTTCTCGGGGGTGCGCTGGAGGTACTCGCGATCCTCGAAGCCGAAACACGGCGCCCGCGCCTCGAGCGCGCGTTCGTGGCACTCGAGGCGTTCGAGTCGTTCGATCAGCAGCACGCTGGGCGCGGCAAAATCCATGGCCGCGGCCTCGGCCGGGGTAAGGTCGCGGAAGATCGCTTCGTCGGGCAGGCACAGCCGGCAGGCGACCGAGATCCGGGTGTCGTCGGCGTAACCGGCGATGACGAGCGCCCGCGCAATCCGCGCCGGGCCGTTCTCCGGGCCGGTAAAGGCGAACACCCGCCGCTGGCGGGCAATGGCACGCAACAAAGGATAAAGCCCGTGCTCGGGCGTGGCACCGACCTGCCATTCGCCGGCATCCTTGCCGTGACACGAGGCGATCGTCACGTCCTGCCAAGGCTTGCGCCAGCGGGCAAACGCCAGTTGCAGCGTCGACGGCGCCGGCAGCACCTCGACCTCCGTGGCTTCGAACTTGCCGAGCAGAAAGCTGGCGATGCCGTGGCAGAGCGGATCGCCAGTCGCCAGCACGGCGACCGTGTCGCCGGCCGCACGCGCCGCGGCGATCCACGCCGGCAACTCGACGAGCGCGCCGTCCTGGGCGCGCAGTTCGGCCTGCGGCAGCTGCGTGCGCACCAGATCGAGCGTGCGCTGCGCGCCGATCACCAGCGCCGCCCCGGAGAGCACGCGGCGTGCCGCGTCGGACAGTCCGGCCCAGCCGTCGTCGAGAATGCCGACAATGTGGATCGATCCCTTCACAACACCTCCTCTTCATCGACGCGGCAGATGAACTGCCCTTCAAAATCGCAGACCAGCACCGCCAGGCGGTAATGGCCCGGGTATTGCCCTTTCAGGCTGCGGATCGCGCGCCGGGCGAGTTCGCGGTGGAAGTCGACGGTCAGCCCCAGCGCCGCCAAACGTTCAGCGGCAAAACGGGCGGTCTCGGCGGCGCGGATCTCTTCGACGAGATCGCGCGGCGCCCCGACCGCATCCGCCGCCGCGGCGAGCAGGTCGCGGTCGATCTCGGCCTTCCAGGCATGCGTCACCGTCAATCCCTGGCCCATCTTGGTCAGCTTGCCGACCATCGCGCCGACATACACCCGCGTCATTTTGCGCTTGATCGCGCTGGAGAAGGCCGCCTTGACGAAGTCGCCCATCTGCACGAAGCAGGCTTCGCCCAACTCGGGCAGGCTGCGCATGGCGAATTTCTCGGTCCGTCCGCCGGTGGTGAACACCACACTCGTCTGCCCCTGCCGGGCGGCGACGTCGACGGCCTGAACGACGCTGGCGCGGAAGGCGGCGGTCGAGTACGGACGGACAATGCCGGTGGTGCCGAGGATGGAGATGCCGCCGAGGATGCCGAGGCGGGCGTTGAGCGTCTTCTTCGCCATCTCCTCGCCACCGGGGACCGCGATCGTCACCTCCAGGCCATCATGCGCCAGCAGTTCGCAGGCGGCCTCGCGCACGTTGTCGGCGATGTTGCGGCGCGGCACCGGGTTGATCGCCGGACCGCCGACTTCCAACCCCAGCCCTTCCTTGGTCACCGTGCCGACGCCGGGCCCACCCTTGAGCACGATCTCGCCCGCGCGGTGCGGCAGCAGGCGCACGTCGGCGGTGAGGTGGGCGCCGTGCGTGGCGTCCGGATCGTCGCCGGCGTCCTTGATGATCACCGCGTGCGCGCTGCCGTCCTCGGCGACGCGGCCGTCGACGACGGCGAAGCTCACCGTCTGGCCGTTGGGCAGGCGGCAGGCCACTTCGGCCGGCACCTCGCCGGCGAGCAGCCCGAGCGCCGCCGCCTTGGCCGCCGCCGCGGCGCAGGCGCCGGTGGTAAAACCCGTGCGGTTGCCGCGCGCACGCCGGCCGTCGCCCTTGCGGACCTTGGATTCGCCGCTCATGCCTTCATGCCTCCACCGCGTCCGCACGCATGCTGGCGCCTCACCCGCGCTGCTGCGCTTCGGCCAACCCCAGCAGGGCGTGGATCGCGGCGACGACCAGGGTCGAACCGCCTTTGCGGCCGCGGATGGCGATCCAGGGCACCTCGGTAACCTGCATCATCTCGGCCTTCGACTCGGCCGCCGAGACGAAGCCCACCGGCATGGCGACGACCAGCGCCGGGCGGACACCTTCTTCGCGGATCAGGCGGATCACTTCGTAGAGCGCGGTCGGCGCGTTGCCGATCCCGACGATGGCGCCTTCGAGCGTGCCCTCGCGCCAGGCTTTGCGCATCGCCTGCACGGCGCGTGTGGTTTCTTCGGCGTGCGCGCGTTCGATGACGTCCGGGTCGGAGATGTAGTGGTGGGTGTGCATGCCGAAGTGCGCCAGACGCGGACGCGACAGGCCGACGCAGATCATTTCGACATCGGCGACCACCGGCGTGTTGCCGCGAAGCACGGCGGCCAGGCCCGCCTGCATGGCGTCGGAATGAAAGGCAGTGAGGCCGTTGAACTCGAAGTCGGCGTTGGCGTGGATCATCCGCCGCACCAGCGGCCACTGCTCGGGCGTGTAGTCGTGCGGCCCGGCCTCGGCGTCGATGATGGCGAAGGAATCGTGCTCGATCGCCCGCCCGGCGGCGGTGAGCTGTTCGGTGACGGTGTTGGCGTTCATCGCGTCCTAGGCGTGGTGGCAATGGGCATGAGCGTGGGCGTGACCGTTACCGTGCGCATGCCCGTGTGCACAGCCGCCTGCAGTGTGGCTGTGGTCGTGCAGGTGTTCGGCTTCGGCGAGTTCGCGGTACTTGCAGCCGTCGCATTCGAGCAGGCCGGCGGCGGCTGTGCCGGCCAGGGCATCGGCGACGCGCGTATCGAGGATGTGGAAGATGCCGGCATCGAAACCGAAGTACTCGGCCAGCGCGAACGCGATGTGCGGATACTGGCCGCGCAGGCGTTCGACCTGGGCCTCGATGCGTTCGATCAGCACCCCGGTGAACAGGTAAACCGGGACGATGCAGACCTGCGTCATCCCCAGCTTGGCCTGACGCTGGACCACGCTTTCGAGGCGCGGCCAGGTGACTCCGGTGAAGGCGAGGTCGACGAGCTCGTGTTCGTTGTCCTCGTAGATCCAGCGCGCCATCTTGGCCAGCTCGCCATTGGCGCCGGCGTCCGACGAGCCGCGCCCGAGCAGGATCACGCCGGTCGTTTGCGGGTCGGGCACGGCCAGTTCGCGCATCAAGCCGTCGAGGCGCGCCTGCAGCACGGTGCCGACATCGCGCCCCATGCCCAAGTGACGGGCGAGGACGAACTCGACCTCGGGATGCTCGGCGCGGGCGTGCTCGAGCGCTGCCGGGATTTCCATCTTGACGTGCCCGGCGGCGTTGAGGATGAAGGGCACGACGACGACCCGGCGGGCGCCCTGGGCGGCGCGTTCGAGACCGTCGGCAAGCAGGACGTCGGCGTACTCGATGAAACAGACGAGGATGCGCCAGTCGGGATGGCGCACGCGCCAGAGTTCGGCGAAGGCCTCGATCTCGGCGTTGCCCTCGCGCTTGCGCGAACCGTGGCCAACGAGGAGAACCGTGGCTGCGGCGGTGGGATGCAGTTCAATCATGGGAGACTCCTGATTCCGTGGCCCGGCGGAAACGGTGGCTGAACGCCGGATCGTACAGTTTTGAACGCGCCAGTTCGACCCAGTCGGCGGCACCTAAAGTCGGGCTGGCGACGATCATCGCCTGGCTGCCGATCTTCTCGGCCTGGCATTTTTTCTTGATGTCGGCGAGCGTGCCGCGAACGATCTTTTCCTCGCCCGGCCAGCTCGCCTTCTGCACCACCAGGATCGGTGCGTCCTCTGGCCAGCCGGCGGCGCGCAGCCCGTCCTGTACCTCGTGCAGCAGGGTGATCGAGAGGTAGATGCAAAGCGTGCAGCGGTGCGCGGCGAGCGCCGCCAGGTCTTCGCCCGGCGGCATCGGCGTGCGCCCGGCGACGCGGGTCAGGATCACCGTCTGCGTCACTTCGGGCAGGGTCAGCGTCTCGCCAGCCGCGGCCATCGAGGCCATCGCCGAGGAGACGCCGGGCACCACGCCCCATTCGATCCCGGCGGCGGTGAGCGGGCGCGTCATCTCGATCAACGCGCCATAGAGGCCAGGGTCGCCGGTTTGCAGGCGAACGACGCTGGCATGGCGGGCGCTCTGCTCGATCAGCCAGGCGGTCATGTCCTCCAGCGTCATGTCCTTCGAATCGCGGATGACGCTGCCCGGCGGCGCAAACTCGGCCGCCGCCCGGTCGACCAGCGAACCGGCGTAGAGCACCGCCCCGGCTTCGCCGAGCAGGCGCCGCCCCTTGAGTGTGAGCAACTCGGGATCGCCGGGGCCGGCGCCGACGAACCACACCTTACCCGGCATCGACCGCCTCCGTGTACGAACAAGGGATCATCAGGAACTCCTTCGGTGAACAGGCGGCCGGCGCCTCCGCCAGCAAGGACAGTAATTGGGCCTGCGAGCGCGGACACGCCTGCGGGGGCAACAGCCCGCGCGCCGCGAGCACGGCGGCGAGGCGCGCCACGGCCGGAACCGGCACGCCTGCGGCGGCCAGCGCCGCTTCGGCCTCGGGCAGTTGCGCCGCGTCGAGCGAGGCGACGCCGCGCCCGGCGGCCAGGAGATGGACCCGCTCGGCCCAGCGGTAGGCGAAATCGACGTCGTGGGTGGCGACAAGCAGGGTCACCCCACGCGCATTGAGCCGATCGAGCACGGCCAGCAAGTCCTCGCGCATGGCGTGGTCGAGGCCGGCCAGCGGTTCATCGAGCAGCAGCAGTTCGGGCTCCATCGCCAGCACGCCGGCGATGCAGACCCGTTTTTTCTGCCCGAAGCTCAGGTGATGCACGCATTTATCGGCGCACGCGGCCATGCCAACGGCGTCGAGCGCGGCGGCAACGCGCGCGCGAACGGTCGCCTCGTCGAGGCCCAGATTGAGGGGGCCGAAAGAGACGTCTTCGTACACACTAGCCGAAAAAAGCTGCCGGTCCGGGTTCTGGAACACCAGCCCGACTTTGCCGCGCAGTTCGCGCAGCCCGGCGCGCCCGTAATCGAGCGTCTGGCCGGCGTAACGTACGTGGCCGGCCTGCGGACGCAGAAGACCGTTGGCCAGTTGGAAAAGGGTCGTTTTGCCGGCGCCGTTGGCCCCGATCAGCACCTCGCGCGCGCCACGCCGCACCGCCAGCGTGCAGCCGTCGAGGCCGACACTGCCGTCGGGATAGGCAAAGCGCACGGTGTCGAGTTCGAGCAGGGGCACGGCCATCGTCAAAGCCCCCAACGGTGTGCGGCGACGCCCGCGAGCAGCGCGGCGGCGGCCAGGGCTGCGACGCGCACTTCCTGCTCGGCCCGCGGCCAGGCGCGCGCCAGGACACGCAGCCGCCCGTCGCCGCAACGCGCCCGCGCGGCGGATTCGAGTTCGGCGGCCCGGCGCCAGACCTCGACCGCCAGCGCCCCGAGCAGGACCCCGAGCGCGCGCCAGGCGTGCCGCGGCGAAGCGTAGCCGAGGCGCGCCGCCTGTGCGGCGGCAATGTCGCGCCGCGCCTCGGCGAAGACGAAAAGCATGCGGTAGCCGACGACTATCATCTCAAGCAGGGTTTCGGGAACGCGCAGCCGGCGCAACGCGGCAACAAGGTCGGCGAGCGGGGTACACAACGCAAGGAAGAGCAAGGCCCCGACGGCGGCCAGCGCACGTGCCGAGACGGTCGCCGCCGAGGCAAGGCCGTAGGGTGCAAACGAGACGCTCAGCGTCTGCGCATCGAAGGCCAGCGCCAGCGACAATGCGCTGAGTGCGAGGAATGCCAGCGGTGCGGCGAGAACGCGCAGGTAGAGCCCCGCCGGCACGCGCGCGCCGGCCAGCGTGGTGGCCGCACAGACGCCGGCCACGGCCAGCGCGGCCGCGGGCGTCGCCGCCAGGTAGGCGGCGATGAGGCCGGCGGCGGCAAACAGTGCCTTGGCTTGCGGGCAGACGCCGCGCCAGCGGTTGCGCTGCGCTGCCTCTTCGATCAGCACGCGCGCGCCGGTCCGGACGATGCGGCTGGGGCCGGGGCTGACACCAAGGCCTGCGCATCGACGCCCAGCTCGCGGCGCAGTTTTTCGCGCGCCCGGGCCGCCCCGATGTAGTAGCCGAGGAAACCGGCGCCGAGCGCGGCCTGGAGGGCGAAGAGCAGCGAGGCGATCTCGCCGCTCGGCGGCTCGAACAGCGGTTCGAACCACGGCGCGTAGTCGGGCGAGATCTCGCCAATGGCGTTCTTGGCCTTGTCGTCGGCGCCGAGGAAGATTTCCGGCGTGTTGCCTTGCGCGTCAGGCTCCGGCGTGTCGACGATCCACAAGGGCGCGACGGCAAGGACGATCACCGCAAGCAGGATCAGCAGATTTTGACGGGAGGTCATGCGCGCACCTCGTCCTTTCCGGCGCCCAGCAGGGCGCGCATTTCGGCGGGGTTGAAGCGCAGCACGGCGTTGATCACCAACACCGTGAGCAGGCCTTCGCTGATCGCCAGCGGCACCTGGGTCAGACCGAAAATGCCGGCGAACTTGGCGAATGAAGCGGCAAAGCCACCCGCCGGGTCGGGGAAGGCCAGCGCCAGCTGGAAGGCGGTGGTGAGGTAGGTCGCCAGGTCAGCGAGCGCCGCGGCGGCGAAGACCGAGAGCGAGAAGCCGGCCTTCATCCGACGCAGCATCTGGAACACCGCGTAAGCGACGAAGGGCCCGACGACGGCCATCGAGAAGACGTTGGCGCCGAGCGTCGTCAGCCCGCCGTGCGCCAGGAGCAGCGCCTGGAAGAGCAGAACCACGGCGCCGATCGGCGCCATCGCCGCCGGACCGAACATCAGCGCGCCGAGGCCGGTGCCGGTCGGATGCGAGCAACTGCCGGTCACCGACGGCAGCTTGAGCGCCGAAAGGACGAAGGAAAACGCGGTCGCGACGCCGAGCAGCATGCGCTGCTCGGGGTTCTCCCGCAGGTGTCTGTTGACGGAACGCAGCCCGTAGGCCACGAAAGGTGCCGCGGCCAAAGACCAGCCGACGGCGTGTTCAACGGGCAGAAAGCCCTCCATGATGTGCATCGTTCTCTCCCACAGCGAGACATGACCAACGTGCCTGTCGTGCAGGAAGCGCATGGAATTCGGGAGAAGGGCCGTCGGCAAGGCATGCGACGAGTCTTCAGAACCTTTCCGGACACCCCGTGGACAGGTACGACGTATGTTCCGGGCCGGTCTTCTGGCTCGCCATCATCCTTCTCCGGCGCCTTCCCGTGCGCAAGGCACAGTGGCATGGGTGCGGAGTCGTCAGGCTCACAGCAGCGGGGGCTGCGCCGGAATGGCCCAGAGGGCGTCACCGGCTTCCCGTTTCACCCCGGCGCGCGGAAAGCACCCGGGGAACCCGAAACGTGGTCGAGTATACCCGCGATCCGCGGTCGGCACTACCCGTCCGCACGGGCCAACGTGGGCCTCGAAGCTCAGAGGTTGAGGTAGTGCCGCAGTCGCTCGCGGTCGCGCACGACCAACTGGTGCCCCCGCTTTTCGACCAGGCCTTTCTCGATCAGCTCGCCGACGGCGCGCCGATACACGCGTTCGATCGTACCGAATCGGGCCGCTTCCAGGCTGCTTTGCCGCGAACCCAGCATCGGGGTGCGCTGATCGTCGCGCCACAGTTCGAGGGCAATGTTGTAGGCAATCGGATGCAACAAGCGGCTGGTGGCGATCTCGAGGGCGTCGACGTAATCGCTGGCCAGGGCGCAGCTGAAGAAGAGCAGCAGTTCGGGTTCGAGCTCCAGGGCGGCGCACAGCCGCTCGGCATCGATGACCTCGGCCTCGATCTCGCTGCGCGCCACGACGCTCCACTGGATGGGGTTGCTGCCGAACAACTCCATTTCGCCCAGCAACTGGTCGTGGCACTCCACCTCGCCGAGCTGGAACAATCGCCCGGAGGCGACGCCGGCGTGGAAGGCGATGCGCCCCTGCGGCACCAGCAGCAGCTCGTTGAGCGGCTCCCCCTGGACGAGCATCAGCTCTCCGGGCATGAAGCGGCGGGTGTGCAGCCGACAGGCGGCCAGTACGGCATCGAAACGGGGTTGCAGGCGAGCGAGCCGCTCACCGAAGCGCTGATTGGAATAGGGCGTGCGCTGCATGGCCTCCTCCTGAGGAAGGCGAAAGCGTAGCAGGGACACGCCCGCTGGCAAAGCCGGCGGGAAGTCGGTCGATTGCAGCGTCGAGTTTAGAAATATCCGCTGAGATGTCGTGCAAAGACTGACGTTGGACCCGCCGCAGCTACACTTCGCCTCCAACGCTCTGGTGTGCCCTCAATCCTCCTCAGCGAAAGCCTCTTCACGTTTCTTTCTCAATGCCGGGAGGATGACGGAGATCATGGCCAAGACCGCGATGAGCAACATCGTGGCACTGATCGGACGGCGGATGAAAACGGAAGGATCGCCTTTGGTCAACAATAACGCGCGCCGTAGAAATTCCTCCATCATCGGTCCCAGGATGAAGCCGAGCATCATCGGCGCGGGTTCGCACCCGAGCTTACGAAAGAGGTAGCCGAGCAAACCGAATACGGCCATGAAGTACACGTCGAACGTGGTGTTGGCCATGCTGAAAACACCGATCGCGCAAAAAACGATGATCGCAGGGAAAAGCAGGTGGTACGGTACCGAGATCATCTTTACCCACAGTCCGATCAGCGGCAGATTGAGAACAACAAGAAACACATTGCCGATCCACATCGAAACGATGATGCCCCAGAACAAGGCGGGTTGTTCGGTCATTACCGTCGGTCCGGGCTGAATGCCCTGCATGATCATTGCCCCGATCATCAGTGCCATAACGGTGTTGCCAGGGATGCCAAGCGTCAGCATCGGAATGAATGAAGCTTGTGCCCCTGCGTTGTTGGCTGATTCCGGGGCCGCTACGCCTTCGATCGCGCCTTGGCCAAAATTGGCGGCATTCTTCGAAATTTTCTTTTCCAGTGCGTAGGCAGCAAAGGATGAAAGCATTGCGCCGCCACCAGGCAGAACACCAAGAATTGAGCCGAGCAGGGTGCCGCGGAGGACCGGTGCGGCAATGGCTTTGTAATCCTCCTTGTCGAGCATCAAACCGGTTACTTTCTTGACCATCACGCTCCGCTCAGCTTCATTTTGCAGGTTGCCGATGATTTCCCCGATGCCGAATACTCCCATTGCAACCACGACAAAGCTGATCCCGTCTGTGAGTTCTGGAACGTCGAAACTAAAGCGCGCCACCCCGGAATTAACGTCGGTGCCAATCATCCCGAGCAGGAGACCAAGAATGATCATGCCGAAGGCGTGCAGTAGGGAGCCGTTGGCCAGTACAACTGACGCTACGAGGCCGAGAACCATCAACGAGAAATACTCCGCGGGGCCGAACTTAAGCGCCATTTCGGTTAGTGGTGGCGAGAACAGCGCGATCAGCAAGGTTGTTACGGTGCCGGCGAAGAAGGATCCCAGCGCAGCGGTTGCCAACGCTTTCCCGGCTTGGCCTCTCTTGGCCATCGCGTGGCCGTCAAGGGCTGTGATGACAGAGGAAGACTCACCCGGAAGATTGACCAGGATGGCCGTGGTCGATCCGCCGTACTGCGCGCCGTAGAAGATGCCTGCGAGCATGATCAGAGAAGAGACGGGCTCCAATCCAAAAGTAATCGGCAGCAGCATGGCGATGGTCGCAGCCGGGCCAAGTCCAGGCAATACGCCTATGGCTGTGCCGAGCGCGACGCCGACAAGGCAATACGCGAGGTTGGCAACGCTTCCGGCCGTCTGAAAACCAAGCAGGAGATTGGGAAAGAATTCCATGCCCCGGTCTCCTTATGCGCCGAACCAGGTGCCGAGCAAGGGCATCGGCAAACCGAGTCCCTTGACGAAGACAAGCACGCAGAAAGCGAGCAGCCCCAGCGCGAGTAATGTGGCGCGCCACTC
Organism: Propionivibrio sp.; assembly: GCF_041441355.1. Taxonomy (GTDB): domain Bacteria; phylum Pseudomonadota; class Gammaproteobacteria; order Burkholderiales; family Rhodocyclaceae; genus Propionivibrio. Next base: position 34,066 of record NZ_JASDTF010000005.1, read on the forward strand.
GAAGCGGAAATGAGCGCTGGCGCTCGCGCTTCCGAAAATGAGCACGAACAGCCCGATGATCAGCCCGGCACGTGGCAGCAGGAAACCAAAAGCGACAATCGAGAGCAGCACGATGGCAGCTTGCTTCCAGGCAAAAGCGCCAAGGGCGGCACCGTGCTGGCGCACGCCACGTAGCAGAGTCAGGGCCCCGAAACTCATGAGCAAGCACGACAATACCGAGGGAAAATAACCTGGCCCCATACGCCCCGCAGAGCCGAAGGCATAATCGCGCGAAATCGCAAAGGCAATTCCACCAAAGCTCAGGAACATCACTCCGGTCCAAAAATCTTTCGGACTCTTGATTAACGCTGACACTGTTACCTCCTTGGCTGGCTGTAATCAGCCTTGTTCTGGTGAGATCCGGCTAACGCAGATTTCATTCCGCTGCCAGATCGATGCCGCGGGCGACACTGGCATTTGGGATACCTCCTCGTTCATCCATTTGGCGAAATCGTGCGTCAAACATCGGCTGCGGCTCCATTCCAGGAAATCAATACCTATTACACCTGACTTGGATTAGTCGATTTTGGCCCCTGACTCCTTGACCAGCCTGGCCCATTTCGGGGTTTCAGTGGTCAGCAAACGTGCAAATTCCTGAGGCGTCCCACCAATGGCCCCACCACCTTCAGCAGCGATCTTTTCCTTTACCTCGGGAAGAACAAGAATCTTGTTCACTTCAGTATTTATGCGCTCAACGACTGCAGCCGGAGTGCCGGCCGGTGCGAGAAGCCCAAACCACGTCACGGCATCAAATCCTGGGTAGCCAGACTCTTCAATCGTCGGTACGCCTTGCAGCGATTCGATGCGATTCTTTCCGGTCACTGCAAGCGCCCGCAGCTTTCCTCCCTTGACGTGCCCGATCACGGTGGTTGCCGAAGCCATGTAGGATTGGATACTGCTTCCCATCAGATCAGTGAGTGCCTGAGCGGCACCTTTATACGGAACGTTCTGGAATTTTGCGCCTGACGCGCTTTGAAACATCACGCTGGTCAGGTGAGCCACCGTACCATTGCCAGGGAAGCCCAGGCTGATGTCTTCGGGCTTTTGCTTGGCGGCCGAGACAATTTCCTTGACCGTCTTGTACGGCGATTCTGCAGGCACGACCAACGCCAATGCCGAATCGGCCACTAGGACAATCGGTGTCAAGTCCTTCTGCGGGTCATAAGGTAATTTCTTGTACAGCGTTGGACTGATGGTCAGATTGCTGGTTTGGCCGATAACGATCGTGTAGCCGTCTGGAGGCGACTTGGCTGCGGCATCGACGCCGATATTCCCACCTGCACCGGGTTTGTTATCGACGACGACGACCCATTTGAGGCGTTCGGTCAGTTTGTTGGCAATCAATCTTGCGTAGATATCGGTACCGCCACCGGCAGGAAATGGAACAATCAGTCGAATCGGCTTGTTGGGATAGTCAGTCTGAGCAATCGAACTGCCCGAAGCGATTGCCAAGGTAGAAAGCAGAACTGACAGTGCTAAGCGTTTTGTCGTGTTGGACATCTTGACCCTCCTGATTCTAAGAGACGGGCTACTTTACGGTGGCTAAGCTTGACCTGTGAGTCATAGTCAAGGCGCAAATCCATCACGTCCAATCGTTTTTTCCTTGGCAATGATAGATGTCAGTGATTGATTCGAATTCTGAGTTCAGCGATCTTTAACTTCAGCCTCCGCGCTGTTTTTCGATGACCAACAGCGCATTTCGCGCCGCTGCCAAGCCCATCTTGACGTAGGCATCGGCGGTCACGCCGCCGATGTGGGGGCTTAAGGTGATGTTGGGCTCGCCATGAAACGGATGCGGGACAGTCATCGGTTCGACGGCGAAGCTGTCGAGTCCGGCACTGGACACTTTTCCTGATCGTATTGCATCAAGGAAAGCCTCCTCGTCAATCAGCCCCCCGCGGGCGGTGTTGACGATAATTACTCCTTCCTTGCACGCCGCGAGCGTTTGTGAGTTCAGCAGCTTGCGATTGTCGTCCGTCAGCGGACAGTGCAGCGAAATCGCGTCGGACTCGCGCCAGATCACTTCCAGCTCAGCACGCTGGATGTATGGCGGCAGCTGCTCGACAAACGGGTCAAATCCAAGCACGCGCATTCCCATCGAATCGGCCATCTTTGCAAAGCGGAGGCCGATCGCACCCAGTCCGATCACACCGATGACCCGCCCCTCGAGCTCAATGCTCTTGTGTGTCGCTTTGTCCCAAAAGCCGGCGTGCATGCGCGCATTCAGAGCAACCACTGACTTTGCGCACGCCAATAGCAGTGCCATCGCCTGTTCCGCTACCGCCGCGGCATTCGCTCCAACGGCCGCGACGACTTCAATCCCTCGCTGTTTGGCTGCAACCTTGTCGATGGTGTCCGTACCGCTGCCATGTTTTGAAATGACTTTCAAGCTGGGGGCCGCATCCATCGCTGCCGCTCCGACCTTGCTGTAACGCACGATAATCGCCACCGGATCATGCTGCTTGCACAGCGCGACAATATCGTCCTCAGTCGGTGTCTTTCCGGCATAAACGATTTCGAAGTCATTAAGTAACGCCAGGGCCTGAGGCGCCAGATCCGCCGCAGTGACAAGGATCACGGGGCGGTTGGTCACAGTGTTTCTCCTTCCTTGATGACGCCGGCGGCACGCAAAGCGCCGTTCAGCCAGGCGGGGGCCAATGCCTGACGGCTCTTGATTTCGGTAATCCGCTTCGTCTCGGCAGCAACTTTTTGTGCCGCAAGAGGTAGCATTGCCGCGGCTTTCTCGCGTTCGATCACGGTTACGCCATCCGCGTCGCCGACGACCAAATCGCCTGGATTGACACTGACTCCGCCAATCGATATCGGGTGATTTAACCGGCCTGCGACGGACTTTGTCGGGCCGTTCGGGTTGAGTCCAGCCGCAAACATAGGAAAGCCGAGTTCACAGATCGCCTCGCTGTCCCGCACCGCGCCGTCAATGACGACAGCGGCAACGCCAAGCGCGACACATTGCTGTGACATGATTTCCCCCATCAGAGCGCTGCTCAGATCTCCCTTGCCATCGACGACAATCACATCGCCCGGCTTGGCAATGGCCAATGCCGCATGAATCATCAGATTGTCGCCTGGGCGAACCTCCACGGTGAGCGCAGGCCCGGCAAATTTCATCGATGGCGACAGCGGCGAGATTCGCCCGTGAAGGGCGCCGCGGCGACCGGCGACGTCTGCAAGAATCGAGGACGCGAATGTTGATGCCTTTTCAACGATTTCCGGACTGACACGCTCAAAATCGCGGATGACATCAGGCGTCGGGAATGCCGTGCTCATGTGTGTTCCCTCCAAAAGAGTCGGAGCGCACTCCGACGGTTTCATCGAATGCCGTGACAGATTTCATCTGATCCAAAGCTCCAGCGGCTGGTGTCGGATCATTGCTGGTGAAGGCAGGCATCACAGTGATGCTTGCGTCGAGATTGATTATTCCCATCACAAAACATAAACTCCAATCATTAGTTTTTTGAAATCAATCGCCATGACTTTTGCGGTCGACTTGCGAGACCTCCGTTACTTCGAGACGATTGCGGAGCTTGAACATGTCGGTCGGGCAGCCAATATCCTGCATCGCACGCAACCGGCGCTGACGGGTTGTATACGACGACTGGAGGACGCCTGTGGCGCACCACTGTTCGAAAAATCTGGACGCGGCATCCGTCTGACTGCAGCAGGAAAAGTGCTGCTTAGATGGGCGCGCAGCATGCGCACACAGGTTGAAGACGCCGAGCGCGAGATCAGGGAGTTGAGGGGCGGCGTTTCTGGTTACATTCGAATCGGCATTGTTCCGACCGCCGCACAGTTTCTGTTACCGCAGGCAGTCCGCCGATTGCTTGCCGAAACCCATGACGTGACATTACGAACCGTTGTCGGGCTGTCTGAGTCGCTGAGGAAGCAACTTCGAAGTGGCGATCTTGATCTGATGGTTGGAACAGAAAGCGCAGCCGAAGAAGGCTTGGTCAGCCAGACGCTGGCGGAGGATATGATCGTGGTCGCCGCGTCAAGAAACCACGAAATTTTTCGCAACCCAAAGCCGACACTGGAGGATCTTAGCCTCTATCCTTGGGCCCTTCAGGCGCCGGGTGCGCCTACGAGAGATTGGCTGGACCATACGTTTGACAGATTCCATCTGCCACGCCCCAAGGTTCAGGTCGAGACCACAACCCTGATGATGCTGCCGATACTCATTGCTGAAACGGGCTTGCTCAGCTTTATCTCGCGCCTCCACCTCGAATCAGACTCGAGTCATTCAAGGCTGAAAGAAGTCCCCGTTTCAGATGCCCACATGTGCCGACGCCTGGTTGTGACCTTCAGAGAGAATGGTTATTTGCCACTTGCAGCTCGACGCTTGATTGAGCTTTTTCCGCTCGGATTCACGGCGTCCCCGAGCATCGAGCACGTTAGCCCTTCTTTCAGCCGTATTTGACGGCAACACCGTGACGACGCTCGGTTCGGAGTTCTACCGTCCACCGGATATTTCTACTTTGCCTTGACTGGCCGCCGAGATCGATGCGTCAGCGCGTCAATGCGCTCAAGGCGGCGCGGATGGCGACGTGCTCGCCGACCCCGGCCAGCATCTGAGGCTCGGCCGCGGCGTAGTCGGCGACGCCCTCCTGTACGCCCTGCTGCCAGGCCACCACATTGCAAAGGACCGCAGCGACGCGAACACCGCGATAGCGCCCGACGGCGAGCAGCGCGCCGCTCTCCATGTCGGCGGCGAGGATGCCGCGCCGATGCCAGAGTGCGCAGACCGCGTCTTCGTCGTCGCGATAAAAGGCGTCGTGCGAGCGGATCAGCCCGTGATGCAACGGATGACCGGCACGACGGATCGCGTCGAGCAGCCCGTGCTGCAACGCGAGGTCGGCGCAGGCCGGATAACCCGCCGGCAGGTAGGCGAGCGAGGCGCCATCGTCGCGCACCGCGCCCTCCACAACCACCAGATCACCGAGCCCCACCTGCGGCTGCAGGCTGCCGGTCGAGCCGACCCGGATCAGCTGGCGGACGCCGCCCTGCACCAGTTCCTCAAGCGCGATGACGGCCGAGGGCGCACCGATGCCGGTGCTGCAGACGGTGATCGCTTGGCCATTGAAGTGGCCGTTGATCAGGCGAAACTCGCGGTTCTGCCCGAGCGGCACGACGTCTTCCAGTTGCTGGGCCACGCGCTCGACCCGGGCCGGATCGCCACAGACGACGACGCGTTCGGCGATCTGCTCCGGGCGGCACTGCAGATGAGGCAGCAGGCTCATGCCAGCGCCCCGCACTGAGCGCGACGCGCGGCGATCATCCACAGCCGGGTGCCGTTGGCGGCGATGAAGAGCAGGATCAAGTATTCGAGCGACATCGCGTAGACCCCTTGGGCAGCGTAAACGCCGACGCTGATGAGATTGACGACGACCCACAGGATCCAGTTCTCGACGTATTTTCGCGTCATCAGGATCTGGGCGACGACGGAAAGCACGGTCATGGTGGCGTCCCAGAAGGGGAAGGCATCGGGCTTGGGCTCGGGCAGGCTCAGGTTGGCGCCCAGGGCGTTCAGCGTGGCAACCGCGGCATTGGCCAGGGCGGCGAACACCGGGTCGATGAAGCAGGTGAGCAGCGCGATGGCGACCGCCGAGATGGCGGCGGTGACGATCAGCTTTTGGCGCGGCAGCCAGCGGATCGCCAGGCGATCGCCCTGATCATTGGCCGGACGCGACCAGGCGTACCAGCCGTAGACGTTGGCGCAGAAGAAGAAGAGCTGCAGCAGCAGCATGCCGTAGAGCTGGATCTGGAAGAAGATGACGGCGAACAGGCTGACGTTGATCAGGCCGAACAGGTAGTTGATGGTCTTCTCCTGGCTGGCGAGCCAGATGCAGAGCAAGCCGAACAGGGTGCCGACGGCCTCGATCCAGGACATGGCGTAGCCGCCTTCGCCCAAGGGGATCGTGACCAGCGTGTTGCCGATATCGAACCAAGACATGACGCGTTCCTCGCGTGTCGGGAGATGAGAAAAAAACGGCGTACTTCGCAGCGTTTCCCCTGCGCCGTACGCCGTGGTCTTTTCAGGCGGCCGTGCCTGCCCTCAGCGGCTGCGCTGCAGGGTCACCACCTCGTCCTTGAGCGGCACCAGCGGGTTGCGCGCTTCGCGCACGAACTCGGTGAACGCGGCGGCATCGGTGCTGCAATTGACGCCCTTGGCGGCGCAATCGAGCGTGGCGCCCTGATAGCTCACGTCGACCAGATCGCCGCGACGCGAGACCTTCTCGACCGGGAAGGCCTTCAGGGTGCCATCGACCCGGGCCAGATCGACGCGTTCGCTCGCCGCTTGTTGCTGAGCGCGGAACAGGGCATCCCAGCCGTCGTTGCCGTTGGCGCAGTAGGAATTCATGACCACCCGGTAGCGAGCGTCATCCTTGACCGGCTGCCACTGGCCGTTCGCGTCCTGCCAGTCGAGCTGGACGAGCTCACCCTGCTTGTTGGCCACGGTTTCCTGGAAGACATAGCGCAGGCGCGAGCCGTAGGGGAACTTGCCGGCATGCGAACCGGCCGGCAGCGTGGCGGTGACGGTTTCGCTGATCAGGGCGCGCACGTCGCTGCCGCGCAGGGTCAGCACCGTGAGCGGGTTCTTGAACGGCAGCAGCGTGAGGCCCGCCTCGCCTTCGCGCCATTCGCCGGCGGCGATCTCGGTGCGCACGCCGCCGACCGAGGTGAGGGCGAAATCGACAGGCTTGCCGAGCAGTTTCTGCACCGCGGCGCTGTTGGCCCACCAGAGCTGGGACTCGGAGACCAGCGGCGCGACGTCGGAACCGTGGCGGTCGCTCTTGTTGTCGCCGGGGCGGCGCGGATTGATCAGCGTCTCCGGCACGCTGGCGATCACCTGGCCGTAGGCCTTCTCCAGCGCCGGCTTGTAGCGGATATCGACGAAGGCGCGCAGGCGGATGTCTTCATTCACCCGTTGCAGGTTGCCCTGCCGGTCGACAAAGCGGACCACCGTGGCGCGCGCCTTGTCGCTGAGCGGCTCGCGGCGGGCGGCGTCGCGGTAGAACTCATCGCTGACGAGCAGGGTGGTCTTCCCTGCGCAGGCGCGGACCCGCCCGTCGCCGGCGAAGCTGACCTTCACCGTGCCCATGCTTTCCGAATTGGAGCCGGCCTGCACCACGCAGGTCCGCCCTTTGCCGTCCGGGTTGGCGACCATCTGGGCGTAACGGGTCGGGCTCTTGCCCATGCCGACATTGCTGAAATCGCCGAGCAGGCTGTGCGAGTGGCCGCCGACGATCACGTCGATGCCATTGACCTGGGCCGCGAGCTCGAGGTCGCGCTGGTTGCCGAGGTGGGTCAGCAGCACCACCTTGGTGACGCCTTTCGCTTTGAGCAGGTCAACGGTGGCTTGCGCCGAAGCGACTTCCTTGGCGAAGCGCAGCTTGCCGGTGGTCGGGGAAATGTCGCTCATGTCCTCCAGGATCAGGCCGACGACGGCGACCACGGGCTTGCCCTTCGGCAGGCGGTCGAGATCCGCGACGGCGGTCTTCTGGTTACCGTCGAAGGCGAACAGGACAAACGGCTTGAGGTTGGCCACGTCCTTCAGCACCGGCTCCTGGCTGGCGTCGAGGTTGACCGCCAGCAGGGGGAAATTCACCGCCTGGATGAAGCGGGCCAGCTTCTGGTTGTTGAGGTCGAACTCATGGTTGCCGAGGACCATAGCGTCGAAACCGAACTGGTTGAGCAGGTCGGCATTGGCCATGCCTTCGTTGAGCTTGAAGTAACCGCTCCCTTGCCAGGCGTCGCCCGCGTGCAGCGTCAGCAAGGCCTGGTTGTGCTGCCGCGCGTCGGCCTGCAGCGTCTTGGTCATGCCCAGCAGGCGCGGATAGCCGCCCAGGCGGGTGTACACGGTGCCGTTCTCGATGCCGCCGCCCGACAAGGCCGGATTGCGCAAGACGCCGTCGACCGGATCGAACTTGGAGTGGGTGTCGTTCATGTGCGCAATGTTGAGCACGAAGCCCGACTCGGCGCGGGCGAGCGGGCAGGCCAGCAGCGCGCTGCAAAGCGCCGCGATGAGCACGGGACGGGGCGTAAACGTGGAACGCATGGCGGATTTCCTCTCGGTCGGGGTAAAGCCAAAGGGACGGGGTCGAAGCAACCAAGCTACTCTAGAACGGAGTCGGGCCGGGTGGCAGGACTTTTGTCCGGCATGCGAGGATGCGTGTCGCATTTTTGCCAGCGGCACACAACAGCCCCGCGGCCGATGCCCTGCAAGCCCGGTTCGATGCGCCCTCCAGCCCGGCGGCAGGCCAATCCCCACGAGCTTTCCAGCCCGCCCCGGTTACGGCGTGTTGAGCCCGTACTTGCGGATCTTGTCGTGCAGCGTGGTCTTGGCGACGCCAAGCGCCTCGGCGCTGCGCGACAGGCTGCCCTGATGGCGGCGCAACGCGTCGACGATCAGGGCCCGCTCGAAGGCTTCGACGCTTTCGGCCAGCGGCCGCGAAGCGGCTTCGACGCCTTCGCCGAAGGGCGGCGCGCCGCATTCGATGCCGAGCACGCAGCGGTCGGCGGCGTTGCGCAGTTCGCGCACATTGCCCGGCCAGTGGTAACCGACCAGCTGCTGCACCCGCGCCGCGTCGCACTCGGGCACCGGGCGCTCGTGCCGCGCCGCGGCCTGGAGGAGGAAGTGCTGGAAGAGCAGTGGGATGTCCTCGCGCCGTTCGCGCAGTGGCGGCAGGTTCAGCGTCGCCACCGAGAGGCGGTAGTAGAGGTCGGCGCGGAAACGCCCCTGCTCGGAGAGCACGCGCAGGTCGTCCTTGGTCGCGGCGACGATGCGGCAATCGACCGGGATCGGGGTGTTCGAGCCGAGGCGTTCCAGCGTGCGCTCCTGCAGCACGCGCAGGAGCTTGATCTGCATCGCGATCGGCATCGACTCGATCTCGTCGAGGAAAAGCGTGCCGCCACTGGCGTACTCGATCTTGCCGATGCGCCGCTTGGCCGCGCCGGTGTAGGCGCCGGCCTCGTGGCCGAAGATCTCGCTCTCGAACAGCGTCTCGGGCAGGCCGCCGCAGTTGATGGCGACGAAGTTGCCGTTGCGACGGGCGCTGGCGTCGTGCAGACAGCGGGCGACGAGTTCCTTGCCGGTGCCCGTCTCGCCGTGGATCAGCACGTCGGCGGCGCTGGTGGCCAAGCCGGCGATCATCGCGCGCAGGCGCTCCATGCCGGGGTCGTTGCCGATCAGGCGTGCCGCCAACTGCTCGCGCCCGGCCAGTTGCGCCAGCTGCGCGCGCAGTTCGCGCACTTCGAGGCTCAGGCGGCGTTTTTCCAGCGCGCGACGGACGACGCCGACCAGATGATCGGGCGAAAACGGTTTCTGGATGAAATCGTGCGCGCCGTCTTTCATTGCCTGCACGGCCATCGACACGTCGCCGTGGCCGGTGATCAGCACCACCGGCAGTTCGGCGTCGACGGCCAGCAGCTCGCGCATGAAGCGCATGCCATCGACGCGCGGCAGGCGGATGTCGCTGACCACGACGCCGCGGAAATCGGCGTCGATCAAGGGCCGCGCGGCCTCGGCGCTGTCGGCGCTGAGTGTCGGGATGCCTTCGAGCTGCAGCGCCTGCTCGCAGCCCAGGCGGACGTCGGGATCGTCCTCGATGATCAGCACCTTGAGCGCTTGCGGATCGGCCATGCTCATTTCGTCGTGTCCTCGCATTCTTCGCCCTCCTCAGGCGCGACGGGCAGCTCGAGGGTAAACAGCGCGCCCCCGTCGGGATGGTTGGCCCCGGCCAGCGTACCGCCGTAATCGCTGACAATGCCGGCCGAGATGGCCAGCCCGAGGCCGAGGCCGACACCGGCCTCCTTGGTGGTGTAGAAGGGTTCGAACAGCCGGCTCTGCGCCTCGGCCGAGAGGCCGCTGCCGTAATCGCGCACCTCGATGCGCACCACGGCGCCGTGTGCGGCGCCGTGCACTTCGATGCGCGGCTGGTCGAGGTTGGCCATGGCGTCGAGCGCGTTGCCGAGCAGGTTGACCATCACCTGCTCGAGGCGATTGGCGTCGCAGCGCGCCCACAAGGGTGCCGGCGGAAAGTCGAGCACCACCCGTGCGCCGCCCACCCGCAGGCGCTGGCCGAGGATGCCGATGGCGTGATTGACGACGGCGCGCACGTCGACCGGGCGCGGCGCGCCGCTCGACTTGTGGGCGAAGACTTTGAGGTGGCCGGTGATCTGCCCCATGCGGTCGACAAGCTGCGCGACGCGTTCGAGGTTGGAGCGCGCGGTCGCCTCGTCGCCGCGTTCGAGAAAGCGGATGGCGTTGCTCGACAAGGTGCGCAGCGCGGCCAGCGGCTGGTTGAGCTCGTGCGCGATGCCGGCCGAGAGCTGGCCGATCACCGCCAGCTTGCCGGCCTGGATCAATTCGTCCTGCGCCTCGCGCAGGGTGCGTTCGGCGCGCGCGCGTTCGACCACTTCCTCCTGCAGTTGCTGGTTGGCGGCGGAGAGGTCGGCGGTCCGTTCTTCGACCTTCAGTTCCAGTTCGTCATAGGCCTTCTGCAGCGCCTCGCGCGCGGCCAGGCGTTCCCGCAGGTGGCGGCGCCGGTCGTTGAAGAGCATCGCCAGCAGCCCCAGGAGCAGGGCCGAGATGCCCGCCACGGCGGCGCGAACAGTGCTGATTTCGGCGACGGGCTCGATGTGCGAGAACACGGTCAGCGCCCACGGCGTTCCCGGCAGCGGCTGCGTCTGGGCCAGGAAAAGGCCGCTGATCGGATAGACCGCAGCGCTGGCGCTGGCTTCGTTCGGCGCCAGGCGCACCAGGCGCATGCCGTCGCCGAGGCGGCGGATCTCGCTCACTCCGAGCGGCTGCAGCGCGCGCCGGTTGTACTGCTGGCTGCGGTCAAAGGCGCTGCGTGTCAGTTCATCGACCGGGCGCAGCAAGGTGAATTTCCACTCCGGCACCGAACTCAGGATCAGGACGCCGTTCTCGTCGGCGACGAAGACCGGCGCCTCGACGGTAGCCCAGGATTTTTCCAGCTGTTCGAGGCTGACCTTGACCACCGCCACCCCCAGTTGCTCGTTGCCGTCGGCCAGCACCGAGGACAGGTAGTAGCCGGGCTCGCCGTGGGTGGTGCCGATGCCGAAGAAACGCCCGTGGCCGGTGTTCAGGGCGTCGCGAAAATAGGGGCGGAAGGCGAGATCCTCACCGAGAAAGCTGTCCGGACGGCGGAAGTTGCTCGCCGCCAAAACCTTGCCTTCGCGATTGAGAACGTAGATCGAAAGCGTTCCGGCGCGGGCGTTGAGGCGCTCCAGGTAGAGGTTGACCTTGTTCAGCAGGCGCGGGTCGCGCTGGGCATTGAGCAGGTCGATGACATCGCGTTCGAGGCCCAGGGTGGCCGGGAAGTAGGCGTACTTGCCGATCTCGCGCTCCAGGCTGGCGGCGTCGAGTTCGAGGCGATGACGGCCGGTGACCTGCAAGTCGGCCAGGCCCATCTGCTGGCTGATGCGATAGGTCGCGTAGGCCACGCCCATCACCAGCGCGGCGAGGGTCAGCGGCAGGACGAGAAAGCGGAGGGTCGGGCGAAAAGGCATACCGGTATCGGTTCGAAAGCCGGTCTAGTTTAGCAGCGCCGCCGAAGCAGTGCGGCACGGCGCAGCCAAGACGCCGGAATTACCGGAAAAACGAAACCAAAAACAAAAACCATCAAATCAGAAAAAAATGACAGGCCGGTTTCCGGCCGGCCTGTCGAAGCCACTGCCGACGTGCCTGCATGTCACGTCGGCAGCAACCGTCCTAGACGATCATGCCGCCAATCAAGAAGGCGAAGATCACGGACAGTGCGATGGCCACCACGCCCGGAATCACGAACGGGTGGTTGAAGACGTATTTGCCGATGCGCGTCGACCCGGTGTCGTCCATTTCGACGGCGGCGATCAGCGTCGGGTAGGTCGGCAGGATGAACAGCGCACTCACCGCAGCGAACGAGGCGGCAACGGTCAGCGGCGAGACGCCGAGCAGCAAGGCGGCGGGAATCAGCGCCCGGGTCGTCGCGGCCTGCGAGTAGAGCAGCGTGCTGGCCAGGAAGAGGACGATGGCGAGCATCCACGGATAGACGTTGAGCAGTTCGCCGGCCAGGCCCTTGATCTGTTCGATGTGGTTGGCAACGAAGGTATCGCCGAGCCAGGCCACGCCGAGCACGCAGATACAGGCGCTCATGCCGGACTTGAAGGTCGAGCTGTTGAGCACGCTGGCCGCGTCGATGCGGGTGAAGTAGGTGATGAAGGTCGCGGCGGCGAACATGAAGAGGATGATCGCTTCGTTACGCGGCACGATGGGCTTGGGAATCCAGCCGACCTTCGGGCTGATCATCGTGGCGTAGGAAACGACGGCGAGGATGGTGAACAGGAAGATGCCGACCGACAGCTTGGCGCCGGGCTTGATCTCGACCTGAGCGGTCGCACGCTTCTGCACCAGGCCTTTGGCCAGACGTTCCTGATAGACCGGATCGTCCTTGAGTTCCTTGCCCAGGAAGTTGGCGACGAAGGCCGCGCACAGACAGGCGAGGAAGGACGAGGGGATGCAGATGGCGAGCAGTTCGAGGTAGCCCATGCCCTGCTTCTCGAGGATGCCGCTCAGGAAGACCACCGCGGCCGAGATCGGCGAGGCGGTGATCGCCACCTGCGAGGCGACGACGGCGATCGACAGCGGCCGCGACGGGCGCACGCCCTGCTCCTTGGCCACTTCGGCGATGACCGGCAGGGTCGCGAAGGCAGTGTGGCCGGTGCCGGCGAGGAAGGTCATCACGTAGGTGACGACCGGCGCCAGGAAGGTGATCTGCTTCGGATTCCGGCGCAGGATGCGCTCGGCAATGCTCACCATGTAATCGAGGCCCCCGGCCACTTGCATGGCGGCGATGGCGGCGATGACCGACATGATGATCAGGATGACGTCGATCGGCATGGCGCCGAGCTTCAGGCCCATGCCCAGGGTCAGGATGAGAACGCCCAGTCCCCCGGCATAACCGATACCGATGCTCCCCAGTCGGGCGCCGAAAAAGATGGCGCCCAGTACGACAATGATCTCCAACCACAACATTGTTAGCTCCTCCGCTAGATCGGCGGCCCGGCTTCGTTGCCGGGCCGCCTTGGGTTAAACCCTTGCGGCCAGCGTTCTGCGACGCTTGTTTAGGCCGTTACGGGATGAATCGGCTCGAGTTCCTGCGGGCAGGTGAGCACTTCGGGGCGCAAGACCTCGTCGAGCCTTTCCTTGCTCATCAGGCCTTTGGCCAGAACGATTTCGGCGACGCCCTTGCCCGTGGCGTGCGCTTCGGCAGCGACCTCGGTGGCGTGGGCATAGCCGATGTAGGGGTTGAGCGCGGTGACGATGCCGATCGAGTTGCGGACGCTGTTCATCAGCAATTCGCGATTGGCGGTGATGCCGTCCACGCACAGGTCGGCCAACGTCACGCAGCCGCGGCGCAGGTGGTTCACGCTCTTGAACAGGCTGTGCGCGATGATCGGCTCGAAGGCGTTCAGCTGCAGCTGACCGGCTTCGGCGGCGAAGGTCACGGTCATGTCGTTGCCGATCACTTCGAAGGCGATCTGGTTCACCACTTCCGGGATCACCGGGTTGACCTTGCCGGGCATGATCGACGAGCCGGCCTGACGCGGCGGCAGGTTGATCTCGCCGAGGCCGGCGCGCGGACCGGACGACAGCAGGCGCAGGTCATTGCAGCTCTTCGAGAGCTTGACCGCGACGCGCTTCAGCACGCCCGAGAGCTGCACGAAGGCGCCGCAGTCCTGCGTCGCTTCGATCAGGTTGGGGGCGGTGATGACCGGGATGCCGCTGATCTCGGCGAGCTTGCGGCAGACCAGCGGGGTGTAGTCGGGGTCGGCGCAGATGCCGGTGCCGATGGCGGTGGCACCGAGGTTGATCTCGCGGATCAGCAGCGCGGCTTCCTTCAGGCGCTCCTCGTCCTCGCCGAGCATGATGGCGTAGGTCTGGAACTCCTGGCCGAGGGTCATCGGCACCGCGTCCTGCAGCTGGGTGCGGCCCATCTTGAGCACGTCGGAAAATTCCTCGGCCTTGCGCTCGAAGGCGCGGCGCAGGTAGGCCATCGAGTCGACCAGACCGAAAATGCCGACGTAGGTCGCCAGTTTCAGCGCCGTCGGATAGACGTCGTTGGTCGACTGGCTCATGTTCACGTGCTCGTTCGGGTGCAGGTACTGGTATTCGCCCCGCTGGTGGCCGAGCAGTTCGAGGGCGCGGTTGGCGATCACCTCGTTGGCGTTCATGTTGGTCGAGGTGCCGGCGCCGCCCTGAATGACGTCGACGATGAACTCATCGTGGTACTTGCCGGCGACGATCTCGTCGCACGCGGCGGCGATCGCCGTCGCCAGCTTGGGATCGAGCAGCCCGAGCTGCTGGTTGGCGAGCGCGGCGGCTTTCTTGATCTGCGCCAGGGCGCGGATCAGGTCGGGGTAGACGGCGATCGAGATGCCGGTGATGTCGAAGTTTTCTTTCGCGCGCAGGGTATGCACGCCGTAATAGGCGGCGGACGGAACGTTCTTGTCGCCGAGCAAGTCATGTTCATTACGGTAGGCAGACATTTTTTCTCCTGAAGTAGATTGCGGCCCGCGGCCGGATGCGCTGTGGCGCGACCCTCTTTCTTCAGCACGAAACGTTCCATGCCATACGCCTGCCCAATAAATTGATTTTTATGGCGGAATTATTCACGGCAAACCCAGGCGTTCGGAAATCCGAAAAAATCCCATCCGGCCGCATTCGGGTTTACGAATCAAATTGCACGTAAACAGATAAAAAAACATCGAACTTGTGTGCATCCATCACCGGAAACCGCCATCGCACGGGCACTTCCGCGCCTTGCCTGATCCCGGGATGAACAAAAACCCTCGTCCGGCACCGCGCACCGCAATGCGACGGGGCGCATCCTCATCGCAACAGTGGGCCATCATCGACGCCGAAGCGGCTGCTAAACACTTGGTCCAGACGCCGAGCTGCTCTATTCTCGGAAGCGTTTTCCGCGGTCCGAACCATCATGACCTTCGCTTAAAGGAGACGCCCCATGCAGCACGCCCCGTCTCGTCGCCTTCCGCCTTTCGTCTGGCGCGCGGCCCCTTTGGCGTCCGCCCCGCCGGGTTGGCATTCGCCGCGAACCATCTGCCGTTTCCGTTAGTCCTACCCCCGCCCGCAGCGTCAAGTGACCATCCCGTTCGCATCCGCGCCCGGGGCAACCGCTTGGCATCCATTTCCCATGGCTCCGGCGCGATCCGCAGGGATCCGGCGGAAAACAATCCCATCCGAGGAGGTCACCATGCAGCAACGCACTCCCCCCTGGCGGAAACTGGCCGCCAGCCTGGCCACCGTGTTCGTCACCGGCGCCGCCTGGGCGCAAGATGCCGGCGTCCTCAACATCTACAACTGGGCCGACTACATCGCCCCGGACACGATCCGGAATTTCGAGAAGGAAACCGGGATCAAGGTCCGCTACGACATGTTCGACAGCAATGAAGCGCTGCACGCCAAGCTGGTCGCCGGCAATTCGGGCTACGACATCGTCGTTCCCGGATCGCACTTCGCCAAACAGCAGATCGCCGCGGGACTCCTGCAAAAACTCGACAAGAGCAAGCTGCCCAACTTGAAGAACCTCGACCCGGCGATCCAGGCCCAACTGGCCAAGATGGACCCGGGTAACGACCATCTGGTCGACTGGCTGTGGGGGTACACCACGGTCGGGATCAACGTGGACAAGGTCAAGACGGCGCTTGGCGGCCCGCTGCCCGACAACGCCTGGGACCTCCTGTTCAAGCCCGAGAACATCGCCAAGCTCAAGAAGTGCGGGGTCGCCTTCCTCGATTCGGCCTCCGAAGTGCTGCCGATCGCGCTGCACTACCTGGGCAAGGACCCCTACAGCACCCAACAGGCGGATTACGATGCCGCCGCCAAGCTGCTCAAGTCGATTCGCCCCTCGGTGACGCGCTTCGTCGGCTCGGGTTCGGACTACATCGACCAGATGGCACGCGGCCAGATCTGCGCCGTGCTCGGCTGGTCGGGCGACATCATGATCGCCGCCAACCGCGCCAAGGAGAGCAAGACCGGACAGACCATCCAGGCGCTGGTGCCCAAGAGCGGCGGCCTGCTGTTCTTCGACGTGATGGCGATTCCCAAGGACGCCAAGAACGTCGCCAACGCGCACAAGTGGATCGACTACATCATGCGCCCCGAAGTGCACGCCGGCCTCAGCAACACGGTCTTCTACGCCAACCCGAACAAGGCCTCGCTGGCGCACGTGAAACCCGAGATCGCCAAGAACCCGGCCATCTTCCCGTCCGAGCAGGTGCTCGCGACGATGCTTCCCCCAGGCGTGCCCGACCAGGCGACGCGGCGCATCATCACCCGCACGTTCACCAACTTCAAGGCCAACCGCTAAGTGCTGGTGAATAAATCTACCGCGCGACCCGAGCGCCGCCTTGGTCGGTGCTCGCACCTCGCCTATTCATTCGATATGTCTCGTCGCTGCGCGCCGCCCGCCTTGCGCTCAGGCCGCTCGCTACGATTTCTTCACAAGCGCTGAACCATGAACGCCACCGTTCCCGAAGCCGACGCCCATTTCCTGCAGATCCACGAAGTCGTCAAAGACTTCGGCGAGACGCGGGCCGTCGATCACGTCAGCCTCGACATCGTTCGCGGCGAGATTTTCGGCCTGCTCGGCTCTTCCGGCTGCGGCAAGACGACCTTGCTGCGCATGCTCGCCGGCTTCGAGACGCCGAGTGCCGGCCGGATCGTGCTCAATGGGCGCGATCTGGCCGGGCTCGCGCCCTACGAACGGCCGATCAACATGATGTTCCAGTCCTACGCGCTGTTTCCCCACCTCACGGTGTGGGACAACATCGCCTTCGGACTGCGCCGCGACGGTCGTCCGAAAGACGAGATCGCCACGCGCGTCGAGGCCATGCTGCGCTTGGTGCAACTCGAGCGCTATGCCAGTCGCAAGCCGCACCAGCTCTCGGGCGGCCAGCAGCAGCGCGTGGCGCTCGCGCGCAGCCTGGTCAAGCGGCCGCAGCTCCTGCTGCTCGACGAGCCGCTCGGCGCGCTCGACAAGAAGCTGCGCGAGCAGACCCAGATCGAACTGGTGAACATCATCAAGGACGTCGGCGTCACCTGCGTCATGGTCACCCACGACCAGGAAGAAGCGATGACCATGGCCGACCGGATCGGCGTCATGAGCGAGGGCGTCCTGCTCCAGGTCGATCCGCCGCATCAGCTCTACGAAACGCCCAACTGCCGCTTCGTCGCCGACTTCGTCGGCAACGTCAACCTGATGGACGGCACGGTGACCGACGACCAGCCGAGCTCGGTCACCGTCGCCTGCCGCGACTGTACGCACTATGTCGGGCACGGCATCACCGGCCACGTCGACATGCCGGTCGTCGTCGCCCTGCGCCCGGAGAAAATCTTCCTTTCGCGCGACGAACCGCCCGGGCCGCACAACCGAGTGCGCGGGACGGTCAAGGAGATGTCCTACTACGGCAGCTTCAGCGTCTACTTCCTCGAACTCCCGAGCGGCGCGCTGCTCAAGGTCAGCGAGGAGCACGAGCGGCGCCACCGCGACGACATGCCGACCTGGGGCGATACGTTGTGGGCGAGTTGGCCGCCAACCGCCCAGGTTGTCCTGACTCACTGAGGACGCCGCGATGCGCTTTCCAAGAATCCGCAAGCCCCGGTCGCGCGACGCGGTCATCGGCGCGCCTTTCCTCTGGCTCGCCCTCTTCTTCCTGCTGCCCTTCATGCTCGTCCTGCGCATCAGCCTGGCGCAGATGGACGGCGCGCAGGTCAGCCCGCTGGTCACCCTCGCCGAAGGACAACTGACCTTCCGCTTTCACTTCGCCCCCTACCTGCAGCTGCTCTCCGACGACCTCTACCTGCATGCCTACCTCGTCTCGCTCAAGTACGCACTGGTCACCACGGTGCTCTGCCTGCTGATCGGCTACCCCTTTGCCTACTTCATGGCACGCAGCGAGCCGCGCTGGCAGCCTGCGCTGCTGATGGGCGTCATGCTGCCGTTCTGGACGAGCTTCCTGATCCGCGTCTACGCCTGGAAAGGCCTGCTCGAAGCCAACGGCTGGATCGGCGCCCCGATTCACGCCAGCGGGCTCGATCAGGTGCTCGCCGCGCTAGGCCTCATCCCCTCGCCCGAACAGCTGCTCTACAGCCCGTTCAGCCTGGTCCTGGGGATGGTCTACACCTACCTGCCGTTCATGGTCCTGCCGCTCTACGCGACGCTCTCGCGCATGGACCTGCGCCTGCTCGAAGCCGCGCTCGACCTCGGCGCAACGCCCTGGCAGGCGTTCTGGCACATCACCGTGCCGCTCTCGAAACCCGGGATCGTCGCCGGCTCGATGCTGGTGTTCATCCCCTGCGTCGGCGAGTACGTCATCCCCGAACTGCTCGGCGGGCCGGAAACGCTGATGATCGGCCGCGTCCTGTGGGACGAGTTCTTCGCCAACAACGACTGGCCGATGGCCTCGGCCGTCGCGGTGGTGATGATTCTGCTGCTCCTCGTCCCGCTCGCCCTCTTCGGGCGCAACCAGGCACAGGCCCGGGAGGGCGCATGAGAGTCTCGAGCGCCCTCGGTCCGGCCGCCCGCCTGTGGCTGATGCTGGTCTTCGCCTTCCTCTACCTGCCGATCGCCGCACTGGTCGTCTTCAGCTTCACCGACGCGACCATCCCCAACGTCTGGGCCGGCTTCAGCCTGCGCTGGTACCGCGCGCTGACCGTGGACGAAGACCTCAAATCGGCACTCACCCGCTCGCTCGAGATCGCCGCCCTCACCGCAACCGCCTCGGTCATCCTCGGCAGCCTCGCCGCCACGGCCTTGCAGCGCTACCCGCGCTTCTTCGGCCGGACGCTGTTCTCGGCGATGGTCGGCGCGCCGCTGGTGATGCCCGAGGTGATCGTCGGCCTGTCGCTACTCCTGATGCTGGTCTCGTTGCAGCAGTTGTTCGGTTTTCCCGAGCGCGGCCTCGTCACCATCTGGCTCGGCCACCTGCTGCTGGGGATGGCCTACGCCACCGTGGTCATCCAGGCCCGCCTGCGCGACTTGAACCCGCAGCTTGAGGAAGCCGCCCAAGACCTCGGCGCCAAACCCTGGCAGGTCTTTTTCCTGATCACCATCCCGATGATCTCGCAGGCCCTGCTCTCGGCCTGGCTGCTGACCTTCACCCTCTCGCTCGACGACGTGGTGCTGTCCGCCTTCCTCTCCGGCCCCGGATCGACGACCATGCCGTTGGTGGTCTTCTCGCGCGCGCGGCTGGGCCTCAACCCGACGATCAATGCCATCGCCACGGTGGTGGTGGTCGTCGTCGGGATCGGCGTCGCTTTCGCCAGCTACTTCATCGCCCGCCAGGAGCGGCGACGGGCGCGCGAAATCGCCGCGGCACGGCGGCGGGGCTGAAGCAGACTGAGGCGGCCGGGCAAAGCCCGGCCTAACAGCGCTCGCCGGCAAGGCAAGCGGACGTCGGGGCGACGAACGTGCGACCTTCTCCCGCCCAGCCCTGGACGCCACGACTGACATTATAGACCCGCCCGTAGCCCCCTTCGCGGCTGAGCACCTGCGCGGCCGCCCGGCTGCGGTTGCCGCTGCGGCAAATGAGAATGACCGGCTTTTCAGGCGGCGCGAAGGCTTGCGCGCGGCGCAGCCAGGACGCAGGATCGGCGCGGCCTTGGGCGTCGAAGAAGGTCAGTGCCCGACTCCCGGCCAAGACGCCGGTCGCCCGCCACTCCGGCTCGGTACGGATGTCGATGACCGGGACGCCCTGCGCCGCGAGTTGCTCGAGCTGGCGGGCATCGATGTCCACGACCTCGGCGCCGGCTGCGCCTGCAACCAGGAGCACGCTCGCGATCACGCCCCGCATGAATTTCTGCATCGCCGTCTCCTCTGGGCTCCGGCTCAGCGGCGGCACTGGGCCGCGACGTCGAGCCCGGCATCGTAGATCGAGGTGCGCACGTCGAGCATCCCGAGCAACGAATGGAACAGGTTGTCGTGCGTCGCCGGCTGCGCCGCGCGCTGGCGCAGGCAGTCGGTGTCGAGCGCGAAGCTTTGCGCGTAGCCCGGCGAAACCCACAGCGTCATCGGCACTTCGACCTGCACCTTGGGCGCGATCGAGTACGGCACGCCGTGCAGGTAGAGCCCGTTCTCGCCCAGCGATTCGCCGTGGTCGGAGACGTAAAGCATCGCCGTGTCGTAGGTGGCCGATTTGGCCTTCAGGAAATCGATGGTCTTGGCCAGCACGTGGTCGGTGTAGAGAATCGCATTGTCGTAGGCATTGACCACCGTCTCGCGCTCGCACTTGGCGAGGTCGGGCGTTTCGCACTCGGGGGTGTAGCGGCGGAAAGCCTCGGGATAGCGCTTGTAATACGCCGGGCCGTGGTTGCCGAGCTGGTGCATCACGATGACGAGGTTACCCTGGCGGTCGGCCAGCACCTGATCGAGGTCGTGGGTCAGAATCTCGTCGAAACAACGTTCGCCATCGCACAGCCCCGGCACCTTGGCGCTGTCGAGTTTTTGCGTCTCGACGCCGGTGCACACGCCCTTGCAGCCCGACTGGTTGTCGCGCCAAAGCACACGCAGACCGGCGCGCTCAAGGACGTTGAGCAAGGACTCGCTGCCGCGGATCTTGTCCTCGTCGTAATTGCGGCGCCCCTGCAGCGAGAACATGCAGGGCAAGGAAACCTCGGTGTTGGTGCCGCAACTCGTGACCTGGGCGAAATTGATCACGTCTCGCTCGGCGAGCTGCGGCGTCGTCTGCCGCGCGTAGCCGGAGAGGCCCCAGTTGGCGGCACGCGCCGTTTCGCCGACGACGACCACGAACAGCGTCGGCTTCTTGCGCGTCTGCCAGCTCGGGGCGAGCGTCGCGTCCAGCCCGATCTGCTGCCGTTCGCGGGTGGCCGCGCTGGCGTCGGAACCGAGCACGCGGGCCAGCGAATAGAGGTAGTTGGCCGGGGTGATGAGGTAGCGCACTTCCTTGTTGTTGCGCATCAAGGGCGCCATGTCCTGGAAGATCGCGACCAGCGCCCCGCCCAAGATCAGCACGCCGAGAACCAGGCTCAGCGCACGCCGCAGCAGCGCCGGACGCCAGGCGTCGCGCACCACGCGCACCCGGGTCAGCAGCAAGAGCGGCAACAGGCCATAGAGCACGAGGTGCGGCAGCATACCCAGGCTGAACAACTCACCCGCTTCCTTGACGTCGGTGCGCAGCACGTTGCGCAGCATGCTCGGATCAAGGAAGACGGTGTAGCTCGCCATGTAGTAGCTGGCAAAAGCCGTGGCGATGAGGATCACCGCCAGCAGCGGCTTGGCCGTCCAGCGGTTGCAGAGGACGAGCAGGATGAGGAAATGCAGCGCCGTCAGGGTGACGAACAGGCCGGCGGCAAACAGCCAGTCGCCGGCGCCAGCGAAGTCACGCTCGGCGAACGCGGCGCGCCAGAAGAGTCCGTTGCTGCTCAGGGTGAAGAACAGGCCGGCAAACAAGGCCAGCGTCTCGACGCGCAGGGCGGGAGTCCACCGGCGCCAGTGCCCGAGGGCGGCAGAAGCTGAAGTCATCAAAATCGAAAAATCGCTTGATAAAACAGATGGAAAAAGCAGGAAAGACAGGCATCCGCAGTATACCTGCGGACAAAAAAAGGCCGCCGGAGTTTTTCCGACGGCCTTGATTATCCTCCACCCGCCTTAACGCGGGCTTAACGCCGGATCAGCGCGAGGCGGCGTCGACCACCGCCAGCGCGGTCATGTTGACGATGCGGCGCACGGTGGCCGTGGTGGTCAGGACATGCACCGGCCGAGCCGCGCCGAGCAGCACCGGACCGATGGTCACGCCTTCGCCGCCGGTCATCTTGAGCAGGCTGTAGGAGATGTTGGCTGCATCGAGGTTGGGCATCACCAGCACGTTGGCCTCGCCCTGCAGACCGCCGTCGCTGACGAACTTGTTGCGAATTTCCTCGGACAGCGCACCGTCGCCGTGCATTTCGCCGTCGGCCGAGACATCGGGCGCCAGGGCCCGGAACAAGCGCGTCGCCTCGGCCATCTTGCGCGCCGACGGCGACTGCGAGATGCCAAAGTTGGAGTGCGAGAGCATCGCCACCCTGGGTTCGATGCCAAAACGACGCACTTCCTCCGACGCCATCAGGGCGATTTCGGCCAACTGTTCGGCGTCGGGATTCTCGTTGACGTGCGTGTCACAGATGAACACCGCGCGTCCGGGCAGAATGAGGTGGTTCATCGCCGCCAGCGTTTTGCGCCCCGGGGCCTTGCCGATGATGTCCTCGACTTGGTTCAGATGGTGGTCGTAACGCCCGGAAAGGCCGCAGATCATGCCATCGGCGTAACCAAGACGAACCAGCATGGCGCCGATCACGGTGCTGTCGTTACGCAGGCTGTCGCGCGCAATGTCGGTGGTCACGCCGCGCCGCTGCATCAGCGCATGGTAAGCCTTCCAGGCTTCCTCATAGCGATCGTCGTGCGCCGGATCGACCACCTCGATGTGCTTGCCGATCTTGAGCGGCGAGCCGATGCGTTCGAGGCGCTCGCGGATCACCTCGGGGCGCCCGACCAGGATCGGCAGCGTCAGCTTTTCGTCGAGGATGATCTGCACCGCGCGCAGGACGCGCTCGTCCTCGCCTTCGGTGTAAACGATGCGCGTCGGCTTGCCGTTGCGCGCCGCGAAGAACACCGAACGCATGCCGACGCCGGTGCGGTAGATGAAGCCTTGCAGCTTCTCGCGGTAGGCGTCCATGTCCAGGATCGGGCGCTTGGCGACGCCCGAGTCCATCGCTGCCTGTGCCACCGCCGGCGCAATGACCAGGATCAGGCGCGGATCGAAAGGCTTGGGAATCAGGTACTCGGGACCGAAGGACAGCGTCTGCCCGGGATAGGCCAGCGCCACTTCGCTCGTCACCACCTCGTGCGCCATCGCGGCAATGGCACGCACGCAGGCAAGCTTCATCTCTTCAGTGATGCGCGTCGCGCCGACGTCGAGCGCGCCGCGGAAGATGAAGGGGAAGCAGAGGACGTTGTTGACCTGGTTGGCGTAGTCCGAACGGCCGGTGGCCATGATCACGTCCGGGCGCACCTGGCGCGCCAGCTCGGGCATGATCTCGGGGGTCGGGTTTGAGAGCGCGAAGACGATGGGCTTGGACGCCATCTTGGCGAGCATCTCGGCTTTCAGCACGCCGGCGGCCGAGAGGCCGAGGAAGATGTCCGCACCGTCGATCGCGTCGGCCAGCGTACGGGCGTCGGTTTCGCGCGCGTACGCGGCCTTGGTCGGCTCCATGTTGGCTTCGCGGCCGACGTAGATCACGCCGCGCGAGTCGCAGACCATCACGTTTTCGCGCCGCACCCCGAGGTCGCACCACAGGTTGAGGCAGGAAATCGCCGCCGCGCCAGCGCCCGAGCAGACCACCTTGACCTGGGCGATGTCCTTGCCCACCACTTGCAGCGCGTTGAGCATCGCCGCAGCCGAAATGATCGCCGTGCCGTGCTGGTCGTCGTGAAAGACCGGGATCGACATCCGCTCCTTGAGCTTGCTCTCGATGTAGAAGCACTCGGGGGCCTTGATGTCTTCGAGGTTCACCCCGCCGAGCGTGGGCTCGAGCGCGGCGATCATGTCGATCAGTTTGTCGGGGTCGTTCTCGGCCAGTTCGATGTCGAACACATCGATGCCGGCGAACTTCTTGAACAGGCAGCCTTTGCCTTCCATCACCGGCTTGCCGGCCAGCGGACCGATGTTGCCGAGACCGAGAACGGCAGTGCCGTTGGTGACCACGCCGACGAGGTTGGCGCGCGAGGTGTAGAGCGCGGCGTTGTTCGGGTCTTCGACGATCGCTTCGCAGGCAAACGCGACGCCGGGCGAGTAGGCCAGTGCCAGGTCGTGCTGGTTGATCAGTGCCTTGGTCGGGCGAACCGAAATCTTGCCGGGCGTCGGGAGGCGGTGATACTCAAGTGCGGCCTCGCGGAGATCGTTGTCCATTTCTTCCATCTGTATTCCTGCTCCTTTGCTGTCTTTTGGCGTGAAAAAATCCAAAATTTTTCAGTCGAGGTAACCAACCAGTATATAGCAAGACCATGGGGGATTAAACTTTGTTCCAGCAAATCTGTCGTACTACCCTTGATGCTGCGGGTCCCGGGGGCTTCGGGTAAAATCGCTCCTCGCTTTGCCGGCCCCGCCCGCCAGCCCGACTGCAGCGGCCCGCCGCCGGCCTCCGCCGGAATCTCCGGCCGCACCGTTTTCCTCCATCTCACCGCAAGGATTTCGTCATGAGCGTCCTGACCGAACAACTGCAAGCCATGGAAGCGCACAACGCGCTTTTCGAAACCGCCGTCCGCGCGCTGCCGCTCCCGACCTGCCCGGCCTTCGGCAACAATGCCGCACCGCAACCGGTCCGCTTCGCGGCCAGCGGCCGCGTGCTCTCGACCCAGGACAGCGCCAGCGTCGCACAAAGCTTCCCCCACTCGGTCAAGGCTTCGGGCAACGCCGTGCTGACCTCGTCCGGTACGAATGCTGCCGCGGTGCAAGGCAAGCGCGTCGCCGTGCTGTTCTCGGGCGGCCCGGCGTCGGGCGGCCACAACGTCGTCGTCGGCTTGAAGCGTGCGCTCGGCGCCGGCAACACCCTGTTCGGCGTCAAGCCGGGGCCAAAGGGCCTGCTCAAGGGCAACCTGTTCGAGATCACCGACGCCGACGTGGCCAAGATCGTTAACACCGGTGGCTTCGACTTCCTCGGCACCGACCGCACCAAGATCAAGACCGACGAGCAGTTCCAGCAGGTCAAGGACACCTGCGTCAAACACAACCTCGACGCCATCGTCATCATCGGCGGCGACGACTCGAACACCAACGCCGCCGTGCTTGCCGAGTACCTGTACACGGGCGTGAAACCCGACGGCTCGGGCGTGCAGGTCATCGGCGTGCCGAAGACGATCGACGGCGACCTGCAGATCGGCGACCTGCTGCCGATCTCCTTCGGCTTTGACACCGCGACGCGCATCTACGCCGAGATGGTCGGCAACATCCTGCAGGACACCCGCTCGTCGCTCAAATACTGGCACTTCGTCAAGCTGATGGGCCGCTCGGCCTCGCACGTCACGCTCGAAGTCGCGCTGCAGACCAAGCCTGCGCTGACCGTCGTCTCGGAAGAAGTCGCCGAGCAGAAGAAATCGCTGGCGACCATCGTCGAAGAGATCGCGCAGACCGTGCTCCAGCGCGCCCAGAAGGGCATGCATCACGGCGTGGTGCTGATCCCGGAGGGGCTGATCGAGTTCATCCCCGAGATGAACACCCTGATCGCCGAACTCAACGACGCGCTGGCGCACCACGCCGACGCCTTCGCCGCCCAGGCCGACGCCGACAAGGCGGCCTTCATCGCCGGCAAGCTCTCGTCCGCCAACGCCGCGCTGCTCGGCTCGCTGCCCGCCTACGTGGTCAAGATGCTGCTCGCCGACCGCGACTCGCACGGCAACCTGCAGGTGTCGCTGATCCCGACCGAGCAACTGCTGGTCGACATGGTCAAGGCACGCCTGAAGCAGATCGACGCCAAGATCCCGTTCGCCACGCATTGCCACTTCCTCGGCTACGAGGGACGCTGCGGCGCGCCGACGCTGTTCGACGCCGCCTACACCTACAACCTGGGCCTCACCGCCGGCTCGCTGATCCTCGACGGGCGCACCGGCTACATGGCCACCGTCACCGGGCTCACCGCCGGCGGCACGCCGCAGGCGATCCCGCTCACCGGCCTGCTCAACATCGAGCGCCGGCACGGCAAGGACGAGTTCGTGATCGAGAAGGCGCTGGTCAAGATGGACGCCCCCGCCATGCGCTACTTCGCCAGCCGCCGCGCCGACTGGGCCGCCGCCGACCGGTTCGCCTCGCCCGGCCCGCGCCAGCTGTGGGGCCCGGCCGCGCAGCAGCAGCCGATCAGCGTCGCCCTGAACTCCGGCGCCGACACGCTGTCTTTCCGCATCGGCTAAGCGCCGCGCTGTCCGTACCCGGCCGCCTGCGGGCGGCCTTTTCATGCGCTTTCACCCCCTCTGAAAAATCATCCCCAGGAGAATTCCACGATGTCCGGTCACGGCTTTCATGTTCACGGCCCGCACGATCACGAAGTCGAGCATGTCGCCCACCACGGTGGCGACGGCTTCACCTCGCGCCTGGCGGTCCTGACCGCCGTCCTGTCGACCATCGGCGCCCTGTTCGGCTACATGGGCGGCCACTCGCAGAACAACGCCCTGCTCTACAAGAACGAGGCGGCGATCCAGAAGACCTCGGCCGCCAACCAGTGGAACTACTACCAGGCCAAAAGCAACAAGCAGAACCTGGCCGAACTCTCGATCACCCTGACCAGCGGCGAAACGCAGGAGAAATACCGCCAGGAAGTCGCGCGCTACAAGGACGAGAAGGCCGAGATCAAGGTCGAGGCGGAAAAGCTCGAAGCCCAGGCCAAGGCCGCCGACGCCAAGAGCGAACTGGAAATGCACGTGCACGAGCGCTGGGCGCTGGCTACCACGCTGCTGCAGATCGCCATCGCCATGTCGGCGATCACCCTGCTCACTCGCAAACGCTGGTTGCTGGTCGGCGTTTATGGCGCGGCGGCGATCGGGGTCGGCGTTGGCGTCATGGGCTACCTGCACCTCTAGCCGCCAGCGCTCACGACACAGCGGTCGCCCGACGGGCGGCCGCTTTTTTATGCGCGAGCGCTCAGGGCTTGCCCGCGTCTGGCGATGCGGGCGGCGCGCCAGGCTCGCGACAGGCGATCCGCCACAGCTTGCCTTCCATCGAGTCGTCGGAAACGCGGTACCACACCGCAACTTCGTCGCTGTCCTTGAGCACGATATCGCCGTCGCCGAGAACGCCGGCGTGGGAGCGCGAACCGAGGTAGCGCTCGAGCTTCTCGGCGCAGTGGTAGGCCGCACGCACCACGGTCGAGCGGTACGGCGGATGGTCGTCACCGGTTTGCGGCTCGGGCCAGCGTACCAGATGCTCGAGCACGCCGATGTCACCCTCGCGTTGCAGGCTGTCGCGGCGCACGTAAACCCGCATCCCGTCGTCGAAACGTTCGATCTCCTCCCAGGCCGCGAAAGCTGGGGCCGCGGCCGAGACGGCGCAGACGGCGAAGAGCAAAGGACGCAAGCGACTCATGACCACCCTCGACAAACGAAACGGGCGCCGATTGTAGCGCGAGCGCCCGTTCACGGATTGACGCACAGGCGGACCTCAGCGTCACCGCGCGCGCCGCAAGGCGTGCGTGCGCCTGAAAGCGGATACGGCGTGCCGGCCTCGTCGATCTGCGCCGCGCGCGTCTCCCAGGCCACGACACCGGCGCGGTCGAGCGTCAGGCGCAGTAGCCAGCCGCGCTTTTCCGACGGCTTGTCGAAACCATCGAAGACGAAGTTGCCGAGGCTGTAGATGATCGGCCGGCCGCGGTACAGTTCGGCGCCCTGGGTCACATGCGGATGGCCGCCGACGACAGCATCGGCACCGGCGTCGATCATTGCCTGTGCCAAGCTGCGCTGGCGCGCGTCCGGGTTCGGCTCGCCCTCCCAACCCCAGTGCATGAAGGGGATCACCAGATCGGCACCGGCCGCGCGTGCCGCACGGATGGCGCCGATGACATGGCTGTCCTCGCTCCAGGCGGCGCCCGGCCAATCCGGCCCGGCCTCGAAGGAACGCGGCTTGTACTCGTTGTAGCCGAGGACCGCGATGCGCAGCCCCTGGCGCTCGATCCACAGCGGCTGATGCGCGGCCGCGAGGTCGCGACCGCCGCCGAAATACGGGATGCCGGCAGCATCGAGGCGATCCATGGTCTCGACAAAGGCCGTCCGGCCGAAGTCGCCCGAGTGATTATTGGCCAGCGACACCGCGTCGAGGCGACCGCGCAACACCTCGAGCACACGCGGATGCGCGCGAAAGGCGAAAATCTTGTTGTCCAGGGCGACGCCGCCCGTGGCAACCGGACATTCGAGGTTGCCAATCGTGAAGTCGGCGTTACGCAACTCGGCCGCAAACGGCGCCAGCGGATCGCCACCAGCGGCGATGGTGCGCCCCGGCCCGTCGTCGAGCATCACGTCGCCGACGAAAACCAAACGCAGGGCCTCGGCCTGCACCGCGAAACTCAACGCGAATCCGGCGGCGAATCCTGCCAAGCGCGTAGCCAGACGCACCATTCCACGCGCCTTCCAGCACCGCTGCAACCCCCGTCTCATGCGCCGTTCCGAGCCTCGGCCGCGCACCAGTACTGGAGCTCGCCGTCGCGCACCGGTTCATAAACGTACTGCAGGCCGGTAAAGCCGTACGCTGCGCCGCGCCGGGGCTGGGGCGGCGGATAGGGAAAAGTCGCCTGGTGCAGCAACAGCGGCCCGCCGTCGCGGTCGGCGTAGGTGTAGATCTTGACCGCGGCGAGGTCCGCCGGCCGGGTCTGCAGCACCACGCGCAACTGGAAGTAGCTGCCGATCACCGTGCCGCGCACGCGCAGCGGATCGTCGGTCGGCGCGGCACGCAGCACCTTCGTCTCGCCGCCGTAGGTGTAGTGGCAAATCACGTCGGCCCGCGCCGGCGCGCCCGCCAAGCCGGCCAAGAGGGCAAGGAGGCCTGCCACGGCCCGCCAAGGAGGAAGGAATCGCACGCTGAACTCGCTGATCGGTCGAAAAGTCGCGAGTATCGCCGCTCACCGCCCCGCTCGCAACGCCGCGCGTCGCCGAGCGTGCGCAGATCGCTACAAACGCTTACAGACGGCGGTCACCGCCGTCCCCCGTCGATGCGTTAGTAGACCTGAGCAGCGCCGTCGGCCTGCCGCTTCGCACCACGGAACATCGCCATGAAACGCTTCATCCTCCTTGCCGCGCCCCTGACAGCCCTGGCCCTCAGCGGCTGCGTCGTCACCTCGGGCTACGTGGCGTACGAACAACCCTATTACGTGCGCCCCTACTACGACCGGCCTCCCCCGGTGTATTACGCCCCGCCGCCCCGTGTTTACTACGCGCCGCCTCCGGCGGTGATCATCGCCCCGCCGCCCCGGCCATACCCGCATCGGCACTGGCGCTGAACTGGGTTGCGCGGCGCCCCGGCGGTCGTCGCGCAGAGTAAACTGGCGCCCTCGCCCTCCCATGCCAGCGCCATGACCGACCATCCACCGGACAACGCCTCACGCCGCGAGTACCAGCGCCGCATCAACCGCGCCCAGGACTACATCGAACAGCACCTCGGCACGCCCTTGACCTTGGCCGAGATCGCCCGCGCCGCCTGCTTTTCCCCCTATCACTTTCACCGCCTCTACACGGCGCTGACCGGGGAGCCGCTGCACGCCTTCATCCGTCGGGTGCGCCTTGAACGCGCCGCCAATCTGCTGCGTCAGCACCCCGAACGCTCGATCACCGACATCGCCCTGCACTGCGGCTTCGCCTCCTCAGCCGCCTTCGCGCGCGCTTTCCGCGCCGCAAGCGGCTGCTCGGCGAGCGAATACCGCAAACACAGTCAAACGGAACGCAAGGGCGGACAAAAGCCGATTCTCTTTTCGACCTACGCTACCGACCTTGTCTTGCCACCGAGGATCCCGCCCATGTCGGCCACGCCGCCCATTCAGCCGCTTTCCCTCAACGTCCGGCCCCTGGCCTCACGCACACTCGCCTACGTTCGCCACGTCGGCCCCTACGCCAGCGACTGCGCCCTTTTTGAGCGCCTGTTCGGCGAAGTTCTGGCCTGGGCCGGGCCGCGCGGGCTGCTGGCCGGACAGCCCGAATTCATCGCCACGTTTCACGACAACCCGGAAATCACCGCCGCCGACAAGCTGCGCCTCAGTGTCGGGGTGACCGTTCCGCCCACCACGCCCGCGCACGGCCGAATCAACCTGCTCGAACTCGCGGCTGGAAACTACGTCTGCGCCCGTTTCGAACTCGACCCGCCGCAATACCCGGCGGCGTGGCGCTACGTGTGTGCGGAATGGTTGCCGCAGAGCGGCTGGCAGCCGGCCGACTTCGGCCTGTGCCACGAAAGCTACCTGAACGATCCCAAGGCCCACCCCGAAGGCAAGCACGTGGTTGAGATTCGCGTCCCCGTTCAGCCGCTGTGAGATTGTGGCCAGGCGGACGCCCGGCCCGCGCGCGAGGCCGAAAGCCCGCCTGGAACACGGCGAGCCTCAGCACTGCGGCGGCTTCGCAAGCCCAGGCTCGCGAAGGGAGTAGGATCAGTTGTTCTTGGCGCCCTGATCGACCCAGGCGCGCAGGATCGCAATCTTGTCCTTGGGGAGTTCGGCCTTGCCGTGCGGCATCTTGATTGCCGGGTTGGCACGCCCTTCGACCAGCATGATCAGCACGCTCGACAGGCTGTCGCCCGGTTTGACGATACTGCCGTAGCGGGTGCCCTTCATCAGGGCGTCGTAGCCGCTCATGTCCAGGCCGCTGGCCAGGGTGCCCTGCCCGCCCGACGCATGGCATTCGAGGCAGTACTGCTTGATGATTGGCTCGACGTCGGCCTTGAAGCCGACCTGCCGCGGACCGCAGGCGACAACCAGCAGCAGTGCGGTCGCCACCAGGCCGGACGTCAGAACAGCGCTTTTCATCTTGCCACTCCTGAAGTGAAGGTCCGGCACCCGTCCTCAACGGTCGGTGCCGCCCTCCATACTAGCCCGCACCTATCGTCTTGTCATCCCGCCGGCCGGCTTACACCGGCAGTGAGGTGCGGTCCACCACGTGACGCAGAACGAAGCTCGAATGCACGCCGGTCACCCCTTCGATGCGGGTGATCCGGTTGAGCAGCAGAGTCTGGAAGGCATCCATGTCCTCGACCACCACCTTGAGCTGGTAGTCCGCGTCCTGGCCGGTGATCAGCAGGCATTCGAGCACTTCGGGCAAAGATAGGACTTCCTGTTCGAAGCGCTGGAAACGCTCGGGCGTGTGCTCGTCCATCGAGATGTGGATCAACGCCATCAGCGTGTAGCCCAAGGCCTTGGCATTCACCAGGGCGCGATAACCGGTCAGGATCCCGGCCTCTTCGAGCGCGCGCACACGGCGCAAACACGGCGAGGGCGAAAGGCCGATGCGGTCGGCCAGATCCTGGTTGCTGATCCGAGCGTTCTCCTGCAGTACGCGCAGGATCATGCGATCGTAGCGGTCAAGTTCCATCAAATTGCCCTCGTTCTAGTATTGATGCAACAAAATATTACGACTAACAAATTATAAGCAATTTTATTGCTCAAAAACCAATAAACGCAACAAAAAACGCAATCTACTGCCTTGCGCTTTTCGTTAAGATTTCCCCAATATCATCGCACAGCCCGCCCGCCAGGAGTCAGTCATGATGCTCAGCACCCCGTCGACCAAGTACGTTGCCTTCCCGCCGGTCAAGCTCGAAGACCGCCAGTGGCCCAGCCGCACGATCACCCGTGCGCCGGCCTGGATGAGCACCGACCTGCGCGACGGCAATCAGGCGCTGTTCGAACCGATGAACGGCGAACGCAAGATGCGCCTGTTCAAGACGCTTTGCGCCGCCGGCTTCAAGGAGATCGAGGTCGCCTTCCCCTCGGCCTCGCAGACCGACTTCGACTTCGTGCGCAAGCTGATCGAGGAAAAACACATCCCCGACGACGTCAGCATCGAGGTTCTCGCCCCGGCGCGCGAAGCGCTGATCCGGCGCACCATCGAATCTCTCGCCGGCGCGCGCCGCGCCATTGTGCACATCTACAACGCCACTTCCAAGCCTTTCCGCGAAATCGTTTTCGGCATGAGCCGCGCCGAAGTGGTGCGCATGGCGGTGGACGCAGTCAAACTGGTCCGCGAACTGACCGACGCGCGGCCTGAAACCGAGTGGGTCCTCGAGTACAGCCCGGAGACCTTCACCGCCACAGAACTCGATTTCGCACTCGAGGTCTGCAACGCCGTCACCGAGGCCTGGGGCGCGACGCCCGAGCGCAAGATCATCCTCAACCTGCCGACCACTGTCGAGGTGGCGACGCCCAACATTTACGCCGACCAGATCGAGTGGATGCACCGCCACCTTGCCAAACGCGACTCGATCCTGATCAGCTTGCACCCGCACAACGACCGCGGTACCGCGGTCGCCGCCGCCGGACACGGGCGGATGGGCGGCGACGACCGCGGCGAAGGCGGGCTGTGCGGCCCCGGCGTGCGCCCCGGTAACGTTGACCTCGTCACCTTGGCGCTCAACCTCTACACCCAGGGCGTTCACCCCGGCCTCGATTTCTCCGACATCAACGCCGTCGCCCGCTGCTACGAGCACTGCACGCAGTTGCCCATCCACCCGCGCCACCCCTACGTCGGCGACCTCGTGTTCACCGCTTTTTCGGGCTCGCACCAGGACGCGATCAAAAAGGGCTTCGCGGTGCAGCAACCGGAAGCGCACTGGAACATGCCTTACCTGCCGATCGACCCCGCTGACCTCGGCCGCGCCTACGACTCGGTGATCCGCATCAACAGCCAGTCGGGCAAAGGCGGCATCGCCTACCTGCTCGAGACCGAATACGGCATCGTCATGCCGCGTCGCCTCCAGGTCGAATTCTCCGGCATTGTCCAACGCCATACCGACGCCCATGGCGGCGAGATCGACGCCGCCAGCATCTGGACCCTGTTCTCCGGGGCCTACCTCGAGACCGCAGCCCCGCTCGCCTACCTCGAACACCAACTGTTCGACGCCGACGGCAAACAGGGCGTCCGCCTGAGCGTGCGTCACCAGGGCGAAATTCGCACGCTCGACGGGGTTGGCAACGGCCCGATCGACGCCGCCGTGCATGCCATCAGCCAGCTCGGCATCCCGCTGCACGTGCGCAGCTACGAGGAACGTTCAATGGGCAAAGGCGAGGACGCCCGCGCTTGCGCCTTTGTCGAAGTGGCGCAGAACGGCGGCGACCGCGAGTGCTACGGCATCGGTATCGACGCCAACATCGTCACCGCCTCGCTGCGCGCGCTGGTCAGCGGTGTCAATCGCCTGGCCTCGCTGTAAACGAAGGCGCCGCCCCCGCGGGTGGCGGTAACCGACGCAGCGTCAAGCCGGCGGGCCGGCGGCCGACGTGGTAGAATCTGCCCCTTCCCGCAGCCATCCGATTGATCTTCAATATGTTCTCCGGAATCATCGGCGCGGTGGGGCGGATCGACGCCCTGACGCCGCGCAACGACGGCACCCCGACCGTCCGCCTCTCGGTCGCTGCCGGCGACCTTGACCTCACCGACGTCGCCCTGGGCGACTCGATCGCCTGCAACGGCGTCTGCCTGACCGTCGTCGACCAGAATGCCACGCACTTCTGCGTCGACGTTTCGCCCGAGACGCTGGCCTGCACCGTCGGCCTCGACGCCCCCGGCCCGATCAACCTGGAAAAGGCACTGCGCCTGGCCGACCGGCTCGGCGGCCACCTCGTCTCCGGCCACGTCGACGGGGTCGGCGAAGTGCTGCGTTTCGACCCGCTGGGCGACAACCGCATCCTGGTCGTCCGCGCCCCGCAACCGCTCGCCCGCTACATCGCGCGCAAGGGCTCGATCACCGTCAACGGCGTCAGCCTGACGACCAACACCGTCGACGGCGCCGACTTCTCGATCAACCTGATTCCGCACACGCTCGCGGCGACGACGCTCGGCGCCCTGCAACCCGGGCATCGCGTCAATCTGGAGATTGACCTGATCGCGCGCTACGTCGAACGCATGCTCTCGGCCGACCAGGCCCAAACCGAAGCTTCCGAAGCCCACGAGGCCCCCTGACATGGCACCCAACCCCCGCTCTTCTGACATCGCCTCGATCGAGGAAATCATCATCGAAATGCGCGCCGGGCGCATGGTCATCCTGGTCGACGAAGAAGACCGCGAAAATGAGGGCGACCTCGTCCTGCCGGCCGAACACGTCACGTCCGAGGCGATCAACTTCATGGTCACCCACGCGCGCGGTCTGGTCTGCCTGACCATCACCGAAGCGCGGGCCAAGCAGATCGGCCTCACCCCGATGGCGCGCGCCAACAACAGCCCCTACAGCACCGCCTTCACGGTCTCGATCGAAGCTGCCGAAGGTGTCACCACCGGCATCTCGGCACAGGACCGGGCGCGTACGATCGAAGTTGCCGTGTCGCGCGAGGCGCGCCCCGAAGACATCGTCCAGCCCGGCCACATCTTCCCCATCGTCGCCCGTCCGGGCGGCGTGCTGGTCCGCGCCGGCCACACCGAAGCCGGTTGCGACCTCGCCCAGATGGCCGGCCTTGAGCCTTCATCGGTGATCTGCGAGATCCTCAAGGAAGACGGGACGATGGCCCGCCTGCCCGATCTGATCGAATTCGCCAAGAAACACGGCCTCAAGATCGGCACCATCGCCGACCTGATCCACTACCGCAGCCGCCACGAATCGCTCGTCGAACGCACGCTGGCCAAGCCGGTGACCACCGCGCACGGCGAATTCACCCTGCACGCCTACACCGACCGCAGCACCGGCGATGTGCACCTCGCGCTGACGCGCGGCGAAATCACCCCGGACACGGAAACGCTGGTGCGCGTGCATGAACCGGTCTCGCTGATCGACTTCCTCGACCGCCAGAGCGCCCGTCACACTTTCTCGCTCGACCAGGCGCAGGCGGCGATCGCCCAAGCCGGCAAAGGCGTCATCGTCATGCTGCGCAGCCACGGCGGTTGCGACGACGTGCTCGCCGCGCTGCGCACCGACCCGCCGGCCCAGCGCCCGGCCGCCAAGTGGGACCCGCGCCTGTACGGCATCGGCGCCCAGATTCTGCGCGACCTCGGCGTGCGCAAGATGAAACTGCTCGCCAGCCCGCGCCGCATGCCCAGCGTCGCCGGCTTCGACCTCGAAGTCACCGGCCACATCGCCTCCCCGGCCGATCTCGCCTGATCCACTTTTTCACGAGCGCCCTCATGCCCCGTTTCGACCCCATCCACGAATACCCCCGCGACCTCGACGGTGAAGCCCTCAGCGTCGGCATCGTCATGAGCCGCTTCAACCCTGACATCTGCGAAGGCCTGCTTGCCGCCTGCGTGGCCGAACTGCAACGCCTGGGCGTGGCCCCCGCGGACATCGAGATCGCCACCGTCCCCGGCGCGCTCGAAATCCCCCTCGCCCTGCAGACGATGGCCCAGAGCGACCGCTTTGACGCCTTGGTCGCCCTCGGCGCGGTGATCCGCGGCGAGACCTATCATTTCGAAGTCGTTTCCAACGATTCCTGTCGCGCGGTGATGGAAGTCCAGCTCGACACCGGCGTCCCGATCGCCAACGGCATCCTCACCTGCGAAGACGACGATCAAGCCCTCGCCCGCATGCGCCAGAAAGGCGAAGACTGCGCCCAGGCCGCGGTCGAGATGGCCAACCTGCTGCGCGCGCTCGGAGAACAATCCGCATGAACACCAAAAGCCCCAACCAAACCGAAGAAGCGGCGCCGCCCGCACCGCCCAAGTCCCCTCGCCGCCGGGCGCGTGAATTCGCTCTGCAGGGCCTTTATCAGCGCCGTCTCGGCGGCCACGACGAAGCCGCGATCGAAGCTCACCTGCAAAGCAGTCCGGGCTTCGACAAGGCCGACCGCAACTTCTTCTGCGAACTGCTGCGTGGCGTGCTGCGCGACCACGATGCGCTGCGCGACCGTCTGCAGCCCTACCTTGACCGGCCGTTCGCCGAACTCTCGCCGATCGAAGCCTGCATCCTGCTCGCTGGCGCCTTCGAGCTGGTCAACCACCCGCAAACGCCGTACCGCGTGGTGATCAACGAAGCCATCGAGCTGACCAAGGGCTTCGGTGGCACCGACGGACACAAATACGTCAATGGAGTCCTCGACAAGCTGGCCGCCGAGCTGCGCCCGGTCGAAGTCGAAGCCAAGCGCGCGGCCCGCAAGGGGCACTGAGCCCTCCGCCCTGAGCCCGGAAGACGTTGCCACACGGTCACTGACACTCCAGCACGCCATTTCCGCCCAGGATTCCGTCGCCTCGCCTGCCGTGGTCGAACCCGCCTCATGCCCTCAGAATTCGAGCTGATCGCGCGCCATTTCGCACGCCCGACCCCGCAAGCCGTACTCGGGCCGGGCGACGACTGCGCCCTGCTTGCCCCCTCGCCGGGCATGGAACTGGCGATCACCACCGACATGCTGGTCGACGGCACACACTTCCTGCCCGACACCGACCCGCAACGCCTCGGCTGGAAAACCCTGGCGGTTAACCTTTCTGACCTCGCGGCGATGGGTGCCCGCCCGCGCTGGGTGCTGCTCGCCGGCAGCCTGCCCACGGCCGACGAGGCCTGGATCGCCGCCTTTGCCGACGGCCTTTTCGCCTGCGCCCGGCGCTTTGGCGTCG
The DNA here is from genome assembly GCF_041441355.1 of Propionivibrio sp. Lineage (GTDB taxonomy): Bacteria > Pseudomonadota > Gammaproteobacteria > Burkholderiales > Rhodocyclaceae > Propionivibrio. The sequence continues at coordinate 70,404 of NZ_JASDTF010000005.1, forward strand.
ATCTCGTCGGCGGCGACACCACGCGCGGACCGCGCAATTTCTGCGTCACGGCCCTCGGCGAAGTGCCCGTGGGCACTGCTTTGCGGCGCGACCGCGCCCGAGCCGGCGACGACCTCTGGGTATCCGGCCAGCCCGGCCTTGCCGCGCTGGGCCTCGCCGCACTGCAAGGCGAATGCACGCTCCCCGAAGCGCTCGCCGCGCGCTGCCGGACGGCGCTCGAACGGCCGCTGCCGCGCGTCGAACTGGGCCTCGCCCTGCGTGAGGAAGGCTTGGCCCACGCCGCGATCGACGTCTCCGACGGCCTGCTCGCCGACCTCGGCCACATCGCCGAGCGCTCTCGCCTGCACCTGGAAATCAACGCTCTGCAGTTGCCTCACCTGCCACCCGGCGTCGATCCGCTGCGCGCCCAACGCTGCCAGCTCGCCGGCGGCGACGATTACGAACTCGCCTTCACCGCCGCGCCTGAAAAACGCCCAGCGCTCGCCACCCTCGCCGCACGCCTGGACCTGCCGCTCTGGCGCATCGGTTGGACGCGCGCCCTGCATGACACGCCGCCCGGCGTGACCGTGCTCGATGCAGACGGCCAGCCGCTCTCCCTCAACCACACCGGATTCGACCATTTTGCTCAAAAAACATAGCCCCCCGCCGCCCTTTTCCTTCGTCTTCTCGCACCCGGCCCATCTCGTCTCCTGCGGTTTCGGCACCGGGCTGGCCAGCAGCGCCCCGGGCACCTGGGCGACCCTGCTCGCCTGGCTGACTTTCCCAGCCATGCGCATGTGGCTGAGCGAATTGGAGCTCGCGCTGTTTCTGATCGTCTGCCTGGTCGGCGGCATCTACGCCATCCAGATCACCGGCAAGGCGCTCGGCGAAGCCGATCACGGCAGCATCGTCTGGGACGAGATCGTGCCTTTCTGGCTGGTCCTCGCGCTCTGTCCCGACGGCTTCAAGTGGCAGGCGGCCGCCTTCCTCCTCTTCCGCGCCTTCGACATCGTCAAACCACCGCCGGCCCGCTATTTCGACCGGCACGTCAAGAACGGCTTCGGGGTGATGGCTGATGACTTGTTCGCCGCCCTCTACACCCTGATCACGCTCTACGCGGTGCAGCACCTCTGGGGATGAACACCACCGACCAAGCCACGCTCGAAGCGCTCGCAGAACGCCTCGGCGTTCTGCTACGCAGCGCCGGGCAGACGGTAGCGACGGCGGAATCGTGCACCGGCGGCTGGGTCGGCCAATGCCTGACCGCCATCCCCGGCAGCTCGGCCTGGTACGACCGCGGCTTCGTCACCTACAGCTACGCGTCCAAGAGCGATTTACTGGGCGTTCCCGCCGACTTGATCGCCACGCGCGGCGCGGTCAGCGAAGCAGTCGCGCTGGCCATGGCCGATGGCGCGCTAAGCCACAGCGTGGCCGACTGGAGCGTGGCGATCACCGGCATTGCCGGACCCGACGGCGGCACCCCGGACAAACCCGTGGGCACGGTCTGCTTTGCCTGGGCCGGGCGCGACGGCACGCGCGCGACCCGCACCTGCTGCTTCGTCGGCCACCGCGCCGAGGTCCGCGCCCAGGCCGTGGCCACGGCCCTCACCGGACTCATCGAACACGCCGGACGACTTCTCGCCTAAAGTTACGCCCGCCCCTCGCCTTTTTTTGCCTACTGTATATAATCACAGTACTCGAACCGGGCGCACCGAACCGCTTGCGCGACGTCGAACATGAGATAATCCCGTCATAGAGAGAGCAAAGGAATCCGCAATGGACGACAACAAGGCCAAAGCCCTCGCCGCCGCCCTGGCGCAGATCGAGAAACAGTTCGGCAAGGGTTCGATCATGAAGATGGGCGACCAGTCGGTCGCCAACGACATCCAGGCAGTGTCGACCGGTTCGCTCGGCCTCGACATCGCGCTCGGCCTCGGCGGCCTGCCGCGCGGCCGGGTGGTCGAAATCTACGGTCCTGAATCGTCGGGTAAGACGACCCTGACCCTGCAGGTCGTCGCCGAAATGCAAAAGCTCGGGGGCACCGCCGCCTTCATCGATGCCGAACACGCGCTCGACCCGACCTACGCCCAGAAGCTCGGGGTCAAGCTCGACGAACTGCTCATCTCGCAACCGGACACCGGCGAACAGGCGCTCGAGATCGCCGACATGCTGGTGCGCTCGGGCAGCGTCGACGTGGTGGTCATCGACTCGGTCGCCGCGCTGGTGCCCAAGGCCGAAATCGAAGGCGAAATGGGCGATTCGCTGCCCGGCCTGCACGCCCGCCTGATGAGCCAGGCGCTGCGCAAGCTCACTGGCAACATCAGCCGCACCAACACCCTGGTCATCTTCATCAACCAGATCCGGATGAAGATCGGCGTCATGTTCGGCAGCCCGGAAACCACCACCGGCGGCAACGCGCTCAAGTTCTACGCCTCGGTGCGCCTCGACATCCGCCGCATCGGCGGCATCAAGAAAGGCGACGAAGTCGTCGGCAACGAAACCCGGGTCAAGATCGTCAAGAACAAGGTCTCGCCCCCGTTCCGCGAAGCCGTCTTCGACATCCTCTACGGCGAGGGCATCTCGCGCGAGGGTGAGATCATCGAACTGGGCGTGAACCACAAGCTGATCGAGAAATCGGGCTCCTGGTATTCCTACAACGGCGACAAGATCGGCCAGGGCAAGGACAACGCGCGCGAATTTCTCAAGGCCAACCCGGCCATCGCCCAGGAAATCGAGGCGCGCATCCGCGCCGCGGTCAACGTCCCGTCGCCGCACGCGGCGGCACCGGACGCCTGAGGTCGCCCGCAGGGAAGGCCGCATGAGCGACACCTTGCGCGTCCGCGCCCTGCAACTTCTGGCCCGGCGTGAGCACGCCCGCGCCGAGCTCGCGCGCAAGCTCGCCCCCCACGCCGAATCGGAAGAGGCGCTCACCGCACTGCTCGACAGACTTCAAAGTGAGCACCTACTCTCTGACGCACGCTATGCCGAAGCCCGGGTGCACACCCGTGGCGCCCGTTACGGCAACGCACGACTGGCGCAGGAATTGCGCATTCAGGGCGTCGGCGACGGGGACGTGGACGCCGCCCTGGATGGGCTCGACGACGAGTTAACACGCGCGCGCCAGGTCTGGGAGCGCAAATTCGGCGCCACAGGCCTGCCGAACGACGCCACCGAACGAGCCCGTCAAACCCGTTTTTTGCTTGGCCGGGGCTTTTCCGGCACCATCATCCGGCGCATACTGCGCGGAAATTTTGAAGACGAATGAACGATGTCCGCCGTCCAAACCTCTAGCCCCGCGCACAGCACCCTGTCGACGCAAAACCTGCGCAAGCGTTACAAGAAGCGCACCGTCGTCCACGATGTCTCCCTCGAGGTCGGCAGCGGCGAGGTTGTCGGTCTGCTCGGCCCCAACGGCGCGGGCAAGACCACCTGCTTCTACATGGTCGTCGGGCTCGTCGCCTGCGATGGCGGCGATGTGCATCTCGACGGCCGCCCGATCACCCACCTGCCCATCCACCAGCGTGCCAAGCTCGGCGTCTCCTACCTGCCGCAGGAGGCCTCGGTCTTCCGCAAGCTCACGGTCACCGAGAACATCAAGTCGGTGCTCGAATTGCAGGGACTCGCGAACAACGAGGTCAATGCCCGCGCCGAGCAGTTGCTTGAAGAACTGCACATCACCCACATCCGCAACAGCCAGGCCGCTTCCCTGTCCGGCGGCGAACGCCGGCGCGTGGAAATCGCCCGGGCGCTATCGACTGACCCGCGCTTCATTCTTCTCGATGAACCCTTCGCCGGCGTCGACCCGATCGCCGTCCTCGACATCCAGAAGATCATCCGCTTCCTCAAGGAACGCAACATCGGGGTGTTGATCACCGACCACAACGTGCGCGAAACGCTGGGCATCTGCGACCACGCCTACATCATGAACGAGGGCAGCGTCCTCGCGGCTGGCCGCCCGGATGAAATCATTTATAATGAAAACGTCCGTAAGGTCTATCTGGGCGAGAACTTCCGCCTCTGACGCGACCGCCCCAACTCGCATCTTGCGAAGACCCTCGCGTTCTTCCTGCCTTATAGGCGGCCGACCCGCTTCCGCATGAAGCCTACACTCCAGCTCAAGCTCTCCCAGCACCTGGCGTTGACCCCACAGCTGCAGCAGTCGATCCGGCTCCTGCAACTGTCGACGCTCGAACTGGAGCAAGAACTCGAGCAAATGCTGCGCGACAACCCGCTGCTTGAGCGGGCCGAAGAAACGCTGTACGCCGCGCCCTCAGATTTGGGCGTCGAAAGCGCAGCGTCCGGCGCCGACGCGCCAGCGGAAGAGCCCGCCCCGGGACGCGAAGAGGACAGCTGGCTCGGCGACGCGGACAACGCCAGCTACGGCAGCACTTCAGGCTCGTTTGACGACGACGACGCTGACCGCAACGACGTCCAGGCGGCAACCACTTCGCTGCGCGAGCACCTCACCTGGCAACTGGGCCTGCTCAATCTGCCGGCGCAAGACCGTTCGCTCGTCCAATGCCTGATCGATGCACTCGACGACGACGGCTACCTGGCTGTTCCTCTCGAGGAGCTGGCCGAGGCCCTGACAACCGACCTGGGCATCGAGCCCGAAGAACTGCAGATCGCCCTGCGCTATCTGCAGAATTTCGACCCGACCGGTGTCGGGGCGCGCTCGGCTCAAGAATGCCTGGCCCTGCAACTGCTCGCCCTGCCCACGGACGCTACCCAGCAGTTGGCGCTGAAAATCGTTCGCGCGCACCTCGACTTGCTGGCCGGACGCGATTTCGTTCGCCTGAAGAAGCTCACCGGCGCCGACGACGAAGCCCTGCGGGCCGCGCAACACCTGATCCGCAGCCTCAACCCGCGCCCCGGCGCGCAATACACGCCGATCGACGCGCGCTACATCACACCCGACGTAGTGGTGCGCAAAGTGCACGGTAAATGGACGGCCTCGATCAACCAGGACGCTTTCCCGCGCCTGCGCATCAACAGCCTGTACGCCAGCATCCTCGGCCAGCAACGCGGCTCGGGCCTGTCTGGACAACTTCAGGAAGCCCGCTGGCTGATCAAGAACGTGCAGCAGCGCTTCGACACCATCTTGCGCGTCGCGCAGGCGATCATCGACCGACAGAAGCAATTCTTCGATTACGGCGAGGTCGCCATGCGCCCGCTCGTCCTGCGCGAAATCGCCGACATCCTTGGTTTGCACGAATCGACGGTCTCCCGCGTCACGACGCAGAAATACATGGCGACGCCGCGCGGGATCTTCGAACTGAAGTATTTCTTTGGCAGCCACGTCGCCACCGAAAGCGGCGGCGCCTGCTCGGCCACGGCGATCCGCGCCTTGATCAAGCAGCTCGTCGGCGCCGAAAATCCGAAGAAACCGCTCTCCGACAGTCAGCTCGCTGACGTTCTGGGCCAACAAGGGATTGTCGTAGCGCGGCGCACCGTCGCCAAGTACCGGGAGTCGCTGAACATCCCCCCGGTTAAACTGCGCAAGGCTTTGTAGCTTGCTGTCTCTGACGAGAACACCACATGGATCGCCGCACCGCCCCCTTCATCCTTCCGCCGCAGCCCTGCGGCGGCGGGGTACCCGAGAGCCGCTCCGGCGGCAATCAACTAGCATAGGAGTCGCATTATGAACCTGCAGATCAGTGGACACCACCTTGAAGTCACGCCGGCCATTCACGACTATGTCACAGGGAAGATCGAGCGCGTCGTTCGCCACTTCGACAACCTGATCGATGTTAACGTCATCCTTTCGGTGGACAAGCTGAAGCAGATCGCGGAAGTCACGGTGCACTTGGCAGGCAAGGACGTGCACGTCGAGGCCGTCGAAGAAGACCTTTACGCGGCCATCGACAGCCTGGCCGACAAGCTCGACCGGCAAATCCAGAAGCACAAGCAGAAGCTGCAGGACCATCATCGCGGCCACAAGCCCAGCCAGACCGCCGCGGAATAAGGAATGAGCGACCGGAGGCGGCGCCTGCAGGCACCGCCTCTCAGCGCATCCACCCGGAGCCACCCTTCGTTTTATGACCCACCTTCATCACCTCCTGGCCCTCGAGAACATCGTCCTCGACCTTGATGCGAGCAGCAAAAAACGCGTCTTCGAGCAGGCCGGACTCCTCTTCGAAAACCATCAGGGCATCGCCCGGAGCACGGTTTTCGACAGTCTTTTCGCGCGCGAGAAGCTCGGTTCGACCGGACTCGGGCGCGGCATCGCCATTCCGCACGGGCGGATCAAGGGCCTCAAGACGGCGTGCGGCGCCTTTCTGCGCTTGCGCACGCCGGTACCCTTCGACGCACCGGACGGCAAACCGGTCGGCCTGTTGTTTGTCCTACTGGTCCCCGAGCAGGCCACCGAACAGCACCTGCAAATCCTGTCCGAACTCGCCGAGCGTTTTTCCGACCCCCGTTGCCGCGACATCCTGAGCAACGCCACGACGGCCGTAGCCGTGCGCGACGCCTTCGCCCACTAGTCCTCCCGAGACGCCCATGAGCGCACAACGCACCTTGAGCATCACCCGGCTGTATGAAGATCACATCGAGAAGCTCAAGCTGTCGTGGGTCGCCGCCATCGGCATCGAACGTCTGGTTGCCCTCGGCGATCAAGAGGTCTACGGGCCCGACATCGTCGGTCACCTCAACCTGATCTACAGCCACCGCGTCCAGGTCATCGGCAAGGCCGAAATGCTCTGGGCCGAGCGCGTCGGAAGCGAGCGCTGGCGACGCCAGATCGAAGACATCATGGCCTCGCGCCCGCCAGCGCTGATCGTCGCAGACGGCCTCGAGGTGCCGGCCGACACGCTGGAACTGTGCGAAGCGACGCAGACCCCGCTTTTCACCAGTCCGAAGCCGTGCTCGGCGGTCATCGACGTGCTGCACCTTTATCTCGCCCGCCGTCTGGCCGATACGGTCAGCGCGCACGGCGTCTTCATGGACGTCTTCGGCATGGGCGTGTTGATCACCGGCGACTCGGGCGTCGGCAAGAGCGAACTGGCGCTCGAACTCATCTCACGCGGTCACGGTCTCGTGGCCGACGACGTGGTCGAACTGGCGCGCGTCGCCCCGACGTCCATCGAGGGGCGCTGTCCGGGCATGCTGCGCGACTATCTGGAAGTGCGCGGACTCGGCCTGCTCAACATCCGCACCATCTTTGGCGAAACCGCGTCGCGCCGAAAGATGAAGCTCAAGCTCATTGTCCATCTGCAGAAACACACGCTGGGCGACCTCTCCCAGCGCCTGCCTTTCGAGAATCAGACGCAGGAAATCCTCGGGGTACCGATCCGCAAGGTCGTCTTCCAGGTCGCGGCGGGACGCAACCTCGCCGTCCTGCTCGAAGCCGCAGTACGCAACTGCATCCTGCAACTGCGCGGCATCGATTCGATGGGCGAATTCATCGCCCGCCAGCAGCAAGCCGTCCTCGACAGCGACAGCTGAGTTCCGGTTTCAGAGCAGCTCGTACTCGACCGTATCAGCGCCGGGCAGGCTCGCCGAGCCGGCGAAGGCGATCCGCCCCTTGCCGGCCAAAGCGCCTTCCGAATGGTGCAGGAAAGTCTCGTTGCGCCCATGCGCATGCAGGTAGGTGCCGTTGGTGCTCGAATCGATGAGCACCCAGCGTCCGCCGGCGCGACGTTCGACGCGCGCGTGATGGCGCGATGCCCGCCGGTCATGGATGACGAAATCGCTCTCCGCATCGCGACCAAAGCTCAGGCGCAATACTTCGTCGGCGATCAAACGCACTTCGCCGCGGTAGCGCAGACACAAGCGCTTCCCGGCAAGATCGGCAGAGGTCGCTGCGACCGCCGGAGCCACCGGTTCGGGCCGCGTGACAACCGCACTTTCAACCGGGCGCAGCCCATAGACGCGCTCGTCGCCGCAGTGCGCATCGCGCGCCTCGGTCGCCTTGCGCCACGCAGGCGACAGCGCCGCCTGGCCCGTTTCCCCGGTCAGCACCTGCCCGGCCCCGGCCATGCCGGCCAAGGCGGCCGCGCGACTGACGACGGCGCCGCAAACACCATCCCCCTCGCGGAAAATCGTGCCGCAGGAAAATGCAGCGCGCACCGCCAGTTTGACGCCCGAGATCGGCGGCAAGTCGGCCACCCTTACCTGCATGTCGATGGCGGCCTGAGCCGCTTCGTCGGCGCGGTCGAAAAGCGCCAGCAACTCGCCATTGAGTTGCTTGACGATCCGCCCGGCGCACCCCAGAACGGCCCGTTCCATCCGCGCCAGACAGCGCTCGACGGCGTGGCTCACCTCGGTCTCGCCGAGTTTCTCGATCAGGCGCGCGCTGCCGCAGATGGCGGCAAAGAGAACGGCACACTCCTCGCCGGCCTCATCCATCGCCAGGGCCACATTGGAAACGACGGTCTGCGATCCGAACAAGGCATCGACGACATCCACTGACATGCTGCTCATACCCCGACCTCACGTAGAAAAGGCAGACACCAAACCAGACCGGCGGAAGGAATGCCTACATCATAGCAAACAAGGAACAAAAAAGATTGTGGATTCCAGAAGCCAACTACGGCACACGCGCAACCATGCTTGCGACACTGGCAAACGGATCAGGCCGAAACGACCGGGATGGTCACCGACGACGACGCGACGGGCGGGAGGTCGCTCAATTCCTCGCCGAAACGCGGCCCGTCGAACACCGTGTCGCCGCCATCCATCGCCGGCGTCAGCGTGTCGCCGACACGCAAGCCCTTGAAATCGAAGAAGGCATTGTCAGCAAGATGGGAAGGGACGATGTTCTGCAGCGCCGAGAACACCGACTCGGTACGCCCCGGATAACGTTTGTCCCACTCGGCCATCATCTCGCGCACCTTCTGGCGCTGGAGGTTGTCCTGCGAGCCACAGAGGTTGCACGGGATGATCGGAAACTTCATTCCGCGGGCATAGCGGGCAATCTCCGCTTCACTGCAATAGGCGAGCGGACGAATGACCACATGCGCGCCGTCATCGGTGAGCAGCTTGGGCGGCATGGCCTTGAGCTTGCCACCGAAGAGGAGGTTGAGGAACAGGGTATGGACGATGTCGTCACGGTGATGTCCGAGGGCGATCTTGTTGGCGCCGAGTTCCTTCGCCGTGCGATAAATGATGCCGCGACGCAGGCGCGAGCAGAGCGAACAGGTCGTCTTGCCTTCGGGAATCTTCTCCTTGACGATCGAATAGGTGTCCTGTTCGACGATGCGGTAATCGATGCCCAGACCGGCGAGGTAGTTCGGCAACACCTCGGCGGGAAAACCGGGCTGCTTCTGGTCGAGGTTCATCGCGATCAGCTTGAACGAGACCGGCGCCTTCTGCTGCAGCGCCATCAGGATCGAGAGCATGGCGTATGAGTCCTTGCCCCCCGAGATGCAGACGAGGACGGTATCGCCGTCCTCGATCATGCTGTAGTCGCCGATCGCCTTGCCGACCTGCCGCTCCAGCCCCTTTTTGATGCGCTGTACGTTTTTCGAGGGTTCGGTCGCGTTCGCGTTTTCCGTTACTGCGGCCTGTTCTGCCAATTCCATGTCATTCCAATCAAGTATCAAAGATGCGCCGTCCGCCCGCCGTCGACGTTCAGCACCTGCCCGGTGACGTAAGTCGCCTCGTCGAGCAGGAAGCGTACGGCACGCGCAATGTCCTGCGGCGCACCACAGCGCTTGAGCAGGGTGTGCTCGACGATCTGCGCCCGTTCGGCTGCGGCAAAGCCCGCCGTTTCGCCTTCGGGCCAGAGGATGGGGCCAGGCGCAACGGCATTGACCCGAACCTGCGGCGCCAGCTCGATGGCCAGTGCCCGGGTCAGCCCAAGCAGACCGGCTTTGGCCGCGCAGTACAGCGGGTAACCGGCCAAGGGCCGTTCGGCATGCACATCGGTGATATTCACCACGGCACCGCGCCGCGCTGCCAGATGCGGTGCCGCCGCCTGGGTGAGAAACAACGGCGCCTTGAGGTTACTGCCGATCAGGTCGTTCCAGGCTGCGTCGTCGATGCTACCGAGCGGCGTCGCAAAAAAACTCGAGGCGCAGTTGACCAGGCCGTCGAGCCGACCGAAACGTGCCAGCACGGCATCGACCAAGGCCGCCGTCGGCGTCGGTTCGCCCAATTCGGCAGCGAAAGCCGCTGCTGAATCCGGACGTGCCGCGTTGAGCTCGGCAATCAGCGCGGCCGCCGCTTCGGCATCGCGCCGGTAATGCACGGCCACATTGGCCCCGGCCGCATGAAGTTCGCGCGCGATCGACCGCCCGACGCGCTTCGCCGCCCCCGTTACCAGCACCGTCTTTCCGATCACGCCCACTCTCCCAACCGCCCGCGAATGCTCATTTTAGCGGATTCGTTCCGTCCCCGTAGTCCTCCCCGGAGAGCAGGCTATACTCCCCCACTTTCAACCGCCCGGACTCCGTCGTGTTTTTTTGCCCTCGCCGCCTGTTCGTCTATCTGTCGCTATTCCTCGTTTCGAACATAAGCTTCGCCGCCCCGCCCGCGCTCGAAATCGGCGTCCCAGTAGTGCGCCGCGACCTTCCTCAAGGCTCAGGATTGGCGCGTTGCGCCGAGGCCTATTACGGCATCAGTGACCTCAACGGTTTGCTCTATGTCCTCGACCGCGATTTTCGCGTCGCGCGCACCCACCCCTTGCGCGTCGAACGTCAGCCCGGCAGCTGGCTGGGACGCAAAATTGATCCCGACTTCGAGTCCATCGCCTGCTTCACGTCCGGGACCGAAGACTGGCTGATCGTCCTGGGCTCCGGCCACCGCACGGGCGTCAGCGACAGCGGCCATTTAGTCTTAGCCGCAGACCCGACGCGCAAATACCACCGTTCGATGGCCCCCCTCTACGCCCAATTGGCCGCCAGCGTCCAAAGCAGCGCCATGCCGCAGCTCAACATTGAAGGGCTGGCGATCGCCGGCGATACCGTCTTTCTTTTTCAGCGCGGAACGCATTTTTTCCGTCTCGCCCTGCCCGAATTGCTCGCCTACTTGCGCGGCGAAAGCGAGACGCCGCCGGCCTTCACCACGTTCAGCGTACTCTTGCCGCCGATCAGCGGCAGCGCTTCCGCCTTCTCCGGCGCCGAATACTGGCCGGAAGCTCAGGCGCTGATTTTCACCGCCTCGGTCGAAGCCAAAGCCCCCGACGCCCCAAAGGGTAAACGTCTGGCGAGCGCGCTCGGTCTGATCGACCTCGACGCGCTGCGTACCGACGCGCCGCTCGACCTGCGCCCGCGGACGACGGTAATGCGCGCGGACGAACGCACATTGCACACGAAAGCAGAATCGCTGATCATCACCCAGAGCAATGCATGCCAGATTCATGGTACGCTGGTCAGCGATAACGACGATGGGAGAAGCGTGTTCCGCGCTTTCACCCTCACGCAGAACGCACCTGCAACAGGACGCGTCACCTGCCCGGAGAGCCGCGAAAATGAGCGACAGCCTCGCCCCTGAAGACGAACCTCTCGACGCCGAAACCCTGCTCGACTTCGCCGAGCGCATCGAGGGCCTGCCGCCGGAAACGGCTGCCTGGGCCGGCCCGCTGTTCCAGGAATGCCTGCGCGCTCGCCTGCGCGAAGCCGAACTGGTGGCCGACGCCGCAACCCCGTCCGCCGACGCACCCGTCCCTGGACGACACCAGAATCAGGACTCGGATTGCGACGCCGAGCTCGCTCAGGTCGCACTGGATGTCGCCGAATGGCTGAAAACCCTTTGGGACGTCGGTTACATGGGCGCCGGCAGCTTCCCGGCCGCGCCGCGCAGCGCCTTTCCTCGCATCGAACTCGACGACGTCTTCCAGTCGGCGCTGTTTGCCCGCATTCGCCAGGGCAAACGTCCGCTGCCGTTTCCGCCGCCAACCCGCCACGGCCGCCCCTGGCACGCGCTGATCGAAGACGAGCGTTTCACCGGAAGCGTCGCAGCCGAGCCAGTGCACGACGCCGACGGTCGCCTGCTCGGCGTACAGATCGAGGCCGATAACGGCTGGCAGTTCGTGGATACCGGCGCAACGTCCGACGCTTCAACTACGATCGTCCAGCACCGCGGTCGCGGGCCGCTGTTCCGGCTCGAGCTGTCCCCGCCGACGTCCCGGCTGACCCGACTGCCGGCGCAGCATCACCAGCCGATCCGCCTGCGCGAACGCGGCGGCATCCGCAGTTTCAGCCTCGAATGGTCTCTCAGCGGAGCGAAGCCAATCGCCGTCCCCCTGCGTGCGGCCACCTGGGAGCGCGCCGAAAGCGAGGCTGCGCACTGGATCGCGACGCAGCACCCTGCCTTGTACGGCCGCGTGGCGTTCCTGCGCGCCGATGACACCACGCCATAAGCCCCAAAACCGCTGAAGGAGCACGCCATGTCGACTCGTTTCGTCCGCCCTCTGCTGCTCATACTCTGCTCGTTCTAGAGTGTCTCCGCTGCGGCCGCCGACCCGGCCTTCAGCCTCCAGCTCGGGCGCGCTGAGCATGTCCAGAGCATTTCCTCGGGCTCGGGCATGGTCCCCTACGGCAACGGCTACCTCGTCGTCGGAGACGACACGCCCTACCTGTTCACGGTCGATCGCCACTTCAGCCTGCGCGACCAGACCCTCCTCAAACCCTACCCGATGAGCTACCGGCGCATCGACAAAGCGATCAAGCCGGACTACGAAGCCATGGCCCGCTTCGTCCACCGGGGCGATGACTGGGTGCTGATACTCGGCTCAGGCAGCAAGAAAAACGTGCGCGAAACCGGCTTCCTGCTTTCCGCCGACCAGCGCGTCGTGATCGAGCGCTCGCTGGCTCCGCTCTATCAACAACTGGCCACGGCTGGCGGGCTACGCGGCAAGCAGACACTCAACGTCGAGGGGCTCGCGGTGGCGGGCGATCAGGTTTTCTTCCTCAACCGCGGCAATTCCGGCCCCAACCTCATCTTCCGCGCCGACCTCGGCGAAGTCGTCGCCTACATGCGCGGCGAACGCGAAGCGCTCTCCCGCATCGAGCGCTACGACGTCCGCTTGCCGGTCGTTCAAGGTTTCGAGGCCACGTTCTCGGGCGCCGACTACTGGCCGCAACTCGACGCTCTGGTGTTCAGCGCCTCGGTCGAGGCAACCGGCGACGCCTACGCCGACGGCGCGGTGCTCGGCAGTTACCTCGGCGTCGTCCGCCTTGAGCAGCTGCGCAGCGGAACGATCAACGACCTGAGCGACACGCTGGTCCGTCTGCGCCAGAAAGGCCGGCCGCTCCTGACCAAGGTCGAATCGGTCGCCATCACCGAAAGCGATGCGCGGCAGGCTAAGGGCGCCCTGGTCAGCGACAACGACGACGGCAGCAGCGTCTTCTTCAACTTCAAACTGACGCTCAAGCGCTGAGCGTCCTGGCGCCGGACAACAGCCCGGCCCGCGCCGCCCGCGCCAGTGCAAGGAGCAGCACGGCCAGCGCAGCACCGGAGAGGGCGAAGGCCCACGCGGTGGCCCCGGCGGCTGCGGCGAACGCGGCCCCCAGGTGCAGCAGGGCGCGCACCGGCCCGGCGTGCGTCAGCTGCGCGCGGCACGCCAGACGTTCGGGCGTCAGCCGACCCGGGTGCGCCCAAACCGGGATCAACTGGCTCAAGGCGCCGCTGACCAACGGCAACATGAAGGCGATGACGAAGACGAGCGGTAGGCGCGTTCCTGCCGACATCGCGCCGAAAACGTCCAGTCCCAGGCAGAGCAAGCTCAGCAGCCAGCCGGCAAGCGCGACGCACAGCAGTAGCGTCACCGCGTCCTCGCCCAGACGACGCCCATAGGCGCGTCCCCAAGCCCAGGCCAGCCGGAGGGCGCAGGCTGCGAGCAGGGCCACGCCGGCCAAACCCACAACGACGCCGTTCGCGGTGGGCATGAACGCTGCGCCGGCCAGCGCCAGCACGCCGCCGACGGCCGGGCCGAGGTCCTGGCGCAAGCGCTGCGCGGTGCGCGGGTCGGGTGCGCCGAAAACGGTCGGCAGAAGCACGTGCAGGGTCCCGAGCGCCGTCAGCCCGACGAAACCGAACAGGTTAAGCCGCACGTGCGCCGCACGCAGCGCCGTGTACTGTTGCGGCCAGAGGTAGGCGGCGACAATCGCCGCCAGTCCGGCCAGCAGGCAGAGCAAGGCCGCCAGATACCAGCGCCAGCCTGGATGCGGCGTCCCGAGGGCCTTCCCGGCCCGTCGCAAGAGCCAGCCGGCGAGGGCTGCGGCGGCGCCCCAGGCCAGCACCGCCGCGCCGTGCAGGACGCCCAGTCCGCCCTGTCCGGCGACAAAAAACAGTGCCAGCAGCCCGGCCCCCTGCAGCACAAACGGCAGCCGCGCAAGTCCCGGCGAAGCACCAGCGCTGCGCGTCAGCACCGGGACGAAATGCAGCATCGCGCTCCCGATCAGCGGCAGCGCACCGACGCCCAGCGCTGCGTGCACAGCCACCGTAGGCGTAACCTCGCCCACGAGCGCGGCCAGCACCGCCAGCGTAAACACGCCGACGGCGCAGATTCCGAGCAAAATCGGCATGCTGGCGTTCAGCCCGATCAACTCACGCCTTTTTCAGGAAGTCGATCACGATGGCGCCGGGCGCCCGCTCCACGTATTCGATCGCGATCGACTCGCCGTAGCGCGCGCGCAATTGCTCGAGCAGCGGCAGCGGGTCATGGTCGTTGCAAAAGCGCATCGTCTCGCCGGGCAGCAAGGCGTCGAAGGCGCCGAAGATCGCGGCGTGACGGAAGCGTTTGGCAATGCCGCGTGCGTCGAAGGAATACAGGGCTTCCGGGGTGGGCAGGCCGCACTTGTGCATGACGGGTTCCTCTCGTGTGTGCAAAAACCCGAGTGTCGGCCTTCCGCCCGCCACTTTCCTTGATCTCGCGCAGCCATCGCCCCAGGCGCAGCAGGGCCATTCTTCGGTGGAGGAAGAAAAGGCCGGCACCGAAAGGCGTAACGCCGGCCTCAGTCGCCCCTCACCAGAACTTCCACCACCAGCGCTTCTTGGCCATCGTCTGCTCGACCTCGCGCGACCATTGGCTGTACTGCCCCAGCCCGGCCTTGTGGAAGTGCGGGCCGAAGCGCTTGTCGCTCTCGTTGATGTGACGCACCAGCCAGTTGCGCAGGAAATGCAGCAGCTCGAAGCTGATCGCCGCGTTCTCGTGATCGAGCTTGTGCTGCAAGGCCTGGACCTGGGCGATCAGGTCCTCGTGCTGCTGCTTGTGCACATCGAAGCCGGGATAATGCGTCAGGCGCATCAGGCTCTCCTCGAGCATGAAATGCGTGCGCGTGTATTCGGCCAGGCGATCGAGAATCTGGCGCGATGCGGCCTTCCCGCGATGCTCGAGGATCGCCGCGTGCAACTCGTTGAGCAAACCGACCAGCACCTTGTGCTGCTCGTCGACCTCCTGGATGTCGACGCTGAACTCGTCCGACCACTGAAACAGGACGTTCTCCATGCTTTCCCTCCTTGAGAAACGCAGCGGAACCCTGATCGTGCGGCCAAGACGGCTCGCACGCCTGTCATTGGTTTTATTCTGGCTTGATCTTACGGGGAAAAGCGGTCGGCCGTCAGCCTGTGGTTAACCTCAGGCGAAGCTCACAGGAAAACCGGCTCGACGTGCAGGTCGACACCGAACGTGGCGCGCACGTCGCGCTGCACGGCGCGCATCAAGGCACGCACGTCGTCGGCCACCGCGCCGCCGCGATTGACGAGCACCAGCGCCTGCTTCTTGTACATCCCGACCGGGCCGAGGTCGCGCCCCTTCCAGCCGGCATGCTCGATCAGCCAGCCAGCGGCCAGCTTGACCCGCCCGTCGGCCTGCGGATAGACCGGCAGCGTCGGGTGCGCGGTGCGCAGACGCCCGGCGAGCGCAGCGTCGACCACCGGGTTCTGGAAGAAGCTGCCGGCGTTGGGAAGCACCGTCGGATCGGGCAATTTGCTGCGACGCACCGCGCAGACGGCATCGAAGACGCGCTGCGGCGAAGGCGGCGCAGCGTCACCCTCTCGCTGCAGGTAGGCCGCCAGATCGGCGTAACCGGTGTTCGGCTGCCAGGCTTTGGGCAGGCGCAGGGTCACGTCGACGATGGCATAGCGTCCGGCGCGCGACCAGCCCTCGGCCTTGAACACGCTGTCGCGGTAGCCGAAGCGGCAAGCGGCGCGATCAAAGCGCAGCAGGTCGCCGGTGTCGAGATCGCAGGCCGTGAGTTCCTGGAAGCGGTCGGCAAGTTCAAGGCCGTAGGCGCCGATGTTCTGGATCGGCGCCGCCCCCACCGTGCCCGGGATCAGGGCCAGGTTCTCCAACCCCGGCCAGCCCTGGGCCAAGGTCCAGGCGACGGCATCGTTCCACACTTCGCCACCGCCCAGGCGCACGTAACGTGCCTCAGCATCCTCGCCCGCGAGCTCGCGCCCGATGACGGCCATATGCACCACCAGCCCGTCGAACTCGCTCGGCAACACGAGGTTGCTGCCACCGCCGAGCACGAAACGCCGACAACCGGCCGGCAACCCCGAGCCCGCCAGCTCGGTGAGCTGGGCGCGCGTTTCGAGGCGTGCGTAATGCGCTGCGCGGCACGGCAAAGCAAGGGTGTTGCAGGCCGACAGGTCGACCCCGGACTGGACGAAGGCTGGGAAATTCACGACAGGCTCAGGAAAGGCAAAAGGGGATTAGACCCGAAAAAGAGGATTCACCACAACGAACACGGCGGGCGCGACGATCAGCACCAAGGCTCTCGCGGCGCGCCGTCGTGTCCGCCGTGCTGCATCGCTCAAGCGCTCAGAGCAGCGGCGCGAGCCAGCGCTCGGCCTCGGCGACCGACATCCCCTTGCGTCCAGCCCAGGCTTCGAGTTGGTCGCGGGCGATCTTGGGGATCGCGAAATAGGCGGACTCGGGGTGGGCGAGGTAGAAACCGGCGACGGAGGCCGCCGGCGTCATCGCGCAGGATTCGGTCAAGCCCATGCCGGCGTTGGCGGGCGCGTCGAGCAGGGTAAACAGCTCGCGCTTGGCGGTGTGATCCGGACACGCCGCATAGCCCGGCGCCGGGCGGATGCCGACGTAGCGCTCGGCGATCAAGGCTTCGTTATCCAGCGATTCTTGCGCCGCGTAGCCCCAGTATTCGGTGCGCACGCGCTGGTGAAGCCACTCGGCCGCCGCTTCGGCGAGGCGGTCGGCAAGCGCCTTGAGCATGATCGAGGAATAATCGTCGTGGGTGGCGGCAAACTCGGCGAGCTTGCTCTCGATGCCCAGCCCTGCGGTCACCGCGAAGGCGCCGGCCCAGTCGGCGACACCGCTCCCGACCGGGGCGACAAAGTCGGCCAGCGCCAAGTTGCGCCGGCCGGCCGGCTGCTTGTGCTGCTGCCGCAGACCGACCCAGCGCCCGCGTTCGGCGCTGCGCGCTTCGTCGGCATAGAAGACGATGTCTTCGCCGACGCTTGCCGCCGGCCACAGCGCGAAAACCGCCCGCGCGCCGACCCAGCGTTCGGCGACCAGCCGCGCGAGCATGGCCTGCGCATCGGCATAAACCTGGCGCGCGGCTTCGCCGACCGTCGGATTATCGAGGATGGCTGGGAAGCGCCCGGCCAGATCCCAGGTCTGGAAGAACGGCGACCAGTCGATGTAGGGCACGAGTTCGGCCAGATCGAGTTCAAGTGCGTGCAGGCCGGGGCGTTGCGGCGCGACGGGGACGTGCGCCGGACGCGCCTCGGCGGCATGTGCCGCGCAGCAGGTCGGCGCCGCGACGGCCGGGCGGAAGGCATTGGCGCGCGCCACCTCGAGCGGCACCAGGGTCATGCCCTTGCGGCCGGCGTGTTCGCTGCGCACGGCTTCGTAGTCGGCGGCAATCTCGGCGACAAAGGTCGCCGACTGTTCGGTAGACAGCAGTTTAGTGACGACGCCGACGGCACGCGAGGCATCGGGCACATAGACCACCGGCCCGGCGTAGTTGGGCGCGATCTTGATCGCGGTGTGGGCACGGCTGGTGGTCGCGCCACCGATCAGCAGCGGCACTGCACTGCCCTTGCTGTTGTCACCTTCTCCGGCAAAGCCCTGGCGCTGCATCTCGGCGGCGACGTGCGCCATCTCTTCGAGCGAGGGAGTGATCAGGCCGGACAGACCGATGGCCTGCGCACCGTGTTCGCGGGCCGCGTGCAGGATCTTGTCGCACGAGACCATGACGCCGAGATCGACGACGTCGTAGCCGTTGCAACCGAGCACCACGCCGACGATGTTCTTTCCGATGTCATGAACGTCGCCCTTCACCGTGGCGACCACGATCTTGCCCTTGCTCGCCGCGCCGGTACGCGCCTTTTCTTCCTCGATGAACGGGATCAGGTGGGCGACGGCTTGCTTCATCACCCGCGCCGACTTCACCACCTGCGGCAGGAACATCTTGCCGGCGCCGAAGAGGTCGCCGACAACGTTCATCCCGCCCATCAGCGGCCCTTCGATCACCGAGAGCGGGGGCCGCCCGGCGGCGGCCAGCGCGGCCCGGCATTCTTCGGTGTCGGCAACGACGAAGTCGGTGATGCCCTTGACGAGGGCGTGCGCCAGACGTGCTTCAACCGGCTGCTCGCGCCAGGAGAGGTCGGGACCGCTTCCTTCCTTGGCTTTGCCTTCCTTGACCGTCTGCGCGAACTCGACGAGCGCTTCGCCGGCCCCCGGATGGCGATTGAGCACCACGTCCTCGACCTTCGCGCGCAGCGTGGGCTCGAGGTCGTCGTAGATGCCGACCATGCCGGCATTGACGATGCCCATGCTCATTCCAGCCTGCACCGCGTGGTAGAGGAAGACGGTGTGGATCGCCTCGCGAACCGGATCGTTGCCGCGGAACGAGAAGGAGACGTTGGAGACGCCGCCCGAAACCTGCGCGTGCGGCAGGTTGGCGCGAATCCAGCGCGTGGCCTCGATGAAGTCGACGGCGTAGTTATCGTGCTCGGCGATGCCGGTGGCGATGGCGAAGATGTTCGGGTCGAAGATGATGTCTTCGGCCGGGAAACCGGCTCCGCCTTGCTCCGGCGATGCCGTCAGCAAGGCATAGGCGCGGGCGCAAATCTCGGTCTTGCGCGCGAAAGTGTCGGCCTGCCCCTGCTCATCGAAGGCCATGACCACCACCGCGGCGCCGTAACGGCGGGCGAGGCGGGCTTGTTCGAGGAATTTGGCCTCGCCTTCCTTCATCGAAATCGAGTTGACGATGCCCTTGCCCTGGATGCACTTGAGGCCGGCCTCAATGACGTCCCATTTCGACGAATCGAGCATCACCGGCACGCGCGCGATGTCGGGTTCGGAGGCGATCAGCTTGAGGAAGCGGTCCATCGCCGCCAACCCGTCGAGCATTGCCTCGTCCATGTTGATGTCGATCACCTGGGCGCCGTTCTCGACCTGGTGCCGCGCAACCGCCAGCGCGTCGTCGTAGCGGCCTTCGAGGATCATCCGCGCGAAGACACGCGAGCCGGTGACGTTGGTGCGCTCGCCGACGTTCACGAACAGCGACTCCGGCCCGACGTTGAAGGGTTCGAGGCCGGACAGGCGCAGCTTTTTCTCAATCGCAGGCAAGGCGCGCGGTACGACGCCGTCGACGGCGCGGGCGATCGCCGCGATGTGTTCGGGCGAGGTGCCGCAGCAACCGCCGAGGATGTTCACATACCCTTGGCGCGCCCAGTCGGCGACTTCGCCGGCCAGTTGCTCGGGCGTCTCGTCATAGCCGCCGAAGGCATTGGGCAGGCCGGCGTTGGGGTGGGCCGAGACGTGGCAATCACAGACGCGCGCCAGCTCCTCGACGTACTGGCGCAGCTCCGGCGCACCGAGCGCGCAATTAAGGCCGAAGGACAGCGGCCGGATGTGGCGCAGCGAATTCCAGAAGGCTTCGGCGGTCTGCCCCGAGAGCGTGCGCCCCGAGGCGTCGGTGATCGTGCCCGAGATCATCACCGGCCAGCGGCGGCCGGCGCGTTCGAAGAACTGTTCGAGGGCGAAGAGCGCCGCCTTGGCATTGAGCGTGTCGAAGATCGTCTCGACGAGCAGCAGGTCGGCACCGCCATCGGTCAGGCCGCGAATGGCTTCGTCGTAGGTGGCGACCAGTTCGTCGAAACTGACGTTGCGGTAGCCCGGATCGTTCACGTCGGGCGAGATCGACGCGGTGCGCGAGGTCGGGCCCAGCACGCCGGCGACGAAGCGCGGCTTGGCCGGCGTCTGCGCCGTAAATTCGTCGCACACCTCGCGCGCCAGGCGTGCACCGGCGAAGTTCAATTCGTAGACGATGGCTTCGAGCCGGTAATCGGCCTGCGAGATTGCCGTCGCGTTGAAGGTGTTGGTTTCGAGGATGTCGGCACCGGCCGCGAGGTATTCGGCGTGGATGCTGCGAATCACATCGGGTCGGGTGAGCAGCAGGAGGTCGTTGTTGCCCTTGACGTCGTGCGCGTGCGCGGCAAAGCGCTCGCCGCGGTAATCGGCCTCCTGCAGGCTGTGGCGTTGGATCATCGTCCCCATCGCCCCGTCGAGGACAAGCACGCGCTGCGCAAGCAGCTTGGCGAGCTCGGAAGAGCGGTCGGGTTGAAGGCAGGGCACCAGGGACGTCGGGGACATGGGGAACCTCAAAATGAAAAAACCCGTTCAGCGGCGACGGCGAACGGGTTTCGAGAGTGGGGCTCAGGAATGCTGGATCGAGCCCGCTTGCACGCCCGCTTTAGCCGGACTTGTAACGCGCCCGCAAGCTGAACTTCAAATCGGCGCGCGCCCGGAGACCGGACGAGGGCGTCAATCTACGCGGCAAGCCCTTGATTGTCAATCCATCGTACCCTGGAGACGTGGCCGGCCCGGAGCGCTCCGGGCCGGCCACGAGAGACTACATGAACCAGCGCAGCGGTCCCATCACCAGGCCGGGGAACATCACCAGCAGGAAGAGCACCACCAGCTCGGCGATCAGGAAGGGCGCCACCCCGACGATGACCTCGTCCATCTTGACCTTGGCCACGCCGCAGATGACGTTGAGCGTGGTGCCGACCGGCGGAGTGATCAGGCCGATGGCGTTGTTGATGATGAACAACACGCCGAAATACACCGGGTCGATCCCCGCCTGCTTGATCACCGGCACCAGCACCGGGGTCAGGATGAGGATGGTCGGCGTCATGTCCATCGCCGTACCGACGACGACGACCATGATCATGATCATCAGCATCAGGAGCTTCGGATCGTCCATGAAGGGTTCAAGCAGGCTGGCGAGTTGCCCCGGCAGGTCGGCCACGGTGATCAGCCACGACGAAACCATCGCCGCCCCAGCGAGCAGCATCACCACCGCAGTCATTTTGCCGGCGCTGAGCAACAGCGGATAAAGGTCGCGGACCTTGATCTCGCGGTAGATCACCATGCCGACGAAGAGCGCGTAGACCGCCGCGACAACCGCCGCCTCGGTCGGGGTGAAGATGCCGAGCTTGAGGCCGAAGATGATGATCAACGGCATGATCAGCGCCCAGCCACCGTCGAGCGCGGCGGCACGCACTTCCTTCCAGCTCTTGCGCGGACGCGGCTCGAGCTTGTCCTTGCGGATTACCCACGCCCAGGCCAGCAGGATGCTGATCCCCATCATCAGGCCGGGGACGATGCCGGCCATGAACAGCTTGGTGATCGACACCTGCGCGACGACGCCGAACATGACGAAGGCGATGCTCGGCGGGATCACCGGCGCGATGATCCCGCCCGCGGCAATCAAGCCTGCCGAACGGGCGACGTTGTAGCCAGCTTCGCGCATCATCGGGATCAGCAGCACGCCGATCGCCGCCGTATCGGCGGCGGCCGAACCGGACAGGCTGGCCATGATGATCGCCGCGAACACGGCGACGTAGCCGAGGCCGCCGCGGATGTGACCGACCAGCGCCATCGCCAGGTTGACGATGCGGCGCGACAGGCCACCGGCGTTCATGAACTCACCGGCAAGGATGAAGAAGGGCACCGACATGAGGACGAAGTTGTCCGCGCCGTCGATGGTGTTCTGGGCGATCAGCTGCGCATCGAACATTCCCATGTGCAGCATCAGCGCAACGCCGCAAACCATCAGGGCAAAGGCGATCGGCATGCCGAGCGCCATGGCGCCGAGCAGCGAAGCGAGAAAAACGGTAACGACCATGTGAATCTACTCCTCGCTCAGCGCTCGCCGGAAGGCGCGCCGTGTTGATCGACTTCTTCCGACTCGCGCGTCTGGACGAGCTCGTCCTCCTGCGCACGGCCGGTCAGGATGCGCCAGCTGTTGGCGACGACGATGATCGCCACGCCAACACTCATCACCAGGCCGACGCCGTAGTGAAAGGCCATGGAGATCCCGGTTGCCGGCTTGATCGTGCCCAAACCAAGCACCGTCTGCGTCCAGCTGCCGACGAAAAAGAGGTAGCACACCCAGAGGATCAGCGCATTGCTCGCCAGGGCGCAGAACACCTTGCCGCCGCGCGGCAAACGAGACACCAGCGTATCGACCCCGAGGTGCGCGTGCTCCTTCATCGCCACCACCGAGCCGACGAAGATCAGCCACAGGAAGAGCAGGCGCGACAGCTCCTCGCTCATCGTGATCCCCGAATTGAAGAGATAGCGCAGGACCACGTTGCCGAAAACCATGATCACCATCAGCGCCAAAGAAACGACCATCGTGCCATGCATGGCATGGTCGAGATACTTTCCGATTGCTTTCATTGCATCCCCCGGCGGACCCGCCGTCCGCCCAAATAAAAAACGCACACCGCGGAGGCGGTGTGCGTTTTCCTGGCCTTACTTGAGGTTCTTGGTGCGCTCGAGTTCGGCGTAGAACGCCTTCACCAGCGCCGGATCAAGCTGGCCAGCATATTTCTCGGTCACCGGCTTGGCCACCGCCTTCATGCGCTCAAGTTCCTTGGCGTC
This sequence comes from Propionivibrio sp., assembly GCF_041441355.1. Taxonomy (GTDB): domain Bacteria; phylum Pseudomonadota; class Gammaproteobacteria; order Burkholderiales; family Rhodocyclaceae; genus Propionivibrio. The sequence goes on from NZ_JASDTF010000005.1 coordinate 93,193, forward strand.
GATCTCGTTGAGCTTCATGCCCGAGTCGGTCAGCTTCTTGCGCGACTTCTCGGTCATCGCCCGCGCGGCCTTGCGCTGCACGTCACGCGCGGCGACCAGGGCTTCGTCGAAGATCTTCTTCTCGTCGGCCGAAAGGCTGTCCCACAGCTTCTTGCTGACCATCAGCATCTGCGGGTTGTAGATGTGACGCGTGCCGCTGAAGAATTTCTGCACTTCGTAGAACTTGTTGGCATCGACCGAGGTTTCCGGGTTTTCCTGGCCGTCGACGGTCTTCATCTCGAGCGCGGTGTAGAGCTCGGGGAAGGGCATCGGCACGGCGTTGGCGCCGAGGGCGTTGAACAGATCGACGTAAAGCGGGTTGAGGATGGTGCGGATCTTCAGGCCCTTGATGTCCTCAAGCTTCTCGATCGGACGCTTGCTGTTGCTGATGCTGCGGTAGCCCTGCTCCATAAAGCCCAGACCGACCCAGCCCTTGGCCGGCATCAGGTCCATCAGCTGGCGACCGAAGGCGCCGTCGAGCACGGCGTCGGCCTGCGCCTCGTTGGCGAACGAGAAGGGGAAGTCGAGGACCACGAACTCCTTGATCGTGCCGACGAGCTGCGCCGGCGACATCATCGAGATTTCGACCGTGCCGCCCTGCATCGCTGCGGCGACCTGCTGCTCGCCGCCCAGCGTGCCGTTCGGGAAAATCTTGACCTTGATCTTGCCGCCGCTCTTCTGACCGACGACGTCGACGAATTTCTGGGCACCCAGGCCTTGCGGATGGTCGATCGCATTGACGATCGGGAACTTGAGGTTGCGCTCCTTGATGTCGGCGGCGAGCCCTTGGCCCGACGCCAGACCCAGCGCGGCGACGATCGCCAGCGGAGCAAACAGTTTGCGAACAAATTGCGTTTTCATGATCGATCCCTCTCCTGTAGAAAAAAACATGCTTGCGGCGCATCCGCCGCGACGCCTGTGCGGCGGCGGTTCGCCGGTCATCCGTTGGTTTTATTTGGATACTAGTATATCCAAGCCGGAAGAGCGGCCGTCAAGACATTGATTTTCAGAGCCAAAAAGATCAGCGCTGCGGTTCGATGTTGCTGCTGGTGTGCGTTACCCGTCCCTGCAGGTCGAAATGCACGTTGAAATAACTGACGGTGCCGGGAACGTCTTCGCGGCGCCAATCCCAGACTTCCTCGCGTTTGAGCGAGAATTCGTAAACGTGCGCCGGCTGCCCGAGCAGGCGTCGGATCTGTTCGCGGGTCATCCCCGGCGTGACCCGCGCCAGGTTCTCGGCGGTCAGCACCTGGCGCACGGCGCGCAGGACGCCGTCGGGCCCGAAATCGAGCATGTAGTTCACCACCCCGTTCGGGGTGCGTGGGTACTCCCAGGTCTGCACGCCGTCGGGATCGCGCCAGGTCATTGTCGGCGGCCCCATCAGATCCTCGACCTCCTGCGTCCGGGTCACCCCCGGTTTGAGCTTGGGCAGAACCAGCGCATCGCAGGCCGGCATCGAAGCGATGACGCCCGAGAGCAGACCGGTGAAAAAGTCACGGATCAGGCTCATCTTCCCGTCCTCCGCCAATCGTCCGCAACCGCCCGGCAAGCGCCGGAAGGCATACAATTCGCAGGAACGATTTTTCCGCTCCTCAACATTCCGCGACTGCGCATGCGTCTTTCCTCCGTGTTCTCGACCCGGCTAGCCTAACCCGCGCCCCCGGAACGCGACAAGACGCCCGCCCTCCACGACCCGCCATGCCCGAACCCGACCTCCAGCCCGCTCCCGATAAACACGGTGCCGAACTCAACGCCCAGCGTTTTGCCATGCTTGAAGACATCGCCAAGGAACTTGCCGGCGAAGTCGTCTTTCCCGTGGATTTCAATGCCACCCTGCGCCTGCGCCAGAGTTTGCAAAACCCTGACCTGCCGACCGGCAAGATCGCCGCCATGGTGGAAACCGAGCCGCTCGTCGCCGCGCGCCTGCTCAAGCTCGCCAACTCGGTACTCTATCGGCGCGACGACACCCCGGTGCGCAACCTCGGCACCGCGGTCACCCGGCTCGGGCTGAAGGTGGTCAAGAGCACCGCACTGGCCATTGCCATGAGCCAGTTGCTGCGCGCCAAGGAGCTGGCCGCGTTCAGCGAGCTGGCCAACCGCCTCTGGCAGCACAGTTTGCGCAGCGCCGTCGCGGCCCGCCTGCTGGTGAAAAGCGAGCCCGGCTGTACGCTCGATCCGGAGGAAGCCTTCCTCGCCGGGCTGGTGCATGACCTCGGCGCCTCCTACATGCTCTACCGCGCCGCCCGCTACGCCGAATTGCGCGAACGCCCGGATACCGCCCGTTACCTGATCCTGCAATGGCACGAAAGCATCGGCGTCGCCCTGCTCAACGCCCTCGGGCTGCCCGAGGAAGTGGTCAATGCCGCCGAAGAGCACGACCAGCCCCGCTCCGAATTGCCGAAGAATCTGCGCAGCCTGGGCGATGCGGTCTACCTCGCCAACCTGCTCGCCGGGGCGCATTTCGAATGGACAGGACTCGAGCGGCAGGTCGATACGACGGACCTGCTCGAGGCGCGCTACGCGCCCCTGCGCGAAGCGATCAACGCCGAAACCCAGGCCCTCTTGGCCGCCTTGAACTGACCCCGGGGCTCACGCCGCGTGCGCGGCGATAATTTCGAGCCAAGCCTCGCCGTAACGCTCGGCTTTGGCCTGGCCGACGCCAGGGATGTCCAGCAAGTCATCCGGATCTTCCGGGCGCTCGGCCGCCAGTGCCGCCAGCGTGCGGTCCACGGCGATGACGTAGGCCGGAACGCCCTGTTCGCGCGCGCGTTCGGCGCGCCAGGCGCGCAACGCGGCATACAACGGAGCGTCTGCGCTGGCCACGCTCGCTGCGGCGGCGCTCGTCCGCAGGGTACGCGCGTTCCCGCCCGCACTGGCGCGCAGCGCACTGCGACGCAGGGTCAGCGTCTGCTCCCCCTTGAGCAGCGGGCGCGCCGCTTCAGTCAGGCGGATCGCCCCGTAGGCATGCACGTCTGATTCGAGGTAACCGGCCGCCAGCAGCTGGCGGAACACCGAACGCCAGGCGTGATCGTCAAGCTCGCGTCCGACGCCGAAGGTCGGCAGCGTGTCGTGCCCATATTCGCGCATTTTCTCGTTCGCCTTGCCGCGCAAGAGGTCGATCAGGTGCCCGGTGCCGAAGCGCTGCCCGGTGCGCAGCGCCGCCGAGAGCGCCTTGCGTGCGGCCAGCGTGCCGTCCCACAGCTCGGGCGGGTCGAGGCAGACGTCGCAGTTGTCGCAGGGCTCGGAGGCCTCGCCGAAATTGGCCAGCAGCACGACGCGCCGACAGCGCGCCGATTCGCAGTAGGCCAGCATCGCGTCGAGCTTGCCGCGCTCGATGCGTTTTTGCTCGTCGGGCGCATTCGAGTCCTCGATCATCTGGCGATGAATGACGACGTCGTTGAGGCCGTAGGTCATCCAGGCCTCGGCCGGCTCGCCGTCGCGTCCGGCGCGGCCGGTTTCCTGGTAATACGCTTCGAGACTCTTGGGCAGGTCGAGGTGGGCGACGAAACGCACGTCGGGCTTGTCGATGCCCATCCCGAAAGCGATCGTCGCCACCATGATCACGCCATCCTCGCGCAGAAAGCGCTGCTGGTGAAAAGTACGCAGCTCGGCCGCCAGTCCGGCGTGGTAAGGCAGTGCGGTCAGGCCCTGGGCGACCAGCCAGGCCGCGGTCTCTTCGACCTTGCGCCGCGACAGGCAATAGACGATGCCCGCCTCGCCGCGTTGATCGCGCAGGAAGGCCAGTAACTGGCGGCGCGGATTGTCACGTTCGACGACGGTGTAACGGATGTTCGGCCGGTCGAAGCTGGAGACGAACTGCGCCGCACCGGCAAGGCCGAGGCGGTCGACGATCTCCTGCCGGGTCGGGGCGTCGGCGGTCGCCGTCAGGGCGATGCGCGGCACCTGCGGGTAACGCTCGTGCAGGGCCGAAAGCTGGATGTACTCGGGGCGGAAATCGTGCCCCCACTGCGAGACACAGTGCGCCTCGTCGATGGCGAAGAGGGCGATCCGCCCTTCGCGATCGAGGCGGTCGAGGAGGCCGAGGAAGCGCTCGCCGAGCAGGCGTTCGGGTGCCACATAGACGAGGTCGAGCTCGCCGGCGAGCAGGCGGCGCTCGGTTTCGCGCAGCGCGTCGAGGTCGAGCGTCGAATTGATGAAGGCCGCGCGCACCCCGGCCTGCAGAAGCGCGTCGACCTGGTCCTGCATCAGCGCGATCAGCGGCGAAACGACGATCCCCACCCCCGGACGCAACAAGGCCGGAATCTGGTAGCACAGCGACTTGCCGCCACCGGTGGGCATCAGCACCAGCGCATCGCCGCCGTTCGCCACGTGCTCGACGATCTCCTCCTGCTGCCCGCGGAAGGAGGAATAGCCGAAAACGCGCTGCAGGATGTCGTGGGCAAGCATGGGGGAGCGGAGTGCCGACGGAGCGGCAGAGAAAAGGGGCGGGGACGGGAGGCGGGGGAAAAACGGCGCGGCCGGGCGAATGGGCCGGGTCGCGGATGTTAGCAGGCTACCGGGCTTTCTCCCAGCCCCTCGGCCCGATGCCGGATCAGGAACTGCCGGCGTCGCTGTCGGCCGGGGCCGCCGCGTCGCGGAACATTCCCGGCGTCAGGCCGTATTTCTGCAACAGGCGGTAGAACTCGGTGCGGTTGCGCTCGGCGATGCGCGCCGCGTCGGCGACGTTGCCGTCGGTCAGCTTGAGCAACTGGACGAGGTAATTGCGCTCGAAACGCTGCTTGGCCTCGGCGTAATTGAGGGCCTCCAGCGTCGGGATGCGCAGCGCGCGCTGGATCAGCGACAGCGGAATCAGCGGCGTCGTCGCCAGGGCGCAGGCCTGTTCGATGACGTTGTAAAGCTGGCGCACGTTGCCCGGCCAGCTCGCGGCGACCAGCATTTCCATGGCCTCGGGCACCAGACCGACAATCCTCTTGTCGTACTTGCGCACCAGTTGCTGCACGAAGTGGTTGGCCAGCAGCGGAATGTCCTCGCGCCGCTCCTCGAGGCGACACAGGGACAGGGAAACAACGTCGAGTCGGTAATAGAGGTCTTCGCGGAACTGCCCTTCGGCCAGTGCCCGGGTCAGGTCGCGGTGAGTGGCCGAAAGCACGCGCACGTCGATCGCGGTCGAGTGCGTCGCGCCGACCGGGCGTACCGCCCGTTCCTGCAACACCCGCAACAGCTTGACCTGCAGGGCGGTCGGCATGTCGCCGATCTCGTCGAGAAACAGCGTGCCGCCGTCGGCGGCCTTGAACAGCCCAACATGGTCGTTGTTGGCGCCGGTGAACGCGCCGCGCACGTGTCCGAAGAGTTCGGATTCGAGCAACTGTTCGGGCATCGCCGCGCAATTGATCGCCACGAACGGCCGCGTCGCGCGCGGACTGGCGCGGTGGATAGCGCGCGCCAGCAGCTCCTTGCCCGTTCCGCTCTCGCCGCGGATCAGGACACTGGCGTCGGAGTTGGCGACCACCTTGGTCTCGGCCATCAACTCGGCCATGCGGCTACTGCGGTAAAGGATGCCGCTACGCCAAGCCTCGCCTTCGACGGCTTGCGCCATCGGCCGCGACAAATGCAGCGCCTCCTTGATCTTGTGGTGCAAGGTCGCGGTGTCGAAAGGCTTGGTGAGGTAGCTGAACACGCCGCGCGTCATCGCCTGCACCGCTTCCGGAATGGTGCCGTGTGCGGTGAGCAAAATCACCGGCAGGGTCGGCCAGCGGGTCTGGATTTCCTCGAACAGCGCCAGCCCGTCCTTGCCCGGCAGACGGATGTCGCTGAGCACGAGGTGCGGCGTATCAACCGCGATCCGCGACAGCCCTTCTTCGGCCGAGGACGCGGTGACCACCCGGTAATCCCAGGCGTTGAGGCGCATGGCGAGCAGACGCAGCAGGTCCGCATCGTCGTCGATGACCAGGATCTGGGCCGCCGGCGTGAGTTCCCGGCCGTCCTTGATGTCGACGACGCTCATCGCACCCCCCGGCCGACGGCCTTGCTCGAATTCGGACGCGGCGGCAACGCCGCCTCGATGCCGGCCATCGCTTCGAGTTTCCCTTGCAGGACCTCGGCTCGGCGCTGGCTCTCGCGCAGCTGCTGCGCCGTTCTCTCACCCTGTGCTTCGAGGCGCAAGCGCTCCTGGTATTGCTTGAGGAGCAGCTGGGCCAAGGGCTGCAAGGGTTGCGCAGGCGGCGTTTCGTCCTTGACCAGCGCCGCGAGCAGCTGCTGCCCCTTGAGCAGATCGCCAGCTTCGAGCGGACTGCCGTAGAGCACCGCGAGGCGCAGCTGAACCCCGGGCCCGGGCTCGGGCGTGGTCAGCAGCGCCCGTTCACGCGCGTTCTCGGCAGGCGAGAAATGCACCGCGTACCGCACGAAGGCCATGAGGTCTTCCAGCGACGCGTTGTCGGCGTGACGCGCCTCGCTGCCCGAAAGACCGGGCCACCGTCCGGCGCAGCCCGACACGGCCAGCATGCCGGCCACCACCAGCAGGAGCGCTCGGCGCCGCAGTCCGCGGTTCATGCGGCCTCCCGCAGGCATGCGTCCCCCACGGGCAGGACGATCTCGAACGCCGCGCCCTTCGCCCCGCGTTCCTGCGGCAAGAGGCGCACGCTGCCGCCCATCGCCAGCACCAGTTCGCGCACGATCGAAAGCCCGACGCCGCTGCCTTGCCGGGGGTTCGGCGGCTGCCGCTGCCCTTGGACGAAAGGCTCGAAGATCCGCTCGGCGTCCACTTCGGCAACCCCGTCGCCGTCGTCCGCGCAGAGGAGCCTCAGGTAGGGGCCGTCGACGCTGGCTTCAAGGCGGATCTGCCCGTATTCCGGGCTGAAGTCGATGGCGTTTGAAAGCAGGTTGTCGAGGACCACCAGCATTTTCTCCTCGTCCAGGGGGCAGGCGCGCTCAGGCGCCGTCGTTGCGACCGTCAGGTTCCGTCCCTGAATCTGCAGGGCCCGGTCCTGAACCGCTTTTTCGAGCAGCGTCGGCAGGTCAATGGCCTGCACGTTGAGGCTGCGGGCCTCGTTGGAGACGGAGTTCAAACGCAGCAAACTCTCGATGTGGCGCTGCAGCGTCACGACGTTATGCTGCAGGATGTCGACGATCTCTTTCTGCGTCGTCCCCAAGGTTCCACCGACCTCGTCCTTGAGCAGCGAGATGCCTTCGCGCAACGCCGTCAGCGGCGTCTTCAATTCATGCGCCACATGCCGCAAGGCGCGCTCGCGCTCAGCCTCCAGATCGCGCAGACGGCGGCGCAGCCACTCGAGACGCTGGCCGATGAGCTGCATGTCGACCGGCCCGTGCACCCGCACCGGCTCCTCCAAACGACTCTCCCCCAGCCGACGGATCGAGCCTTGCAGCTTCTCGACCGGGCGCGAGAGCCACCAGTTCATCGCCAGGGCGATGGCAAAGGCGCCGAGGACGGCGCCCCCGACGATGAAGGCGACATGGACGCGGCTGGCCGCGAGTTCGTCGATCAGCGCCTGGCTGCGGGTATCGACCCAGCGCCGGCCCTGCTGTTCGAGTTCGGCGTTGAGCCGGGTCAGGGCCACCAGGGTGCCGAGCACCGCATTACTGCGCGGCGCCCGCGTCAGCTCCTGGCGCAGCGAGACCAGCGTCGAACGCCAGGCCTCGCTGACACCGGCAAGGGTCGGGCCGGTCATCGTCTCGAGCTGCTGCAACAAGGCGAGACAACGCTGGCCGCTCTCGTCCACGCGCGCCAGCACCGCCGGGTCGCGGAGCACCAGGTATTGGCGCGCCCCGCGTTCCAGATCGACGGTGCGCTCGGCGATTTCCTGAATCGCCGTACTCAGGAGCAGCGCCTGCGCACCGTTGATCCGGCTGCGCTCGACGTGCTGCTCGAGCAGCAGCCAGCTGCGCAACGCGGCCACGCTGAGCAGGGCGGCAATCAGCAGGAAGCCGGCGAGCATGCACTGGCGAAAGGTCATCCTCAGCCGGGGCATTCGCATGACATTTGCACGCACCGATTTCCGATCGTGGGTCGACATGGGCTCGTATTTTCAGGTCGTTCTTGAGGTTTCGCCGCAAGAATAGACCATCTCCGGACCGATCCGCGCAAACGCAAGCGACATTTTTCGTCTGTCGCTTTTTCCCGACAGCGCTGTCCCCGGCACGGCCTCGAAGTGCGTCGGGAAGGCCGAAAAACTGTCGCCAGACAGCGACAGTTTTTCCCTTGCCGGGTCACGACGCAAGCTCGAGAAAAACCGTCAACAGCTCTGCCACAAGGAAAAACGGGCTTTGGCATGTTTTTCGCTAAAGCCGACCCTGGAGGTTTTGTCCCACCGTCGCACCAGTTCAAACAACAGGCAGAGGAAATCATGTCCGATAAAACCCATTCATCCGCCCCCATCACCCGTCGCGAGGTCACCTCGGTGCTGGGGAACGGACGCAAACCGCTGGCCTCGATCGCCAAGGCCCAGGCCTTGCTCAAGGAGCGTGCCGCGGCTGCCGCCGACGGCTACTTTGTTCCCACGGCCAACGTCACGCCGCTCAATTCAAACCCGCTGAACGCCAGGCCCCAGGCCGGAGAATTCGGATCGTGTCCCGGGACGTGGTGTAAGAAGCGTCAGCAGAAGCGGTCAGCGGG
>NZ_JASDTF010000006.1:0-99523 GCF_041441355.1 Propionivibrio sp.
GACCCGCTGACCGCTTCTGCTGACGCTTCTTACACCACGTCCCGGGACACGATCGGCCGCTTTCTGATGCTCCCTACGAGGTCGTGACACATCTGCAGCGGCCCAGGGAGCGAGCCAGCGCCATTTCTGAGCTGTTCGAGCGCAGGGCGATGCAGGTTGCCAAAGATAGCGCGGCCTACTCGAATACCCGATAGCTCACTCGCGCTGAGTGCTCTCCACTCAGATGCCGATGCCAGGCATCCGTAATCGGCGCGGGAATTCACTGCTTCCTGGTAATTGCAACGGCACGCGCTGTCAATGCGCCAGCATCGCGTTTTCATCTCTGGCAACATGACGAATTAAACCGGCCTTATGGAGATGCCAATGGTTGGAAGTAGTTGGGACCGAGTACCCATCGACTCGCAAAGCATCGATGCGCCACTGTCGCGCGCGGCGGTGTTTCTCACATTGACGGTCGCCGAGGGCCGAGAGTCCCTGCAGGCGGTCGCCGGCGTCCTGGACGGCCTGGACGACCTGATCAAGACGGCTTTCTTCGCGATCTCAACGGCCGGCTGTCGTGCATCACCGCCCTGGGATCGGCGCTGCGGGACCGTTTCCAGGCCGGAAGGCGCCCGAAAGAACTGCGTCCCTTCGCACCCATCAAGGGCGCGAAGCACACCGCGCCGGCCACGCCCGGCTCATATCCGGGCCGAGGGCGAGGACCTCTGCTTTGAATTCGAGCGCCTGCTGTTGGACCAATTGGGCAGCAGCGTGACGGTGGCCGACGAGGTGGCGTGCTTTCGCTATTTCGACTCCCGCGATCTCCTTGGCTTCGTCGATGGCACAGCCAATCCGACCGGGCACGAAATCGGCGCATCCACGCTGGTCGGCAGTGAGGATCAGGAATTCGCCGGCGGGAGCTACGTGGTGGTGCAGATGTATCTGCATCAAATGCAGCCGTGGGCTCGGCTTCCCGAGGACCAGCAAGAGCAGATCATCGGCCGGGAGATCGTCAGCAATATCGAATTGCCCGATGCGACGAGCGGCCAGAAGTCGCACAAGACCCTCGCCACGATCGTGGGTGCTGACGGTACCGAGCACGACATCCTGCGCGACAACATGCCCTTTGGCCGCCCCGGCCAAGGCGAATACGGCACCTACTTCATCGGCTACTCCAGGCATCTGTGCGTCACGCAGAAGATGCTGAAGCGCATGTTCCTCGGCGATCCGCCGGGCATGAACGACCGCCTGCTCGATTTCTCGACGGCGCACACTGGTGCCGTGTTCTTTGCGTCCGCCCCGCGCACGCTGAGCGAACTCGTGCAGGCTGTACAAGCGTAGCGCGGGGGCCGCAAGGCGCCCGCAAGGGCTGGTAGCCCTATGCGCCGTCCAGAACCACGGCGCTGTCCACCATTCGGCGAACGCTCTGCCGCACCTCCTCTGGGATAGGCCGCGGTGGGACTGTCTCTGGCGCATTCGCATGGAACTGGCCGCTTGCGATGACCTGGACCACCATGCCCAGATTGCTTGGCGTCACCAAATCGATGGCCGCGCGATCGCCCAGGTCCGGGTGTGGCCGGGTCAGCATGCGGTAAAGCTCCCACGAATCCGCTTGCGGACACTGGCGCATGAGCACCTGGGCCAGCTTGTGCTTGAGCGGCACCAGTTGCCAATCGGGAACTCGCTGGCCCCGGTTGCCCAAGCTGACGGATAGCAGTTTGCCGGCCTTCAACTCGCGGTTGATCTGGTCTTTGGACTTCCCGGCCAACTTGCCGAACAGGGGGACCGGCAGGCTGCTCGGCGATTCATAGATGGCCAGCATTTCCTCGCGCTCGCGCTGGATGGCAGATACTTCCGGTTCTGGCGCATGCGTCGGAGGCGGCGGCACCTGCGACAGCCGCTGGAACGTGATGCTCCCGTCGTTCGGCGTCACGACGATGGGAGCGGTCACCATCGACGGAACGGGTGCCGCAGAGGACGCTGCAACGATGGCGTCGGGCTTGTCCTCCTCTGCCATGGCCGGCACGCCCTCGATGTGAATGGTGAGGTGCGCGCTGGCCGCCTCCACCTGGCCCTGTTCGAGCAGGTCGAGGCGATCCGCCCAGTCCTGCATCATCCGGCGGCGCGGCTCAACGTACTTGGCATGGTTGTAAGCCGAACTCACCTTGTTCGGGTCGGAGTGCGAGAGCTGCGCGTCCACCCAAATCTTGGGGTAGCCGATCTCGTTGAGCGCCGTCGAAATCGTTCCCCGGATGCCGTGGCCGGTCAGTTGGTCCTCGTAGCCCATCCGCTTCAAGGCGGCATTGAGGGTGTTCTCGCTGATGCGCTTCTTGAGTTCGCTGCGGTGCGCCAGCAGGTGGCGCTGGGCCGGCCGTATCACCCCCAGAAGGTAGCTCACGATCTCGATGGCTTGAAGGGACAGCGGTACGATGTAGGGCGGCACATCCTGGGGGCGCTTGCCGGCCTTGCGCATCTCATCCTGAAGCTGCTTGACGATCTGGGGCGGAATGATCCAGAGGCCGCGGTCCAGGTCGAACTGATCCGGGGTCGCCAGCCGCAGCTCGCCGGTTCGCACCCCGGTCAGGAACAGCAGCCGGATGCCGAGCTGGGTCTGCCAGCCACGCGGGTTGTAGAGCCGGAGCTTCTGAAGGAATTCCGGCAGCTCGGGCAAATGCAAGTACGGGTTGTGGTTCACCGGAGGCTTGGGCTCCGCCACCACATCCAGGTCAGAAGCCGGATTGGCCTCCAGCCCCTCGACGATCACGAGGGCATAGCGGAACAACTGGCTCAACCAGGTGCGGACCTTTTCTGCCGTGGTGAAAGCCTTGCGTTCCTCGATTCTTGCCAGGACGCCCAGAAGCTGGGGCCGGCGAATGTCGTAGATCGACATCTTCCCGAGGGCGGGCAGCACGTCCTTGCCGAAAATCCGCAGGATCTGCGAGAGGGTGCTTTGACGGCCTTCCTTGAGTTCCTTGCGCCGATGCTCGACCCAGGCATCGAAGACCGCCTTGAACGTGTAGTCGGCCGCCAGCTTCACGGCATGGCGTTTCTGCTTGCGGTCGGTGTGAGGGTTGATGCCCCTAGCCAAGAGTGCGCGGGCTTCGTCGCGCAAGGTACGCGCTTCACGCAGGCCGATCTCGGGGTAGTTGCCCAGGGAGATGCGCTTTTGCTTGCCGAGCCAGTAGTAGCGCAGGTGCCACGATTTGCCGCCGGTAGGGGCGACCACCAGGCCGAGGCCATCGGTATCGGGGAGGCTGTAGGTTTTGTCAGCGGCCTTGGCTTGCCGCACAGTCAGATCAGAGAGTGCCATCATCGAAGCTCCTAAGTCTTGGACTTAGGCCCGATGCTGCTGGTCATCCCGATCCAACCCCAGCAACAAACCGGAACCGGCACCGCCCGCATTCTTTGGCCTTGTTTTTGGCCTCAAAAACGCTGGCTGTCGGTGGATTCCAGTGGCTTTTGCTGGAATGAAAAAAGGAGCCGAAGCTCCTCTTTTCAGCGACTTACAGACCCCAGTGGAAGTCTGTAGATCATAATTTGGAGCGGGAGACGAGTCTCGAACTCGCGACCTCAACCTTGGCAAGGTTGCGCTCTACCAACTGAGCTACTCCCGCAGAATCCTGGAGGCGCGAGCCGGAGTCGAACCGACCTACACGGATTTGCAATCCGGTGCATAACCGCTTTGCTATCGCGCCGCGCCTACTAGAGGTAGGAACTGCAGTACTTCATTCTTCGGCCACCGTATTCGATGGAGCGGGAGACGAGTCTCGAACTCGCGACCTCAACCTTGGCAAGGTTGCGCTCTACCAACTGAGCTACTCCCGCGCGAAGAAGTCAGCATTATAGACGCGCCATTCTTGTTGTCAACGTTTTTTTGCAAAAAACGAGCATTGGCGCCGTTTACCGGTCATTTTTTGTCGTGTCCCGATAGGTGTGGCCATGCCATACGCATGTAATAACCCATCGACCACAGGGTCAGGACGGCGGCGACGTAAATGAGTTGCGTGCCAATCCAGAGCGTATCCATGCCCGCGATTGGCGCTTTGTAGAGCAACAAGGGGATGGCGATCATCTGCGCCGCCGTCTTGACCTTGCCGACCATCGACACGGCGACGCTCCGATGGGCGCCGATCTGAGCCATCCATTCGCGCAACGAGGAAATGGTGATTTCGCGTCCGATAATAATGGTGGCGATGATGACGTCCACACGATCAAATTGAACGAGCAGGATCAGCGCGGTGGCAACGACCAGCTTGTCGGCCACGGGGTCGAGGAAGGCGCCGAAGGCCGAGGTCTCGTTCCAGCGCCGGGCTAGGTAACCGTCCAGCCAATCGGTGGCACCGGCAATGACGAAGATCAGCATGGCGGCGGTGTCGCGCCCGATCCAGGCCACCCAGCCTTCGGGAAAATAGTAGACAGCGACGAGCAGCGGAATCAGGGTGATCCGCAGCCAGGTCAGAAGTATCGGAATGTTGAACGGCATTAATGTAGGGCCTGGAAAATACGTTCGGCGAGTTCGCGGCTGATTCCGGGAACACCACTCAGTTGTTCGATGTCGGCGGCGGCGATTCCCTGCAGCCCCCCAAAATGTGCGATCAGGGCCTTGCGGCGCTGAGGTCCGATGCCGACGATTTCGTCCAGCCGCGAAGTCCTGCGCGTCTTGCTTCGCTGCGCCCGGTGGCCGGAGACCGCAAAACGGTGAGCTTCGTCCCGAATCTCTTGGATGAGGTGTAAAGCCGGATGATCCATGGGTAATTGTACCGGTTCGCGCCCATCGGCGAAAACCAGGGTTTCGAGCCCGGGTTTGCGGGCTTCGCCCTTGGCGACACCGACGATGGGCAAATGGACCAGCCCAAGCTCTTCGAGCGCATCGACCGCAACGGCCAACTGCCCTTTTCCGCCGTCAATGAGAATCAAGCTGGGTGCGACGCCGTCGCCGACGGCGATTTTCTCGTAGCGGCGCAAAACCGCTTGGCGAATGGCCGCGTAGTCGTCGCCGGGCTCGACGCCCTTGATGTTGAAGCGGCGGTAATCCGACTTACGCATTCCGCTGCCGTGAAAAACCACGCACGAAGCCACGGTCGATTCGCCTTGGAGATGGCTGATGTCGAAGCACTCAACACGCATCTCGCCCTCCTCTTCCGCGTCGTCAGCTGCATCGAGGGCCAGAGCCACGCGCAAGGCCTCGATCCGGCCTTCCTGGCGCGTCAGCAGGGTTCGACGGGCCCGAATGGCGAGCGAGGCATTCTGTTCCGCCATCTCGACCCAGGCCTTGTGCATGGCTTGGCGAGCGGTGCTCAGACGCACGCCATGCCCGGCTGTTTCGCTGAGCGTCGGCGCCAACTCCTCGTCGGTCACCGCAACGTTGAGGTAGAGCCGCTCCGGCGCAGGATGGTTGGCATAATGCTGGTAGAGGAAAGCCGTCAGCACTTCAGCCGGGTCGCTCCCTGCCGCGTTGTTGCTCGGAAAATGCGCCCGGTCGCCAAGGTGACGGCCGCCGCGCACCATGGCCAGGTTGACGCACACCAAACCGTCCTCAGACAGCACGGCGAGGATATCGACGTCCTCGCCCTTGACGCTCTCGACGTACTGTTTTTCCTGTACCCGGCGCAGCGACTGAATCTGGTCGCGCAGCACCGCGGCTTTCTCGAAGGCCAGTTCGGCGACGGCCTCTTGCATCGCCTCGCCAAGCCGGCCGATGACTTCCTGCTGGCGGCCGTTGAGGAAGAGCGCCGCATAGCGCACGTCGCGGGCGTAGTCGTCGGGCGAAACCAGCCCGACGCAAGGGCCGGAGCAGCGCTTGATCTGATACAGCAGGCACGGCCGGGAACGGTTCTGGAAGACAGAATCCTCGCAGGTGCGCAAGCGGAACATCCGTTGCAGGAGGGCGATGCTCTCACGGACGGCGCTCGACGAAGGAAACGGGCCGAAATAGTCGTCGCGCCGATCGGGCGTGCCGCGAAAGAAACCGAGTCGCGGTGCCTCGTCGCGCGTGATGACGATGTAGGGATAAGACTTGTCGTCGCGAAACAGAATGTTGTAGCGCGGCGCCAGACGTTTGATGAGATTGTTCTCGAGCAGCAACGCCTCGCCTTCGGAGCGGGTCACGGTCGTCTCGACCCGCGCGATCTGGCGCACCATCAAGGCAATGCGCGGGCTCGGCAGATTCTCGCGAAAATACGAGGCCACGCGTTTCTTGAGGCTCTTGGCCTTGCCGACGTAGAGCACCTTGCCTTCGGCGTCGAGCATGCGATAGACGCCCGGCAGCTCGGGGAGCGTGGCCAGAAACGCCTTGGCATCGAACGCCGGAACGTTCTCCGCAGGGGCGGAAACAGGCTCGGGGGCCGTGAAATCGGGCGTTTCGGGCATGGCGGGCGGCAGATACGAAGTCGGCGCGATGGTAACATGCCGACGGCGCCTTGATCTGCGCCGCGCCCCGACCCTGCCCTGGCATGCCGACTGAATCCGCCCCCCTCGCCGATACCTTGCCCTCCGCCTTGCGCCGCTGGGACATCTTCTGCAATGTCATCGACAATTTCGGCGACATCGGCGTCTGCTGGCGGCTTGCACGGCAACTGGCAAACGAGCACGGCGCCTCGGTGCGGCTGTGGGTCGACGATCTCGCGTCGTTTCGCCCGCTGTGCCCCGAACTCGACGTGGCGTGCGATGCGCAGACCGTTTCGACCGGGCAAGCCGGCGTAGGCGGAGCAACGCAGGTTGAGGTCCGCCGCTGGACGACGCCTTTTTCACCCGTCTCATCCCTTCTGCCGCTTGAGCCGAGCGACGTCGTCATCGAAGCCTTTGCCTGCCGCCTGCCGGAAAGCTACGAACAGGCGATGGCGGCGCGCCAGCCCGCGCCCGTCTGGATCAACCTCGACTACCTTTCCGCCGAGGACTGGGTCGCCAGCTGCCACGCCCTGCCCTCGCCGCACCCACGCCTGCCGTTGACCAAGTACTTCTTCTATCCGGGCTTCAATGCCAAAACGGGTGGATTGCTGCTTGAACACGGCCTGGACGCCGCCCGCCAGAATTTCAAGGCCGAGCCCGAACAGCAGGCGGAATTCTGGCGCCGCCTGGGCTTTGCCCCGCCCGATCCGGGCACGCAGACGCTGACCGTTTTCGCCTACGAGAACCCGGCCCTGCCCAGACTGCTCGACATGTGGGCTGGTGAAACAACGCCGACCTGTTTACTTTTGCCGCCGACGCGCACGCAAGCGAGCGTCGAAGCCTGGCTCGGCGAAGGCCTGCCGCCGGGTCGCGCGATCCGGCGCGGCGCGCTGGAAATCCGTGCCGTGCCATTCGTCGACCAGATCGATTTCGACCGCCTGCTCTGGCTTGGCGACGCCAATTTCGTTCGCGGGGAAGATTCCTTCGTGCGCGCCCAGTGGGCCGCGACGCCTTTCGTCTGGCACATCTACCCGCAGGAGGATGGTGCGCACCAGGTCAAGCTCGAAGCCTTCCTCGCGCGCTATACCGAAGGCCTGAGCCCCGCCGCGGCGCGGGCCGTGCGCGAGGTATACGCCGCATGGAATGGCTTTACCCCGCCGGACGAGGCGGCGAAGGCCTGGCACGCTTGGCGGGCGGCTCGTCCTGAACTGGAGGCTCACGCCCTCCGCTGGCAAAAAAATCTGCAAAAACAGGAGGATTTGTGTTCCGCCCTAGTGCGTTTTTGCCGAACCAAGCTATAATGCGCGGCTATTTTTCTACCCAGTCATCCCGGAACGTACTATGAAAACCGCTCAAGAACTCCGCGCCGGCAACGTCTTCATGGTCGGCAACGACGCCATGGTCGTGCTCAAGGCCGAATACAGCAAGTCCGGCCGTAACGCCTCGGTCGTCAAGATGAAGATGAAGAACCTGCTCACCGGCGCTCCGTCCGAGACGGTCTATCGTGCCGACGACAAGTTCGACGTCGTTCAGCTCGACCGCAAGGAAGTCACCTTCTCCTACTTCGCCGATCCGATGTATGTCTTCATGGACGTCGAGTACAACCAGTACGAGATCGAAGCCGAATACATGGAAGACGCCCTCAAGTACCTTGAGGACGGCATGGGTTGCGAAGTCGTGTTCTACAACGGCAAGGCCATCTCGGTCGAACTGCCGAACAGCCTGGTGCGCGAAGTCACCTACACCGAGCCGGCTGTCAAGGGCGACACCTCGGGCAAGGTCATGAAGCCGGCCCGCCTGGCCACCGGTTTCGAACTGCCGGTTCCGGCCTTCGTCGAAATCGGCGACAAGATCGAAATCGATACTCGCACCGACGAGTACCGCGCCCGCGTCAAGTAAACGCGGCTCGCCCAAAAAAACCCCGCCATGGCGGGGTTTTTTGTTGCTCGCGCTCTGCCGGAAGGCCCGCGCCAGATGGTGTTTGAAACCGCTGAATGTCAGCCACGGAAGGCGCGCATGCTAAAGTGGGCGGCATGAAAATCCTGCTGACTGGCGCCTCCGGACTGCTCGGCCGCGCACTCATGCCGCACCTCGCCCTACTCGCGGGGACACCTGATAACCTCATCGGAACCGCACATTCGCGTCTCCGACCGCCGCTGCAACGCCTCGACCTGACCGACGACACGGCCGTCCGTGCGGCCTTTGCCGCCTGGAGGCCAGCGCTTGTCATCCATGCCGCCGCCGAACGCCGTCCCGACCAGGTCGATCGGGCACCGCAGGCGGCGCAGCGCCTCAATGTCAGCGCCACCGCCTTGCTGGCGGAACTCGCCGCTGCCTCCGGCGCGCGCTTCATCTACATTTCAACCGATTATGTTTTCGACGGCCGGACGCCGCCCTACGCCGAAGATGTGCGCCCGAACCCGCTCAACGACTACGGCCGGATGAAGCTCGCCGGCGAGGAGGCCGTGCGCCACGCTTATGCTGCGGGTGAACCCGCCGCCTACGCCATCATCCGCATCCCCATCCTCTACGGGCAAGTGGAAACGCTCGCCGAATCGCCGGTGACGGAACTCGCCGCAAAACTCCGCACCGACACCCCGCTTCTTGTCGAAGACTGGGCTGCCCGTTACCCCGCCCATGTGGACGACGTCGCCCGCGCGCTGGCCTTGATTGCGAAGCAAATGGACGCCCCCAGCGCCGCATCGACCGGAGGCATCTACCACTTTGCCGGGCACGAGGCGATGACCAAATACGGCATGGCCTGCGTCATGGCGCGAACGCTTGGTCTCGACCCTTCTCAGGTGAAGCCCGATCCCAATCCGCCGTCAGGCGCCCCCCGTCCAAAGGACTGCCGCCTGCTCCCAACCCGGCTGGAGGCACTGGGTTTTGCGCCAAAAATAGCCTTTTCAACAGGCGTGCGTGAAGCCTTGACTTCGTTTTTTCCCGACCTGGATTAAGCTTATTCCACCTTCATCGAACCATGAGCAAACCCCGCATCACCTGCGCCCTTGCGGCGCGCATGAAGCCCGAAACCTGGGCGGCTGAGCTGGCTGCCGCCTTGCCCGAAGCGGAGGTCGACGTCTGGTCGCCGCAAAGCGCTGCCGCCGACTATGCGCTGGTCTGGCAACCCGATCCCGGTTTTTTTGGCACGCAGCCGCGCCTGAAAGCCATCTTCAACGCCGGTGCGGGCGTCGATGCGCTGTTCGCGCAGGCACTGCCTGCCGACGTACCGCTGGTGCGCATCGAAGATGCGGGGATGGGCGCGCAGATGGCCGAGTACGCAAGCTTTGCCGCCCTGCGTTATTACCGCGGCTTCGACCGCTACGCTGAACAGGCTGCGCGCGCCGAGTGGGCGCCGCATGCGCCGCCGCGCATGGCGGATTGGCCGGTCGGCATCCTGGGGTACGGCGTGCTCGGACGCCAGGTGGCACAAGCGCTTCGCGGCTTCGGCTTCGCGGTGCACGGCTGGAAGCGGCGTCCGGACGTCAGCGCCGACGTGCCGCTCTACTTCGGTGACGCACAACTCGCCGATTTCCTGCGCGCGACGCGGCTCTTGATCTGCCTCCTGCCCCTGACGCCCTCGACGCGCAAGATCCTCAACCGTGACACGCTCGCCCTGTTGCCGCGTGGCGCCTGCGTCATCAACCTGGCGCGCGGCGGCCTGGTCGATGAGGTCGACCTCGTTGCGGCGCTCGACAGCGGCCATCTGGCTGGGCTGACGACCGACGTCTGCTGTCCTGAACCTGCCCCCGCCGAACACCCGTTCTGGCATCACCCCAAGGTGCTGCTCACCCCGCACTGCGCCGCGATCACCTTGCGCGAGAACGCGATCGCGCAGATCGCGGGCAAGATTCGGGCGCTGGAAGCCGGGAAAACGATCGGTGGAATCGTCGATCACTCGACGGGTTATTAACCATATACAATAACTTGCGCGATATTTCTCGCGCAGATTGTCAGGCAAAAATCCCCCGCTCCTGGAACGACCGCTGGATGCGCCCTGCAGCCGGGCTGAAAGGCGCATCCAGACTGCCTTCCAGGCCCGCTGCCCTCAAGCCGTGGCGTTAAGCCGCGCCGCAGCGGCGACCCCGGCGAGGTACAAGGGATCGTGGGCAAAATCCGGGACGGGAATGCTCGGCATCAACCGGGCGACGCGCGCGCTGCGCTCGGCCTCGACCGCCCCCGGCCAGCGTTCAAGGACGTCATCGACCGCGCTCGTCGAGTTGCACACCAGCAGCATGTCGCAGCCTGCGGCCCACGCCGCCTGCACGCGCGCGACCACGTCGCCGGCGACGCTGGCTGCTTGCATCGACAAATCGTCGCTGAAAACAACGCCATCAAACTTAATGTTGTTTCTCAGAAAGCTGTGCCATTTCCCTGAAAAACAAGACGTCCTATCATCGAGCGCAGGAAAAATCACGTGCGCCGGCATGACAGCCGACAAGGGAAGACGGCGGTAGGGTTCGATGTCACCGGCCAGTTCGGCAAGGGTGCGTTCGTCCACCGGCAGCGCGTAATGCGAGTCAGTCTGCGCCCAACCGTGACCGGGAAAGTGTTTGCCGCAAGCGGCCATGCCGGCACGGCGCAGGCCGTCGATCAAGGCCCCGGCGAGTTCGATCACGACCTGCGGATCGCGGTGGAAGGCGCGTTCACCGATCGCCGGGCAACGGTCCCAATCGAGGTCAAGCACCGGAGTGAAGGAAAGATCGACGCCGCAGGCACGCAGTTCGGCAGCGAGCACGTAGCCGATGGCCGTCGCCGCTTCGCGTGCGGCGGCAGGATCGTCGTTCCATAGCGCGCCCAGCCGACGCATCGCCGGCAGGCGGGTAAACCCTTCCCGGCACCGCTGCACGCGGCCGCCTTCGTGGTCGATGGCGATCAACAGTTCGGGGCGACGCAGCGCATGCACCTCGGCGGTGAGCGCCTTGAGTTGCTCGGGCGAAGCGAAATTGCGGGCAAACAGGATGAAGCCTCCGACCAGCGGGTGCGAGAGGCGACGGCGGTCATCGGCGGTGAGTTCGGTCCCGTCGATGTCGATCATCAGCGGGCCGCGCGGAAGATTTAAGGCGGAAGTCATGGCAATCATTTCAAGAGAAGGCACCGGCCTCAGGACGAAGCCTGGGCCTGGCCTGAAAGACGTTCAACGACCACGAAGGCGGTGGCGTAGTCCTTCTCGTCGCTGATCGAGAGGTGGGCAATGAGGCCACGCTCGCGCAGCCAGGCGTCGAGTTCGGGCGCGTAGGCAAAAACGGGTTTGCCCAGCGTATCGTGATCGATGGCGACGTTGGGCAAGGTGGCTGGCGCGGCGACGCCGATGCCAAGCGCTTTGCCGAAGGCTTCCTTGGCAGCGAAACGCTTGGCGAGAAAACGCCCCTTGTCGGCGGCACGTTCAAAGCCTTCGCGTTCGGCCGGGGCGAGCAGCTTTTCCAGCGCCCGTTCGCCGTGTTTCTCGTACAGCGCGGCAAGCCGGGCGACGGCGGCGATGTCGGTACCGACGCCGTGGATCATGCGCAGGGTTGCGCTTCGCGCATCAGGCGTTTCATTTCGCTCACCGCTTCGCGCAGGCCGACAAAGACGGCGCGGCTGACGATGGCGTGGCCGATGTGCAGCTCGCGGATGCCGGCCAGGCGCGCGATCGGCTGCACGTTGAAGTAGTTGAGCGCGTGCCCGGCGTTAAAGCGCATGCCGAGGCTGCGAATGGCTTCGCCAGCGGCACGGATCTTCTCGATCTCGGCGAGCACTGCCGGGCTTTCGGCATCACGCCCCTTGTTGTGGAAGGCGTGTGCGTAGGGGCCGGTGTGGATTTCGCAGACGCGGGCGCCGATGCGCGCCGCCGCTTCGACCTGCGCCAGATCAGCGTCGATGAACACACTGCTCATGATGCCGGCGTCGGAAAGGCGGGTAATGGCGTCCTTGAGTGCGGCCTCCTGGGCCAGGATGTCGAGGCCGCCTTCGGTGGTCACCTCGTGCCTGCCCTCGGGCACCAGCATCGCCATCTCGGGCTTCAGGCGACAGGCGATGCCGACCATTTCCTCGGTTGCCGCCATTTCGAGGTTGAGCTTGATCTGAGTCAGCGTGCGCAGCTTCTCGACGTCGGCGTCCTGGATGTGCCGACGGTCTTCGCGCAGATGCACGGTAATCCCGTCGGCACCGCCGATATGCGCTTCGACGGCGGCCCACACGGGATCGGGTTCGTAGGTGCGACGCGCCTGACGGATGGTCGCCACATGGTCGATATTGACGCCGAGTTCGATCATAGTTCTTGCAGCTCCATAAAAATCTTGCGGGTTTCCAGGCGTTTTCCGCCGGTGTGATGGTTGATCAGCGCACGCATCATCTGCTTGGCCTCAGCCTGTGTCGCCGGGTCGGACAAGGCATCGTCGGCGAGGTCAAGCAAGGTTTTGCCGCGCACCGAGAGCGCCGAGTTTCCGGGGCGTGCCAGACGCACCGGACCGCGCTCGATTTCGTAAGCATAATGAGCGTCGGGATCGATGACCACCCCTTGCGCGTCATGGGTCAGCGTCAGCCCGTAGCCCAGCTCCTGCAGCAAGGCGCGCTCAAAGCGGCGCAGGTCCGCCTCCTGCAGGTCGTCCGCAAAGCGGCGCAGGACGGCAGCGTAAGCCGCAAACAGGCTGGCATGCGTGTCTTCGCGCGGCAAGAGGTGCAGCAGGAGTTCGTTAAGGTAGTAGCCGAAAAAAAGCGCCTTGCCGGAAAGCAGCGGCTGGCCGCCCTGCCACTCGGCCTTCATCAGCGTCGGCACCTCCCCTTTTCCAGCCCAGCCCAGCTCCAGCGGTTGAAAGGCGAGCAAGAGGCCGCGCAGCACCGAACGCGGCCGACGCGCCCCGCGGGCGAGCAGCGCCACGCGGCCGTGGTCGCGCGAAAAGACCTCGACGATCAGGCTCGTCTCGCGGAACGGGTAACTGTGCAGGACGTAGGCCGGCTGGCCGTCGACGCGGCTACGGCTCATCGCCCGGCCCCGCCTTTCGTCGCCATCGGTTTATTCGTAACCCAGGCTCTTGAGCAGGCGCTCGTCGTCGGTCCAGCCGGACTTGACCTTGACGAAAACCTCGAGGAAAACCTTGCCGTCAAAGAGGCGCTCCATGTCCTGGCGCGCCTCGCTGGCGATGCGCTTGAGGGTCAAGCCGCCCTTGCCGATGACGATGCCTTTGTGTCCCGCGCGGTCGACGACGATGGCCGCGCTGATGCGGCGCAAGGCGCCGTCGAGTTCGAACTTCTCGACTTCGACCGTCGCCGCGTACGGCAACTCGTCGCCCACGAGACGGAAAAGTTTTTCGCGGATGTACTCGGCAGCCAGGAAGCGTTCGCTGCGGTCGGTGATTTCATCTTCGCCAAAGAGCAGTTCTTCGTGCGGCAGATGTTTGCGCGTTTCGGCCAGGAGATCGTCGACCTGGTTGCCGCGCGCCGCGCTGATCGGCACGATGGCGGCGAAGTCGTGCTCCTTGGCCAGATCGGCCAGGAGCGGCAGGAGCGCGCCCTTGTCTTTCAGCTGGTCGCACTTGTTGACCGCCAAGACGACCGGCCGGTCCGCTGGAAGAAGTTTCAGCACGGCGCGGTCGCGGGCATCGAAACGACCGGCATCGACGACCAGAATGGCGACGTCCACGTCGGCCAGCGCCTGGGTCACGCCGCGGTTCATCGCCCGGTTGAGGGCATTGGCGTGCTGCGTCTGGAAGCCCGGCGTGTCGACGAAGACGAACTGCGCGTCGGGCCGCGTCAGGATGCCCATGATGCGGTGGCGCGTGGTCTGCGCTTTGCGCGAGACAATGCTGATCTTCTCGCCGATGATGCGGTTGATCAGCGTCGACTTGCCGACGTTGGGTCGGCCGACGATGGCGATGTAACCGGATTTGAGGGTTTTCATGCGTTCAGTATCCTCTCCAGGGCGCACTCGGCGGCCAATTGTTCTGCGGCACGGCGGCTGCCGGCAACGGCTTCGGTGCGCAACTTGATGGAGTCCACATCACAAGCGACCTTGAAGCGCTGCAGGTGGGCCTCGCCTTCGGTGCTTAACAAACTGTATTTTGGCAGAGGCAGGCGCCGGCCTTGCAGGTATTCCTGCAGGCGGGTCTTGGCGTCTTTTTGCGGACGACCGGGATCGATGGCGGTGACGAGATCGCCATAGAGCCGAGCGATCACTGCGTGCGCCGCGTCGCAACCGGCATCGAGCCAGACCGCGCCGAACAAGGCTTCCAGCGCATCGGCGAGGATCGACGGCCGACTGGCGCCGCCGCTCTTGAGCTCCCCCTCCCCCAGACGCAAATGCGTCCCGAGGTGGATGCCGAGCGCCAGCTTGTGCAGGGTGTCCTGGCGCACCAAGTTAGCCCGCAAGCGCGAGAGATCACCCTCGGGCAAGGTCGGGAAGCGGTCGTAAAGAAGACGAGCGATCGTCGCGTTAAGGATCGAGTCACCCAGGAATTCAAGCCGCTCGTTGTGATCCGCACTGTGGCTTCGATGCGTCAGTGCGGTCCGCAACAAGCCCTGGGCGGAAAAAACATGCCCGAGGGCCCGTTCAAGCCGATGCGTCATTGATGCTAATTGCGGCCTGCCGTCGAACCGTTGAAGTCGATGAGCAGGTTGACGTTGTAAAACAGATGGATGCGTTTTTCGTAACTGAAGGCAATGACGATTTCACCGCCCTCCTTCGAAATGTCGAGGTCGGCCGGCGTGATTGTCGAGACGTGTTCGACCTCCATGTACTTGCCGAAAGCGGCCCGGATTTCCGGGACGGTTTTGCCCGACGACTGGCTGGCCACAGCCTTGCTGGCCTTGAGGATCTTGAAATAGGTCACGTACTCGGGCGCCACCTTCATGCCCAGGACCGCCACCAAGGCCAGCACGATGCCCCAGAAAAGCAAGCCGGAGAGCGTCACCCCGCGCTGATATTTCATCGAACCTTACTCCTGTGTATTTGTTATTCGAACGAACCGATCCGCTTCAAATCGCCGAAATTAAACCAGATGAAAAACGCCTTCCCGACGATGTTTTCCTCGGGAACGAAGCCCCAGAAACGGCTGTCGCGACTGTTGTCCCGGTTGTCGCCCAGCATGAAGTAATGGCCGGGCGGCACGGTGCAGATCACCCCAGAGTTATTGTAAAGACAATTCTCGCGCTGGGGAAATTGCGCGGCATCGGGAATGAAAGCCGGCGCATCCTCGTCGTTGAGGACCTTGTAGCTGATTTGGCCGAGCTTTTCGGTGTATTGGCGCGAGTAATACAGGCGCTCCGGATGCAGGTAATCGTCGATCCGTTTGGTCGATACCGGCTGGCCGTTGATGTAAATCCGTTTGTTCTGGTAGGCGACCTTGTCGCCCGGAATGCCGATCACCCGCTTGATGTAATCCTGCGAGGGATTTTCCGGGTAACGGAAGACCATCACGTCGCCGCGCTGCGGGGAATTGATGTCGATGATCTTCTTGTTGATCACCGGCAAGCGGATGCCGTAGGTGAATTTATTGACCAGGATGAAGTCGCCGATCTGTAGCGTCGGGATCATCGAGCCGGACGGAATCTTGAACGGCTCGGCGACGAAGGAACGCAGCACGAAAACCAGCAGGATGACCGGGAAGAAGCTCGCCCCGTACTCAACCCACCACGGCTCCTTGGCATCGGCCTGGCGCAGCTTGCGAAAATGAAAGGCGTCGACGGCCCAGATGGCGCCACTGGCGAGCAGCAGGCAGAACAGGATCAAGGCGAAATTCACGGGCTACCCTCTTCTTACTTTCCGACGCGCAGCACAGCCAGGAAGGCCTCCTGCGGGATCTCGACCGAGCCGACCTGCTTCATGCGTTTTTTGCCGGCCTTCTGCTTCTCGAGCAGCTTTTTCTTCCGTGAGATGTCGCCGCCGTAGCACTTGGCCAGAACGTCCTTGCGCATCGCTTTCACGTTTTCGCGGGCGATGATGTTCGAGCCGATCGCCGCCTGGATGGCGACGTCGTACATCTGGCGCGGAATCAGTTCACGCATCTTCGACGCGAGCTCGCGGCCGCGATAGACCGAGTTGGCGCGGTGCACGATCATCGACAGCGCATCGACCTTCTCGCTGTTGATCAGGATGTCGAGCTTGACCACGTCGGCGGCGCGGAATTCCTTGAACTCGTAGTCGAGCGAAGCGTAGCCGCGCGACACCGATTTCAGCTTATCGAAGAAATCCATCACCACTTCGGCCATCGGCATCTCGTAGACGAGCTGCACCTGACGACCGTGATAGGTCATGTCCACCTGATTGCCGCGCTTCTGGTTGCACAGGGTGATGACGCTACCCAGATACTCCTGCGGCACGAAGATGGTGGTGGTGATGATCGGTTCGCGGATTTCGTTGACCTTGGTCGTGTCCGGCAGCTTGGCCGGGTTTTCGACCGGGACGATGGTGCCATCGCGCATTTCGACCTCATACACCACGGTCGGTGCGGTGGTGATGAGGTCCTGGTCAAACTCGCGCTCCAAACGCTCCTGCACGATCTCCATGTGCAAGAGGCCGAGGAAGCCGCAGCGGAAGCCGAAACCGAGCGCTTGCGAGACTTCCGGCTCGTAGTGTAGCGACGCGTCGTTGAGCTTGAGCTTCTCGAGCGATTCGCGCAGCTGGTCGTACTGGTTGGCCTCGACCGGGTAGAGGCCGGCGAAGACTTGCGACTTGATTTCCTTGAAGCCGGGCAGCGGCTCAGTCGCCGGGCGGTCGGCGATGGTCAGCGTGTCACCAACCTTGGCGGCCTGCAGTTCCTTGATGCCCGAGATGACGTAGCCCACCTCGCCCGCGCGCAGCACGTCGCGTTGCAGGGCCTTGGGCGTGAACACACCGACCTGCTCACACAGGTGCGAGGAGCCCGTGGCCATCAGCTTGATCTTGTCCTTCGAGCGCAGTTCGCCGTCGACCACGCGCACCAGCATCACCACGCCGACGTAGTTGTCAAACCACGAATCGATCAGTAGCGCCTTGAACGGCGCCTCGGGGTCCCCCTCGGGGGCCGGGATGCGCTCGATGATCGCTTCGAGAATGTCTTCGACGCCGAGGCCGGTCTTGGCCGAGGCGAGGATGGCGTCGGTCGCGTCGATGCCGATCACTTCCTCAATCTCGTGCCGGGCGTTGTCCGGGTTAGCCGAGGGCAAGTCGATCTTATTGAGCACCGGCATCACCTCGACGCCGAGGTCGATCGCCGTGTAGCAGTTGGCGACGGTCTGTGCCTCAACGCCTTGCGAAGCATCGACCACCAGCAACGCGCCCTCGCAGGCCGAAAGCGAACGCGAGACTTCGTAGGAGAAGTCGACGTGCCCCGGGGTGTCGATCAGGTTGAGGTTATAGACCTGGCCGCTGCGCGCCTTGTATTTCAAGGCCGCGGTCTGAGCCTTGATGGTGATGCCGCGCTCGCGTTCGATGTCCATCGAATCAAGCACCTGCTCTTCCATCTCGCGGTCCGACAAACCTCCGCACAGATGGATGATGCGGTCGGCCAGGGTGGACTTGCCGTGGTCGATGTGGGCGATGATCGAGAAATTTCGGATATGTTGCTGTTGCATCGTTTTTTTGTACTGCGCACGAGGCGCGCCTGAAAAAAAAGGTGTCGCCGGGCACCTTGTTCGATTGGCCAGAAGGCCCGGATTCTAGCCGATTTTGCTCAAATAATCACGGACTTTGCCCGCATCCATGAAGTAATGACAGAGTTCCGTTTCGCCGTGCAAAAGCACCGGGACGCGCTCACCGTACAGCGCTTCGAGACGCGGATCGGCATCGGCGTCGAGCAGTTTGAGGCCGATGCCGAATTCTTCGGCAAGCGGCCGCACGGCCAGCTCCATGTCATGACACAGGTGGCAATACGTGCGGCCAATCAGGGTCAGCGTGGTCATGGACGCGCTTATTCGCCCTTGGCCGGCAGGCCCTTGATGGTGATGAAGGTCTGCAAGTCGCCACGGCGCACCAGCAAGGTGACGTTGGCAGACTTGTCGAGCTGGCCGAGCAAGTCGTTGAGCTGCTTGACGCTTTTGAGCTCGGTCGTCTCGCCGCGTGAAATCAGCGCCAGCAGGATGTCGCCCCGCCGCAGGTCGGCCCGCGCGCCATTGTTACGCACGCCTTCGACGAGCAAACCGCCGTTCAGCCGGAGTTCGCGCCGCTGTTCAGTGGTCAACTCCGAAAGCACCAAGCCAAGCCGGTTAGCGGCCTGCTCCGGCGTCTTTTGTCCACCGCCGCGCAGCACGGTTTTTTCCTCCGCCACTTCGCCGACCACGACGCTGACATCGCGCAAACCACCTTTGCGCCAGACCTGCACCACCACTCGGGCGCCCGGCTTGGTCGCGCCAACAAGGCGCGGCAGATCGGCCGAACTGGCGACCGGCTTGCCATCGAAGCGGAGAATCACATCACCAGGCTCGATTCCGGCCTTCTCCGCCGGACCACCTTTCTCGACGGCATTGACCGCGGCCCCCTGGGCCTTGGTCAACCCGAAGGACTCGGCCAATTCCTTGGTGACTTCCTGGATGACCACCCCGAGCCGGCCGCGACTGACCTTACCGCTGACGCGCAACTGGTTTTGCACATCCATCGCTACGTCGATCGGAATGGCAAAAGAAATCCCCATGAAACCGCCCGAGCGGCTATAGATCTGCGAGTTAATCCCGACCACCTCGCCGTTCATGTTAAACAAGGGGCCGCCAGAGTTGCCGGGGTTGATGGCAACGTCGGTCTGGATGAAGGGGACGTAGTTTTCTTGCGGCAGCGAGCGCCCTTTGGCGCTGACAATACCGGCCGTGACGCTGTTGTCGAAACCGAACGGCGAGCCGATGGCCAGCACCCATTCCCCGACCTTCAGGAGGTTCGGATCCCCCATGCGCACCGCAGGCAAGGCCTGCGCGTCGATCTTGAGCAGTGCCACGTCGGTTCGCTTGTCGGCACCGATCACTCGCGCCTTGAATTCGCGCTTGTCGGTCAGGCGAACGACGATTTCGTCGGCCGCATCGACCACGTGCGCGTTGGTCATGATATAGCCATCCGGACTGACGATGAACCCCGAACCGAGCGAGCGGTTCTGGTATTCACGTGGCACGTTAGGCGCCCCGCCACCCGGGGGACGCGGCATGAAGCGACGAAAGAGGTCGGCAAAGGGGTCGTCTTCGTCAAAGGGGAACGGGAACGCATTAGCGCTGCCGCGGACCACTTGCGTGCTACTGATATTGACGACGGCTGCGCCCTGTTTTTCCACGAGCTCGGTGAAATCGGGCAACCCACCTCCTTGGGCCAACCCTAGGCTGGAAAGGCAAAGAAGCGCAAACGCGACGAGGAGTTTTTTCATGCAAACCTCCGTGAAAACGAGAATGGCATGCTCGGATGTCGGGGGCAAAGCGCAAAAATCAAGGCCGAATATACGGCTGATGCCACCCTTCTGCTCCGGCCCGCCTCTGGAGGCTACGGGAAAGCCCCCAACCCGACAGTAGCCCTAGACCCGCACCGGCAATAGCCCCCAGATCTCCGGCGACGGCCTGCCCAAGGGCCGCGCAGAGCAACAGCGCGAACAGCGGCAGGCCATAGGCCAGAAGCGCACTGCGGCGTACGGCACCTTCAGCAACAACGACGGTGACCCGCTGGCCGACTTCAGCTCCTGCTGGATTGTTAACCTGGTAGATGCGCGGATTCCGGCACAGCATCGCGCCGAGGTTGTGGCCGCCGCAACCGCCTTCTTCGTGACAACGGCCGCAACCGGTTTCGTCCAAGCGCACTTCGGCCTGAGCGCCCTCGACCGAGACGACAATCCCTTTGGCTTCGATCATTTCAGCACCACGGCGATGGTGTGCGCGACTGCGCCGATTTCGCGCTGGTTACCAGCGGTGATCGGGCGCCGTATCGAGCAAGGGGCGCAGCTTTTCAGCCACGGCCTCGCGGGCGCGGAAGATGCGGGAGCGAACCGTCCCGATGGGGCACTTCATTTCGGTAGCGATGTCCTCGTAGCTCAAGCCTTCGATTTCACGCAGGACAATGGCCTGGCGCAACTCTTCAGGCAAGGCCTCCATCGCCGAATTGACGGTCTGGCCGATCTGCTTGGACTGCAGCATGCGCTCGGGCGTATTGATGTCGCGCAGATGATCGGCGTCGTCGAAGACTTCTGCCTCTTCGGTATCGAAATCCGTCGATGTCGGAGCACGACGCCCCTTGGCCACGAGATAATTCTTCGCCGTGTTGATGCCGATACGATACAGCCACGTGTAGAAGGCGCTCTCGCCGCGGAAGGAAGGCAGCGCGCGATAGGCCTTGATAAAAGCCTCTTGGGCAACATCCTCGACTTCCGCGTGATCGCGGATAAAGCGCGACAACAGGCGCGACAATTTGCGCTGGTACTTCTGGACCAGCTTGTCGAAGGCCTGCTTATCACCGGCTTGTGCGCGTTCGACCAGGAGTTGGTCAACTTCGCGTTCGTTCATGCTCACAGCTTTCCCTTGCGGACACGGTATCGTTTTTTCCTGGCAGTATAACGCATGCAGTCTTTGACTGCGGTATTGTCTCGTGCGGATGGACGACGGGCAAAAACACCCTAAGTTCACAATACGCAATACGTTACCACGATTCGCAATCTTCGCATCGTGCTATATTTTGCATATTTCACTCAGGGGGTTCGTCGTGGCTTTGCGATTCGACATACTCGTCGTCGGCAGTGGATTGGCCGGACAATCCGCCGCACTCAGGCTTGCCCAAACGCATTCGGTCGGACTGATCAGCAAACGAACCCTGCAGGACAGCGCCTCAAGCTGGGCACAGGGCGGGATCGCCGCCGTCCTCGACAGCCAGGACTCTCTTGAAGATCACATTCGGGACACCCTAGTCGCCGGGGCCTTCCTGAACGACGAGAAGGCAACGCGCTTCGTCATTGAAAACGGGCGCAGGATGATCGAATGGCTGGCCGAACAAGGGGTTCCTTTCACGCGTGATGATGCCGGCTACCACTTGACACGCGAAGGGGGGCATAGCGCCCGGCGCGTCATCCACGTCGCCGATGCAACGGGGCTGGCGGTTCAGGACACCCTGACCCGAAAAGTGCGCGAGCACCCGAACATCACCGTACTTGAGCACCACATCGCGATCGATCTGATCACCGGACACAAGCTCGGCCAAAGCGAGAATCGGTGCTACGGCGCCTACGTGCTCGACACGCTGAACGACGAGGTCGTCACACTAGCGGCACAGCACACCCTGATCGCCACCGGTGGCGCCGGCAAGGTTTACCTCTACACAACCAACCCCGACACTTCGACCGGAGATGGCATCGCCATGGCTTGGCGGGCCGGTTGCAGCGTCGCCAACATGGAATTCATCCAGTTCCACCCGACCTGCCTGTATCACCCACAAGCCAAGTCCTTCCTCATTTCCGAAGCCGTACGCGGCGAAGGCGGCTTGCTGTTGCTCCCCGACGGCACGCGCTTCATGCCCGAGCACGACCCTCGCGCCGAACTGGCACCTCGCGACGTCGTGGCCCGGGCCATTGATTTCGAGATGAAAAAACGCGGCATCGACTGCGTTTATCTGGACATCTCTCACAAGCCAGCGGGATTCCTTGAGGAGCATTTTCCGAACATTCTGGCGCGCTGCCTGGAACTTGGGATCGACATCACCCGCGAGCCCATCCCGGTCGTACCGGCGGCGCACTACACCTGCGGCGGCATCGTCACCGATCTGCATGCACGCACCTCGGTCCCGGGGCTCTATGCCGCTGGCGAGGCTGCCTGTACGGGGCTGCATGGCGCCAATCGGCTGGCCAGCAATTCGCTGCTCGAATGCCTGGTCTTTGCCGAAGCGGCGGCTTCGGACATCCTTACCCAACCTCGCATCGACCTCCCTGCCCTGCCCTCCTGGGACGAAAGCCGGGTCATCGACCCCGATGAAGAGGTCGTCATCGCCCACAACTGGGACGAGTTGCGCCGCTTCATGTGGGACTACGTCGGCATCGTACGCACCACCAAGCGCTTGCAGCGGGCGCAACACCGGATTCGCCTGCTGGCGCGGGAAATCAACGATTTCTACGCCAATTTCCGGGTCAGCCACGACCTCATCGAGCTGCGTAACCTGGTTCTGACGGCTGACCTGATCGTCCGCTGCGCGCTGCAACGCAAAGAGAGCCGCGGCCTGCACTTTAGCCGCGACTACCCTCAGACCCTGCCCAAGGCACGCGCTTCGCGGCTCACCCGCGCCAGCTCCTTGTCATCGCAACGGCACCCGCTGGTCTAAATGGATCGAGCATCGTCGTTACCGGAGGCACGAGCTTCCGGCAACGGGCGATAGCAGCGCAACCAAACACGCAGGACACGCAACGCTTCTGGCGCCGCGCTGTCAGGCATGAGCACCAGGCTAAGTAACTTAGCCTCTCCTTCGGGCTGCAAGCGCAACAGGACCAGGGGCCCCATCACCACCGCACCGGGAAGCAGGCGACACGAACGCCACTCGGAGTGGCACGTGCGCAGGCGGCACGCAATCGAGTCAGGTGCTGCCAAGCGAAGCACAAGATCGTCACCCTCGCCTCGACGCCCTCGCCACCAACTCGCGGCCACCAGCCCCACGAGCAAAAGCTGAAAAAACAAAGGCCACGGCAAGCTTAGAACGCATGCCATGGCCAGCAAATGGCCGGCGCTGAGGCCGGCTAAAAGAAGTCGGGAGCGGCGCAGTTCGATGACTTGCGGGAAGCGCACCGCCCCGGCCCGCGCTTAAACGCGGCGCATCACCACGGTGGCGTTGGTGCCACCGAAGCCGAACGAGTTGGAAATCGCCACGTCGATCTTCATCTCGCGCGCCGTGTTGGCGCAGTAGTCGAGATCGCAGGCCTCGTCCTGGTTGAAGATGTTGATCGTCGGCGGCGAGATCTGGTGATAAATCGCCAGCGCCGAGAACACCGCCTCGATACCGCCGGCCGCGCCCAACAGGTGGCCGGTCATCGATTTGGTCGAATTCATCACCATCTTGTAGGCGTGATCGCCGAAGGCTCGCTTGACCGCGACCGTCTCAGCCTTGTCGCCGAGCGGCGTCGACGTGCCGTGCGCGTTGAGGTACTGGACTTCATCGAGATTGATGCGCGAGTTGCGCAGTGCGGTGGTCATGCAGCGCGCCGCACCTTCGCCGTCTTCGCAGGGTGCGGTCATGTGGTTGGCGTCGGCACTCATGCCGAAACCAGCCAATTCGCCGTAGATGCGCGCGCCACGGGCCTTGGCGTGTTCGTACTCTTCGAGCACCATGACCCCGGCACCTTCGCCGAGGACGAAACCGTCGCGATCCTTGTCCCACGGACGGCTGGCCGTCTGCGGGTCGTCGTTACGCGTCGACAGGGCGCGTGCGGCACAGAAACCCCCAAGGCCAAGCGGCGAAACGGTGCACTCGGCACCACCGGCGATCATGATGTCGGCGTCGCCGTATTCGATCAGGCGGGCGGCATCGCCGATGCTGTGAGTGCCGGTCGAGCAGGCACTGACCAGGGCAATGTTCGGGCCTTTATAGCCGTACATGATCGACAGGTTCCCGGAGACCATGTTGATGATCGAGCCGGGAACGAAGAACGGCGAAATCTTGCGCACGCCGGAGGCGACGAATTCGTCGCGCGTCGTTTCGATCAACGGCAGACCGCCGATACCCGAACCAATCGACACGCCAATGCGCTCGGCATTCGCCGGGTGCGCTTCCAGGCCGGCGTCCTTGATTGCCTGGATGCCGGCGGCCATGCCGTAATGAATGAAGGTGTCCATGCGCCGCGCATCCTTCAAAGGAAGGTAGTCGGCGACATTGAAATTCTTGACTTCGCCGGCGATCTGCACCGGGAAGCTGGAGGCGTCGAAACGCGTGACACGGTCGATGCCGGAGCGGCCGGCGACGATGTTCTGCCAGGCTTGCTCGACGGTATTTCCGACCGGAGAAATGATTCCAAGGCCGGTGATGACGACTCTACGACGGGTCAATTTTCTCTCCGGGAAAGGCAGCCGCTGCCGGCTGCAGGGATGATCCGACACAAGCCCCGCCGCTTCATGCCGTTGGCACGAGGGACGGGGCCCGTCAGGCGGAGCGGTGGATTACTTCTTGTGAGCGACGACGTAGTCGATGGCTTGCTGGACGGTCGTGATCTTCTCGGCTTCGTCGTCCGGGATCTCGGTCTCGAATTCTTCTTCGAGCGCCATCACCAGCTCAACGGTATCCAACGAATCCGCGCCCAGATCGTCGACGAACGAGGATTCGTTCTTGATGTCGGCTTCATTGACGCCGAGTTGCTCGGAGACAATCTTGCGGACGCGTTGTTCGATATTTTCCATCTAAGGGCTCCTTCCCTAAGGTTCAGGTATGAAACAAACTGTCTGATTTTACCAAAAGACCGGTGCCAACTGCACAAGCGGGCGAACCGGTCCAAATCGCCCACTGCCCTTGCGGGCATCAATCCATGTACATGCCGCCGTTGACGTGCAGCGTAGTGCCGGTGACGTAGGCGGCACCCGGCGATGCCAGGAAGGCGACCGCAGCAGCGACGTCTTCCGGCTGGCCGAAGCGTCCGAGCGGCACATTGGCGACGAGCGCCTGACGTTGCCCCTCTTCGAGCACCTTGGTCATGTCGGTGTCGATGAAGCCCGGCGCAACGCAGTTCACCGTGATGTTGCGGCTGCCAAGCTCGCGCGCCAGGGAGCGGCTCATCCCCGCAACGCCGGCCTTGGCCGCACAGTAATTGGCTTGTCCCGGGTTGCCGGCATGCCCGACCACCGAGGTCACGTTGATGATGCGCCCCTGGCGAGCCTTCATCATGCCGCGCATCACCGCTTTGCTCAGCCGGAAAACAGCCTTGAGGTTGGTGTCGATGACCGCATCCCACTCCTCGTCCTTCATGCGCATCGCCAGATTGTCGCGGGTGATGCCGGCATTGTTGACCAGAATCGTCGGCGCGCCGTACTGCTTTTCGATCTGCGACAGCACAGCGTCGACCTGCGCGGCCTCGCGCACTTCGAGCACCAGCCCTTCCCCCTTGATCCCGGCTTCGACGAGATAAGCGCCGATCTGCGCAGCACCATCCTGCGAAGTGGCCGTTCCGAAGACGGTGGCGCCGTGTTTGCCCAGTTCAAGCGCGATGGCCTTGCCGATCCCGCGCGAAGCCCCTGTAACAAGGGCGATTTGTCCGTTCAGCATATGGATTACCCCAGAATCGGGAGTGTTGCATCGATCGCGGCAGCATCCGCCAGCGCAATCCCGGTAACGCCATCGGCACTGCGTTTGACAAGTCCGGCCAGGACCTTGCCCGGACCGCACTCGGCGACCTCGGTCATGCCCATGGCAGCCATTTTCTGGATCGTCTCGACCCAGCGCACCGGCGAATAAGCCTGACGGATCAGCGCATCTTTGATGCGCAGCGGATCGCTTTCGATCGCCACATCAACGTTGTTGATCACCGGAATCGACGGCACCTTGAACTCGAGTTCGGCCAGACGGGCCGCCAGCTTCTCGGCCGCCGGGCGGATCAGCGAGGAATGGAAAGGCGCCGACACGGGCAGCAGGACGGCACGCTTGGCGCCGCGGGCCTTGCAGCCTTCACAGGCGCGTTCAACCGCAGCCTTGCTGCCCGCGATCACCGTCTGTCCCGGCGCATTAAAGTTCACCGGCTCGACAACGGCCCCAGCGCCAGCTTCGGCCATCGCCTCAGCACAGGCTTCGCGAATCTTGTCGTCATCGAGGTTGAGAATCGCCGCCATGGCGCCGGTTCCCAGCGGCACCGCCTCTTGCATCGCCGAAGCGCGCAGGCGGACCAGCGGCACCGCATCCTTGAATTCGATCACGCCCGCAGCAACCAGAGCCGAGTACTCGCCCAGGCTGTGCCCGGCAACCACGGCGGGGACCTTCCCCCCCTTTTCCAGCCACAAACGATAGGCGGCAATGGCGGCCGTCAGCATCAACGGCTGCGTATTGACCGTC
Organism: Propionivibrio sp.; assembly: GCF_041441355.1. GTDB lineage: Bacteria > Pseudomonadota > Gammaproteobacteria > Burkholderiales > Rhodocyclaceae > Propionivibrio. The sequence continues at coordinate 26,282 of NZ_JASDTF010000006.1, forward strand.
TGCGCCAAAGCCTCAGCAGGACCTTCCGCAACGAGTTGCCAGAGATCCTGACCCAGGCTGGCAGAGGCCTCGTCAAAAGTCGAACGAATCACCGATGCTTCGCCGTAAGCCGACATCATGCCGACTGATTGCGAACCCTGACCGGGGAAAACAAAAGCAAACGCCATGAAAGGCTCCTTCTTTCCTTAGATTCCTTAGAACTCGAGCAGAACAGCGCCCCAGGTAAAGCCACCGCCTACCCCTTCGAGCATGACTTTCTGACCGCGTTGAATACGACCGTCGCGGATCGCGGCGTCGAGCGCCAACGGAACAGATGCCGCAGAAGTATTTCCATGCTTATCAACGGTTACCACGACTTTGTTCATGTCGAGTCCAAGCTTTTTTCCGGTCGCTTCAATGATCCGGACGTTGGCCTGATGCGGAATCAGCCAGTCGACCTCATGCGAATCGATGCCGGCCTCAGCGCAGCACTCCTTGGCCACTTCCGACAAGACCCTGACCGCGAACTTGAACACCGCCTGGCCGTCCATGCGTAGGAACGGATCGCCAGTCACTTTGCCGCCACAGACATTGCCAGCGACCGCCAGGATACCGTGATGCGAACCGTCGGCATGCGCGGCCGACGCCAGGATGCCGGGCTGCTCGGAGGCTTCCAACACCACCGCGCCGGCACCGTCGCCGAACAGGACGCAGGTCGCGCGGTCGTTCCAGTCCAGAATGCGCGAGAAAACTTCAGCTCCGACGACCAATACTTTCTTATGGCTCCCAGAGCGGATGAATTTCTCCGCGACCGTCAAGGCATAGACGAATCCGCTGCAGACCGCTTGAACATCAAAAGCCATCGCGCCGGCATTCCTCAGTTTGGACTGCAACAGACAGGCCGTACTCGGAAAAATATAGTCGGGCGTCGAGGTGGCAACAATGATGAGGTCGAGATCTGCGGCCTCGACACGGGCATCCTGAAGCGCACGCCGACTTGCCTCCAGAGCCAGATCGCTCGATTTGACATCCTCATCCGCGATATGACGCGCACGAATCCCGGTGCGGGTAACGATCCACTCATCGCTCGTATCGACCCCTCGCCGGACGAGGTCATCATTGCTGACGGGTTGCCCCGGCAAATAACTGCCGACACCTACGATGCGTGCATACATTCAGGCGTTCTCCAATTCAGGATGTTGTTGCGCGATCTTGGCTGCGATCCGTGCCAGGACACCTGAGCGGGCCTCATCGGCGGCTCGTGCCAAGGCATTGCCGAACGAAAAGGCGTCGGCAGATCCATGGCTCTTGACGACGATGCCGCGCAAGCCCAGGAGCGTGGCACCGTTGTAACGGCGGTGATCAACGCGCTTTTTGAAATTATTGAGCACAGGCAAGGCCAGCAAGGCGATCAGTTTGGTCAGCAAGTTACGCTTGAATTCGAGCTTGAGGAAGCCCGCCAGCATCTGTGCCAAACCTTCAGAAGCCTTGAGGGCAACATTGCCGACAAAGCCGTCGCAAACGACCACTTCGGCCTCACCCTTATACACTCCGTCGCCTTCGACGTTGCCGATGAAATTCAAGCCGGACCCGCGCAGCAGCTCGGCGGCCTTCTTGACCACGTCATTGCCCTTGATGTCCTCTTCGCCGATGTTCAGCAGCCCCACGGTAGGCTCGGCGCCATCCTTGTGATCGAGCGATGCGACCAAGGAGGCTCCCATGATGGCGAACTGCAGCAGATGCTCGGGGCTGCAATCGACGTTAGCCCCAAGATCCAGTACATGCACATGCCCCCGGCTCGTCGGCAGGATGCCACAAATGGCAGGCCGATCGATCCCGGGAAGAGTCTTGAGGACGAAGCGCGAAATCGCCATCAACGCACCGGTGTTCCCCGCGGAAACGCAGGCATCGGCCTCGCCATGCTTGACGAGATCAATGGCCACACGCATTGAAGAATCCTTCTTGTTGCGTATAGCGAGCGCAGGCGCTTCGTCCATGGCCACCACTTGGCTCGCATGCCGAATGACGACCCTCGGATTATCCAGGCCGGCAAGATGCCGACGCACCACATCCTCCTGTCCGACCAGCACGACATTGACGTCCGCATAACTGCGGACGAAGTCAAGTGCTGCCGGAACAGTGACCTCAGGGCCGTGATCTCCGCCCATGCAGTCGATTGCGACAGTGACAGTCATCCGAAAAAAGGCAAAAATAAAGGCAGGCTGCTCCCCCAAAGGGAGCCTATCCTGCCTGTTCCGAAGAAATTACTCGCCCGAACCCTTGGTGACCTTCTTGCCACGGTAAAAGCCAGAGGGGCTCACGTGGTGACGCAGGTGAATTTCACCGGTCGTCGGCTCAACGGCCAGCGGCGGGTTGGTCAGGAAATCGTGAGCACGGTGCATACCACGCTTGGACGGGGACTTCTTGTTCTGTTGAACGGCCATAATTCACTCCATTTATCAAATTCACTGCGCCTTGCTACGCAAGCCCTTCAGCACCGCGAACGGTGAGTCTTCCGGGTTATCCTGCGCACTTGCGGGCAAGACACAACTTTCGTGACGCGGAGCCGAGGGCAAGTCGAGAATGATCTCGTCTTCGATCAACGCAACCACATCGACTTCGCTCTGCGCCGGAAGAAAGTCTCGCGAATCATCCTCGATCTCTTCCTGCGTCAACTCATCTTCGTTGCCGACGAACTCCAGAACGTTGCTGACCTGCAGGGGATACTCGATCCCTTCCAGGCAACGCTGGCAGCACAACGACAACACTCCGTCCAGCTGCAAATGCAATTGCGGCCTGTTCCGCTCCCCGAGCCCGCCTTCGATCCGATAGCGGATGACTCCGACGTTTTCAGTCAGCCCATCCTGTATCCGTTCGAAACCGGCTACGGGCAGCTCGCCTTCCAAAATCCGCGCTTCACGCGCGAACGACAGGCTGTCAATTACAATCCGTTGCGACATAAGGCGCGCATGATATTATTTTTGCCCCTTGAAGTCAAAGCCTGCGGCGCAACTGATTGGATTTTTTCTCTTTTTCAGGATTTGCCGCAAAAACACCGCCATTTTCGTCGATCCGCTCATGAATTGCCCGCAACTTGTTCTTGCATCAACCTCTCCCTACCGCCGTGAACTGCTCACGCGCCTCGGACTTCCCTTTCATACCGCCTCGCCGGCAACCGACGAAACCCCACTCCCGGGCGAAGCCCCCGCGGCAACTGCGCTGCGCCTTTCAGAAGCCAAGGCTCGCGCCGTCGCCAACGTTTTCCCTGGCGCGCTGATCATCGGCAGCGACCAAGTGGCCTGCTTGGGCGAAATGACCTTTGGCAAACCAGGGACACATGAGAATGCCGTTCGCCAACTCCAGGCCATGCGCGGGCGCACGATCATCTTCCATACCGGCCTGTGTCTCTACGACACTCGCAACGGGCGCGCCGAAGTTCGGGACGTCCAGACCCATGTCAGCTTCCGCGACTTGAGCGACGCCGAGATCGAACGTTACCTGCGCAAGGAGCAACCCTATAACTGTGCGGGCAGCGCCAAATCGGAAGGCCTCGGCATCGCCCTCCTTTCCAGCATGCAGGGCGACGACCCGAACGCCCTCATCGGGCTGCCGCTGATCGCACTCTGCGAAATGCTCAGAAGCGCCGGCGTCGATGTCATCTAAAGCCGCCCCGATGACCTCCACCCCAGACCACGCCAAGAAAGGTGCCTTGTACCTGATCCCTGTCCCGCTCGGCGACAGCCCGCTGGACTACATCCTCCCCAGCGAGGTGCGCAGCATCGCACAGCGCCTTGACCACTTCGTCGCCGAAAACGCCAAGTCGGCTCGCGCTTTCCTCAAACAACTTCCCTGCGCAAAGCCCATCCAGCAGATCGAGATTTCCGAGCTCAACGAACACACGCGCAGCAACCAACTCCCGGCGCTGCTCGCACCGCTCCTGGCCGGCCATGACCTTGGGCTGATCTCGGAAGCCGGATGCCCGGCGGTTGCCGACCCTGGCGCACAGCTCGTCAATTTGGCACACGCCAGCGAGATTCGGGTCGTGCCCTGTGTCGGGCCGTCGTCCATCCTTCTCGCCCTGATGGGCTCCGGGCTGAGCGGCCAGAACTTCGCCTTTCACGGCTACTTGCCGGCCAAGGACGAGCAGCGACACAAGCAGCTGCGCGAACTCGAATCAGGTTCGCGACGCGAACAGCGCACCCAGATTTTCATCGAGACGCCGTATCGCAACCGACAACTGTTCGACGCCCTGCTGCGCCAATGCGCGCCGAGCACCCGGCTGTGCCTTGCCAGCGACCTCACCCTGGCAAGCGAAAGCATCGTCACACGCAGCATCGCCGCCTGGCGCAAGACCACGCCGCCCGACATCGACCGCCGCCCGACTGTATTCCTTCTCCAGGCCTGACCTCTACACGTACTGCGCCCAGTCAGCGCAATACGGGGTAGCCCTCGGCGCCAAAGGTCGCGCGACCAATGGTACGTGCCACCTCGGCGCCGAAACGACGCACGAAACGCTCCGCGATGTTTTCACGAACCGAATAATCAAGCACGGTCTCAGCCTTGATTACATCACGAGCGATCGAATCGACGGTACCGTAATCGTCCGCCAAGCCCAAGGCAATGCTCTGGCTACCGGTCCACATCAAGCCGGAAAACATGTCCGGCGTTTCTTTCAGTCGATTACCGCGCCCCTGACGCACGACCTCGATGAATTGGCGGTGCACTTCACCGAGTAAGAGTTGAGCATGCTCCTTTTGTTTCTGATCCTGCGGCGAGAACGGGTCGAGAAAGCCCTTGTTCTGCCCCGCAGTGAGCAAGCGTCGCTCGACCCCCAGCCGATCCATCGCGCCGGTAAAGCCAAAGCCATCCATCAACACACCGATCGATCCGAGGATGCTGGCCTTGTTCACATAAATCTTATCGGCCGCAGCCGCCACGTAGTAGCCGCCCGAGGCACAGATGTCTTCAACCACTACGTACAACGGAATCTCCGGGTGCTTGGCGCGCAGACGCCGAATCTCGTCATAAACGATGCCCGATTGGACCGGACTGCCCCCTGGGCTGTTGATGCGCAGGACAACCCCAGCCGTCCCTTTATCCTCAAATGCTGACTGCAAGGCGCCGGCAACCTTGTCGGCACTCGATTCTCCTGTTGCATCGATCGTCCCGCGCAAATTCACGAGGGCCGTATGCTTGCTGTCCGCGAGCTTTTCCGCGCTCTCCCAGTCGACGACCAGAACCAACACCGCCGTGAGATAGGCAAACGCCGCCAGCTTGAAAAAAATCCCCCAGCGTCGCTTGACCTTCAACTCCTGCAACGAAGCCAGTGCGATTTTTTCCAGAAGCTCCCGCTCCCATTGCTGCTCTTTTTTGGAAGGTGTATCCACGTTCGTCTCACATTCGGAAAGCTACGACAGCAAAGGCCGCCGTATGCACCCGACAAAGTATACTCTTTGCTCCGGCTGTCTTCCGCCGGCAGCACGCCACCCCTCGCGAGGCCCCCTTTTGCTTAGGCATGCTCACGCAACCAGAGGCGCACTGAAGGGACGTCATCCAGACATGCCAAGGGCTCCAGGGCGCTCAGATCGACCACCGAATGCGCCCCGTAAGTGACAGCCAAAGCCGCCACACCGGCGTTACGCGCCATCTGCACGTCGTGCGTCGTATCCCCAATCATGAGCGTGCGCTCGGGCGGAACATCCAACTCGGCCATCAACTCTTCCAGCATCTGCGGATGAGGCTTGGAGAAGCACTCGTCCGCACAGCGACTGGCGACAAACAACGCCCCCAAACCTGAATGATCGAACGCCCGGTTGAGGCCTTGACGCCCTTTTCCGGTTGCCACGGCGAGCAAATGTCCGGCGGTCCGCAGATCGCCCAGCATGCCTTCGATGCCATCAAACAGAGCCAGCGACCGATCCCCGGACAGGTAGTGATGCCGGTAACGCGCCACGAGATGCGGCACGTTTTCCTCCGTCAGATCCGGGGCCGCAATCCGCAGAGCATCCGTCAGCCCAAGGCCGATCACCTGACGCGCACTTGCCGCCGCAGGTTCAGGCAAGCCCAGGTCGCGACATGCAGACTGCATGGCCGAGACGATGGCTGCGGTCGAGTCGAGTATCGTCCCGTCCCAGTCAAAAACGATCAAATCAAAACGATTACTGGCCATAATCCTGTGATTCTCGCTGCGCAAGAAGGTCGACAAAGCTCTTGAGTGACTCCGGCACAGGCGCCTCAAGCTCGAGTCCCTCGTCTTTCAAAGGGTGGGTGAAGCGCATTTTCCAAGCATGCAGGAACATTCGCTTCAAGCCAGACCGCGCCAACAGGCGATTAGTTTCGAAATCACCATACTTTTCGTCGCCCGCGATCGGATAGCCGAGATCGGCCAGGTGCACGCGAATCTGGTGCGTCCGCCCCGTTTTCAGTTCGGCCTCGAGTAAGCTGAAATTTTGCCAACGCGCAAGCAGGCGGAAAACCGTATGCGACGGCTTCCCCTCGGGTGACACGCGCACCCGCCGCTCCCCGGAATCCAGGAGGTACTTCAGAAGGGGTTGCCGGGCATGCCGAAGCGGATCCATCCAACGCCCCTTGACCAGCACCAGATAACGTTTGTCGGCGCCCCTGCCCCCGCCCAGCCCGCCTTCGCGAAACATGTCGTGCAAGGCCGTCAGGGCAGAGCGTTTCTTTCCGACCAGGAGGATTCCCGAGGTTTCACGATCCAGGCGATGTGCCAACTCGAGGAAACGCGCCTGCGGGCGTTGGCGCCTCAAGGCCTCAATCACTCCGAAGCTGACGCCACTGCCTCCGTGCACGGCGATTCCCGCAGGCTTATCAATGACCAGCAGAGCTTCGTCTTCGTACAGAATGGGCAGATCGGCCTTAAGCTCCGCACCGGCCAGAACCTCATCCCGGCTCTGGGCAACCCGGACCGGCGGTAACCGGAGAATATCGCCAGCCTGCAAGCGATAGGAAACCTCGACACGCTTCCCATTCACGCGGACTTCTCCGCTGCGCACAATGCGATAAAGATGGCTTTTCGGAACGCCTTTGCAAATCTTCAATAAATAATTGTCGAGTCGCTGATCGTGCCCATTTTCATCGATGCAGGCCTGGGTAACAGAATTTTTGCTTACTTCGGCCATTTTGCAATATACTGAATTTGTTTTGCGTCTCGTTTTGAAAGAGGCGATGACCCGTGAGACCGTCGAGCGGCGCCAATTCGTTGATGGCACCGCACTTTCCGGCAGGCATCATTCGCCTCTCTTGCAACGACCTGTGCAAGATCAAACGGCGCAGACCCCTGGTTAAGTACGCTCACCAAAAGTAGCGATACTACTTGATTTACGCGCGCCTAGCACGTACGGATCGCCCGAAGCAGATTCCAGTATTCCTGATTACGCAGGAATCGAAGTCGTAACCACAGCGAAGCAAACCTATTAGTTGCCCCACTGGAAAGCCCAAGAAGCGTCCCATGCCCATCAACTAATCCGTCGCTGCCTGCAAAGGCGCTCCCCCCGTGATCGCGCGCGGGAGCCCATCATGAAACGCATGCTCTTCAATGCGACACAGGCCGAAGAACTCCGTGTCGCCATTGTCGATGGTCAAAAACTTATTGACCTCGACATTGAATCGGCCGCCAAGGAACAAAAGAAAAGCAACATCTACAAGGCGGTAATCACGCGCATCGAGCCCAGTCTCGAAGCTGCGTTCGTCGACTATGGATCGGAACGCCACGGCTTCCTGCCGTTCAAGGAAATCTCTCGCGCCTATTTCCAGCCCGGTGTCGAAGCCGGCAAGGCGACCATCCGCGAAGCATTGCGTGAGGGCCAGGAAATCATCGTCCAGGTCGACAAGGACGAGCGCGGCAACAAGGGCGCAGCGCTGACGACTTTCATCAGTCTCGCCGGCCGCTACCTTGTTTTGATGCCCAACAACCCTCGTGGCGGCGGCGTTTCGCGCCGCGTCGAGGGCGACGAGCGCGCCGAACTGCGCGAAGTCATGGATCAACTGCAGGTTCCGCAGGGCATGAGCCTGATCGCGCGCACCGCTGCGATCGGCCGTTCCGCCGAAGAACTGCAGTGGGACCTCAACTACCTGATGCAACTCTGGAAAGCCATCGAAGGCGCGGCCACCCAGCAGAAAGGCGCCTTCCTGATCTATCAGGAAGGCAGCCTCGTCATCCGCGCGATCCGTGATTACTTCCAGCCCGACATCGGCGAAATCCTGATCGACACCGACGACGTCTTCGAGCAGGCACGCCAGTTCATGGCCCATGTCATGCCGGCGACGGTCAATCGCATCAAGCGCTACCGCGACGACGTGCCGCTGTTCTCGCGCTTCCAGATCGAACACCAGATCGAATCGGCCTATTCGCGCCAGGTCAACCTGCCCTCGGGCGGTGCCATCGTCATCGACCACACCGAAGCGCTGGTCTCGGTCGACGTCAACTCCGGGCGCGCCACGCGTGGCGCCGACATCGAGGAAACGGCCTTCAAGACCAACCTCGAAGCCGCCGAAGAAGTCGCCCGCCAGCTCCGCCTGCGCGACCTTGGTGGCCTGATCATCATCGACTTCATTGACATGGAGAACCAGCGCAACCAGCGTGAAGTCGAGAACCGCCTGCGTGACGCGCTGCGCCATGACCGTGCACGTGTCCAAACCGGCAAGATCAGCCGTTTCGGGCTGATGGAACTCTCCCGCCAGCGCCTGCGTCCGGCGCTCGCCGAAACGAGCTACATCCCCTGCCCGCGTTGCTCCGGCACCGGCCACATCCGCAGCGCCGAATCGGCCGCCCTGCACATCCTGCGCATCCTCGAAGAAGAGGCGATGAAGGAGAACACGGGCGCCGTTCATGTCCAGGTTCCCGTCGATGTCGCGACCTTCCTGCTCAACGAGAAGCGCCCGGACATCCAGGCCATCGAGATGCGCCACAAGGTCAACATCCTGCTGATCCCGAACATCCACCTCGAGACGCCTCAGCACACGATCCAGCGCCTGCGTCACGACGAGTTGAATCAGGACGATCAGTCGCTGCCCTCGTACAAAATGGTCGAAACCCCGCCCGAGGAAGCCCCCAAGGCCGCCGGCACGACGGGCGAGCCGCGCGCACCACGTCAGGAAGCCGCAATCAAGGGCATCACCCCCGCGCAACCCGCGCCGATCGTCGAAGAAAAGCCGAAAACCGACGAAGCCCCCGGCCTGTTCGCGCGCATCATGGGCTGGTTCCGCGGCACACCGGAAGTCAAGCCGGAACAAAGCGAGAAGAAGCAACGCCAGGGCGGCGCACGCCAGGAACAACACCGCGACAGCCGTCGCGGCCCGCGCGGCACCCGGCGCAACGAGGAACGCGAAACGCGCGGAAACCGTGAGCCGCGCCCCACACGCGAGGAAAAACCGCGCGAGCCACGCGAGGCCAAGGAAGCCCGTGAGCAAGCGCCGCGGGAAGCCCGCGAACCGCGCGAACAGCAAGCCCGCGAGCCGCGTGAGAACCGCCGCCAACCACGCGAGCCGCGTGAACCGCGCAAGGATGTGCAAGCTGTCACCCCGCAGACTGACGAAAAGCTGCTCGCCCAAACAACGGCAACTGAACTCCCAACCGACACCGCCACTCAGGATGAAGGCACCGGCGGTGGTCGCCGCCGCGGCCGTCGCGGTGGCCGTCGGGATCGCAACCAGCGCGCCGAGAATCCCGTCGTAGAGGGTGCAGAAACCACCGTCGACGTGAGCGCACCGCTCGCCGTAGCCGGGACGGTTGCAGCGGTCACCGCCGTTGCTGCTGCCGAACAAGCGCCTGTCGTCACAGCCGAAGCAATGTCGGTTGCCCATGCGGAAACGCCAGCGCCTGCCGCAGACGTCGCCGAGCCGAAACCGGTCGAGCATGTCGGCGTCGCTAGCGAAGTGGCTCAGACGCCTGCCGCCGAGCCGCCCCTCACGCCTGCCGTCGTTCCTCCTGCGCCTGAAGCCGTTGAAAGCATCGCTGTTGTCACGACCGAAGCCATTCAGCCGACCGCAGTCGAAGCACCGGCATTCGCCTCCGAGCCCGTCGAGGTAAAGACCTCACCGGAGCCCGAACTCGCTGAGCCGATGCCCGCCGCCCTCCCGATCGCCCCCACTGCTGTTCAGCAGGCGCCGGTCGTTGATGTCGCACCGGCCAGCATCGAGCAGTCGCTGGCATCGAGCGGACTGGTCATGGTCGAAACCAGTGCCAGCAAGGCTCAGGCCTGGGCTCCCGAGCAGGTCGAGCCGGAAACTCAGCGTCCTCGCCGTCGGCGCCCTGCACCGGTCCAGGTCGAGCAAGAACCGCTGGTCATGGTCGAAACGCAGAAGTAAGACCGGAGTTTACTCCTCAAAAAAGCGCCCCTTCCGGGGCGCTTTTTTATTGTTCGATGATCAATCAAGCCCGCCTCATCGCCAAACAGGCCTCGACTACGCCGGCCGCGCCTTCTTCGACCATATCGAGCACGCGATTGAAACCGTCATCGCTTCCGTAGTAAGGATCGGGGACATCCCGACTCGATTTCAGCCTCGAAAAATCCATGAAGAGCCTCAGCCGATCCCGCCGATGCTCGGGGCAACGACGTTGCATTTCGGCCAACACCCCTGCATCCATGGCAAGGATCAGGTCAAAAGCCTCGAAATCCTGCGCACCGAGGCGTCGGGCGGTCATTCCAGACAGATCGTAGCCGCGCGCCCGTGCCGCACGTTGCGCTCTCAGGTCTGGCGGCTCACCCTCGTGATATGCAGTGGTTCCTGCCGAGTCGACCTCAAGCCACCCACTCAATCCGCGCTGTTCAAGCATTTTCCGGAAAACGCCTTCCGCCGTCGGAGAACGACAGATGTTCCCGACACAAACGAACAGCACCCTGATCGTCGGCATGCGTTCTTCAGACCGTTTTTCCTGGACGCGCATCGTTTAATCCTGCTCCTCGTCGTGATGATTCGCGCCAAAGAGCAAGGCTTTGACGCGGAACAACTCGTCACGCAACAGCGCGGCCTGCTCGAACTCCAGGTTTTGTGCGCATTTAGCCATCTCTTTCTCGAGGCGCTTGACCTCGCGGGTCAGCTTCTTTTCGCTCATTGCCTCATAGTCGGCGGCCGTCTCGGCAGCCTTCAACTCGCGAATTTCGGTCGCCTGGTCGTAAACTCCGTCGATGATGTCGCGAATCCGCTTGCTCACGCTCCTTGGAGTAATCCCATGCGCTTCGTTGAAAGCCATTTGCTTCGTCCGCCGGCGCTCCGTCTCGTCGATCGCCCGACGCATCGAATCGGTAATTCGATCCGCATAAAGAATGGCGGTGCCTTCAAGGTGCCGGGCAGCGCGCCCAATCGTCTGGATCAAGGAGCGCTCCGAACGCAGGAAGCCCTCCTTGTCGGCGTCCAGAATCGCCACCAGCGAGACTTCCGGAATATCCAAGCCTTCGCGTAGCAGGTTGATCCCGACCAGCACGGCAAAATGTCCCAAGCGCAGATCGCGAATGATCTCGACCCGCTCCACGGTATCGATGTCGGAGTGCAAATAACGCACCTTGACGCCGTTCTCGCCTAGATAATCGGTCAGCTCTTCGGCCATGCGTTTGGTCAGCGTGGTGACCAAAACACGCTCATCACGCGCCACACGCAAGCGAATCTCGGAAAGCAGGTCGTCAACCTGGGTCGTTGCCGGGCGAACGTGAATCTGCGGATCGACGAGGCCGGTCGGGCGCACGACCTGTTCGACCACCTGCCCTTGGTGCGTACGCTCATACTCGGCGGGCGTCGCGGAAACGAAGATCGTCTGTCGTAACAGCGCTTCGTACTCTTCGAATTTCAGCGGCCGGTTGTCGAGCGCCGACGGCAGCCTGAAACCGTAATGCACTAGGTTTTCCTTACGCGAACGGTCGCCCTTGTACATGGCGCCCACTTGAGGAACCGCGACGTGCGATTCGTCGATGAACATCAAAGCATCAGACGGCAGGTAATCCAGCAATGTCGGCGGAGGATCACCAGGGCCGCGCCCGGACAAATGGCGCGAGTAATTTTCGATGCCCTTGCAGAAACCGAGCTGATCCAGCATCTCGAGGTCAAAGCGCGTGCGCTGCTCGATGCGCTGGCTTTCTACGAGTCGACCTTCCTGATTGAAGTGAGCAATGCGCTCGCGCAGCTCGATCTTGATCGCCTCAATGGCCCGGAGTACGGTGGCGCGCGGCGTCACATAGTGCGACGACGGAAACACGGTAAACCGCGACAGTTTCTTGTGCAAATGCCCGGTCAACGGATCGAAAGACTGCAGGCCATCAATTTCATCGTCGAACAATGAAATGCGGATCGCGTGTTCGGCATGTTCGGCCGGAAAAACATCAATCACGTCGCCGCGCACGCGGAAGGTTCCGCGTTGAAAATCGGTCTCGTTGCGGGGGTATTGCATCTCGGCCAGACGTTTGATGATGTCGCGCTGCCCGAGGCGATCTCCGACACGCATGGTGAGGATCATTTTATGGTACTCGTCGCGGTCCCCGATGCCGTAGATGCACGACACCGTGGCCACGATCACACAATCGCGCCGCTCCAGCAGGCTCTTGGTGGCCGACAGACGCATCTGTTCGATGTGCTCGTTGATCGCCGAGTCTTTTTCGATGAACAGATCGCGCGCGGGGACGTAAGCTTCGGGCTGATAGTAGTCGTAATACGAAACGAAGTATTCGACCGCGTTCTCGGGAAAGAACTCGCGGAATTCGGAATAGAGCTGCGCCGCCAGCGTCTTGTTCGGGGCCAGCACCAGAGCCGGCCGCCCAGTGCGGGCGATGACGTTGGCCATGGTGTAGGTCTTCCCAGACCCCGTCACCCCGAGCAAAGTCTGGAAGGAAAGCCCGTCATCCAGACCAGCGACCAATTGCTCGATTGCATTCGGCTGATCGCCTGCAGGGGCGAACGGCTGATGCAATTTGAATGGGCTCCCGGGGAAGCCGCGGACCTCAGAAATACTCGGCGGTTGCACGCTTTGCGACATATCGGTATTCTCGAAAAATCGTAATGCTTTGCATCACACTTTTGAATGATGAAAAGCAAATACGATTGTCTCCGATTTTTCCCGATAACCCAATGGTCGGCGCCAAAGACCTTGCGCGCGCTCGAAACCATGCCGAACCGTAAAGAGTGACCTGCAGATGACTTCTTCCGTGACCTCCTTCTTCTCGGCGGTGGAGCTGGCTCCCCGCGATCCCATTCTGGGTCTGAACGAGGCTTTCGCCAATGACAACCGTCCGACCAAGGTTAACCTTGGGGTCGGCGTTTATTTCGACGACAACGGCAAGATTCCTCTGCTCAATGCAGTCAGGAAAGCGGAAAAAAACCGCCTCGACAGCGCGCCTTCGCGCGGCTACCTGCCGATTGAAGGTCTCCCGGCGTACAACCAATCGGTTCAAGCCCTGCTCTTCGGCCAAGACGCTGAAATCGTCAATTCCGGTCGCGTCGTCACCGCCCAGGCTCTGGGTGGAACCGGTGCACTCAAGATCGGCGCGGATTTTCTCAAGCGCCTGAATCCCGAGGCTATGGTCTATATCAGCGACCCCAGCTGGGAAAACCACCGAGCCTTGTTTGAAAACGCAGGTTTTCAGGTCGAAACCTACCCTTATTACGCCCCGGCCACACGTGGCGTCGATTTCGAGGGAATGAAAGCCAAACTCGCCAGCATGGCTCCGGGATCAATCGTTGTGCTTCATGCCTGCTGCCACAATCCCACCGGCGCCGACCTCGACGCGACCCAGTGGAGCGCGATCATCGACATCGTTCGCGAGCAAGGGTTGCTGCCCTTCATCGACATGGCCTATCAGGGATTCGCGGACGGCATCAGCCAAGATGCCGTGGCCTTGAACCTCTTCGTTGCCTCCGGCTTGCAGTTCTTCGTCTCCAGTTCCTTCTCGAAGTCCTTCTCGCTCTATGGCGAGCGTGTCGGCGCCCTGTCGATCGTAACCGCCTCGCGCGACGAAAGCAGTCGTGTCCTCTCGCAGCTCAAGCGCCTGGTCCGCACCAACTATTCGAACCCACCAATCCATGGCGCAGCGATCGTTGCCGCCGTTCTTTCCGATGCGGCCTTGCGCGCAGAATGGGAGGGCGAACTCGCCACCATGCGCGACCGTATCCGCACCATGCGCAGCGGCCTCGTCGAGGCACTCAAGGCCAATGGCGTCAAACAAGACTTTGCGTTCGTCACCAAGCAACGCGGCATGTTCTCCTATACCGGACTCTCGTCGGCACAGGTCGCTGTTTTGCAGAGCGAATTCGGCATCTACGCAGTCAGCACCGGACGCATCTGCCTCGCGGCACTCAACCAGCGCAACGTCGACTACGTCGCCAAGGCCATTGCGCAAGTGCTCTGAAATTCTTAACGCGCAAAAAAATGCCGGGCATGCCCCGGCATTTTTTTGCCTGCTGCACGCCTAACTAACGGTTCATCTGCACCACGGGCGACTTGACGCTCCCGGTCACAGCAATCGGAATCCGGGTCTGATTGGCACTGCCTTTGAGCTGCAACTCGAAGCGCCCCTGCAGGCGTGCCTCTGCGGCAATGTCGAGGTTACCCCGCGACTGCATCAAACCCGAGCTCATGCTCAGGTCGGAGAATCGTACGTTGCCTTGACGAACACGGAAACGCCCCGACAACTGTTCGAAAGCCGTCGCGCCCCCTTGAACGATGTCGCCGCTCCGTCTCACTGCCTCGACGAAATCGATTCCGCGCAATCCGCCGCGGCCAAACGAAAAGCGCCCCTCGGCTTCAAACTGCGCAAACAGTCCCTGCCAGTTCGGAGCACGAGCGGAAAAGGACATCTCCCCCGCAGCTTCACCCTGCACCAAGGCGCCACCGGCCAAAACTTCGGACATTCTCCCGGCATTAAGGTGTTCGAAACTCAGATCACCGGATACGCGGTACACCTCGCCGCCCGAGATCACCCCACGTCCGCGAAACGCACCATTGAACACACGCACATCGAAGGCGGACACATTAAAGTCTTGTGGCTTGGCCACGCCCGTCAGGCTCAGTGAATCAATCTGTACCCCCGAATCGGGAACAGGGCGCCACCCATAGACCTCAAGTGACAACGCAACATGTCCCCCGTCCTGTTTAAGGGTCAAGCTGAGGCTGCGGTCCGTCGAACGGAGCTTGAGCGCCTCCTGCACTGCCGTTGCCGGCACCGCCTCGCCCTGCAGGTTTTCCAAGCGCAATCCAGACAAGGACAGACTCACGCGTTCGAAATTGATACGGCGAACCGACACATGCCCCTCCGGTCGCGAGAGCGACGCCAGGAGCGCGGGCAGAGCAGTAAAGTTTTCATGCCCGAAATCGATGCCCGCCACCTCCAAAACATCAATTCGCGCGGTGTCGGAAAACAAAAGGCCCAACGCCGAAAAAGCGCCCAGACGAACGTTCTCCGCGCGCAAAACGCTTTGCCCCTTACCAATGTGCACTCCCTTCAAAACAAGCGCCGGCTGGGGCTTGAACGTTACATCGACGGCTTCCACGCGAACCTCGCTGCCAGTGGCGGCAAGCAGCTTCTGCTCGATTTGAGGCACGTAACGTTCAACGGAAAAAAGGGCAAAACCGACGCCAAGGACGAGGCACAACAACAGCGGCACGAGCCACCAACGCCCTTTCAGGCGGGTTTTCGAATGCTCGAGACGTTGCTTGAAATCCGAGTTGTCGACTGCTGTCTTGTGGGCTTCCTTGCTTCGAGCACTCACTTTCGACATGCTGATCGTCTCGAAGGAGGCCTCGCTCCGATCAATTTTTCCTTGCAAGCGATCCCGCTTGATTTGGGCTGGCGCCGGCATTTTCTTGCCAGGCGCTTGCACCGCTTTGGGCTCCTGCGAGAACGTGCTGAAAAGGCTCAGCTCGCTGTCCTTCATCTCGCCCTGCGCCTCCCCTGCCGGTTGCTTTTCCCGCTGACGCGCAAGAGTTGAGGACGTTTTTGACCCCGCCGCCCCGCCGTGATCTTCTTCCTTTTTTTTACCCAACAATCCGCTCAAGAATGAAGTCCGCGGCCGCGCTTCGATAGCCTCGGGCGCCAATCGGGGCGGCGACGCAGCCCCCGATGAAGCGGCGACCGGAACAGGTTGCTCTGGCGCAGTGTCGCCAACACGGGTGACTGTTTTTTCCTTCTCTCCACCGACCAGAACTTGCGAGTCGATCTTCGTCAGCACCTCGCGTGCCGGAAGGGGCTCGATGAATCCGCCTTGAAGCAGTTCGCCCAAGGCACTGGCCGTTAGCTGCGCGTCGCCCGTTTTTTTCGCCAGCTCTGACACTGGGGACACGCCATCGACGAGGATCAAGACCATCCGCAAATTGCGCTGCATCAGGCGTTTACGTTGTC
Organism: Propionivibrio sp.; assembly: GCF_041441355.1. Classification (GTDB taxonomy): domain Bacteria; phylum Pseudomonadota; class Gammaproteobacteria; order Burkholderiales; family Rhodocyclaceae; genus Propionivibrio. Next base: position 42,604 of record NZ_JASDTF010000006.1, read on the forward strand.
GCATCGCCTGGTCTCCGGCGGGGGTCTTCCGATAGACGATTTCGTTATCCATTTTTTTCCAAAAACGTGTTGACGACTGCCCTGGAGGTCTCTATAATGCTGGCTTCGTTGTTCCTCGATAGCTCAGTCGGTAGAGCGCCGGACTGTTAATCCGTAGGTCCCTGGTTCGAGCCCAGGTCGAGGAGCCAGAGATGCAAGCAAATAGCCCGCCCAGTGCGGGCTATTTGCTTTTTGTGCTTTTGATCGGACACATTTTTCTCCAACTGCCAAAACGATCATTCGCAAAGCATATCGAGAAAAAGATCGACACCGCAACAAGAAGCACATCGCCGCACAAGAATGCTTGCGCTCCCCCTTCCCGGGACTATAGTGAATGTGCAGCATGGTGAGGTCGACATGAACATCTCCGGCATCAGCGATGCAGCACGGGCGTCCGTACTGCTCTCCACATCCTCCGTCACACAGCCATCGGCTTCCGCCCGCAAGGCGTTTGAGCAGGCGGCTTCACGCCTTGACCAGCAGATCCAGACGACGGAAGCGAAGATTTCGACCCTAGGCCAGGTCAAGTCCACCCTGGCCCAGGTGCAATCGAGCGCAAGCGCGCTGGCCAAGACAACCAGCGCCACCACATCCCCGAATGAATTGCGCGCTGGCCTGCAAAAACTGGTCGATAACTACAATGCCGCGCGCGCAGCCGGCACTGCTGCGGGGCCGGGAACAGGACAATCGCCGAGCAACGATCTACAAAGAGCGCTCGCCAGCGACAGCGCACGCACCGACCTTCAGGCGCTGGGGGTCCGCCAGCAGGCCGACGGGCGCTTGGTCTTCGACAGTGCAACGTTTGCCGCTGCCGTCAAGGACAACCCCAGCGGAACCAACACCGCCGCCAACCGCATCGGCCAGGAAATCGCCCAGGTGGCAGATCGCACGCTGTCAGACAACAGCCACCTGAACATTGCGCTGAAAAATCTGAACACACAGGCCGGCAATCTTGAATCCCGCCAGACGGCACAGCAAGCCATGGCTGACGCGGCACAAGCGAGCGCCGAACAGGCTGGCTTGCGCTTGAACAGCGCGCTCACGGCGAGCGGGATCGCGAGTTATCAGAAGATTTTCTCGCTTTGAATTGAGACACGAAAAGTGCACAAACGGCGGATTCCTCCGCCGCGCGTGCTGCACTGCCTACCCCCGTCTGCGCCGCGCCTCGTAAAGGCACACCCCAGCCGCCACCGAGACGTTGAGGCTTTGCACCGACCCGAGCATGGGGATGGTCACCAACTGGTCGCAGGTCTCGCGCGTCAGGCGGCGCATGCCATCGCCTTCGGCGCCAAGCACCCAGGCCGTGCCCGCAGGCCACGTGGCGGCATAAAGGTCTTCGCGCGCCTCGGCATCGGTGCCGATCACCCAGATGTTGCGCTCCTTCAGTTCGCGCAGCGTGCGCGCGAGGTTGGTCACGGTGATGTAGGGCACGCTCTCAGCCGCGCCGCTCGCCACCTTCGCCGCCGTCTGCGTCAATCCCACCGCGCGGTCCTTTGGGGCGATCACGGCATGCGCCCCGACCGCATCCGCCACCCGCAGGCAAGCCCCCAGGTTGTGCGGATCCTGAACACCGTCGAGCACCAGCAGGAAAGGCGGCTCTTCCAGAGTGTCAAGCACGTCGTCCAGCGTCACTTGGCGGGATTCGAGCTTGACCCTCGCCACCACGCCTTGATGCCGCCGCCCGCCGCCCGCCATGCCTTCCAGGCGCTTGCCGTCGACAGTCAGGACGCGCACGTCCTGCAATTCCGCGTGACGCAGCAGATCGCGCGCCCGGGCGTCATTCCGGCCGGCATCGATGAAAATCTCGACGATGGCGTCGGGCTGGTGGCGCAATTTGGCGACGACGGCGTGAAAGCCGTAGATGAAACTTGTATGGGACATGTGGTGTCAGTGGGTAGCGTTCGGTAAAGGCGACATTCTACCTTTCTTGTCCCACACGGCAGCAATGATCGAAAAACCATCCGACCCTACGCCCATGATCTAGAATCAAAAACGTGGCGCGCACGTTTCTTGCAGCGACGCCCGATCGACAGTGTGCTGATTGGTGTTTTCCGCTTGTTTCACGCTACGTCATGAACGTAGCGCCTTACGCAGGGGAGGCTCAATGAACGTAACACGGCGACAATTCTTCAAGGTTTGTACGGCCGGGATCGGGGGCTCGTCCATCGTGCTGATGGGCTTCTCGCCCACCGCCGCGCTGGCGGAAGTGCGCAGCTTCAAGCTGGCGCGCGCCACCGAGACGCGCAATACCTGCCCGTACTGCTCGGTGTCCTGCGGCGTGCTGATCTACACCAGCGGCGACAAGTCCAAAAACGCCCACGCCGAAATCATCCACATCGAAGGCGACCCGGACAACCCCGTCAATCGTGGCACGCTCTGCCCCAAGGGTGCGGGCCTGCGCGACATGATCCAGAGTGAGAACCGGCTCAAGTGGCCGGAAGTGCGCGAGCCCGGTGCCAGCGAGTGGAAACGCATCTCCTGGAACGACGCCATCGAGCGCATCGCCAAACACATGAAAGCCGACCGCGACGCCAATTTCGTCGCCCAAAACAAGGAAGGCGTCACCGTCAACCGCTGGCCGACCACAGGTTTCCTGGCCTCGTCGGCGGCCAGCAACGAAGCCGGCTACCTCACGGTCAAGACGGTTCGTGCCCTCGGGATCACCGCACTCGATACCCAGGCCCGCATCTGACACGCCCCCACGGTGGCCAGTCTGGCTCCGAGTTTTGGGCGTGGCGCGATGACCAACCACTGGGTGGACATCAAGAACGCTGATCTGATTTTCGTCATGGGCGGCAACCCGGCCGAAGCGCACCCCTGCGGCTTCAAATGGGTGATCGAGGCCAAGAAAACCCGAAAGGCCAAGCTGGTCGTCGTCGACCCGCGCTTCAATCGCACGGCATCGGTGGCCGATTTCTATGCGCCGCTGCGCCCAGGCTCGGACATCGCCTTCCTGGGCGGCGTCATCAATTACCTGCTGGCTAACGACAAGATTCATCACGACTACGTCAAGGCCTACACCAACGCGGCGTTCCTCGTCGACGAAAACTATCGTTTCGACGACGGCCTCTTTGCCGGCTACGACGAGGCCAAGCGCAGTTACGCCAAAGCGAGTTGGTCCTATCAACTCGACAAGGACGGCCAGGCGGCGATCGACGAAACGCTGCAGAACCCGCGCTGCGTCTTCCAGCTGCTCAAGGATCACTATTCCCGCTACACCGCCGACGTGGTGGCCAAAGTCTGTGGCACGCCCAAAGACGCCTTCCTCAAGGTCTGCGAGTACATCGCCAGCACTGCGGCGCCGAACCGGACGATGACCAACCTCTACGCGCTGGGCTGGACCGAGCATTCCGTCGGTTCTCAGAACATCCGTTGCATGGCCATCATCCAGCTCCTGCTCGGCAACATGGGCATGGCCGGTGGCGGCATCAACGCCCTGCGCGGACACGCCAACGTTCAGGGCATCACCGACTTCGCCCTCTACGCGCAGAACTTGCCGGGCTACTTGTCGGCGCCGACCGACGCCGACAAGACGCGCGACGAGTTCCTCGCCAAGCGTACGCCCAAGGCCCTGCGGCCCGGGCAGATGAATTTCCAGCAGAACTTCCCCAAGTGGTTCACCAGCCTGTGCAAGTCCTGGTGGGGCGACGCAGCGAACAAGGATAACGGCTTCGCCTACGACTACCTGCCCAAGCTCGGCGGCGCGTCCGACGTGCTGTCGATCTTCAACAGCATGTACGAAGGCCAGATCAACGGCTTCTTCTGCCAGGGCTTCAACCCGCTGGCCTCGGTCGCGCACAAGCGCAAGGTCAGCGATGCGCTCGCCAAGCTGAAGTACCTGGTGATCATGGACCCGCTGGCGACCGACACGTCGGAGTTCTGGAAACCGCACGGCGAATTCAACGAAGTTGATCCGACCAAGATCCAGACCGAGGTCTTCCGCCTTCCGACCACGCTCTTCGCAGAAACGGCGGGAACGTTCACCAACTCCGGTCGGGTCATCCAGTGGCGCTGGAAGTCGGCCGACGGCCCCGGAGACGCCCGCGAGGACACTGAGATCATGGCCGCCCTCTTCCTGCGCCTGCGCGAGCTGTACGCCAGCGACGGTGGAGCCTTCCCCGAGCCGATCCTCAAGCTGACCTGGCCGTACGTGCAGCCGGCCAAACCCTCGCCCGAAGAGCTCCTGCGCGAGATCAACGGGCGCGCACTGAGTGATCTCACCGACCCCAAGGATCCGACCAAGGTGCTGCTCAAAGCCGGCGAACAACTGCCCGGCTTTGCCCTGCTGCGCGACGACGGCTCGACGGCCTGCGGCAACTGGATCTACTCCGGGGTCTGGTCACCGGCCGGCAACAACGCCGCGCGACGCGACAACAGCGACCCGTCGGGCCTCGGCCAGACGCTCAACTGGGGGTTCGCCTGGCCAGCCAACCGGCGCATCATCTACAACCGCGCCTCGTGCGACCTTCAGGGCAAGCCCTGGGATCCGCGACGCACGGTATTGCGCTGGACCGGCACGGCCTGGGGCGGCAACGACGTCCCGGACATGCGCCCGGACGCCAAGCCCGAAGAAGCAGTGATGCCCTTCATCATGAACCCGGAAGGCGTCTCCCGCCTCTTCTCCCGCGACATGATGGCCGAAGGTCCCTTCCCCGAGCACTACGAACCCTTCGAGTCGCCGCTCGAGAAGAACCCCATGCATCCGGACAACCCGAAGGCCCGCTGCAACCCGGCAGCCCGCGTGTACAAGGGCGACATGGAGGCCTTCGGCAGCAGCAAGGACTTCCCCTACGTCGCCACCACCTATCGCTTGACCGAGCATTTCCACTACTGGACCAAGCAGTCGAAGATCAACGCGATCATGCAGCCCGAGCAGTTCGTCGAGATCGGCGAGGAGTTGGCCAAGGAGAAAGGCATCAAGGCCGGCGACAAGGTCAAGGTGCGCTCGAACCGCGGCTTCGTGCGTTGCGTCGCGGTGGTCACCAAGCGCATCAAGGCGCTCGACGTCGACGGCCGCAAGGTGCATACGGTCGGTCTGCCGATCCACTACGGCTTCAAGGGGGCGACCAAGCCTGGGTTCCTGACCAACACCTTGACCCCGTTCGTCGGCGATGCCAACACCCAGACGCCGGAATACAAGGCGTTCCTGGTGACCCTCGAGAAAGCCTAGGAGGCCTGACATGGCACTGCAATCGCTGGACATCAAGCAGCGCTCGGCAACGACCACGCCGTCGCCCCAGGCCAGGCAAACGATGGAGATCGCCAAGCTGATCGACGTCTCGGCCTGCATCGGCTGCAAGGCGTGTCAGGTCGCGTGCATGGAGTGGAACGACGTGCGCGACGAAGTCGGGAACTGCCACGGCGTCTACGACAACCCGATGGACCTGACGGAAAACTCGTGGACGGTCATGCGCTTTACCGAAGTCGAGCAGGACAACAAGCTCGAATGGCTGATCCGCAAGGACGGCTGCATGCACTGCTCCGATCCGGGCTGCCTCAAGTCTTGCCCGGCCCCGGGCGCCATCATTCAGTACGCCAACGGCATCGTCGATTTTCACCAGGAAAACTGCATCGGCTGCGGCTACTGCGTGACCGGCTGTCCGTTCAACGTCCCCCGCATCTCCAAGAAGGACAGCAAGGCGTACAAATGCACGCTCTGCTCCGACCGCATTGCGGTCGGCCAAGCCCCCGCCTGCGTCAAGGCCTGTCCGACCGGCGCGATCCAGTTCGGCAGCAAAACGGACATGAAGGATTACGCCAGCAAGCGGGTGACTGACCTTAAGGAGCGCGGCTACGACAAGGCCGGCCTGTACGATCCGGCCGGCGTCGGCGGCACGCACGTGATGTACGTCCTGCATCACGCCGACCGTCCCGGCCTCTACGCCAACCTGCCCGAAAACCCGAGCGTCAGCCCGCTCGTTGCCTTGTGGAAAGGCGCCGCCAAACCCCTGGCCAGCTTCGCACTGGGCCTCGTGGCGCTCGGTAGCCTCTTCCATTACGTCATCAAGGGGCCGAACGAAGTCGCCAAGGAGATCGAGGCCGAGGTCGAGAAGGAAAGTGAAGGAGAACGCGCATGATCCGCGACCCGAAAGACCTGCGCCGCTACAGCGCCACCGAGCGTGCCAACCACTGGACCGTGGGCATCTGCTTCATCCTGCTCACGCTCTCCGGGCTGGCCTTCTTCCACCCCGCCTTCTACCCGCTCACCCAACTTTTCGGGGGCGGCACCTGGACGCGCATCCTGCACCCCTTCGTCGGCATCGTCTTCGCGCTGGCTTTCGCGGCGATCTTCATTCGCTTCTACCGCCTCAATGCGATGACGCCGACCGACTGGGAATGGCTGTCGCGGGTGCAGGAAATGATCGACGGCAACGACCACAACATGCCCGAGCAAGGCAAGTACAACGGCGGCCAGAAGCTCGTCTTCTGGGCTTCCGCCGTCTGCATGCTGTGCCTGCTGGGGTCGGGCGTGTTGCTCTGGCGCGCCTACTTCGACTTCCCGGTCGGACTGGTCCGCTTCGCCGCGGTCGTGCATGCCGCTTCGGCGGTAGCGATGATCGCAGTGATCATCGTGCATGTGTACGCCGCCATCTGGACGCGCGGCACGATCCGGGCGATGTGGTACGGCACCGTCACCCGCGCCTGGGCCAAACAGCATCACCGCGCCTGGTACCGTCAAATGACCGGGAAATAATCCGCTTGCATTCCCACCGGCCCGCGGCCACACTGGCCGCGGGTTTGTTTTTTTCAGGACGACGCATGGATTCGCAGCCTGTCACGCCCGCCATCCCGATTGATCCCGCGCCTGCAGGCGATGCCGATCGCCGCAGCCTGGCGCCCGATGTCGCGACCCTTTTTGCCCGCCGCGCCAAACGCTTCAGGACGCTCGCCCAAGGCCATCCGCTTGGCGACTGGCTCGCCTTTCTCGCCGACCTGAGCGACGCGCAACAAGACGCAACAGCCAGCCTCGCCCACCTCTCCGATTTGACGCTCCCCGATGCCGAGGCCATCGCCCAGTCCCGAGCCCATGCCCTGCCGGTGCTGACCGGACGGTATCGACCGCCCCGCAGCCTCTGGCACCGTGCTCTGCGCGAACTCGCCAAAAATCTGCAGCCTCGCGCGCCCGAACCCGCGCGTGCCGCCTTGGATGCGCTCATCGCGGCACCGGAGCGTTTCGACGCTTTGGCGCTTGCGCTCCTGAACGACGGAGGCGTCCCGCAGGACGCGCCCGCACAACCGCCGAGCGCAGCCCTCCTGCCCTTCGTTGGTGCTGCGCTGCAGGTTGTCTGGAGCGCGCAGGCTGCACGCCTCGACCCGACAAGCCTCGGCCACGTCGAAGACGGCACCCTGTGCCCCTGTTGCGGCAGCTCGCCGGTGGCCAGCGTGGTACGCACGGACGATGCGGTCAACAACCTGCGCTACCTGCATTGCGCGCTGTGCAACACCGAGTGGAACCGTCCGCGCGCCACCTGCACCGCCTGCGGCGACGAGGCCAGTGTCGCCTACCAGCAGATCGAACACCAAAACGGCGCCGTGCGCGCGGAGACCTGCGACCGCTGCCGCAGCTACCTGAAGATCGTCTATCAAGAGAAGGATTCGCAGGTCGACCCCGTCGCCGACGATCTGGCGACGCTGGCCCTGGACCTGCTGCTCGACGAAGCCGGCTACGCGCGCAGCGGTCCGAATTTCTTGCTGGCCGGTGCCGGCGCTTGAGTCGCTTGTCCTTACAACCTCATTTTCTGCCCGGTCCGGGTGAAACCATGAACCCAAACACACCGCAGGAAACCCGTCGCATCCCTTCGGTCGACCGCCTGCTCGCAGGCCTCGACGCCGACATCGAGGCGCATGGCCGGCACCTCGTCACCGCCTGCGTGCGCGCCGAACTGGCGGCCGTGCGCAGCGCGGCACGCGACGGCCTGCCGGTGCCGGATAACGCCAAGCTGCTCGCTGCGATCCGCCGCCGCGCTGAAGAAAGCGCCGCGCCGCGCCTGCGCCCGGTGTTCAACCTCTCCGGCACGGTGCTGCACACCAACCTCGGCCGCGCCCAGCTGGCCGAGCTTGCCATCGAACGCATGGCGCAGGCCGCACGCGCCCCCTGCGCGCTCGAATACGACCTCGCCGACGGCGGCCGCGGCGACCGCGACGACCTCATCGCCCCGCTGCTCGTCGAACTGCTCGGCGCCGACCTGTCACACGCCGACGACCTCGCTGCGACGGTGGTCAACAACAACGCCGCCGCCGTCCTGCTTGCCCTCAACGCGCTCGCGCAAGGTAAGGAAGCCGTCGTTTCGCGCGGCGAACTGGTCGAAATCGGCGGGGCTTTCCGCATTCCCGACGTCATGCGCCGGGCGCAGGTCCGGCTCGTCGAAGTCGGCACGACCAACCGCACGCACGCCCGCGACTACGCCGAGGCCATCGGCCCGAAAACCGCGTTGCTGATGAAGGTGCACACCAGCAACTACGCTGTTTCCGGCTTTGTGAAGAGCGTCGCGGACGTCGAAGTCGCCGCCCTCGCCCGCGCCCACGGCCTGCCCTTCCTCGTCGATCTGGGCAGCGGCACGCTGGCCGATTTCGCCGCCTTGGGCCTGCCGTCCGAGCCGACGCCGCAACAGGCGCTCGCCGCCGGCGCTGACCTCGTCACTTTCTCCGGCGACAAGCTGCTTGGCGGGCCGCAGGCCGGGCTGATCGTCGGGCGCAAGGCGCTGATCGCCAAGATCAAGAAGAACCCGCTCAAGCGCGCCCTGCGCGTCGGCAAGACGACACTCGCCGCGCTCGAAGCAACGCTGCAGCTCTACCGCGATCCCGACCGCCTGTGCGCCCGCCTGCCGACGCTCCGCCTATTGACCCGCCAGGAAGCTGATATTTCGGCCGCTGCAGCACGGCTGCAGCCCTTGCTGCAAGCGGCCCTCGGGCCGGCCGTCAGCGTCAGCGTGCAGACGTGCGCCAGCCAGATCGGCAGCGGTGCCCTGCCCGTCGAGCGCCTGCCCTCGGCGGCGCTCGTCCTGCGCTGCGAGCGTTTCGCCGGCAAGCGTGGCGGCCACGCCCTGCGCGCCCTCGAAGCCGCCTTCCGCGCCCTGCCCACACCGGTGATCGGACGCCTGCACGACGACGCGTATCATCTCGACCTGCGCACGCTCGAAGCGCAGGACGAAAGCCTGTTCATCGCCCAGTTGTCGCACTTCGCGCCTTCTGTTTCTTAACGATCCTCCCCCTGACATGCCTCACTTTCTTTTTCTCAACGCCAGCACCCGCGAACCGGGCCAGACCGGCAACACCGAAACCCTCGCCCGCCACGCCGCACAGGCCTTGCCGGCCGACACCGAACAGACCTGGCTGCGCCTTGCCGACCTTGAACTGCCGCCCTTCGTCGATCGCCGGCATACCACCGGCACCTACCCGATGCCGGACGGCGACCTCAAAACCCTGCTCGACGCGACGCTCGCCGCCAGCGACCTCGTCTTTGTCTCGCCGGTGTATTGGTTTTCCATTCCCGCCGAACTCAAGACCTACCTCGATCACTGGAGCGCCTGGATGCGCGTTCCCGGCCTGGACTTCAAGGCGCGTATGGCCGGCAAGCGCCTGTGGGTGGTAAGCACCAGTGGCGGGCGCGAGAAAGCCCAGCCAATGTTCGACAGCTACCGGCTGTGCGCCGAATTTCTCGGCCTCGACTTCCAGCCGCCGCTGTGGGGCAAGGGCGGCGCCCCGGACGCCGTGCTCGCCGACACTGAAGCCCTGGCCGCCGCGCAAGACCACTTCAACAGGCGCCCGGGCTGACAACATGATCGTCGGCACCGCGGGCCACATCGACCACGGCAAGACCACGCTGGTCAAAGCCTTGACTGGCGTGGACTGCGACCGGCTCAAGGAAGAGAAAGCCCGCGGCATCACCCTTGACCTCGGCTACGCTTACCTCGACTGTCCCGAGGCGCCGGGCGGCAGCATCGGCTTCATCGACGTCCCCGGCCACGAGCGGCTCATCCACACCATGCTCGCCGGCAGCACCGGCATCGACTTCGCCCTGCTGGTCGTCGCCGCCGACGACGGGCCGATGCCGCAAACCCGGGAACACCTCGAAATCATTGAATTGCTCGGCTTGCACCAAGGTGCCGTGGCGCTGACCAAGATCGACACCGTCGATGCCGCGCGGCGCACTGCGGTGCGACACGAGGTCAACGACCTCCTCGCCGCCCATGGCCTCGAAGACTGGCCGGTGCATCCCATCTGCGCACAGAACGCCGACGATCCCGGCGTCGCGGCACTGCGCAACACCCTGTTCGCGGCAGCGCAAACCACGTGCCAACGCTTACAGCACGGGCATTTCCGGCTGGCCGTGGACCGCGCGTTCACCCTCGCCGGCGTCGGCACGGTCGTCACCGGCACCGCGGCCGCCGGTCGTGTCCGCGTCGGCGACACACTGCGACTCTCTCCCTCTGGCCGTAGCGTGCGCGTACGCAGCCTGCGTGTGCACGACCGCCCGGCGGAAACCGGCGGCGCTGGCGAACGCATCGCGTTGGCCCTCTCCGGCATCGAAAAGCACGAAATCAACCGCGGCGCCTGGTTGCACGCGCCGGCCCTGTTCGCCCCGCAGACGCGCTGCGCCGTTCATCTGCGCGTCCTGCCGCAGCAAGCCGCGCTGGCGCACTGGACGCCGGTGCACGTGCATCTGGGCGCCGACGATGTGCCCGGTCGCCTCGCCCTTCTCGAAGGCGAGACGCTCCCCCCCGGAAGCAGCGGATTGGCTGAGCTGCAGCTCGACCGCCCGGTGGGTCTGCTCGCAGGCGACCGCTTCGTCCTGCGCGATGCCAGCGCCCGGCGCACGCTGGCTGGAGGCGAGGTCCTCGACATTTTTCCGCCCAGTCGGCACAAGCGCCGCCCCGAACGTCTCGCCTTGCTGCGGACGATGGCCGCCGGCTCTCAGGCGGAAATTTTGAGCCAGGCGGCTGAAGCCGCGCTGTGCGGCGTCGACCTGACCCGCTTTGCGCTCAACGCCAACCTCGACGCCGAAGCCCTTGATGCGCTCGTTGCCGCCTGCGGCTTGCACCGTGTCGGCGCCACGGGCTTTTCGTCCGCGCACTGGCAGTCCCTCGCCGCGCGCATGCGCCAAGCCCTCGTCGACGAACACCAGCGCAGCCCCGACATGCCCGGGGTCGAGCGCGACCGTCTGCGCCGCCTCACCTTGCCGGCATTGGAACGACCGGCCTTCGATGCCCTGCTCGACGAAGCGCTGAACACCGGTGACGTGCTGCGGAGCGGCACCTGGCTGCACCTGCCCGAACACCGCATCCAGCTGGCCGCCGCCGACCGCGAGTTATGGACGCTGTTGGCGCCCTTGCTCGCCGCCGCGCCGTACAACCCGCCGCGCGTACGCGAACTTGCGCAGACCACTGCGTTTCCCGAGGAGCGCGTCCGCCAGACGCTCAAGCGCATCGCCCGCTGTGGCGACGCCTACCCCGTGGCGCATGACCACTACTTCGCCGCGAGCGCCGTCGACGCGCTCGCCACGAAGATTGCTGAACTCTGTAAGCGCGACGGGGCGGCGCTCGCGGCCCGGCTGCGCGACGAGATCGGCGGCGGACGCAAGGTGGCGATTCAGATTCTCGAATTCTTCGACCGCATCGGCTACACTCGACGCGTCCGCGATACGCATGTCCTGCGCCAGCCGGCTCCCGGATCAGCGCAAGCGGTTCTGCCGGAGGCGATCAAGCCGTCGGCATAAAGCTACGCAATGCATTACAACGGAAGAGATCGTTCCCCGGTGGGGCGGCCGATCTTCAAAATCGGTAGGGCGCGTCAAACGCGCCCGGGTAGGTTCGACTCCTGCTCTCTTCCGCCATTCGACTGAAGCCCCTGAGTCGTGGGGCCGGCCGTTAAGCATTACAGGCTGACAACGCCCGCCGCCAAGCATCCTGCGTCGCATTACCCTGATTGTGACGATGGCGCAGAGTCATCGATGCTTCAAAGCGCGCGACGCAACATCATGTGACTACGGATCATGGCGAGAACGCGTGTCCGCAAAACATCGCCCGGCTCGGTCGAGAGCCAGTTGTGGAATGCGCCCGTGATGAACGACAGCGTGTCATACGCCAAGCTCTCCGGATCCAGGCCGGAACGCAACAGACCTTTCTCCGCCGCCCGCGTATAAAGAACGTTCAGTTTGGTGAGGAGGTCGAAACAGGGCTTGTTGATTTCCGCAAGAACCGTCGCGAACTCATCGACGTACTCGCAGCGCAGCGACATGATTTCAAAGGTCTGCTGCACCAACACATTCGAAGCCAGGATGGAAAAGAACTCCTGCAAGGAGCGTTCGATGGCATCAAGAGGATCGTCTATCATCGGGTCGTTCAGCAGCGCCACCGCATTCTCCAGCATCTGCTGGTTTTCCTCGCGCACGGCGAAGAAGAGTTCGGCCTTGTTGGCGAAATGCCAGTAAACCGCGCCGCGCGTCACGCCCGCCTGGGCAGCGATCTTTTCCAATGAGGTACGGCTCACCCCGCAGCGGTGAAACATTTCGCGTGCTGCGGCGATGAGAAGCTGCCGCGTTTGCTCGGCGTCCGCCTTGGTTTTCCTGACCATCCTTTTTCTCTTCCGTATTCGCAAAAAAGCTAAACCAGACCTTAATTCAAGGTTCGAAATCAAACATTTCGCACATTCGGTCACTGTGTGCTGCGGGTTTCATGGTAACATACATACATGTCTGTATATAAGCATTTCATTTTGTCGCCAGGAGTTCTACCGATGCCATCCCTTCGCCAGCCACGGCGCCTTGCCGTCGCCACGCTGCTCATTCCCATCGTGATTGCCCTTGCTGCCTGCTCCAACAGCAATACGCCACAAGCCGCGAAACCAGGCGCCATGCCGGTCAGCGTCGTCGAAGTCCAGCCCGTCAACCTGCCTTCGACGATCGAGGTCATGGCCCAGACGGAAGGGGCCAAGGAAACCGAGGTTCGAGCCCGGGTCAGCGGCATTCTGGTCAAACGCCTGTATCAGGAAGGCGTCCCGGTCAAGGCCGGACAGCCGATGTTCCAGATTGACCGCGCGCCCTACGAGAACGCCCTCGCCGAGGCTCGCGCCAAGGCCGACCAGACGGCGCGCGAGGAAGCCCGCCTCAAGGGCTTGCTGACCCGCCAGGCGATCAGCCAGAAGGAATACGACGACATGGCCTCGGCCAACGCCATGGCCCAGGCCACGTTGCGCCAAGCGCAGCTCAACCTGTCGTGGACGACGGTCACCGCGCCAGTGGCCGGTGTTACGGGACGCGCCAACAAGTCGGAAGGCAACCTGATCGCCGCCAACGACCCCGCAGCGCTGACTTCGATCTACCAGAGCAATCCGATGTGGGTGCGTTTTGGCATCAGCGACTCCGATACCGTTGCGCTGGCAGACGGGCGCCTCCAGGCCGAGGATGTGCGGCGGGTCGAGCTGCTGCTCCCCGATGGGACGGTTTACGCGCACCCGGGAAAACTCAACTTCCTCGCTTCAACAATTGACCCGACCCTTGGCACACAGCAATTGCGCGCGGAATTCGACAACCGCGACGAACGCCTGCTGCCCGGACAATTCGTGCGCATCCGGCTGCAGGTCGGCGAGCGCAAGGGCGTCTTCCTGGTGCCGCAGGCCGCAGTCGTGCAGACCGAACAAGGGCGACTGGTGATGACGGTGGACGCCGAGAACAAGGTCGCGCCGCGCCCGGTCCAGACCGCCGAATGGCAAGGCAAGGACTGGGTGATCACCAAGGGCCTGCAGGCCGGCGACAAGATCATCATCGACAACCTGATGAAGCTGCGTCCGGGCGCACAGGTCGCGCCCAAGGCGCCGACGCCGCCTGGCGAAGCCCCGGCAACGGCCACCGAGAAGAAGTCGTAAGCCGCCGGCAAGACCAGAAAAGGACTCGCATTCATGTCACGTTTTTTCATCAGCCGGCCCATCTTTGCTTCAGTGATCTCGATCATCATCGTGATCGCCGGGCTTCTGGCGGCGCTCGGTTTGCCGGTCGCCCAATACCCCAACATCACCCCGCCGACGGTGGTCATTTCCGCCACCTATCCCGGCGCTTCGGCCGAAACCCTGTCCAAGACGGTCGCTGCGCCGATCGAGGAGCAGCTTTCCGGGGTCGAGAACCTGCTTTACTTCAACTCCTCGTCGGCCTCCAACGGCACGTTGACCATCACCGCCTCGTTTGAAGTCGGAACGAACGTCGATATGGCGACGGTGAACGTCAACAACCGGGTCAAGATCGCGGAGCCGCGCCTGCCCGACGTGGTCCGCCAGTACGGCGTCTCGGTCGCCAAGCGTTCGAGCGAAATTCTGCTGGTGACGACGCTGACCTCGCCCGACAACAGCCTGACACCGCTCTACCTCTCCAACTATGCGCTGGTCAATATCCTGGACGACTTGAAGCGCATTCCCGGCGTCGGTGACGCACAGATCTTCGGCGCCCTCGACTACTCGATGCGCGTCTGGCTCAAACCGGACCGCATGGCCCAGCTTGGGGTCACCACGACGGAAATCGCCAATGCCATCTCCGCGCAGAACAAGCAGAACGCCGCCGGCAAGATCGGCCAGGAGCCGGCGCCCAGCGGCCAGCAGCTCGTCTATACCGTCACCGCCAAGGGCCGCCTGAGCACACCGGAAGAGTTCGGCAACATCGTGATCCGCGCGGGCGGCGCCAAAGGCACCTTGCGCCTGAAGGACGTGGCGCGCATCGAACTCGGTGCCCAAAACTACGATTCGAGTACGGCCCTGCTCGGCAAGCCAGTGATCGGGATCGGCGTCTTCCTGCAATCCGGCGCCAACGCCTTGGACGTCGCCGGACGGGTCAAAAAGCGGATGGAAGAGCTCAAGGAACGCTTCCCGGCGGGGATGGACTACGTGACGCCGTACGACACAACCAAGTTCGTCCAGGCCTCGATCACCGAAGTCGTCAAAACCCTGGTCGAAGCCCTGGTGCTGGTGGCGCTCGTCGTCTTCGTGTTCCTGCAGAACTGGCGGGCGACCGTCATCCCGATGATCGCGGTCCCGGTCTCGCTGATCGGCACCTTTGCCGGTCTCTGGCTGTTCGGCTTCTCGATCAATACCCTGACCCTGTTCGCCATGGTCCTCTCCATCGGCATCGTCGTGGACGACGCCATCGTGGTGCTCGAGAACGTCGAACGCCTGATGTGGGAAGAAAAATTGCCGCCCAAGGCGGCGGCGATCGAGGCCATGCGCGAGGTGTCGGGCGCCGTCGTGGCCATCGTCCTGGTGCTCTGCGCGGTGTTCATCCCGGTCGCCTTCCTCGGCGGCATTGCTGGCAAGCTCTACCAGCAGTTCGCGGTCACCGTCGCCATTTCGGTCACCATTTCCGGCATCGTCGCGCTGACCCTGACCCCGGCGCTCTGCGCCCTGCTGCTGCAAAGCAAGCACGAGGAACCGGCGTTCTTCCGCCCGTTCAACCGCGCCTTTGAAGCCCTGACCCAACGTTACACGTCGACGGTACACAAAACGCTGCATCACCGCATCATCGGCACCATCGCCTGCCTGGTCATCCTGGGCGGCAGCGTCGTCATGTTCCGCGCCGTTCCCGGCAGCTTCGTTCCGGCCGAAGACCAGGGTTACCTGATCAGCGCCCTGATGCTGCCCGACGGCGCCAGCCTGCAACGCACACGCGCTACCGGTGACCAGTTCCAGCAAATGCTCAAGGAAACGCCGGCGGTGGACAAGGTCTTCGTCATTGCCGGCAACGACATCATCGGCGGCGACGTCAAACCCAACGCCGGGACGGTGTTCATTCCGCTCAAAGACTGGGGCGAGCGGACCGACCGCGCCAGCAGCGCCGACACCCTGGCCAAGAAATTCGGCGGCCTCGGCATGAGCATGCCGGACGGCATGGCACTGGTCTTCAACCCGCCGGCAATCAGCGGCCTCGGAACCTCCGGTGGCTTCGAAGCCTACATCCAGGCGCGCGGCGACAGTGACCCCAAGAAGCTGGCGACGACGATCCAGACCTTCATGGACGCGCTCAAGCAACGGCCGGAGCTTCAGGGCATCAACACCTTCTTCCGCCCCTCGACGCCGCAACTCATGGTCGAAGTCGACGAAGCCAAGGCGATTTCGATGGGGGTCTCGGTCAGCGACGTCTACCAAACCCTGCAAGCCTCGATGGGCTCGCTCTACGTCAATGACTTCAACTTGAGCGGCCGGACCTACCGCGTCCAGCTGCAGGCCGAGGCCGCCTACCGGGCCAAGCCCGAGGACATCGGCCGCCTGTACGTGCGTGCGGCCAACGGCGGCATGGTCCCGGTCTCGGCCCTGATCAAGGTGAAGACTGTCTTCGGTGCCGAGATGCTGGAGCGCTTCAACGGCTTCATCGCCGCCAAAGTGATGGGCAGCGCAGCCGGCAAGGTCAGTACCGGCGATGCGATCAAGATCGTCGAACAGGTCGCGCGGGAAACGCTGCCCTCGGGTTACGAGCTCGCCTGGACTGGCCAAGCCTTCCAGGAAAAACGTGCCGGGACGACCTCGGCCATCGCCTTCGGCTTCGGCATCCTGATGGTCTTCCTCATCCTGGCCGCGCAGTACGAGCGCTGGTCGCTGCCGCTGGCCGTCATCATGGCCGTGCCTTTCGCCTTGTTCGGCGCGCTGGCTGCGGTGATGATCCGCGGCATGCCCAACGACATCTATTTCCAGATCGGCCTCGTGGTGTTGATCGGTCTAGCGGCTAAAAACGCCATCCTGATCGTCGAATTCGCCGCGCAGAAGCGCGCCGAGGGCATGCGTGTTCGCGACGCTGCACTGGAAGGGGCACGCCTCCGCTTCCGTCCCATCGTCATGACCTCGCTGGCCTTCATCCTCGGCGTCGTACCGCTGGTCAAGGCCAGCGGCGCCGGTGCCGCAGCACGCCAGTCGATGGGCACCGGCGTGTTCGGCGGCATGCTCGCCGCAACCTTCATCGCCACCATCTTCATTCCCATGTTCTTCAGCTGGCTCTCCGGGCGCGCGCATCACGACGAAACGCCCCCGACTGCCGGCCAAAGCGACGCCACGAAGGAGCACGCATGATGCGCCGCAATCACCTCACCCTGAGCCCGATCGCGGCGGTGTTCGGCCTGATCCTGCTCGGCGGCTGCGCTGTCGGCCCCGACTACAAGCGCCCTGAAGTCACCCTGCCCGAGGCCTACAGCCGTACCGAGGAACAAGCGCCCACGGCACTCGTCGAGCCCGAATGGTGGCGGCGTTACGCCGACCCAACGCTCGACGAACTGGTGGCCAGAGCACGCGAACACAACTTCGACCTGCTCGCCGCCGTCGCCCGCGTCGAGGAAGCCGAAGGTCTCGCTTCGGAAGCGCGAGCGACCTACTTCCCACAGGTCGACCTCAAGGCCGGCAGTTCGCGCAGCGAAGTCAGCACGCTCAATGCCAACCCGCTCCCGGCCAGCGCACACCGCCTGCAGGACAGCCGCCGTGCTGGGCTGAGCACTTCGTTCGAAATCGACCTCTGGGGCAAGCTGCGCCGCGCCAACGAATCGGCCCGCGCCGACCTGCTGGCGAGCCGTTATGCCCGCGACGCGGTCACGCTGACGGTCACCGGCGCAGTGGTTAATAGCTACCTTGCTCTGCGCGCCAACGATGCCGCGCTGGCGCTGACCGAAAACACGCTCACCACCCGCCGCGAATCGCTCGAAATCGTGCGCAGCCGCTTCGCTGCGGGCTCCGCATCGCCGCTTGAGGAGAACCAGGCCGAGGGCAGCTTGGCCGCTGCCGAGGCACAAGCGGCAGAACTTCGCCGTCAACGTGCCATGGCCGAAAGCCAGTTGGCGTTGCTGACCGGGCAGCCGAACTTGCGCATCCCGGCCGGCGACCTGCGCCAGATGCCTCTCCCTCCGGTGCCGCCGGGCGGCCTGCCGTCGGCCTTGCTCGAGGCCCGACCCGACATCCGTCAAGCCGAAGAATCGCTGATCTCGGCCAACGCCCGAATCGGCGTCGCCAAGGCCGCGTATTTCCCGAGCGTGACGCTGACCGGCACCTATGGCGGAGAAAGCGCGGCCTTGGCCGACTTGTTCAAATCGGGTGCCAACGTCTGGTCGCTCGGTCTGGCCGCGGCGATGCCCCTCTTCGACGCTGGCCGTACTTCGGCGCGCGTCGACCAGGCCACCGCCCGCCAGAAGCAGGCTTTGGCGGGCTATCAGAAAACGGTACATACGGCCTTCAAGGAGGTCAATGACGCGCTCGTCGGCCTGCGCGAATACGCCACCGCGGACGATGCGCAAGACAAGCGCGCCAAGGCGGCGCAAAAGAGCCTGGACATCGCGCAGATCCGTTATGCCGCCGGTTACTCGGGATTCCTTGAGGTGCTTGATGCCCAACGGACCGCCAACGACGCACTGATGGCCTTTATCAGCACCCGCCAGGCCCGCCTCAACGCCAGCGTTGATCTGTTCAAGGCCCTCGGTGGCGGCTGGAAGGACGACTACCTGACGGATTCGCACGACAACACCGGCACCCGCTCCGAACGGCAAGCCGGCGAATAGCTTCGTTTCGAATCCTCCCGCACTGGGGCGCCGTCAGGCGCCCCATTTCTTTGCCACTGCCACCGCTGCGGCAGCATGCCCGCAATGTTAGACTGCACCGTCGCCTTGCCGCCGGTGCAAGCATCCTCACGCGGAGTCGAGAAATGCCGGATTCGTCGTTCAGAGGTCACATCCCTGCCGATCGCTGGTATTGCCGCACCCATGACATGTGGGTTACGCGTCCGGACGATGCCAGCGGCGAAGTCCTGATCGGCGCAACCGGCTTCGGTCTTTTTCTTGCCGGCGAACTCATCGCCTTCACCGCCAAGCCGCGCGGTGCGCGCATCGAACGCGGACGCGGGCTGGGCACCGTCGAATGTCGCAAGACGGTACTCGCCGTGCACGCCCCGATTTCCTTTACGCTGGCGGCAGGCAACGAAGCTGCGGAAGCGCGCCCCAACCTGATCCTCGCAATGCCTTACACGACGGGCTGGATGGCGCGTGGCACCCCGCTGTGCTGGGCCGAGGAGGCCACAGCCTTATGCGACGCACACAGCTATCGGGAACACATCCTGCGCATGGACCCGGGAGCCCGTTTCGATGAATGAACGCCTTCTGCAACACCTCGCGCTGCTGCTCTGTAGCGTCGACGGTCGCCGCCCTGAGGCCTGTGTCACCCCCATGGTGCACGCGCTCGCTGCCAGCGCTCTCGATTGCCGGGTCGAGTTGCATTTCGCCGGTCCGGCGGTGCGCTTGCTGGTGCAAGGCGTGGCCGACACGCTCTACCCCTCGCCGCAATGTGACAAGTCGCTGGGCGACTTTTTGCGTGAAGCGGCCGCCGCCGGCGTTGAGCTGCGCGCCTGCAGCATGGCGCAGGCTGCGTGGATCGCCGACAGCGAAACCTTGATCCCGGAGTGCGCCGGCAGCGCCGGCGCCACGGCTTTCATCGCCCGCAGCCTCGATCCCGACTGGCGGGCGCTGGTCTATTGACCTGCCGACACCCGCTGTCCGCGCAGCACACTTCACTGCCCGTCAACCGCTTTTCTTGCGTCGTACCGCTTTCGTTTTTCCAGCCGTAAAAGTATCGGGGGTCGCACCATCGACAGGCGGCTCGGCCAGAACGAAGTCGATGCGTCCGCTCTCCAGATCGGCCCGGACCAGGCGGACATAGAGACGGTCGCCGAGGCGATAGCGCTTGCCGCTACGTTCGCCGAGCATCTCGTGCTTGATGTTGTCGTACTGAAAATAGTCTTCGCCCAGTTCCGAAACATGCACCAGCCCTTCGACATAAACCGAGTCGAGGGCAACGAAAACGCCGAAGGGAACCACCGCCGCGATGGTTCCGGCGAACTCTTCGCCGATCCGGTCGCGCATGTAGTAGCACTTGAGCCAGTTGTTCACGTCGCGCGTCGCTTCGTCCGCACGGCGCTCGGTCATCGAGCAATGCATGCCGATGTCGTCCCAATTGCCCGGGCTATAGCGTTTGCCTTCAAGCACAGCCTTGATCGAGCGATGCACGAGCAAGTCGGGATAACGCCGGATCGGCGAGGTGAAGTGGGTGTAATGTTCGTAGGAGAGGCCGAAATGCCCGACGTTGTCGGGGCTGTAGACGGCCTGGCGCAAGGAGCGGAGCATCACCGTCTGGAGCAACTGGGCGTCGGGCCGGCTTTTGATTTTCTCCAGCAGCGCTGCGTAATCCTTGGCGTGCGGATCCTCGCCACCGGCCAGCGACAGCCCGAATTCTTTGAGGAAGCTGTGCAGCGCCTCAAGCTTCTCCGGCGTCGGCCCTTCATGCACCCGGTACAGACAGGCCTGGTGATGTTCCTCCAGGAAGGCCGAAGCGCAGACGTTGGCGGCCAGCATGCACTCTTCAATCAGGCGATGCGCGTCGTTACGGACGACTGGGACGATGTTGTCGATCTTGCCTTGATCGTTGAACAGCATCATCGTTTCGATCGTCTCGAAATCGATCGCCCCACGTTTATGGCGCGCCTTGAGCAGGACCTGGAACAAGGCGTAGAGCGCCTTGAGGTGCGGCTGCAGCCCGCGGTGTTGCTCGCTTTCAGGCTGTGCTTCGCCGGAAAGCCAGTTCCAGACCTGCGTGTAGGTCAGCCTCGCCTGCGAGCGGAAGACGGCGGGATAGAAGGTGTAGGCCTTGATCGCGCCGCTGGCATTGATGTCCATGTCGCAGACCATGGCCAGACGATCAACCTCGGGGTTGAGCGAGCACAGGCCATTGGAGAGTTTCTCCGGCAACATCGGGATCACTCGGCGTGGGAAATACACCGAATTGCCCCGTTCCATCGCCTCGCGGTCGAGCGCCGAGCCCGGACGCACGTAATGGCTGACGTCGGCGATTGCCACCACCAGGCGCCAACCGCGGCCCTTCTTCTCAGCAAAGACCGCGTCATCGAAATCCTTGGCGGTCTCGCCGTCGATCGTCACCAGAGGCAGATCGCGCAGGTCACGCCGGCCGTCCCATTCTCCTGGCGCCACGCGCTCGGGAAGCGCCTTGGTTTCCTTGAGCGACTGCGCAGAAAACTCGAACGGCAGGTCGTGCTTGCGCAGGGCGATTTCAATTTCCATCCCCGGATCGGCATAGTTACCCAAAACCTCGACGATGCGTCCGATCGGCTGGGCATGGCGGTTTGGCTGCTCAATGATTTCGACCACCACCACCTGGCCGTCCCTGGCCTTGAACTTCTTGTCCGGAGTCACCAGGATGTCCTGGCTGATGCGCCGGTTTTCCGGCACCACGACCGCGATGCCGTGCTCGATCAACACGCGCCCGACAACCCGGCTGTTGGCGCGTTCGAGCACCTCGACGATCACGCCTTCCGGCCGCCCCTTGCGGTCGACGCCGATCGCCCTGACCAGCGCCCGGTCGCGGTGCAGGACCTTGCTCATCTGTTTGGCATCGAGAAAAATGTCCTCGCTCCCGTCATCGGGAATGAGGAAGCCGTAACCGTCGGCGTGCCCTTCAATGCGTCCCGGGATCAGGCTGGCGCGCTCGGGCAGGATGAAGGCGCCCTTGCGGTTGCGCATGATCTGGGCCTCGCGCTCCATCGCCAACAAGCGCCGCTCGAAAGGTTCAAGCTCGCCTTTGCGGATATCGAGCAGCTCGCACAGGCGTTCGAAGAACACCGGCCGCCCTTGTTCTTCGAGCATCTGCTGGATGTATTCGCGCGATGGCAAAGGCATGGCGTACCGCGCGGCCTCACGCTCAAAGAAAGGATCTTTTCTTCTCACTTTTGATGGTTTTTTTGTTGACATTTTTTATTGGTCCTTTATAATGTTGCCTTCTTAAGCGATGCCCAGGTGGCGAAATTGGTAGACGCGCCAGGTTCAGGTCCTGGTGGTGGCAACACTGTGGAGGTTCGAGTCCTCTCCTGGGCACCAAGAAAAGCAAAGCCTCGATCATAGATCGGGGCTTTTTGCTTTGCAGCGCCGCCAAGCATGGCGGCGTTTTTGCTGAACATTTCGTTCCGCATCACAACAGACGCTCCGCGCCGGCAAAATCGATCTGCCCCGCACACATCCCAGTACGCGCAAAACGCCCCAGAACAAAAGCCCGTGTCGCCTTCTGCGCCCCAAGCAGCCGTACTTGCGTGAATTCGATCTCCGCGCCCTGCCCTGCCGGACACAGCACGTTGAGCGTATCGATCCACCGCCGCTCGGCCTCGAACGCAAGATAAGCCGTCGGATCGGCAAGTACGTCCTTGAGGACTTCGAATTCGAAGTCGAGCACGTCCTGCTGCCCGACACAGGCCTCAAGTTGCCGTTCGTTGTCCAGCAACTGAGCTTCCAGCCGCTCACGCACTGCAAGCTGTTCCGGCTGCGCTCCGGCAAAACTCCCCAAGCCCGGCCCCTGCTGCTGCAACAGGCGCAGGCGGGCACGAATCAGCGCACGCTCTTCTTCGAGTTCACGACGTTCGGCATGCTCCTCGCCAATTTTGGCGATCGCCTCGGCCACGAGATATTCAAAGGCTTGAGTGCCGATGAGGCGCCTCAACTCCTGCTCATCACGGCCGCAAATCCGCGCCTTGTGATCGGAGAAGACAAGTACGCTTTGGGCCACCTCTCGCTGCACAACCTCTCCCTGTAGCCCCATGCCGAACACACGCTGTTCCTCGCAAGCCATCCCGAGGACAAAACAGGCGCAATCGAGCGTCTGATACTTATCAAACAGCGTCCGGAGATTGCTCGAGCGCCCTACCGTCTGAGCCACGTCGAGACGGGAGGCAAAAAAGGCGCGCAATGAAGGATTTTCTGCCCACAAATCGGCGGAAACTTCGATGGGCGGAGGCAAGGCCAACACCAGGGCGCGCAGATGATCGATCGCGGCCTCGACCGCCGGCCGCAGGTTTTCCCGATAATCGCGCACCAGCTTCAAACGCGGGTTGGTGAGCTGGACAGCCTTATCGATGGCCCGTTCTATGGTCTCTTCGTTACGCCGATCCGCGTCGAATTGCGCAGGGCGATTGACAAACCAATCGAGGATTCCCATCAATGCCATCCTGGCTGGTGATACCAAGCCTCATCATAGCAAGATGGGCAGGTCTGCGCGCGCGTACGAGTCACCCGAACCGTCTGCTCGCCAAACAAAAAGCCGGCGCAGTGCCGGCTTTGAGCGACAAACGTCGAGGCATCAGCACGTAAACGGGTGCCGACGCAGAATGGTTTCATCGCGCTCCGGACCCGTCGACACGATGTCGATGCTGATCTCGCACAAGGCTTCGATGCGCGCCAGATAAGCCCGCGCAGCCTCCGGCAACTGTTCCATGCTGCGTGCCCCGAAGGTCGATTCGCTCCACCCCGGAAGAGTTTCGAGTATCGGCTCGCAGGCCGCGACTTCATCGGCCCCCATCGGCAGAAGATCGACCACCTGACCGTTGAGGCGATAGCCGGTGCAGATTTTCAGTTCAGTCAGGCCATCGAGTACGTCGAGCTTGGTGATGCACAACCCAGTCACGCCGTTGATCTGAATGGAACGACGCAAAGCAGGAACATCGAACCAGCCGCAACGACGCTTGCGCCCGGTCACGGTGCCGAACTCACGCCCTTTCTGCGACATCTGATGGCCCGGCGTGCCTTCCGTCTCGATGTCCAACTCGCTCGGGAACGGACCGCCGCCGACGCGCGTGCAGTACGCCTTGGTGATGCCCAGCACGTAGTGCAGCTTGGACGGACCAACACCCGAACCGGCCGCAGCCTGGCCGGCCACGCAGTTCGAGGAGGTAACAAAGGGATAGGTGCCGTGATCGACGTCGAGCAAGGAGCCTTGCGCACCTTCGAACAGCAGGTTCTGCCCTGCTTTGTTGGCGGCATGCAGGGCGGCCGAAACATCGGCCACCAGGGGCTTGATCTCCTCGGCATCGGCCATCACCTGCGCCAACACGGTGTCGTAATCGAGCGCTTCGCCGCCCAGGTACTGGGTCAGCACGAAGTTGTGATAGTCGAGGTTCTCGCGCAACTTGGCGGCAAAGCGCTCCGGGTTGAACAGGTCATAAACGCGCAGGGCGCGACGCGCGACCTTATCCTCGTAAGTTGGGCCGATCCCCTTGCCGGTCGTGCCGATCTTGGCACCCTCAGGCTTAGCCGCCTCACGCGCCCGATCGAGCGCCGCGTGATACGGCAGAATCAAGGGACAGCCCGGGCTGATCTTGAGGCGCGAACGGACTTCGATCCCGCCCGCCTCCAGTTCGCGAATCTCCGACAGCAGATGCCGGGTGTCGAGAACGACACCATTGCCAACGTAGCAGACGACGCCGGCACGCACAATGCCCGAAGGAACGAGGTTGAGCTTGAACACCCGCTCACCGACCACAAGGGTATGGCCAGCGTTGTGACCACCCTGAAAGCGGACGACGCCCTGGGCGTGATCAGTCAGCCAATCGACGATCTTGCCTTTACCCTCGTCACCCCACTGGGTGCCGACCACGATGACGTTTTTAGCCATGACTTTTATTTCCTGTAATCGATTCAACCATCCATTGTCCGTCGCGCCACACCAGCGCACGGTCACAAACCGGCCCGGCGCACTGCGTCTCTCCGGGCAACAACTCGACAACAATTTCGCCCTGCTCGCGCAATTCGGCAACGCACGAGGCCAAGGCCGTATCGGCGGCATTCGTCGGCGCCAGAATGCCGCGCACCTCATGCTCGCCAATGGTCAAGCGCGCGATTTCCCGGAGATCGAGCGAAAAACCGGTGGCAGCGCGCGCCCGGCCAAAGTTCTTGCCGACGCCGTCGTAACGACCACCGCGGGCGATGGCGCTGGGATACGCTGAATGGTAGGCGGCAAACACCACGCCATTGTGGTAATGGTAACCCGTCAGGTCGGCGAGGTCGAACGAAAGCGGCAGATCCGGCATCGCGTCTTGCAGGCGCTGCAGACTTTCCAGCGCAGCGGCGATTTCAGGCAAGGCCGGTAGCGTCTCACCAGCCTGGGCCAGAACGCGGCAATCGCCGTAGAGCTCCGGCAACTGCAGGAAGGCAGCGCGGTAAGGCAGCGTCAGTCGGTCGCAGTAATCACGCAGGCTGGGCACATCCTTGACCTGCAGCAGCTGAATGATCGTCGCCTCATCCGCACCTTCAAGCCCGGCCGCCCTGGCCAGGGCACGGAAGACGCCGACGTGGCCGATGTCGATGCGCGATGCCGGCGCACCGGCGCGCTCGAGAGCCACCGCCAGCAATCGGATAACTTCACGATCGGCTTCCACGCCCGCGTAACCGTAAAGCTCCGCCCCCAGTTGAATGGGTTCTCGGCTGGCCGCATGCGAAGCTGGCAGGGTATGCAGGACACTGTCGCAATAACAGAGGCGAACCACACCTTCGCGATTGAGCAGGTGTGCGTCGATACGCGCGACCTGCGGTGTCATGTCGGCGCGGATGCCCAGCGTCCGCCCGGAAAGCTGGTCGACGAGCTGGAAGGTACGCAGCTTCAGATCCGAGCCCGAGCCGGTGAGCAGCGAATCGAGATGCTCCAGCAGAGGAGGCATGACAAACTCATAGCCGTGAACGCGGAACAGGTCGAGGACGGTCCGGCGCAGGCGCTCGATGCGAGCGGCCTCCTGCGGCAAGGCATCGGCAACGTAATCAGGCAGCAGCCAGTTCATGTGAAGATCATCAGGAGAATGAGGCCGGCGAGCATCGAACTTAAGCCGACGAAACGGATCTGCCCATCCGACATCTGGGTCAGACGCCGAAAGGTTTCTCGCCAGACGCGCGGAACCAGGAAGGGGATCACCCCTTCCAGGACCAGCATCAGTGCGAAGGCGAGCAGCAGGGTGGTGGTCATTTCGCGGCTTTTTCGCCGCGACCGAGGCTCTTCATGTACTTGAAGAAATCGGAATTGGGCTCAACCACGATGACATCGCCCTTGTTCTTGAAACTATTGCGGTAGGCTTCCAGGCTGCGATAGAAGGCGTAGAACTCGGGGTTCTGCCCGAAGGCCTGGGCGTAAATTGCCGCCGCCTTGGCATCGCCCTCACCCTTGACCTTCTGTGCATCGCGGTAAGCCTCGGCGACGATGACCTCACGCTGCCGATCGGCGTCCGCACGGACCTTCTCGGCCTCGGCGGAACCTTCTGAACGCAACTCGTTGGCGACGCGCTTCCGCTCGGCTTCCATGCGGCGATACACCGACTCGCTGACCTCGCTCGGCAAATCGACACGCTTGACGCGCACGTCGACAATCTGGACGCCGATCTTGCGCGCATCCTGGTCGGCCTTCTCGCGCATCTGCTCCATGATCTTGTCGCGCTCACCGGAAACGACGTCATGCACCGTGCGTTTGCCGAACTCCTCACGCAGGCCGGCGTTGACCGTCTGCGCGAGACGTGTCCGGGCGCGCGCTTCCTCACCGGCAACCGAGACGTAGTAAAGCTTCGGATCGACGATGCGCCACTTGACGAAGGAATCGACGAGGACGTTTTTCTTTTCCGAGGTGATGAAGCGCTCGGGCTCGGCCGAATCGAGCGTCAGGATGCGCTTGTCGAAATAGCGCACGTTCTGGATCATCGGCCACTTGAAGTAGAGACCGGGTTCGGAGATGACCTCGCGAACCTCACCCAACTGGAAGACGATGGCATGCTGACGCTGATCGACGGTGAAGATCATCGCCCCGAGCAGGACGAGCACACCTGCGGCAGCGGCCGCAATGAAGTTCAGACTGGCTTTCATCAGCGCACCTCCCGGTCGCGCGAACGCAAGGCATCGCGGGTGCGAACTTCAGGCCGATCGGCCACTTGCGGCGGGGTTTCGTGGGTCATGGCCGGCGCAGGACGCGAGGCCGTCGGAGCATTCGTTTCGGTGTGCGCCGGCGCCGCAGCAGGCACAGAACCCGCTGCCTGCATCAGCTTGTCGAGCGGCAGGTAGAGGAGGTTCCCCTGCCCCTTGGCATCGACCAGCACCTTACTGGTGTTGGCATAGACCTGTTGCATGGTTTCCAGGTACAGGCGATTACGCGTCACTTCGGGTGCTTTCGCGTATTCGGTATTGAGCTGACGGAAGCGGCTGGCGTCGCCTTCCGCCGTGGCGATCAGGCGCTGCTTGTAGCCGTCGGCTTCCTGCATCAGGCGCGCGGCCGTACCGCGTGCTTTCGGAATGACGTCGTTGGCATACGCTTGACCTTCGTTCTTCTGCCGCTCACGGTCTTGACCCGCCTTGACGGCGTCGTCGAAGGCCGACTGCACTTGCTCGGGCGGCTGCGCGTTCTGCATCGTGACCTTGGAAATCTGGATGCCGGTTTCGTAACGATCGAGGATTTCCTGCATCAGGTTCGAAGCCTTGATCGCGATCTGTTCACGCCCTTCATAGAGCACGAAGTCCATGCGGCTCTTGCCGACGATCTCGCGGATCGCAGTTTCAGCCGCCTGCATCACAGCCTCATCCGGACCGCGATTGTTGAAGATGTAGGCGACCGGATCCTTGAGGATGTACTGCACCGCAAACTGGATGTTGATGATGTTCTCATCGTCGGTGAGCATCAGCGCTTCCTTGAGCACTTTGTTTCGCTCACTGCCGCGATAGCCGATCTCGAGCGTGCGCACCCCGGAAATATTCACCAGTTCGTGCGACTGGATCGGATACGGCAGACGCCAGCGCAGACCGGACGCCGTGCTTTCCTTGTACTTGCCGAATTGCAGGACAAGGCCGCGCTGCGAGGCATCGACAATGTAGAAGCCGCTGGCCAGCCAGGCAAGCACCGCGAGGGCGACGATGATACCGGCGCCGCTGCTCAGAAATTTGGGATTGAGTTCCACCGGCGGACGGCCGCCACCATCGCCACCGTTGTTATTCCCACCGCCCTTTTTCTTGTCGAAAATGGACGATAGCCGACCGTTGAGATCGCGCCACAGATCCTCAAGATCAGGCGGTCCCTGATTCGGGCGCTTGCCGCCGCCGTTATCGTTGCCGCGCCCGCCCCACTGGGGGTCGTTGATCGACATAAGCACTCCGATGCATGAAATCATAGCGAGGGGTTCTGTTCGTCTTCCAAGTTATCCTGATCGGCGTCGGCGCCGACCTCGGTGGCGCGAGACGCGCCGGTTGATTTTTCCTGTGCGATCTCGGCCAAAGCCTCGCGCAGCAAGGGCAAGCCATCACCGCATTTAGCACTGAGCCTGACGCGAAAAATTCTATCATACTCATCCCGCTCGACCGCCGGAGGCAAGCCCGTCAAATCGAGCTTGTTGAAGACCACCAATTGCCGGACTTCGTTCGCGCCAATTTCTTCGAGCACCTTGCCGACTTCAGCCATTTGTTCCTCGCGGGCCGGACTCGCCGAATCGACGACATGCAGGAGAAGATCGGCTTGAGCGGTCGCTTCAAGCGTCGCCTGGAAGGCCGCCACGAGTTCGTGCGGCAAGTCGCGAATAAAACCGACAGTATCCGAGATCACCACATGCCCGGCTTCGCCCAGCCAGAGTTTGCGCGAGGTCGTATCGAGGGTGGCGAACAACTGGTTCGCAGCGTAAGCCCCAGAATGCGTTAATGCATTGAAAAGCGTGGACTTCCCGGCGTTGGTATAGCCGACCAGAGAGACGTTCAGCACTTCGCCGCGCGCCCTCGCCTTGCGCTGGACGCCGCGCTGCCGCTCCAGGCGCACCAGGCGCTCGCGCAACAGCTTGACACGTTTTCCGAGCAAGCGACGATCGGTTTCGAGCTGCGTTTCGCCAGGGCCGCGCAGACCGATCCCGCCTTTCTGCCGTTCCAGGTGTGTCCAACCACGAACCAGACGCGTCGCCAGATGATCGAGTTGCGCAAGCTCGACCTGCAACTTCCCCTCAGCGCTCTGTGCACGCTGGGCGAAGATATCGAGAATCAGGCTGGTCCGGTCAACGACCCGACACTGCAAGCGGCGCTCGAGGTTACGCTCCTGCGCGGGCGAAAGCGCATGATTGAAAATGACGAGATTGGCTGCATGCGCCGCAACCTCGGCAGCGACCTCTTCGACCTTGCCTTTGCCGGCGAAGGTTGCCGGATCGGGGCTGCGCCGCTTGCCGACGACATTGGCACAGACATTCGCACCGGCCGACTCGACAAGCAGATGCACCTCTTCAAGACGTTCCGCCATGTCGCCTTCACCGAAATCGAGCTGCACCACAACCGCGCGCTCCCCTGCGGAAGGACGCTCAAACATGGTCGGCAATCACCGGCTGCGGCGTATGGACGGTGCGCAACGTACTGAAGAAATGGCGAAAAAAGGAAAAGCGCGACGGAGTTCATCCGCCGCGCCTGCGAACGTCCCGACGGTTTTAATCGTCGTTCGAGTCCTGTTGCAGATTGACCGGACGCGAAGGAACGACCGTCGAAATGGCGTGCTTGTACACCATCTGCGTCACGGTGTTCTTGAGCAGCACGACATACTGATCAAAGGATTCGACTTGCCCCTGCAGCTTAATGCCATTGACGAGATAGATCGAAACCGGAACATGCTCCCGGCGCAAGGCATTGAGAAACGGGTCTTGTAAAAGTTGCCCTTTATTGCTCATGGTTTGAACTCCATGTTCATTGTTGGTATTGCGTTCAAGCTTATAGGATTTTTCCGGGCTTGACCATCATTACTGGGAATAATTTCCATGCCCGGGTCAAGCGCCGCTCGGCTTGCGGCGGGTGCGCGGCGCAGTCGCCGCTGTAGTAGCCGGTTTGCGTGGCCCGACCTTCGCCTTGGCCGGCGCATGCCCGCTCTTCTCTTCGGGTTTAGGCCTGCGACGCGTCTTCTCGACCGGCTTGCGTTCGGCAAAGGGGTTCTGGCTGACGTTGAACTGGATGCGCAGCGGCGTCCCTTGCAGCTTGAAGACCTCGCGGAAGACGTGCTCAAGGTAGCGTCGATACGAATCGGGCACCTGATCGAGCGCGTTGCCGTGAATGACGATGACCGGCGGATTACGTCCGCCTTGGTGCGCGTAACGCAGCTTGGGTCGGAAGATTCCGCTCCGCGGCGGCGCCTGGCGAGCGACGGCATCGATCAGTGTCCGAGTCAGCTGCGGCGTAGACAGGTCGGCCGTGGCCGCCTTGTATGCAGCGTCGACCGAACGGAACACCTGCACCAAGCCTTGCCCCTTAAGCGCAGAAACGTAATGGAAGCGGGCAAAATCGAGGAATTTCAGACGCGTCTCAAGCTCCTGCTTGATCTGCTCGCGCTTGTAGTTGTCGAGGCCATCCCACTTGTTGACCGCAACCACCAGCGCACGCCCGGACTCAAGCACGAAACCGGCGATGTGCGCATCCTGGTCCGAGATATCCTGGCATGCATCAAGCACAAGCACGACGACATGCGCATCCTCGATCGACTGCAGGGTCTTGATCACCGAGAATTTCTCGATCGACTCGAAAACCTTACCCTTACGACGCAGGCCCGCGGTATCGATCAGCGTGTACTTGCGCCCCTCACGCTCGAAGTCAACGTAGATCGAATCGCGCGTGGTTCCGGGCAGATCGAAAGCGATGACCCGCTCTTCACCGAGCAAGGCGTTGATCATGGTGCTCTTGCCGACGTTCGGCCGACCGACGATCGCCACCTTGAGGACATCGTCCTTTTCTTCCTCGTCACTCGGCTCAGGATACGGCTCAAGCACCTGCTCGACGAGGTGGCGGACACCTTCGCCATGCGTCGCCGAAATCGCCAGCGGCTCGCCAAGTCCGAGCTCGTGGAAATCGGCAACCACGACCCCGCGCGTCATGCCTTCGGACTTATTGACCGCCACCACGACCGGCCGATTGACCTTGCGCAGCTTGTTGGCGATTTCCTTGTCGAGTGCGGTGATGCCGGTACGCCCATCGACAACGAAGACGATGGCATCCGCCTCGGCGATGGCCTGCTCGGTCTGGCGGGCCATCTCGTGCATGATGCCGTCCTTGGCCAACGGTTCGAAACCGCCGGTATCGACGACAAGATAGGGCTTGCTGCCGAGCTTGCCGTGTCCGTAATGACGGTCGCGCGTAAGCCCCGGGATGTCCGCCACAAGGGCGTCCCGGGTCTTGGTCAGGCGATTGAAGAGGGTCGACTTGCCGACATTCGGCCGGCCGACGAGAGCGATGGTGGGTTTCATTGCGCCTCGATGGCGAGGACGGAACCGCCACTGGTCTGAACCAGCACACGGTTGTCAAGCAACTGCAGCGGCGCGACCACGGGAGTCCCGTCGGTACTCAGGCGCCCGACAAAGGCACCGTCGTCACGGTTAAGAAAATGCACGTAGCCTTGGACATCGGCCACCGCGAGCAGATTTCGACGCGCTACCGGCGCGCCGACCCCGCGGTTGAGCAACTTGTCCTGCTTCCAGATGCTGGCGCCACTGGCGATGTCCAGCGCATAGACGGCGCCCTTGTCGTCGGTCACGTAGAGGTGGCGCCCCTCCAGGGTCAGCCCGACGGCGCTCGACATGTCGCGCGACCACACGGTATTGCCTGAGCTAATGTCGAAACAGGCCACCTTGCCCTGAAAGGCGACGGCACACAAGAGACGCCCGGCAACGACAGGTTGGCTGGTGACGTCGGAGACACGGTCGAGTTCAGTCGAGCCTTTCGGCAAGGCGACAGTCCCTTCCCACAGCTGAACGCCGTTACCGGCATTTACCGCGATCACCTTGCCGCCCGGAAAGCCCGAAACGACAACGTTGTTATCGATCAGCGGCGCCGCGGTAGCACGCAGGGCGAGCGCCGGCATCGGCCGCTGGAAAGTCCACTTGCGCTTGCCGTCGAGGGCGTCGTAGGCGATCAGCCGGTTATCGCCGCTGCGCACGACCACCAAGCCGCCGCCCACGGCCGGCGGCGCCAGCACTTCGCTGCTTGCCCGGGCCGACCATACACGCTTGCCGTCCGCCGGGTCGAAGGCGATGACCTCCCCTTTGGGTGTTCCGACCACCAGCAAACGGGCATCGGCGCCGACACCGCCCGACAAGGGCTGACCAGCGTCGATCCGCCAAACGCGCTTTCCATCCTCGAAGCGAGCGATGGTTCCGTCGCGGCTCGCGGCATAGACAGCATTCCCGACGATCGCCGGGGTAAAGGCGTAGACGTCACTCTTGCCGACGTTCTCGCGCCAGACCGCACGGGTTTCAACCGACGCCTTGAAGGGCGTCAGTTCGGCCATTTTCGGCCCTTTGCTGACAAAGGGATTGAGCGAATCGATGGTCGAACAGCCGCTGAGCAGGAGCAAGCCCGCCAGGACACTCAACGCCGGAGCGAGACGGGGACGCATTACTGCGCTCCGCCCAGCGCGTCGATCTTCTGCTGCAGCAATTCGCGGAAGACGGCATTCGACTGCTGCTGCCAACTTTGCAGATCGGCCGCGTCGACGGGGGTGGCCTTCAAGGCCTCGATCGCCGCACGGTACGCGGTCGCGGCCTCAGCCGCCTTGCCCTGCGCGCGCAGCACATCGCCGCGCGTATCGGCAAAGCGCGCTTCGAAACCAGCGCCCGGCTTGGCGTCGAGCTGCTTGAGCGCCGCGTCATATTCCTTTTCGTCGATCAACAAGGCGGCCAGACGCAGGCGAGCCATGTCGCGCACCTCATTCTTGCCTTTGTCCGCAGCCCACGTCAGCTGCAAACGCGCCGTTTTGGCGTCGCCGTTGTCCGCCAGGGTCTTGGCCGCAGTCAACGCGGCGAGCGGTGCGTACGACGAGCCGGAATATTTTTCCAACAGCTCGCCGCTCGTCACTTTGACGCGCTGCAAGTCGGACTGCTGCGCGGCATTCTGCAACTCGGCATAGACCGCCGAGGCTTCGGCACCCTGCTTACGCTGATACCAGTTCCAGCCTTGCCAGGCGGCAGCGGTGACGGCAACCACCGTCACCACGTTAAGCAAGAGGTTGCCGTATTGCTTCCACCAGGCGCGGACTTCGGCAATCTGTTCCTGTTCTTCGAGATCGTAGGCCGCCATTACGCTTCTTCCCCGTCGATGTAAGAGTTCATGATCACATCGGCCAACTCCTCGAGGCCGACACGCTGCTGTTCGTTCTGCTGCCCTTCGCTTGCGCGCAGGGGCTTGAGGGTTACCTGCCCGGCGGCAGCCTCGTCGTCGCCGATGATCACGGCAAAGGTCGCGCCCGAGGCGTCGGCTTTCTTCATCTGCGATTTGAAACTGCCGCCGCCGCAATGGTAAACAACGTTGAGGCCGACGTCGCGCAAACCTTCTGCCACGCGCGGTGCCAGACGCACTGCTTCATCGCCTTGATAAACGAGGTAGACGTCGGGCGTTTCGGCGGCCGGCGCCTGACCCGACTCGCTGATCAGCGCCACCAGGCGTTCGACCCCCATGGCAAAACCGCAGGCCGGAGTGGGCTTGCCGCCGAGCTGCTCGACAAGGCCGTCGTAACGGCCGCCGGCACAGACCGTACCTTGCGCGCCGAGACGGTCGGTCACCCACTCGAAGACCGTCAGGTTGTAATAGTCAAGGCCGCGCACGAGCCGCGGATTGATCTCAAAGGGAATGCCGACGTCGCGCAGCACTTGCTGCACACCCTCGAAATGCGCCAACGACTCCGCCCCGAGGAAGTCGATCAACCGCGGCGCGCCGGCGATCATCTCCTGCATGTGCGGGTTTTTGCTGTCCAGGATGCGCAGCGGGTTGGTGTGCAGGCGGCGGCGCGCGTCCTCGTCAAGCAATTCGGCGTGACGCTCGAAATAGGCGATCAGTTCGGCACGATGCACCGCACGCTCGGCCGGCTGGCCGAGGGTGTTGATTTGGAGCCTGATGTCGTCGAGCCCGAGGTCGTCCCACAGGCGTGCGCCCATCAGGATCAACTCGGCGTCGATGTCCGGGCCGGCATAGCCAAAAGCCTCGACCCCGACCTGGTTGAACTGGCGGTAACGACCTTTCTGCGGCCGCTCATGGCGAAACATCTGGCCCATGTAGTACAAGCGTTGCGGCTGTTGTGCCGCCAGCTTGTGCTGGATCACCGCGCGCACGCAACCCGCAGTGCCTTCCGGACGCAGGGTCAGCGCCTCGCCGTTGAGACTGTCGGTGAAGGAGTACATTTCCTTCTCGACGATGTCGGTCACCTCGCCGATCGCGCGCTTGAAGAGCGGCGTCGGCTCGACGATGGGCAGGCGGATCGGGCGGTAGCCGTAGGCCTTGAGCCAGGCCCGAACGGTCTCGTCAAAAAGCTCCCACAACTCGGATTCGCCGGGCAGGATGTCGTTCATCCCGCGCACGGACTGGATGTTCTGGCTCATAAGCGTGTTGCGTTCTTTCTCTGGTAGGTTCTCGCCACGTAACGATCGACGATGGCGGTGAATTCTTCGGCGATGTTCTCGCCGCGCAGGGTGACGGTCTTCAGCCCGTCCTCATAGACTGGCGCGGCCGGCACTTCGCCGGTCCCCGGCAGGCTGATGCCGATGTTGGCATGCTTGCTCTCGCCCGGCCCATTGACCACGCAGCCCATCACGGCCAGCGTCATGTTCTCGACGCCGTCGAATTCGGCACGCCACTCCGGCATTTTCTCGCGCACGTGATTCTGGATCGTCTGCGCCAACTCCTGGAAGAAGGTGCTGGTCGTCCGGCCGCAGCCCGGGCACGCAGCCACCATCGGGGTGAAGGCGCGCAAACCCATCGTCTGCAGCATTTCCTGGGCGACGATCACTTCCTGCGTGCGCGCCCCGCCCGGCTCCGGCGTCAAGGACACGCGGATCGTGTCGCCGATGCCGTCCTGCAGCAGCACGGACATCGCTGCGGTGGAAGCGACGATGCCCTTCGAGCCCATGCCGGCCTCGGTCAAACCGAGGTGCAAGGGATAATCGGAACGGCGCGACAATTCACGATAAATGGCGATCAGATCCTGCACGCCCGAAACCTTGCAGGACAGGATGATGCGGTCGCCCGGCAGGCCCAGTTCTTCGGCCTTGGCGGCCGACTCCAGGGCCGAGGCCACCATTGCTTCGCGCATCACGCCAACGGCATCGAGCGGCTCTGCACGTGAAGCATTGCCATCCATGATGCGCGCCAGGAGATCCTGATCGAGACTGCCCCAGTTCACGCCAATGCGCACCGGCTTGTCGTAGCGGCAGGCGATCTCGATCATCTGCGCGAATTGTTCGTCGCGTTTCTTGCCGTGCCCGACATTGCCCGGGTTGATCCGATACTTGGCCAGCACCTGCGCGCACTCGGGATAATCGGTAAGCAGCCGGTGGCCGTTGTAATGGAAGTCGCCGATCAGCGGCACGTCGACGCCCATCTTGTCGAGCTGTTCGCGGATGCGCGGCACTGCCGCCGCGGCCTCGGGCGTATTGACGGTGATGCGCACCAACTCCGAGCCGGCACGCGCCAGCTCGGCGCACTGGATCGCCGTTTTCAGGGCATCGACGGTATCGGTATTGGTCATCGACTGGACAACCACCGGCGCATCGCCACCGACGCGGACCTTGCCGATCCAGACCGAACGGGTCGGTCGGCGCTGAGAATTCATCGAACTCACGTGAAACTCGTACTCCCGATCACTCGACAGTCAGACGCGCCACATCGTCCTTGCTGCGCTTGGAGATGTCGATGCTCTGCCCCTGGTAGGTCAAGGTGACATGGGCGGCATTGCCGATCACCACCGCAAAGGGCGGCGTCCCCTCGACCTCTTTCTGCGTCCCGCCCGGATTGAGCTGGGAAAAAACGATGTTGCCGCTCTTGTCGCGCACCTCGACCCAAGACGGTTGCGTAAAAGCAAACCGCAGCACGTTCGCCGCTGGCACGCCCCCTGCGCTCCGAGCCGGCGCCTCAACCGCCTTGGCCGGGGCGGCTTCCGGAACCGGCGACACGTTGACGGGCTCGACCGGCTCAACCTTGCCTTGCAGTGCGGCGGTCGCCGTCGGCGCAGGCTCGGGCACGGCGTTGGATTCCTTTCCCCGGACGGCAGGTTCGACAATTTCGGGCTTGGACTGGGTGGCCGCTTTAAACGTTTCCAAGGTCGTCTGCAGCCAGTCCTGCGGCACCAGATAGTACGCCGCCAAGGCCCCTGCCAGCACCACGCCACCGGCGACGATGCGCGTCAGGTCACGCCGATCGACGCGCTTCTCTTCATCCATCCGCACCGGTGTACCGGACGGCAGATCAAGCTGCGGCGCCTCCGGCAGCGACGTACGGTCAAGCGCCAGCATCAGCGGCTGCGGATCGATCTCGACCAGGCGGGCGTAATTGCGCACGAAACCGCGAATGATCGTCGTGCACGGCAGACTCGACCAGTCGTCAGCCTCCAAAGCCTCGACCTGGCGCGCACTCAGCTTGAGCATGCGCCCGACGTCCACCACGCTCATCTTCTTCGCTTCGCGGGCATGCTTCAGATGCATGCCCACGCCGGCCACCGCCGACGCGGCGTGTTCGGCTTCGGCCGACGACGCGTTCGCTTCCGGCAAACCCTCCTCCCTGAGGGTCTCTGCCGCGCGGGTTATCTCCCCGTTCATTCGTAATTTCCCTTAAGCAGTTCCTGATATTCGGGCGAGTCGGGGAATTTGCGCCGCAGTTGCGCGGCGAAACTCGCTTCCGACATCCGATCTCCCAAGCGCCGATCGATTCGGGTCATCAGCCACAACATCTCGGCATTCGGATCGACCCGTTTCACGACGCTCATCAAATGCATCTTGGCGGCATCGTAATTGCCGCGCTTATAAGCCACCTGGGCCAGGTTGTAGAGGGCCTGCGGATTGTCGGGCGAGAAGCGCAGGACGCGACGCAAGGCGTCATCCGCCGCATCCAGATCGTTCGCCTTAAGATAACACGCCCCCAGGTTGATCCAGGCGATCTCCGGCGTCCGATAGAGCGGATTGCGGATTGCCCGCTGAAAGTAGTCAATCGACTCCTTGACCCGCCCGGTCTGGCAAAGGAACCATCCGTAGTTGTTGTTGATTTCCGGATTTTTGTCGTCCAGGCTCAGCGCACGCTTGAAATCGCCTTCGGCCGAGGAGAACTCCTTGAGGTTGAAGAGCACCAGCCCGCGCAGGCTGTAAGCCGGCGCATAATCGGGATTGACCGAAAGGGCGAGCGTCAGCTCTTCGAGTGCGACGATGTATTCCTGCGCCTGGAAATACAGCGCAGCCAGTTCGGTGCGCAATTTGGCTCGGGTGTGAACGTCCTTCGGCTTCGCCGAGCGCAGCTGTTCGGGCTGTGGCTCGGTGCTTTGCGCCTGTACCGTGGACGAAAACAGAAACCCGGCGCAGAGCACCGGAATCAGGAGCGACCTCCAACCCATCACGTTCATGCGTCCCCCGTTTTTTTATAGACATTGATCGTCCGGCGCTCGATCCGCCGTGTCTTGTCCTTCACCTGGCCGGCCAGTTGGCCGCAGGCTGCATCGATGTCATCGCCGCGCGTCTTGCGCGTGGTCGTGACGATGCCGGCCGCCATCAGGATTTCCGAAAACTGACGGATGCGCGGCGTCGGCGAACGCTTGTACGGCGTCCCCGGGAATGGATTGAAAGGAATCAGGTTGAATTTGCACGGTACATCGCGCGTCAACGCCAGCAGCTCGCGAGCGTCGTGCTCGCTGTCGTTAACCCCGTCGAGCATCACGTACTCGAAGGTCACGAAATCACGCGGCGCTCTTGGCAAATAACGCCGGCAGGCCGCCATCAGTTCGCGCAGCGGGTACTTCTGGTTGATCGGAACGAGCACGTCGCGCAAGGCGTCGTTCGGGGCGTGCAACGAAACGGCCAGCGCCACCGGACATTCCTCCGACAGGCGATCCATCGCCGGCACGAGGCCCGAGGTCGACACCGTCACGCGCCGCCGCGAAAGCCCGTAGGCGTTGTCGTCGAGCATCAGGCGCAACGCGGCCACGGCGTTGTCGAAATTGGCCAGCGGCTCGCCCATGCCCATCATCACCACGTTGCTGATGATGCGCTCGCCGCGCGGATCGACGCCGAGCGCGCGATTGGCGCGCCAGAGCTGGCCGATGATTTCGGACACGTTCAGGTTGCGGTTAAAGCCCTGCTTGCCGGTCGAACAAAAGGCGCAATCGAGCGCACACCCGGCCTGGGTTGAGACACACAGCGTGCCGCGATCGTCCTCCGGGATGAAAACGGTTTCGATGGCATTACCGTTGCCGACGTCGAACAGGAACTTGCGCGTCCCATCGTCGGAAAGACGGTCCGAGATCAGCGCCGGCGGCGCGATCTCGGCCATCTGCGACAGTTTTTCGCGCAGGCTCTTGGCCATGTCGGTCATGGCAGCGAAATCCGATTCACCGAAACGATGCATCCAGCGCAGCAGTTGCCGCGCCCGGAATGGCTTTTCGCCATGCTCGGCGAAAAAGGCCGTCAGCCCGTCGGCATCGAAATCCAGCAAATTGACCGTCATTGAAGAACCTGCACCCTACACACCATCAACGTCCCGTATAGACGTTCATTTCAGGAAAGAAAAAAGCGACTTCGGCGCGCGCCGTTTCCGGCCCGTCCGAACCATGCACGGCGTTGCACTGCACCGATTCGGCGAAATCAGCGCGGATCGTTCCCGGCGCCGCCTTCTGCGGATCGGTGGCGCCCATCAGTTCGCGATGACGCGCGATCGCCCCTTCGCCTTCGAGCACCTGGATCATCACCGGGCCCGAAGTCATGAAGCGCACCAGCCCCTCGAAGAACGGCCGTTCCCGATGCACCCCGTAGAACGTCCCGGCTTCTTGCGGCGACAACCAC
Organism: Propionivibrio sp.; assembly: GCF_041441355.1. GTDB lineage: Bacteria > Pseudomonadota > Gammaproteobacteria > Burkholderiales > Rhodocyclaceae > Propionivibrio. The sequence goes on from NZ_JASDTF010000006.1 coordinate 81,245, forward strand.
GCCATTTTGGCGGCAACCACCTTGAGCCCGTTGGTTTCGAAACGGGAGTAAATCTTGCCAATTACATCCTTCGCCACGGCATCGGGCTTGATGATGGACAAGGTTCTTTCGACAGCCATGTATCAATGCTCCAAAAAATAAAAAAGGAAAACCGCGACAAAACAGGCAATTGCACGCCTAACTTATTATTGTACCAACAGATGGCATCGCTTGCCGACCCACGCGGCGTGCCTCCGACAAGAAAAAGCGCGCCGAGGTTTCCCTCGACGCGCCACCAACCCTGCCTGCGCAGGGCTTACATCATGCCCAGGGTCTTGGGCAACCAGATCGAAAGCCCGGGCCAATAGGTCACCACGACCAGGAAGCCGAGCATTGACAACAACCAGGGCCAGACCGCGACGGTCAGGTCGGTGATCCCCATCTTGGTGATTCCCGACGCGACGTACAGGTTAAGCCCGACCGGCGGATGGCACATGCCGACTTCCATGTTGACCACCATGATGATCCCGAAATGCACGGGGTCGATACCCAGCTTCATGGCCACCGGGAAGAGGATGGGCGCGAAGATGAGCACGATCGACGACGGCTCCATGAAATTCCCGGCCAGCAGCAGGATCACGTTCACCGCCAGCAGGAAGGCCACGACGCCGAGCCCGTTGCCCAGCAGCCACTCAGCGAGTGCCTGGGGAATATTCTCGTTAGTCATGATGAACGAGAAGAGCACGGCGTTAGTGATGATGTAGAGCAGCATCGCCGACATGTTGGCCGAGTTGAGCAGCACCTTCGGCACGTCCTTGAGCGACATGTCCTTATAGACGAAGACCGCGACAATGAAGGCATACACCGCACTCATCGCCGCCGCCTCGGTCGGGGTAAAAATCCCCGAATAGATGCCGCCCATAACGACGAAGATCAGGAACAGCCCCCAGACCGACTCGCGGAAGCTTTTCCAGCGCGCCGCGAAATCAGCCTTGGGCATGCGCGGATAGTCGTACTTGCGCGCCCGGTACCAGGTCACCCCGCCGAGCACCGCCGCGAGCCCAAGACCGGGCAGGACGCCGGCCATGAACAGCGCACCGACCGAAGTGTTGGTCGCCACCGAGTACATGACCATCACGATCGACGGCGGGATCAGGATGCCGAGCGCCCCCGAGGTGGTGATCACCCCGGCGCCGAAGCGGTTCGGATAGCCCGCCTTGACCATCGCCGGCAGGAGGATGGAACCGATCGCTACCACCGTCGCCGGGCTGGAGCCGGAAACCGCGGCAAACAGCGCGCAGGCCATGACCCCCGCCAGCCCCAGGCCGCCATGCCAGTGCCCGACCATGTCGGTGGCAAACCGGATCATTCGTCGCGCCACCCCGCCGTGGGTCAGGAAGTTGCCGGCCAGGATGAAGAACGGTATGGCCATGATCTCGAACTTCTCGATCCCGGTGAACAGTTTGAGCGCCACCGATTCGAGCGGCACGTGGGTGAAGAGAAAAATGAAACTGAGCACCGTCAAGCCGAGCGAAATCGAGATCGGCATGCCGGTCAGCATCAGCGCCAACAGGATGCAGAAAATGATGGCGGCGTTCATGGCTTCTCTCCCGTGTGCCCGTTGCCGTCCTTGTCCGCCGGACCGTCTTGATCCCGCGTGTCACGATAATGCAGGTTGTCGGTCATGGCATACGGATTGGCGACGATGTGCGCTTTTGCACCGTCTTCGTTCTCGATGCCATCGACGTGGCCGTGGTCATGGTGCGGCAGCTCGCCGGTTTTCAGGAAGTCAAAGGCCACCTGCAGGAAACGGAAGCACATCAACGCCGAACCCAGCGGGATCGCGCTATAGACGATCCAGGTTGGCCACTCGAGGTCGGGCGTCGTCGGCCCTTCGGGCACATCCCCCGTCGGCAGCCCCAAGGCGTGGAAACTGGCGTAGTGCAGGCCGTTATCCCAAACGAAGGTCGCGCCCAGCGTAGCAATAACGCCGGTGAACAAGGCGCCGCAGAACAACCCGAAGACGATGAATTTGGCGCGCATCGGCGTTTCGAGCCGGTTGATCAGCACATCGACGCCGACGTGGATGCCGGTCCGCACACCGTAGGCAGCGCCAAACTTGGCCATCCACACGAACATGATGATGCACAGTTCCTGCGTCCAGCCGAAGTTGAGCCCGAGCAGCCAGTCCTGCAGCCCGGGGATCGCCACGCCCGCGAAGTAACGGTGCATGACGGCCACGAAGACGATCACCGTCGCCCCCCCCATGAGCAGCGTCACCAGCCACTCCTCAAGACGATCGAGTATTTTCATGAGCCCCTCCAAAAGGACCGGAGCGATTTCTCGCTCCGGTCGGCGCGCTTATTGCGCGGCGGGATTGAAGCCGGTCACCTTGTAGATCGCGTCGATGGTTTCCTTGCCGATGCGCGAAGCCATGTCGCCGTGCGTCTTGAGCATCGCCTTCTTGAGGCCGGCGCGCTCCTCGGCGGTCGGGGTGTAGATCTGGGTCTTGCCCGAAGCGCGCACTTTCTCGAGTGCCTGGTCGTTTTCCTCCTGGGCGATCTTGTTGGCGTAGTCGGTCGCCTCTTTCATCGCCTGTTCGAGCTGGCTACGAACGTCCGACGAAAGACTGTCCCAGAACTTCTTGTTGGTGATCACGGCATAGCCGAGGTAGCCGTGGTTGGAGAGCGTGACGTACTTCTGCACCTCGTACATCTTCTGGGTGTAGAGGTTGGAATGCGGATTCTCCGTCCCATCGACCACGCCGGTCTGCAGCGCCTGATAAACCTCCGAAAACGCCATCACCTGCGGCAAGGCGCCGAGCGAACGCATCTGCGACTCAAGCACCTTGGACGACTGGATGCGCATCTTCAGCCCACGGAAATCCGTCGGCGTGCGCAGCGGCTTGTTGGCCGAGAACGACTTGAAGCCGTTGTCCCAGTACGCCAGCCCCTTGATCCCCTTGGGTTCGAGTTTCGCCAGCAAGGCCATGCCCAGGGCGCCCTGCGTCACTTTATGCAGTTCGTTGGTGTCGTCGAAGATGTACGGCAGGTCGAAAGCCTCGAATTCCTTGACCCCGAGCGGCCCGAACTTGGCCAGCGAAGGCGCCAGCATCTGTACCGCGCCGAGCTGCAAGGCCTCCATTTCCTCCTTGTCTTTGTACAAGGTCGAATTGGCATAGACCTCGACCTTCACCGCCCCCTTGGTCAATTCGCCGGCGCGCTTGGCGAAGAACTCAGCCGCCTTCCCTTTCGGCGTATCGACCGCCACGACATGGCTGAACTTGATGACGGTCGGCTGTTGCGCCGCCGCGAACAGGGGAACGCCGGACAGTGCCAGAGCCAGCACCCCGACCATGAATTTACGCATCGTCATACCCAGACCTCCTCAATAAGCGTGACAGAGACGCAGCCCAAACGGCCAGGGCGCCACTCCACTATCGACAAAGCCGAAGCCAACTTCCATTGTGGAAAGCCGTAATAAATTACGATTAATAAAATCGAACTTTTACGATCAGCGCCTGTCGTTCTGCGCCTTTTTTTGCGCGCCGCGTGCGGCCACCGCCCTTACCCAGGGCCGCGCAAACGGGCATAATCGAGAAAAAACCATGTTTCACGGGCGCTGGCGCGAGGCATCGCGCCCCCCAGGGGAGGGACAACAATGAGAACCGTCGGCCTGATCGGTGGCATGAGCTGGGAATCCTCGCTCACCTACTATCAACGCATCAACACCCTGGTCAAGGAACGCTTGGGCGGCCTGCACTCGGCCCGCCTGGTGCTCTACAGCGTCGATTTCCATACCATCGAAGCGCTGCAGCGCCGCGGCGACTGGGATGAAGCCGGCCGGCAGTTGACCGATGCAGGAAGGGCCTTGCGCGCGGCCGGCGCCGAGTGCCTGTTGATCTGCACCAACACCATGCACAAGGTTGCCGACGCCGTCGAGACGGGCGCCGGCGTGCCCCTGCTGCACATCGCCGACACCACCGGCGACGCGATCCGCGCCGCCGGCCTTCAGCGCATCGGCCTGCTCGGCACGCGCTTCACGATGGAGGAAGCGTTCTACCGCGACCGCCTGCGCGAACGCCACGGTATCGCCACGACCATCCCCGATGCCGCCGACCGGGCGCGGGTGCATGCCATCATCTACGACGAGCTTTGCCTTGGCCGCCTGCTCGACAGCTCGCGCGCCGAATTACTGGCGATCGTCGACCGGCTCGCCGCGCAAGGCGCCCAAGGGGTGGTGCTCGGCTGCACCGAACTGCCCCTGCTGCTCCAGCCCGGCGACTGCACGCTGCCGAGCTTCGACACCACCGAGCTGCACGCCCGCGCCGCGGTCGCGTTCTCGCTCGACCAAGTGTGCGCCTGAAGGCCGCCCGGATGTCTTCCGCCGAGACCTGGTTCGTGTGGGCCGTCCTCTCGGCGGTCTTCGCCGCGTTGACCGCCATTTTCGCCAAGATCGGCATCCAGGGCGTCAATGCCGACTTCGCCACCCTGATCCGGACACTGATCATCCTCGTCGTGCTCGGCACCTTCGTCGCCGCGACCGGCCAATGGAGCGACCCGCGCGCCCTGCCGGGCAAGACCTGGCTCTTCCTCACCCTCTCCGGGCTGGCCACCGGCGCTTCCTGGGTCTGTTATTTCCGGGCGCTGCAGATCGGCGATGCCGCCAAGGTCGCTCCAGTCGACAAATTCAGCCTTGTCCTGGTGGCGATCTTCGCCTTCGTTTTCCTGGGCGAGCGCCCTTCGTTGCGGGAATGGGCAGGCATCGCCCTGGTCGCCGCCGGGGTGCTCGTCCTGGCCATCCGGCGCTGAACGCATGAGCCAAGCCCATCATCCACTCCAGGCCCCGGCACCGCTCAAGTGGCCCAACTGGTACCTGACCGGCCTCAAGTTCGCCGTCCTGCTCCTGCTCTCGCTGCTCATCACCCTGCTCTGGCTGCTGCGTCAGCATGAGGCCGACGAACAGCGTTCGACGCTGATCGCCGACGCGCTCTGGCTCGAGCAGAGCTTCAACTTCCGCCTCGAAGGCAACGCCGAGCAGATCGAGCAACTGGCGCACGATCTTGCCTCCAATCACGGCCAGCGCACACTCTTCGAGCTGCGCGCCAAACACCTCATCAAGGCCGACCCGGAGATCGTGCAACTGCTGTGGCTGGACGAGAAGCTGCAGCTGATCAACGCCGTCCCGGGCTGGCGTCTGCCCAACCTCGGCACCGACGAGCGCTACGCCGAACTCCAGGCCCGGGCCGCCGAGATCGCCCAGAAGATGGGCAAGTCCTACTACACCGACGCCTACCGCATCGGCGACGTCACCCAGTTCGAGTACTACTACCCGATCTTCGACGGCCCCCGCCACAGGGGCACGCTGGTCGCCGTCTACTCGTTCAACGCGGTGCTCAAACAGCTCGTGCCGTGGTGGTTTGCCGAGAAGTACCAGGTACGCATCCTCGACGGCAACGGCAACGTCCTGGCGAGCAAATCCAAGATCACCAGCGCGCCGACCACCAGCAGCTACATCATTCCCTTCGACCCGCCGGGTTATGGTCTGGTGCTGCAACTGCTCTCCTACCGCACCACGGGCACGCTGGCGCAAAAGCTGATCACCGCACTGATCGTCCTCCTTGGCGCCGCCGTGCTCGCCAGCCTGTGGGCCATGCGCCGCCACATCGAGCGCCGCCTCGCGGCCGAGCAGGCCTTGCGCAGCGAGCACGCCTTCCGCAAGGCGATGGAAGATTCGCTGACCGTCGGCATGCGCGCGCGCGACCTCGAAGGCCGCCTCACCTACGCCAATCCGGCGTTCTGCAAGATGGTCGGCTTCAGCGAACAGGAGCTGATGCGCGCCGTGCCACCGATGCCGTACTGGGCCCCGGAGGCGCTCGACCATGCGCAGGAGATGCACAACGCCGTCATCCGCGGCGAGGCGCCACAGGAAGGCTTCGAACTGCGCTTCATGCGCAAGGACGGCACCCGCTTCGACGCCCTGATCTACGAAGCCCCGCTGATCGACGCCGACGGCAAGCACACCGGCTGGATGGCCTCGGTGGTCGACGTCACGGTGCGCAAGGAAATCGAGGAAATCGCCCGCAAACAGCAGGAGAAGCTGCAACACACCTCGCGCCTCGTGACCATGGGCGAAATGGCCTCAACGTTGGCGCACGAGCTCAACCAGCCGCTGGCGGCGATCACCAGCTACGCGACTGGCTGCCAGAACATGCTCGCCGCCGGCACCACCTCGTCCGAAGACATCCAGGCCACGCTCGAAAAGCTCTGCCAGCAAGCGCAACGCGCCGGGCGCATCATCCGCCGGGTGCATGACTTTGTGCGCAAGAGCGAACCCAAGCTCGCCCCTTGCGACCTGGCCACCGTCATCGACGAGAGCATCGGCTTCATCGAGCCCGCCGCCCGCCAGCAGGGCGTGCGCATCGAGTGCTGCATCGCCAGCACCTCGACCGAACTCATCGCCGACTCGGGCATGCTCGAGCAGGTTCTGCTCAACGTCTTGCGCAACGGCATCGAAGCCATGGCCGCGGCCCCGGTCAACCGCCGCGTGCTGCGCATCGACCTGTCCGCCACCGAAGAACACTATCAGCTGCGCATCAGCGACCGGGGCTGCGGCATCGCGCCCGCGGTCAGGGAACAGCTCTTCTCGCCCTTCTTCACCACCAAGGTGACGGGGATGGGCATGGGACTCAACATCTGCCGCTCGATCATCGAATTCCACCACGGCCGTTTGTGGGCCGAGGACAATCCCGAGGGCGGCGCCATCTTCATCATCGTCCTTCCGAAACACGTGCCATGACGCCACACGCTTCCCACGCCCCTCACGTCTACATCGTCGACGACGACGACGCCATCCGCGACGCCCTCGGCTGGCTGTTCAAGACCCGCGGCGTCTCCCAGCAGAGCTTCGCCTCGGCCGAGGATTTCCTCGCCCACTGGAGCCCAGAACTCTGCGGCTGCATCCTGCTCGACATGCGCATGTCGGGGATGAGCGGCAACGAACTCTTCGACCTGCTCCGGGAACGCGGAAACACCTTGCCGGTGATTTTCCTCACCGGGCACGGCGACGTCCCGATGGCCGTCGCCGCGCTCAAGAACGGCGCCTACGACTTCGTCGAGAAACCGTGCAACGACAACGAGCTCGTCGACCGCGTCCTCGAAGCCCTGCGCCTCGATGCCGAGCAGCGCGTCGATGCCGCCCACGCCGATTCCTTCAAGCGCCGCAGCGAACGTCTGAGCACGCGCGAACGCCAGGTCATGGACCTCGTCCTGCAGGGCAAGCTCAACAAGAACATCGCCGACGAGCTGCAGATCAGCATCCGTACCGTCGAGGTGCATCGCTCCAGCGTTTTCGAGAAGATGGGCGTGCGCACGGCGGTCGAGCTGGCCCGCATTGTTTCGGCGAGCGAAGGAAAAAACCGCGGCTAAGCTTGCTCAAGCCGCCCTGCCAGCGTATTCTGGCTGGAAGAAGGACACCAAAAAATCATAGAATTAGCCGACAAATCTCAAGCACAAACTCAGATCGACATGCTCAGCAAGCCCCTGCCCGACCTGAACGTCTGGGTGCGCTACCTCAGCGAGGCCGAACTCCCGGTCCTGCGTCAGACCGTGCGTCGGCTCGAAGACGCTCAGCAGAACATCGACCGCATCGGCGGCCGCGAGATCGCGGACATCGTCCTCCAGGACCCGTTGCTGGCCATCCGCGTCCTCTCCTTCATCCAATCCCTGCGCGGCAAGCACCTGCGCACCGACATCACGACCATCGCCAACGCGATCATGATGCTCGGCATCGAGCCCTTCTTCACCCGTTTCGGGTCACTGAACACCATCGAGAACACCCTCGGTGGCCAACCGCAGGCCCTGCTCGGCGTCCTGCACGTCATCCGCCGCATGCAGCGTGCCGCGCGCTACGCGCACGACTGGGCCTTCGAGCGGCTGGACATGAACGTCGAGGAAGTCGCGCTGGCCGCCCTGCTGCACGACCTCGCCGAAATCCTGCTGTGGTGCTTCGCGCCGCAACAGGCGCTCGAAATCCGTCGCCGCCAGCAACTCGACCCGACGCTGCGCAGCGCCATCGCGCAGGAAGACGTGCTCGGTATCCGCCTCGCCGACCTGCAACTGGCCCTGTGCGAAGCCTGGCACCTGCCCGAACTGCTCAAGACCCTCATGGACGATGCGCAAAGCGAGCATCCGCGCGTACGCAACGTCGTCCTGGCCGTCAATCTCGCCCGCCATTCGGCCGAGAACTGGGAGAACCCGGGGCTGCCGGAGGACTTCCGCGGCATCGAGAAACTCCTGCACATCGACCGCGACGTTCTGCTCCAGCGCCTCAACGTTCCCGAGGCCATCGCCCTGAACTACCTTGCACCGCAGGGCAACCCCGCGCAGGACTGATCCATCCGTCATCGCCCACAAAGGAACTTCCATGTCCATCGGCAGCCTCCTCTTCTTCGGACTGATCGCCGTCGTCCTCGTTTATGGCGTCATGCTCTACAACGGGCTGGTCACCCTCAAGCACGGCGTCGCCAAGGCTTGGGCCAACATCGACGTGCTGCTCAAGCAGCGCCACGACGAGTTGCCCAAGCTCGTTGAAGTCTGCAAGCAATACAAGGAGTTCGAACAGACCACGCTGCAGCGCGTGATCGAAGCCCGCGCCCAGGTGCAGACGGCGCGCGAAGCCCAGGACATCGGCGCTCTGGGCAACGCCGAAGGCGCGCTGCGCGCCGGCCTGGGGCGCCTGTTCGCGGTCGCCGAAGCCTATCCCGAACTCAAGAGCAACGAGCACTTCATGCAGTTGCAGCAGCGCATCAGCAGCCTGGAAAACGGCATCGCCGACCGGCGCGAGCTCTACAACGAGGCCGTCAATCTCAACAACGTGCGCATCGAGCAATTCCCCGACGCTTTCATCGCCCGCGCCTTCGGCTTCGACGAGAAGCCGCTGCTCGAATTCTCGCAAGCCGAAAAGGCCGACGTCGACCTCAAGCAACTGTTCGGTTAAACCCTCATGCTGATCCGGCTGCGCCGGGAGTACGGGCAGTTCATCACCTCGGGCGCCCAGCTGCTCGTGCTGGCGATCGGCATCAAAAGCGAAACCCGCACCGGCTGGCTCGTCTCGCTCGGCCTGCTGGCGGTGATCGGCCTCATCGCCTGGACCTCGACCTTCCGCCGTCGGCGCGCCATCACCGACACCCCGACCTCGCGCATCGCCTCGGCGGCGCAAGGCTACGTCGAGCTTTCCGGGCAAGGCCGCGCGCTCGACGATCCGCCGCTCTACGCACCGCTGACGCAAGCCCCCTGCCTGTGGTACCGCTTCCAGATCGAGGAACGGACCGGGCAGAACAAATGGCAGACCATCGACAGTGGCGAAAGCGACGTGCCCTTCATCCTCGAAGACGGCAGCGGCCGGTGCGTGATCGACCCGGACGGCGCCGAGATCCTCACCCAGCACCAGCGCACCTGGCAGGAGAACGGCTACCGCAAGACCGAATGGGCCTTAAAGCCCGACGACCCGCTCTACGCCCTCGGCGACTTCCGCACCCTGGGCGGCGCCGCGCAGGACTTCGACGCCAACCGCGACCTCGGCCTGCTGCTGGCCGAGTGGAAGAAAAACCGCCCCGAGCTGTTGCGCCGCTTCGACCTCGACCACGACGGCACGCTGAGTGAAAAGGAATGGCTGCTCGCGCGCCAGGCCGCGCGCCGCGAAGTCGCCCGCCAGCACCAGGAAGCGCGCGCCGCGGACGACGTCCACACCCTGCGCCTGCCCCAAAGCGGCCAGCTCTACCTCATCTCCAACCTCGACCCCAGAGCGATCGCCCGCCGCTACCTTGTCTGGTCGCTCTTCCACCTGGCCTCGTTCTTCGCCGCCCTCGCCGCCCTGCCTTGGGCCTGGCGCCTCCCTCACTGACCCCTGCGCCGGCGTAAGCCGCCGGAACGCCTTTTCCTCACCGACATCATGCCCACGTTCGCCCGCCCCCTCTTCCGCCGCAGCGTCTGGATCGCGCTCTGCGCCCCCTTGCTCCTCGCCGGCTGCGCCGCCCTGCCCGGAAAAAGCGAAGCGCCGGTCGTCGAAAGCAAGCTCGTCAAACCCGTGCGCATCGGCCTCGCCCTCGGCGGCGGCGCGGCGCGCGGCTTCGCCCACGTCGGCGTGATCAAGACGCTGGAAGCCCAAGGCATCGTCCCCGAACTCGTGGTCGGCACCAGCGCCGGCGCCGTGGTCGGCGCGCTCTATGCCGCCGGCAACGACGGCTTCGCGCTGCAGAAACTCGCGCACACCCTCGACGAAACGAAGATCAGCGACTGGTCGGTGCCCGACCGCGGCGTGCTTAAAGGCGATGCGCTGCAGAAATTCATCAACGACGCCGTCGGCCAGCGCCCGCTCGAAGGCCTGAAAAAGCCCTTCGGCGTCGTCGCCACCGACCTCGCCAGCGGCGAAGGCATCCTCTTTCGCACCGGCAACACCGGCCAGGCCGTGCGCGCCTCGGCCACTGTCCCTGGCGTCTTCCGCCCGGTGTCGATCAGCGGCCGTGAATACGTCGACGGTGGTCTCTCCAGCCTGATCCCGGTGCGCCATGCCCGCCAGATGGGCGCCGATGTGGTGATCGCCGTCGACATCTCCGCTCGCCCCGGCAACCAGCCGCTGCGCGGCACCTTCGACATCCTGCTCCAGACCTTCACCATCATGGGCCGCAACCTCGCCCGCTACGAGCTGAAAGACGCCGACGTGGTGATCCGCCCGCAGGTCGGCAACGTCGGTGCAACCGACTTCACCGCCCGCCACGACGCCATCCTCGAAGGCGAACGCGCCGCCCTCGCAGCGCTGCCGCAGATCAGGGAGGCGTTGAGGAAGGCGGGGAATGGGGGGTGAGGAGTTGATGCAGGCGTTACACCGGTTTATTCAGATGCCACGCAAAGTTAAGTCGTTTGATTGCCTGTGCAAGAAAATCAAACAATAGGTGAAACTGACACACGACGAACCGCACGCGCAGGGAGTGAGAGTTGGGCGTTTGACCACTTAAACTGTTCATACTGAGACCGAATGGAGGTTTCCTCAGGACTCTCGAAGAGATCAGCGCGTTGTGCCGAGTGCGCAATTAGCTCAAGGGTATTCAGATAATAGGAAGAATGTTCTGACTCCGTATCGAGCATTTGCACCGCATTTCGGAGATCGGATTTTCTGCTTTTCCGCCAGTGGCGAGGCCAGTCCAGCATAGCGCCTCCCCAGCGCTGACGATGACTCTCTTTGATGTAACTGCTGAATTGAAGGGTGAATCTAGGCGGGATCAATTGATTCATGCCTGAAATACAAAAACTCGTTCCAATCAGCTGATGCCCATTCTCAAGCCTCGCAGCCTCAACTATCGGCTGCCCAAGAAAAATATTCTGATCCGGATTGAGCACAGCTTCGCCAACAGCGATAGCACCACGCAGAGGAAGGCCAACCTCCAGCCCCCGACATATCAGGTCATTGCAGACATCTAGAAAGCTGTCACAAGGAATAGGATGGTATATCCATCCATCGGCCGGATTGGTCGCACGCTCTCGGCAAACAGCAAGTTCGACGCCGCGCGCTTCTGGCCAGGTTCGATCTGCCCATAGCAAGATTGAGTCACTTGCGTACGCTCCATACACTTTATTGAACGTGAACACATCGCCTTCCGCCGTCCAATAGGGAGCTTCCTTGAAGCCGAGATTGCCAAAAACTCGTTGTGCTTGCTCCTTGCGGTAGTCGACTACTTTGATCAAGGCTTCATAGCGCGCCTGCATTTCTCGTAGCCCAAGACGTGCCAGCCTCTGCTCGAACCCAAGAATATCGAAGAGCGCAACGATGTATCCGTATGACATAGCGTAGATTAGTACTCAGAGATCATATATACCTTTCCGCGCATCCTAATCCTTGCCATTTCCGCCGACAACCGCCTCTGCCCCTCCTCAACATCACCACCTGCGGAACACGGACCGGATCGCTGCCGTCTACCCGTGAGCCGTGGCCATGCCCGGCGACAACGGGGAGTTCACGATGAGCATGATTCTGACGGCTTTTGAGCGATCGCCCGATGGCGGTAAAGGCCTTGCCCGCGACACCCGTGTCCGCTGGGCTTTGGAAGAGGTCGGCCAAGCCCATGAAGTCCGCTTGCTTTCCTTCTCGGCGATGAAGGCGCCGGCGCACGTCGCCCACCAGCCTTTCGGGCAGATTCCCACGTTGGAGCAGGACGGCCTCGTGCTGTTCGAAACGGGCGCGATTACCCGAACCTTGCCGCCTACGTCACCCGAGGCGAAGCGCGCCCCGCATACCAGCGGGCGATCAATGGCTTAACGGAGGCCGGCGGTAACGCGGCCCAGAACGCCACTAACCGCGGTTAGAGCACACGCCAGAAACGACCGCCCGCAAACGCCGTCCAATGCGCCCCACAGCCGGCCTGGAAGGCACATCCAGACGCCCTTCCAGCCGTGCCCTGCCAGACACGCCATTCCATGCGCTCTCCAGGCCGATCCTAAACGGCCGGGGGAAATCCGCTTCGGCTTCGTTCAGGCAGCGATCGTTTTGCCAACTACTCCAGTTCGGCCCAGCGCTCGAGCAGCAGCAGCAACTCTTCGTCGATCGCCGCCATCCGCTCGGAGAGTTGCTGCGCTTCGAGCGGCGCGCCCTGGTAGAGCGCGGGGTCTTCGAGGCGGGCGGCGATGGCTTTTTGCTCGTCCTCGAGCGCGGCGATCTTGCCCGGCAGCTCGGCGAGCTCGCGCGTTTCCTTGAAGCTCAGCTTGCGTTTGCCGCCTTCGCGTTCGGCTTTCTTTTCGCTCGCGGCGGGCGGCGTGGCGGGTTTTTCACTGCCATTACGTTTCGCGGCGCGCTCCTCGTCGGCCTGCGCGGCGGCCTGGCGCGACTTGGCGAGCGCCCAGTCCTCGTAGCCGCCGGCGTATTCGCGCCACACGCCGTCGCCTTCGCTGGCGATGGTTTGCGTCACCACGTTGTCGAGGAAGGCGCGGTCGTGGCTCACCAGGAAGAGCGTGCCGGGGTAATCCTGCAGCAGCTGTTCGAGCAGTTCCAAGGTCTCGATGTCGAGGTCGTTGGTCGGCTCGTCGAGCACCAGCACGTTGGCCGGGCGGGCGAAGAGGCGCGCCAGCAGGAGGCGGTTACGCTCGCCGCCGGAAAGCGATTTGACCGGCGAACGCGCGCGCTGCGGCGCGAAGAGGAAGTCGCCGAGGTAGCCGATGACGTGCTTCTTCTCGTTGCCGATTTCGACGTAGTCCGAACCCGGCGAGATGACGTCAACGAGCGCCGCCTCTTCGTCGAGCTGGGTGCGGAACTGGTCGAAGTAGGCCACCTGCAGGCGCGTGCCGAGGCGCGCCGTGCCGGCGTCCGGGGCGAGTTCGCCGAGGATCAGGCGCAACAGGGTCGTCTTGCCGGCGCCGTTGGGGCCGATCAGGCCGATCTTGTCGCCCCGCTGCAGGCGGCAGGAAAAATCGCGCACCACGCCTTTGTCGCCGAAGCTCTTGCTGACGTGGCTGAGTTCGGCGACGAGCTTGCCGCTCTTCTCGCCCGAATCGAGCGCCAGCTCGACCTTGCCCTGCCGGTCGCGGCGGGCGGCGCGTTCGCGGCGCAGTTGTTCGAGGCGCAGCACGCGGCCTTCGTTGCGCGTGCGCCGCGCTTCGACGCCCTTGCGAATCCACACTTCTTCCTGCGCCAAAAACTTGTCGAACTTGGCGTTCGCCACTGCCTCGTCGTGCAGGATCTGTTCTTTCTTGGCCTGATAGGCGCTGAAGTTGCCCGGGCAGGAGAGCAGCCGGCCGCGGTCGAGTTCGACGATGCGCGTCGACACACGGTCGAGGAAGCGCCGGTCGTGGGTGATGAAGACGATGCTCATCGGCGAGCCGATCAGGAGTTCTTCCAACCACTCGATGGCGCCGATGTCGAGGTGGTTGGTCGGCTCGTCGAGCAAGAGCAGGTCGGGCGTCACCGCCAGCGCCTGCGCGAGCGCGAGGCGCTTCTTCTGCCCGCCCGAGAGCGTACCGACGCGCGCGTCGGGATCGAGCGAAAACCGCTGGATGACGCGCTCGGCCTGCGATTCGAAGGACCACGCCTGGCGCGCCTCCAGCTCGCCCTGCAGCGCGTGCAGGCGGTCGAGCAGCGTCGCCTGGTCGGCGCCGGGCTCGGCCATGGCGTGCGACACGACGTGGTACTCGGCCAGGAGCGCGGAAACTTCGCCCATCCCGGCGACCACGGCCTCGAACACCGAAAGCTCAGGATCGAAGGGCGGCTCCTGCGGCACGTAGCCCATGCGGATGCCCGACTGGCGCCAGACGCTGCCGTCGTCGAGCGCGCCCTGCCCCGCCAGAGCCCGCAACAGCGAGGATTTACCGCAACCGTTGCGCCCGATCAGGGCCACACGCTCGCCGGGGTCGAGCTGGAATTCGGCATGGTCGAGCAGAGGAACGTGGCCGAAGGCCAGCGAGGCGTCGGAGAGGATGAGATGCGGCATGGACGATCCGGGCAAGGCATGAGGAAGACACGAAAACGCCGGGCGGGCGCGGCGTAGGCAGTCCGGGCGCTAGAACCGCCTCCGCGCGATCCTCGCTCTTGCGTCAAGGGCGAGGCGCCGGCGCGCGCGCAGGGCGCGCGGCCGTGACTATACCTTGAAGCGCGCCAGCATGCTCTGCAATTCACCCGAGAGGCGCTGCAAGGACTGCGCCTGATCGGCGTTGCGCCCGGCCGCCTGGGCGATGGCATCGGAGCCGCTGGCGATCTTCCCGACCATGTTCACGATCTCGCCGCTGGCGGCGCTCTGCTCGCGCGTGCTCTCGGCGATCTGGCGAATGCGGTCGAGCGTCAGCGCTGCGTTGGCGTCCATCGTCGCCAGCACTTCACCTGCCGTCCGCGCCGAGCCGACCCCTTCGCCCATGCGCTCGCTCAGGATGTGCATGCCCTGCACCGCACGCTCGGTTTCGACGACGATGGCGTCGATGGTCGTCGAAATCTCGCCGGTCGACTGCGCCGTGCGTTCGGCCAGCTTGCGCACCTCGTCGGCGACGACCGCGAACCCGCGCCCCGACTCGCCCGCCCGTGCCGCCTCGATCGCCGCATTGAGCGCCAGCAGGTTGGTCTGGTCGGCGATTTCCAGGATCACCTTGACGACACCGGTGATCTGGCGCGAACGCTCGCCCAAGGCATCGACGAGGTCGGCCGAGCGCGTCACCTCCTGTGCCACCCGCTCCAGCTCGCCCACGGTGCGTTCGACCACCTGCTTGCCTTCCTCCGCACAGGACTTGGCGGTGGTCGAAATGTCGCTCGCCGCCGCGGCGTTTTCGGCCACCTGGGCAATGCTCGACGACACTTGCTCGACGCTGGAGGCGATGCCGTTGGCGGCCTGCGCCTGGCGACCCGAATTGTCGATGCCTTCCTCTGCCAGCTGATGCATGGCGTCGGAGGCTTCGCGCACCTGCTTGGCCACTGTATTGATCTCGCCGATCAGCTGGCGGGTGTTGTGCGCCATGGCGAACAGCGCGTTCTGGAGGATGTCGATCTCGTTGCGGCTCGTCCGGTCGCCGGCGCGCAAATCCACTTGCAGGTCGCCCTCGCCGAGGCGCACGACCTCGCCCGCCAGCACGTGCAGCCCGCGCAAGCGCTGCCTCACGAAGAAGAAGACGAAGAGGCAGATGAGCAAGGCCGCGATGACGCTGGACACGACCAACAGGTTGCGCAGGTGATCGCTCAAGTCGAGGTACTCGTCGCGCCAGCTGCCGGTTGCGACGATCCAGCCCCAGGTCGAACTGCTGGCGTAGCTGACCAGTTTTTCGCGCAAACGCTGGTTGGCATCGGGCAACAGGTACTGCTCTGCGCCGTTGCGCCGTTCAACCATTTCGGTCAGGCTGCGCAACGTGCTTTCGGGGAAATTGCTCTCGGGCAAGGTTTTGCCCTGGCGCGTCGGGTGGAGGATGAACTCGGCGATGTCGGGCTTGCCCAGAGGACGCAGGATATAGACATACCCCGTCTTGCCCGAGACGAAGCTCTTGAAGAGGGTTCGGATCTCCTTCAGTTCGTTGTCCAGCGCGATGCGCATCGACAACGCGCCATACACCTTGCCATCAGGCGCACGCAGCTGTTTGACAACGCTGAAGTTGTACGCGCCGTTGCGGATCGTCAGGCCGCGATAATCGCGGCCTTTGAGGATTGCTTCGGCCACCGGATCGTCGTCCGGAATGCGGGAGCCATACATCGACTTGCCGTCGCGCTTGAGCAAGGTCGCCGCGCGGTAAAGCTTGCCGTCCTTGATCGCCAGAAACGCCGCCTCGTCGCCCGTCATCTCACGGAAGGCCGCCAGTTTGCTATCGCGCCCATTGATGAGTTCGCCGCCGATGCGGATCGCCGGCAGATCGATTTCGCCCGTGCGCACGGTTTCGCCACCGGGCGTGATCGCCCCGCCGACCCATTGGGTGAACAGACGCAACTGCCGTTCGGCACGCTCTTCGACGTTACCGTAAAAGGTATCCAGCGTGCCGGCCATGACCTTGGCCTCCTGCTCCAGGGTACGGCTGGTTTCGTCGATCAGGGATTTTTCCGTCTGCCTCAGAACGCCCCAGGTCAGGGCCAGAAAGACACAAAACAGGAAGACCGATATGACGAGAATGATCTGCGAAGCAAGCGGAAGGTAGCGCAAACGCATAACGTCCCCTTTATTGGTAAGCCGCGGCAATGCGATGAACTCTCATCAGTATTGACGCCGAACCGCGGGAACGCAAACCGACACCTCGACCATCGCCACGGTTCCGGCGCGCCAGCGCCGTCTAGGCGCGCCCGCGGCATCAGGCTACAATGCCGCCCTGGCCTGCTCTCCGTAGCATAATGGATAGTGCACACGCCTCCTAAGCGTGCGATACAGGTTCGATTCCTGTCGGGGAGGCCAAAGCAGACTCAACCGTCAGCAACGGCGCGATACCGTGCCATCTCATCTCATCGTGGCCGATTTAAGGTGTTGCGTCGCGCTCGCCTCAGACGCTTCTCTGCCCTTCGTGCAACAGCCATGAACGGAAAGCGGAAAAAACGGGCCGGTCAAGCTTGTCTGCGACGAAACAAAAATAATGGCCCTGATCAAGTTCGAGGGCTTCCCCAAGAATTTTCAGCCGCCCCTCCGCGAGTTCATCCTCCACAAGGATTCTGGGGACCAAACCAAGGCCAAGACCGCTGAGCGCCGCCTGTATGAGCGCCGAGTATTGCGCAAAACGCGGTCCGGCAATGGCACGCGCCTCGTCCACCCCGTGTTTCAGCGCCCATTCTGGCCAGGCCACTGGCGCCTGTTCATGGTGCAAAAGGGTGAGCCCGCCAATGGCATCATGGTCGACGCCGCCATCCCCCGAACCCAGAACGCTCGGCGAACCGACGCACACGAAGTCGCGTCCTGCGATGTACTCCGCTCGCACGTCTGGCCACCCCCTGGCTCCGTAGCGAATGGCGGCGTCGATGTCGGAGGGGAAGTTCTCGTTAACCTCGACATGCTTTCGAAAACTGAAGGTCACATCAGGATATTGACGGCGGAATGCGGCCAGCCGGGGAATTAGCCATTTCGTCAAGAACGTGGGCACGCTGGCAATCGTCAGCACACCAGCCCCCACACCAACCGATCGCGCCTCGTAAGTCGCGGACTCAATCGTTCGCAGGCAGGGCGAAATTTTCATCCAGTACTCGCGCCCCACGGGGGTCAGCGCAATGCCCCGCCCGTTCTTCCTGATTAAGGGCTGACCGACAAAGCTTTCCAAGCCCGCAATTTGTTTACTCACTGCACTCAAGGAAACGCACAGTGCAATTGCGGCGTGCGTAATGCTTCCATGCCGTGCAACGGCATCCAATGCAAGCAATTCGGCAATCGTGGGTGTCGTTCTTTTCATGATCGAACAGCAAGACAAAAGGTTTCCATCACCTCAAGCATTGTAAAGAAGAATTCACGCAAACCCGTCGCTTTCGTCTCTAGAATGAAAACGCATCCTAAGACATGTGTCTGCACCCCTCTCACACAGCGAGAAAAGAAAAGTCCACGGAGCGTTATGAAACTGCGTTGGGTCACCCTCGGTTACCTTGTCTATCTGGCGATGCCGATCGCGTTGCTGGTGATCGGTTCGTTCGGCGACCTGTGGTTGAACACGCTGCTCCCGAAAGGGCTAACCACGCGCTGGTACGAAGAGGTGATGGCGGACCCAAGTTTCCGCCGCGCCTTTGCCTCCAGTCTGTTTGTAGCCGCAAGTACCGCGGCATTGTGTGTGCCGACGTCCCCCCGTTTTGAGTATCGGTTTGGATTAGAGTCCTGTTGCTGATCAT
>NZ_JASDTF010000007.1:0-30917 GCF_041441355.1 Propionivibrio sp.
CGGCGAACACCTCACTCCCTCACGCTGTTACACCACTTCCCGGGACACCGCCCAAACCCACGCAACACCCCGCCAAACACCGCTCGACATGAACACGCAACAACAAAAATGTTCGCACTCGCACCTAGGCTCTCCCAGAACTGAAACGTCCCAAGAATGCAACACCCGCCCACCCACTTTCGGGTACGGCCATAAAAAAAGGCGTGGGAATGTAAAAAAACCACGAGCCCTATGCACAAGAAAAAGAAGCTGTGCTATAGTTCGCGGCTCTGCGGAGAGGTGGCAGAGTGGTCGATTGTACCTGACTCGAAATCAGGCGTTGGGCAACCAACCGAGGGTTCGAATCCCTCCCTCTCCGCCAGAACGACACAAGGCCCTTCGGGGCCTTTTGTTTTTTCAGAGATCTTGTAACGCTCTAACCGCTCTAGCACTTCCGAGAAGTCCCCCATGGGAACAAAGCCGGGGACAAACCAGAGACTATCTGGAACGGAATTACATGGAGCTGGGGGTGCATCACGCCCCCCCACCCATCGCCTTTGCGACTGCCATGGGGAAGCTGCCGGCGGGGCTATCTCGAAAAAACCGGGCGGCACATCAAGGCAAGACCTGATTCTGTAAGCCCTGCAATCTCCCCCGAGACTTGGTTTATGCCTTCACCAAGCAACCACCACGCGTTCCCGTATCGCCGGACGGTGATGTTCGATTTTTTACACAAGTGCAATGCTTTTGTTCTTTGTTTCTCTAGATTCATTCGTTACTTAAAGTTATCGGCGAGGTCGCGTTTGAGGCGCCCTGCCTTCAATGTGTCTGAAAACAATACGCCCCTTGGATAGGTCATAAGGTGAAAGCTCAAGCGACACCTTGTCGCCTGCAATGATTCGGATGTGATGCTTACGCATCTTTCCTGCAGTGTACGCAACCAAGGAATGTCCGTTGTCCAGGACGATTTGGAAGCGTGAATCCGGGAGAACTTCCGAGACAGTACCTTGCATTTCGAGCAATTCTTCTTTGGCCATGAGAGGTTCCAGAGTGAAGGGCGTAATGTGGCCTATCTTGCGGCTGCAAAATAGATGATGTGCCATTGCTCGGCCTTGCTTTTACCTGCTTTCGTCGTTATGCCGAACGACACTGGCTTGCTTCAGGCGCCTTGAAAAAGACGTTGAATTTGATGCTGAAGGGAATGGACAAAGAGCTCTTCGCCCTTTGTAATTTCTGAACCGGCGCTAACGGTTCATGCTTTGTCTTTAGTCTCGCGGTCGAGAGATGACCTGACCATGAATAACATGGACAGAAAGACATTCAGAGGAGGGGGAGGGCCGTCAATCCGGCCGAAAACACCCAAAAACACTGGGCATCACAAGTGCTTGATGATACAGGAAATATGCCTGGATGGCAATTCCATTGCCGCAACCACGCCGAACCAAACCGCATTTTCAACGCTTTAGTGCGCCTTCGCTCTAGATTTCCCAAACCACCAAGGGGATCTGGCGTTTGCCTGATCCCACCAAACAGCCACAGCAACCGGATCGGGCGCAGTCTGCGGGGAGACATACTTTCCCCTCCCCGCACGAAAACCGTGTCTGCTACGCGTGCCGCACAAGCTCAAAGCGGTCGATAGAACCCGCTTTCGGCGACATCCACGACCAGCGGGTGCAAGCCCTTCTCTTTGACAAACGCAGCCCCGGCCTCCGTTGTAATGGCCTGGCTTCCGCGGCCGCACACGAACCCTTTGTGCATGATCAAGCGCCCTCCGACCATGCTCATGACCGGAGCCTGTACGTCGAGGTTCAAGACCGAAATGTCAGCATCCGCGCCCGGTCGGAAGTGGCCTTTTTGAGTCAGCCCGAGAATGCGCGCGGGGTTGTAGCTCGTCTTCTGCACGAATTCCTTCATCGTCAGCGCTTGCAGTTTCACAAGCGCCAACCCCATGGGCACGATGACGTTACGAGGAATGCCGCCGCCATCGGTACTGAGGCAATCGACGGCAAACGCGCCGGACGGTCGTTTGGCGGTGGCGAGGCGCAGGCGGGGTTCAGCCGGATTCACTTTGAAACTCACGGTCGTGTCCGTGTCGTGCGCCCGCCAGTGCGCAAGCGCCTTGCCGCCCGTCGCGAGCACCATCTGGCCGCCTTCTTCCAGATTGATGTGCGCCCAGCCGGCAACGATGGCTTCGGCAAGGCCCGCTTCGGTTTTCTCGAAGCCGCCCATGGCGAGATTGGTTTGAGTCTGCAAGCTCTCCGGAACGCCCTGCGAGCATTTGGCGCTCGTACCGTTCATCGGCGAGAGGTAAGACTCGGAACGCAGGGCGGGATTGTCGATCAGCGCCGAGAGCGCTTCCTCGACTTCCACCATGTAGGGACGTTTGAGTCCGCGCGTGTAGCTGTTGATGTGCGCCACATGCAGGGCCTGGCCGTTGGCCAGTTTGACCGCATCGAGGAAGCCATCGATGTTTGAGCCGTTGCTCAGCGTACCGCAATGGAAAGCGACATAGGCCCGATGGCGATTCACGAGTTCGATTGCTCGTGCCGTCGCGTCCATGGTCAGCGGGTAGTGCCCGCCCAGAAGTTTAAGCCCCAGCCCGCCCTGGCGCAGGCAGCGTACCAGAAGCGCCTGCAGTTCGGCGTCGCTCGGATTTTCGTTCGAAACAGTGTGCTCCGGGCGCACATACTCGATGCTGGCGATGTTCAGGCCAGCCCCATGGTCGCGCGCCAAATCCCACACGCCCTCGACCGGCCCGGCCATATCGAGCGCCGTGGTCACCCCAGCCAACGCCAGCATCTTGTGCCCGTAACGACCGCCGACCCAGTTGGAGAAATGCGTGTGCAAATCGACGATACCAGGGACGACATGCTGACCGCTGACGTCAAACACCTCGCGGGCCTGCGTCGGATTCAGTCCAGGTGCAATCTCGGCGATTTTGCCGTCCTCGATGGCGACGTCCATGACCGCTTCTTGGTCGCTTGCATAGTCGACCACCGTCCCGTTTTGCAGTAGCACATCGTACTGATACGACATTTTCACACCTCCATTGTCGATTTCACCCGCTCATTTCCGGAGCAAACGCCGAAAAACGCCGCGCCATTTCACCAATTTCAAAGCCCCAGTGATCCGTGCTTTAGGAGCCTCAGGTCCTCGATCCCGAGACACGGAACTGCAATCGTAGCCGAGCGCAGCGGTGAGGACGAGACAATGACCAAAAAAACACACCCCCAGCACGAGCCCCATGCATAGCATGGGTTGCCACACACAAACCGCCTGCACCGCCTCCGCCAAGCAGTACAATGCCAAACAGAAATCAGGGACAGCCCCATCCCGGACCTGGTGCTCCAGAAGCCTCCGGCGAATGGCTGCTCAAGAACAATGCCTTTCAGACCGGCGCGATGCACAACTCCACCTCCCACGCCCCCAACAAAGACGCCCTGCAGCGGCCGCAACTGCTGCTCGACGTTCTGCAACAATTCCGAGTGATCTACGGTTCGATGCGCCAACACTTCCGCGAGGTCGAACAGCGCTGCGGTCTCCCAGGCACCCAGATGTGGTTGCTGCAGGAAGTGCAGAGCAACCCCGGGGTTGGCATCACCGCACTTGCCGTACGTCTCGGCATCCACCAATCGACGTGCAGTCAGCTGGTTGAAAAACTGGTCGAGGCGGGATATGTCGAAAAGGTGAAACAGAAGAGTGACCGGCGCCGGATCGGACTGGCGCTTTGCGACAAGGGGATCGACGCCTTGTCCAAACTTCCCGGACCAGCCGAGGGCATCCTGCCGGCTGCGCTCGACACCTTGCCGGACGTCGTGCTTAAGACCTTGCAGATCAATCTCAAGGAATTGGTCGACAGCCTCGCGCACAAAGACGATGCGTACGCAGCAACGCCGCTGGCCGACATCGTCCGCCAATAACACGCCTCGGTGCTCCTGCCTTCGCCGCAGTGATCCCAGACCGTTCACCGAGGCTGTGTCATGATCCGACTCTCCGTCCAAGCTCAGCCTTGTCCCGTTTGCGGTAGCGACGCCGCCCCCTACGACGTGGTCGATTTCAACAAATCCTGCGTCGAGGAACGCGGCCTCTACCTCACCCCTTCGGGCGTTCCCATCTACTACTTCCTGTGCCCGTCCTGCGGTTTCCTGTTCGCGCCAGAGTTCAAAAACTGGACCGCCGAAGACTTCGCCCGCCACGTCTACAACGCGGATTACCATCGCGTTGACCCCGACTTCGACGGCACACGCTCGCAAATCAACGCCCAAGGCCTGCTCAAGCTGTTCCCGGCGAACGCAAAGCTACGCCACCTCGATTACGGCGGCGGCGAAGGGCACCTCAGCCTGATGCTACAGGCTGCGGGGTGGGACAGCCAGTCCTACGACCCCTATGCAGGTCGCGGCACACCCCTGCCCGCAGACGCACGCTTCGACCTCATCACTTCTTTCGAAGTCTTCGAGCACCTTCCTGCCCCGCGCCCACTGCTTGACGAACTGTCCGCCCGCCTCAGCGACCCCGGTCTGCTGATTTTCTCCACCCTGCTCTCGGACGGCCACCTGCAACGCCCGCGCCGCATCGACTGGTGGTACATCTCGCCGCGCAACGGCCACATCAGCATCTACGCCGAGCAAACCCTGCGCCGCCTAGCCAACGAATACGACTTCCGCTACAAGAGCCCGCTGCCCGGTTTGCATTTCTTCTGGAAGCGCCTGCCGGCCTGGGCCGAACACCTGCGTGCCGGGCTCGAGTAAACACCAAAGAAAAAGGCCGGTCATCCCGGCCTTTTTTCAGGTTCGCCGCCCGCAGGCTCAGGCGCGGATCGTCTCCTGCCCGCCCATGTAGGGACGCAAGGCTTCCGGAACGGTGATGCTGCCGTCGGCGTTCTGGTAGTTTTCGAGCACTGCCACGAGCGTGCGCCCGACAGCGAGGCCCGAGCCATTGAGCGTATGCACCGCCTCAGGCTTGTTCTTCTCGTTGCGTACGCGCGCCTGCATGCGCCGAGCCTGGAAGGCCTCGAAATTCGAGCAGGAAGAAATCTCGCGATAGGTGTTCTGTGCCGGTAGCCAGACTTCGAGGTCATAGGTCTTGGCCGACGAAAAGCCCATGTCGCCGGTGCACAGCACCACGCGGCGGTACGGCAGGCCAAGCTTCTCGAGAATGACCTCGGCGTGACGGGTCAACGCTTCGTGCGCGTCGTTCGACTGCTCGGCGGTGACGACCTGCACCAACTCGACCTTGTCGAACTGGTGCTGCCGGATCATGCCACGCGTATCCTTGCCGTACGAGCCGGCCTCGGAGCGGAAGCACGGCGTATGGCAGACGAACTTCATCGGCAGCGCCTCGGCGGCGAGGATTTCGTCGCGTACGATATTGGTCACCGGCACTTCGGCGGTCGGAATGAGGTAGAGCGGGTCGGCATCCTGGCGCGGCACCTTGAAAAGGTCGGCCTCGAACTTGGGCAGCTGCCCGGTCCCGAACATGCTTTCAGCATTGACGAGGTAAGGCGTATAGACCTCGGTATAACCATGCTCCTGGCTGTGCGTGTCGAGCATGAACTGGGCGAGCGCGCGATGCAGACGGGCCAAACCGCCCTTGAGCAGGGAAAAGCGGGCACCGGAAATCTTGGCCGCAGCGGAAAAATCGAGCTGCCCCAGGCCTTCACCGAGATCGACGTGATCGCGCACCGGGAAGTCGAAGACGCGGGGCGCCCCCCAGCGATGGACCTCGACGTTGCCACTCTCGTCGCGGCCGGCCGGAACGCTCTCCTGCGGCAGGTTGGGGATGACGGCGACGAAAGCGTCGAACTCTTTGAGCAAGTCGGCCAGGCGCACCTCGCAGGCTTCGAGATCGGCCTTGAGCGCGGCAACCTCGGCCATCACCCCGGAAGCATCCTCGCCTTTGGCTTTCAACTGCCCGATCTGCTTGGAGAGGCTGTTGCGCGAAGCCTGCAGGTCCTGCGTCCGCGTCTGCAAGTCCTTGCGCTCGCTTTCGAGGGCCAGGAAGCCCGCCGTGTCGAGCGTGTAGCCGCGCGTCGCAAGGCGTGCAGCGACGGCATCGAGATTGTTGCGCAACAGTTGAATGTCCAGCATCGTCAGTCCTTTGTCTCAATTCGCCAGAAAATAAAAAAGCTCGGCCGAGCGCGCGGGTCTTGCTTGCCTTCGCGCCCGGCCCGTATTCCTCGTCATTCCTTCTCGGCTTTCGCCTTGCGGTCGAGTTCGCGCAATTGCGCGAGCTTCTCGCTGATCTTGATCTCCAGCCCGCGCTCGACCGGCCGGTACCAATCGACGCGCGGCATGCCTTCGGGGAAATAGTTTTCCCCCGCCGCGTAGCCGCCGGCTTCGTCGTGCGCGTAGCGGTAGTCCTTGCCGTAGTCGAGGCTCTTCATCAGGCGCGTCGGTGCGTTGCGCAAGTGCAACGGCACCGGCCGCGAGCCATCTTTGGCAATGAAGGCCCTCGCGGCATTATACGCGACGTAACCAGCGTTCGATTTGGCGGCCACGGCGAGGTAGATCACCGCCTGCGCCAGCGCCAGCTCACCCTCGGGTGAGCCCAGGCGCTCGTAGGTCGCCGCCGCCTCGCCGGCCAGCTGGGCCGCACGCGGATCGGCCAGACCGACGTCTTCCCAGGCCATGCGCACGATGCGCCGAGCAAGGTAGCGCGGGTCGGCGCCGCCGTCGAGCATGCGGCAGAACCAGTACAGGGCAGCATCGGGATTGGAGCCGCGTACCGATTTGTGCAGCGCCGAGATCTGGTCGTAGAAGGCATCGCCGCCCTTGTCGAAGCGACGCAGGCTCTGGGCCAGCGTACTGTCGATGAAATCGCCATCGACCTGCGCGACTCCGGCTGTCCGCGACGCGGTATCGACCTGCTCAAGCAGGTTGATCAGTCGACGCGCATCGCCGTCGGCCTGCCCGATCAGGCGGTCGCGCGCCGCCGCATCGAAAGCGAGGTGCGGCAGCGCGTGCGCCGCAGCACGGTCGAACAACTCGCCCATCTCGGCTTCCGACAGGGCGTAGAGTACATAGACGCTGGCGCGCGACAGGAGCGCCGAGTTCACCTCGAAGGACGGGTTCTCGGTCGTCGCCCCGACCAGCGTCAGCAGGCCGCTCTCGACGAAGGGCAGGAAGGCGTCCTGCTGCGCCTTGTTGAAGCGATGGACTTCGTCGATGAAGAGGATGGTCGGCCGCCCGTGGGCGCGTAAAGCCTCGGCGTGTGCCACCGCCTCGCGGATGTCCTTCACGCCGGAGAAGACCGCCGACAGCGCGACGAACTCAGCGTCGAAAGCATCGGCCATCAGGCGCGCGATCGTCGTCTTGCCGACGCCCGGCGGCCCCCAAAGAATCAGTGAATGCGGCTTGCGCGCCTCGAAGGCGAGGCGCAGCGGCTTGCCTGGCCCGAGTAGATGGCGCTGGCCGATCACCTCATCGATGCTTGCCGGGCGCAGCGCCTCGGCAAGCGGCACGGCCGGCGCGCTGGCGAAAAGATCGCTCACGGCGGATGGTCCTTTACTCGCCGATGACGTCCACTCCGGGCGGCGGCGTGAACTTGAAGAGCGTCGGGGCCAGCGCCGGATTGCGCTCGCTGCGACCGAAGACGAGGCGCGTCGTCTGGCCAAAGTTGTCGAACAACTCCATCGCCTTGAGCTCGTCACCGGCAAAACCGATCAAGAGTCGCTCAAAGCCGCTGTCGGGCGTCTTGGGCGTCGCCTCCAGCCACTCGAAACCGTCGCGCGTCCCCGCCTCACGCAGGGTAAAGCGGTTTTCCAGCGCGCTGCGCCCGCCGCCCTTGCCGTCCGGCGCGCCGACGAGCAGCGCCGCCGGCGTGCTGCCCAGCGCAGCGTCGAACTTGCGCACCGTCACCTGGCGCAGGTCGGGGTCGTACATCCAGACTTTTTCGCCGTCGCCGACGAGTTGCTGCTTGTAGGGCTTGTCGATCAGCCAGGCGAACTTGCCAGGACGCGAGATCAGCATCGTCCCAGACGAGGTTTGCGGCGCCTTGCCGCTCTTGCCGACAACGGTCTGGGTAAATTCAGCGCGCAGCGTGCGCGTGGTGTCGAGAAAGCGCTGCATTTTCTCGACGGCCGCGGCCTGTGCCGCGCCCACCGCCGCCAGCAAAGCGACGGCCAACAGGGTACGTTTCATCAACTCTCTTCCTTGCGCGACAGGACTTCACGTCCACCGCGTGCATCCATGGCCGAGACGAGCCCGGCCTTTTCCATCGCCTCGATCAACCGCGCCGAGCGGTTGTAACCAATGCGCAAATGCCGCTGGACCAGCGAAATCGAGGCCCGGCGGTTCTTCAAAACGACTTCGACGGCCTGATCGTAGAGCGGATCGGACTCGCCGTTACCGCCGCCCTCGCTCTCGTTGGGCAGCCCGTCTTCGTCGCTCTCGCCGCTGCTCAACACGCCTTCGACGTAGTCCGGCGCGCCAGCGCGCTTGAGATAATCGACGACGTGATGCACCTCCTCGTCGGCAACGAAGGCGCCATGCACCCGCGTCGGGTAACCCGTACCGGGCGCGAGGTAGAGCATGTCGCCCTGCCCGAGCAACGCTTCGGCCCCCATTTGATCGAGGATGGTGCGCGAATCGATCTTCGACGACACCTGGAAGGAGATGCGGGTCGGGATGTTGGCCTTGATCAGACCGGTGATCACATCGACCGACGGGCGCTGCGTCGCCAGAATCAGGTGAATACCCGCCGCCCGCGCCTTCTGGGCGAGTCGCGCGATCAACTGCTCGACTTTCTTGCCGGCGACCATCATCAGATCGGCCAGTTCGTCGATGACCACCACGATGTGCGGCATCGTCGTCAGCGGCTCGGGGGCTTCCGGCGTCAACGAGAGCGGGTTGGGCACCTTCTTGCCGGCCTTCTCGCCGTCCTTGATGCGGTGATTGAGGCTGGCGATGTTGCGCACCCCAACCGCCGACATGACCTTGTAACGCTTTTCCATCTCGGCGACGCACCAGTTGAGCGCGTTCGCCGCCTGCTTCATATCCACCACCACCGGCGCCAGCAGGTGTGGAATACCTTCGTAGATCGACAGTTCGAGCATCTTGGGGTCGACCAGGATGAGGCGCACCTGATCGGGCTCGGACTTGTAAAGCAGAGAGAGGATCATCGCGTTGATGCCCACCGACTTGCCCGAGCCCGTCGTCCCGGCAACCAGCAGGTGCGGCATCTTGGCCAGGTCGACGACCACCGGCTGGCCGCCGATGTCCTTGCCCAGCGTCATCGCCAGCGGCGAACTCATGCTGTGGTAGGCGCTGCTCGAGATGATCTCGGAGAGGCGCACCGTCTGCCGTTTCGGATTGGGCAGTTCGAGCGCCATGCACGACTTTCCGGGCACCGTCTCGACGACGCGGATCGACACCATCGACAGGGCGCGTGCCATATCCTTCGCCAGGTTGACGATCTGCGCACCTTTGACGCCCACCGCCGGTTCGATTTCGTAGCGCGTGATCACCGGTCCCGGATAGGCCGCCAGCACGCGCACCTCGACGCCGAAGTCGGCCAACTTGCGCTCGATCAGACGCGAGGTGTATTCGAGGCTCTCGTTGGTCACCCGCTCGGTCTGCGCCGGCGCCGGCTCCAGCAGGTGCAAGGGCGGCAACAGGCCGCCCAGCACCGCCTCGGGGAAGAGCGGAGTCTGGCGCTCGCGCTCGATGCGCTTTTCGACCTTGGCCGGCAGCGGCTCGGACTTGGGTGCGGGCGGTTCGATGATGATCGGTTCGTGCGTTTCGACGCGTTTCTTCTCGACCTCCACGACCGCTTCGCGTTCGCGCGCCACCTCGCGCCCGATGCGCCGGTCCTGCCAGCTTTCCGCCAGCCAGCGCAGGCCGGTATAACAGCCTTCGACCAGCGCCCCGAGCCGCTCCGCAGCCGAAAGCCAGGACATCCCCGAGAGCAGGCTCCAACCGACGCCAAAGGCACAGAGCAGGAACAGCGTCGCCCCGGTATAGCCAAGGTAGCGCACGCACAGGGCGCCGAGTTCCATGCCCAGCATGCCGCCGGGCGCCAGTGGTAGTTGCGCCGGATGGGTGTAGAAGCGCAGCGATTCGAGGGCGCAACTGGCCATCAGCAAAATGAGGAAGCCGCCCAGGGCGATGTACAGGGGCCGCCGGTCGCTCATCCGAAACCCGTCGAGGCGGCGGTAGCCCGACCAGACCAGCATCACGAGCAGCATCACCCACCACCAGGCCGAAATGCCAAAAACATAAAGAAGGAGATCCGCAAGCCAGGCGCCGCTGCGGCCGGCGGGATTCTGCAACACAGCATTGGGGATGGCGTGCGACCAGCCGGGGTCGGCGCGGTGGTATCCCGCCAACGCCAGGCCGAGATACAGGGCGAGCGCGACCAGCGCCAGCCAGCGCGACTCCTGCAGCACGACGGCGATCTTCTCCGGCAAAGGGCTCGCCTCGTCGGCGGCGCCGACGCGCCGGGCGCGCTTAGCGGAATCTTGGGATTTAACAGCCATCGGTTGTCCGGGTTGCCAAACAAGGGGCCATTATAGCCGGCCGAACCCGGCAAACCGCATCGCGGAACGGAAGCTCAATCGACGGCCAGGATCAGGCAGCCTTCCTCGCTGCGCACGTAACCGCGGCTCTCCAGGTCCTTCATCACCCGGCTGACCATCTCGCGCGAAGCGCCGACCATCTTGGCCATGTCCTGCTTGCTGACCTTGCGCCGGATAACCCGTCGCCCATCCTCGAGTTCGGAAAAATCGAGCAGCAGTTTGGCGACCCGCCCGTAGACGTCCAGCAGGGCCAGGCTTTCGATCTTGCGGTTGGCTTCGCGCAGGCGGTCGGCCAAACTCTTCATGATGTTCAGGCACAAATCGACGTTCTCCGAGAGGGCATGGGCGAAGTCCGACTTGGCGATGACCAGGAGTTCGCAGGGTTCGCAGGAGACGACGTCGGCCGAACGCGGGGAACCGTCGATCAGGCTCATCTCGCCGAAACACTCGCCGGCACCGAGCAAGGTCAGGATGACTTCCCGCCCTTCGACGTCGCGATTGAGCACCTTCGCGCTGCCGCTCACGAGAACGTAGAGGGCATCGGTCTTGTCACCGACCCGCACCAGGGTCGTATTGCGCGGAACCTTGCGCACCCCGGCCATGCGTGCGATTTGATAGACTTGGTTCTCCGGCAGCCCTGCGAAGAGCGGAATCGACCGCAGCAGGAGAAGAGGCGATCTGCGCCCGACGGACAGCTGTTCCATGCGCACTCTTTTCTTCGAAATGAGTCATAAGGATGACATGCCCGTCGGCATAAGCCAACGTCGTCATTGCCGAATGAATATTAGAGAAACATGATTTGACATTATCCTGACGCTATAATCCCTCACTGCCTTATCTTACTGCAAGGAGTCGAAATGACCTCTACCCCGCGCCACTGCCGCCTGCTCATCCTGGGCTCCGGCCCCGCCGGCTACACCGCCGCGGTCTACGCCGCCCGTGCCAACCTCAAGCCGGTGCTGATCACCGGTCTCGCGCAAGGCGGCCAGCTGATGACCACCACCGAGGTCGACAACTGGCCGGCTGATGCCGACGGCGTTCAAGGTCCCGAGTTGATGCAGCGCTTCGAAGCGCACGCGCGGCGTTTCGAAACCGAGATCATTTTCGACCACATCCATACCGCCAAACTGGGCGACAAGCCCTTCACGCTGATCGGCGACGCCGGCACCTACACCTGCGATGCGCTGATCATCGCCACCGGCGCCTCGGCGCAATACCTCGGACTGCCTTCCGAAGAAGCCTTCATGGGCAAAGGCGTCTCGGGCTGCGCGACCTGCGACGGGTTCTTCTACCGCAACAAGCCGGTCGCCGTGGTCGGCGGCGGCAACACTGCGGTCGAAGAAGCCCTCTACCTGGCCAACATCGCCAGCCACGTCACCCTGATCCACCGCCGCGACAAGCTGCGCAGCGAGAAGATCATGCAGGACAAACTCTTCGAGAAGGCTGCCGCGGGCAAGGTCACACTGGCCTGGAACAGCATGCTCGACGAAGTCCTGGGCGATGCCAAGGGCGTCACTGGCGCGCGCCTGAAGAGCACGGCCGACGGCAGCACCACCGACATCGCCGTCGACGGCGTGTTCATCGCCATCGGCCACAAGCCGAACACCGACCTCTTCGTCGGCCAACTCGAAATGGAGAACGGCTACCTCGTCACGCAAGGTGGCCGCAACGGCAATGCGACGCAGACCAGTATCCCCGGCGTCTTCGCCGCCGGCGACGTGCAGGATCACATCTATCGCCAAGCCTGTACTTCGGCCGGAACCGGCTGCATGGCCGCGCTCGACGCCGAGAAATACCTCGATCAGCTCGCCGGCTGATCGCCCCTCGTCGCAACCCAGCGGGACGGTCCTTGCCGTCCCGCGTTCATTTCCAGCCCTACGCGCCGTGAGACGCCCTTCCCGCTCCCCGCTGCCGTCAAAGCGGCGCGCCATCGTGCCGAGCGCACCGAGCGCCGACGACCTCGCCTCCTTCCGTGCGGCGGTCGCCGACGCGACCCCCTTGCCGGCGCCGAATCGCGTACTCCACGAACGGCCGAAACCCCGACCGTGGCCGCGCCAGCGGGAACTCGACGAGGCAGCGGTGATCGCCGAAGTCCTGCATGCCGAACTCTCGATCGACGACCTGCTCGCCATCGACACCGCGGACTCCTTCCTGCGCACCGGGTTGCCGCGCACCGTGCTGCGCGACCTGCGCCGCGGCCGCTGGTCGATCCAGGCACACACCGACCTGCACGGCCTCAACCGGCACGAGGCGCACGAAGAAATCAATCGTTTCCTGGCCGAGGCCAGGCACCACGACAAGCGTTGCGTGCGCATCGTGCATGGGCGCGGACTCGGCTCGCCCGGCCGCACCGGTGTCCTGCGCCAACTCACCAAGAGCTGGCTGGCTCGCCGCCGCGACGTACTGGCCTTCTGCCACGCGCCGGCCTGCGACGGGGGCGAAGGCGCTCTGTGGGTGCTGCTCAAAGCCGGCGATTAAAGCCCCTTAGCGCCGACAACGCGAAGGCTCACCGCAGCAGGAAAAACACCGGAAGGCCCCCTCCGCCCCCGCCTTGCCTCGCGCCGGCTCGCGAGACAACGCGCCGAGGCAGGATCGACGCCTTCAGCCTCGAGCGACCGAGAGCTTTTCCCCGACCCAGTCGCCGCTCGCCGGCTGATGGCCGCGCAAAGCCGCGAGCAGCCGAGAGGCGTCGTCATCGACATAAAACAGCGCCTCGTGTTTCGGCCGCACGAAGCCTTCGGCAACCATGTGTCCGACCAGGGTACGCAGAGGGTCGAAGAAGCCACGCACGTTGAAGAGCCCGATCGGTTTGGCATGCAGGTGCAACTGCGCCCAGGTCAGGATCTCGAACAGCTCATCGAGCGTACCAAAACCGCCAGGCAACGCCACAAAGGCATCGGCCCGTTCGGCCATCAACGCTTTGCGTTCGTGCATCGTGCGCACGACATGCAGTTCGGTCGTTTCCGCGTGCGCCAACTCGCGCTCAACCATGAAGTCCGGGATCACCCCGAAAGTGCGCCCGCCGGCAGCGATCGCGGCATCGGCGACTTCGCCCATCAGACCGACGTTTCCCGCCCCCCAAACCAGTTCGATCCCTTCATCCGCCAAGCGGGCTCCGAAGGCGCGGGCAGCCTCGCGATAGGCCGGATGCAGCCCGGCCGAAGCCCCGCAAAAAACGCACACCGATTTCATTTACCTCACTCCACGTCAAGCACCGCCTCGCCCGAAAAGCAAAACGGCCCGCACTCCGGCGGGCCGTCAAAATCTCTCCGAAGCACTCAGACCGCAGCTTCGCCGGTTTCACCGGTACGAATGCGGATCACCTGCTCAACTGCGGTGACGAAAATCTTGCCGTCGCCGATCTTGCCGGTATGCGCCGCCTTGAGGATCGAGTCGATGGCGGTTTCGACCGCATCGTCGGGAACCACGATCTCGATCTTCACCTTGGGCAGGAAATCGACAACGTATTCGGCGCCGCGATAAAGCTCGGTATGCCCCTTCTGGCGACCGAAGCCCTTGACCTCGGTCACGGTCAGCCCGGAAACGCCAATCTCGGAGAGCGCCTCGCGCACTTCGTCGAGCTTGAACGGTTTGATGACGGCTTCAATTTTCTTCATGGTCCAGACTCCGGAAAATTCCCCGAGATGTTAGCAGAGTTCGCAGCAACACCGCCGCTCAGAACGGGTCGGCGTAGCGGTTGGTGATCGGATAGCGCCAATCCTTGCCAAAGCCCCGCGGCGTGACGCGGATGCCGACCGGCGCCTGACGGCGCTTGTATTCGCTGATACGCAGAAGGCGCACCACGCGTCGCACGTCGGCCTCGGCATAGCCTTTGGCGACGATTTCGCGCGGCGACAGGTCCTGCTCCATGCACGCCTCGACGATTGCGTCGAGCACTTCGTAGGGCGGCAGGCTGTCCTGGTCGGTCTGCCCGGGCTTGAGTTCGGCCGAGGGCGCACGGGTGATGATGCGTTCGGGGATCACCGGCGAGATGCCGTTGCGCCAGTTCGACAGCCGATACACCAGAGTCTTGGCGATGTCCTTGATCACCGCAAAACCGCCGGCCATGTCGCCGTAGAGCGTGCAGTAGCCAACCGCGATCTCGGACTTGTTGCCGGTGGTCAGCACCAGCGCACCGCTCTTGTTCGACAGCGCCATGAGCAGCATGCCGCGGATGCGCGCCTGCAGGTTCTCCTCAGTGGTGTCGGCCGGCAAGCCGGCGAACTCTTTTTCCAGCAAGGCGGCGAAAGTGTTCATCGCCGGCTCGATGGGAATTTCGTCGTAACGCACGCCGAGTCGCCCGGCCATATCGCGCGCGTCGTCGAGGCTGATCTGCGCGGTATAAGGCGAAGGCATCATCACTGCCCGCACCTTGTCGGCCCCTAACGCATCGACCGCGATGCACAGGGTCAAGGCCGAATCGATGCCGCCCGAAAGGCCGATGATCGCGCCAGGGAAACCATTTTTGCCCAGGTAGTCGCGCACGCCGAGCACCAGCGCCTGATAGACCTCGGCCTCCGGGGCCTGCACGGGCGCCACGAGCGCCGGCTGCAGATCGCCGCGCGTAAACTCGATGATCTCGAGTGCCTCCTCGAAACTCGGCAACAGGCAACGCAGTTCGCCTTGCGCACCAAGCGCGAAAGACGAACCGTCGAACACCAGTTCATCTTGGCCGCCGACTAGGTTGGCATAGACCGCCGGGATCTGCGTCGCGGCCACCCGCTCGCGCAGGACCTGCGCGCGCCGGGCCTGCTTGCCGAGGTGATAGGGCGAAGCGTTGAGCACCAGCATCAGCTCGGCGCCCAAGCCGCGCGCACGCTCAACGGCGCCGCGCTCCCAGATGTCGGCACAAATATTGATGCCGCAACGAAAGCCGTTGAGATTCACCACGCAGGAGGCTTCGCCGGGCGTGAAGTAGCGCGCCTCGTCGAAGACCTCGTAGTTGGGCAGACGCTGCTTGCAGTAGGTCGCGACCCGCTTGCCGTCACGCAGCAGCGTAGCGGCGTTGTAGAGATGGCCGTCGCGCTGCAAGGGGTGCCCGACCAGCACGGCAATCCCGGGGACGGCGGCAGCCAGGGCATCGATCTCGCGCGCACAGGCGGCGTGAAAATCAGCACGCAACAGCAAATCCTCGGGCGGATAGCCGCACAAGGCAAGTTCGGGGGTCAGCACCAAGTCGGCGCCGAGCACCTCGGCGCGACGAGCAAAATCGAGGATGTGGGCGGCATTGCCGGCGAGGTCGCCGACCGTGGCATTGATCTGGGCAATGGCGATTTTCAGGGACATGATCTGCTCGCGGGTTCGGAAGAACGGCTGTATCCGCCGTTAGAGCGGCCAGGCGGCCAGAAATTCGTGCCAGTGTGGCTTGTCCAAGCGGGCCAGTTCACCGCGCACAAATTCGATTTCCTGGGTGTATTCGGCGCGCGAAAGCTCGCCGCGCATGAGACGGAAACGCAGTGAGACAAGGTAGGTGTTCATGACATCGGTTTCACAATAATCGCGAATCCCGGCGATCTCGCCAGCCTGCCAGCCGTCCCACACCTTGCCGCCATCCATCCCGAGCTTGCCCGGAAAACCAGCCAGTTTGGCCAGGTCGTCGAGCGGCGCGTTGGCACGCGGCTGGTAAAGCGCCATCAGGTCCATCAGGTCGAGGTGGCGGGTGTGGTAGCGGCTGATGTAGTTGTTCCACTTGAAGTCGCGGCTGTCGGCGTAGTCACCGTCGCCGAGGTCCCAGTAGCGCGGTGCGGTCACGCCGTGGATCAGCCCGCGGTAATGCAGCACCGGCAGGTCGAAACCACCGCCGTTCCAGGAAACGAGCTGCGGGGTGAATTTCTCGATGCCGTCGAAGAAGCGCTGGATGATCTCGCCTTCGCCGAACTCCGGCTCGCACAGGGAAAAGACCCGCAAATCCTTGCCGGCACGTAGGGCGCAGGAAATCACCACGATGCGCTGCAGGTGATGCTGCAGGAAGTCGCTGCCGTTCTGGGCACGGCGCTGCTGGAAAGCCATCTCGGCGACTTCGCTGTCGGAAAGCGTGGCGTCGATGCCGTGCAGCCGGCGCAGGCCGGGCACGTCGGGGATGGTCTCGATGTCGAAGACGAGGACGGGAGTCATGGAAATACAGCGGTACCCGTAAGGCGAGATGGCGCCGATCGCGACAAAAGAGCGTTCATCGGGTTCGCCATGGTACCGGGCGCAGGATAAGTGAAAGAATCAGGCAGGAAAGACGCCGGTCGAGAGGTAGCGGTCGCCGCGGTCGCAAACGATGGTCACGATCGTCGCGTTCTCGACTTCAGCCGCCAGGCGCAAAGCCACGGCCAGCGCACCGCCCGAGGAGATGCCGGCAAAAATGCCTTCTTCCCGGGCCAGGCGCCGGGTCATCTCCTCGGCTTCCTGCTGACTCACGTATTCGAGCCGGTCGACGCATTCGGCCTGATAGATTTTCGGCAGGTAGGCCTCGGGCCACTTGCGGATGCCCGGAATCTGCGAGCCCGCTTCGGGCTGACAACCGACGATGCAGAGCGCAGGATTCTGGGCCTTGAGGTAACGCGAAGTGCCCATGATCGTGCCGGTGGTGCCCATGCTGGAAACAAAGTGCGTCACCCGCCCTTCGGTCTCGCGCCAGATCTCCGGTCCGGTGCCCGAAAAATGCGCCAGCGGATTGTCGGGGTTGGCGAACTGGTCGAGGATCACCCCCTTGCCGGCCTCGCGCATCTTCTCTGCCACATCGCGTGCCAACTCCATGCCCCCGTCCTGAGGGGTAAGGATCAGTTCCGCACCGTAGGCGCGCATCGTCTGGCGCCGCTCGATGCTTTGGTTCTCGGGCATAACGAGAATCATGCGGTAGCCACGGATCGCGGCAGCCATCGCCAGGGCGATGCCGGTGTTGCCCGAGGTCGCCTCGATCAGCGTGTCACCGGGGCGGATTTCGCCGCGCGCTTCGGCATTGCGGATCATCGACAGTGCCGGCCGATCCTTCACCGAACCGGCGGGGTTGTTGCCTTCAAGCTTGGCCAGCACGACATTCCCGCGCGCTTCGACCGCGCGGCCCGGAAGGCGCTGCAGGCGCACCAGCGGCGTACCGCCGACGTAATCTTCGAGTGTCTTATACACGTTGGTTCAGCCACTGCACGTACTGGCCGACGCCCTGCTCGACGTCCAGGAAAGGCGCGTCGTAACCGGCCGCGCGCAGCTTCGTGAGGTCGGCCTGGGTGAAGCTCTGGTACTTGCCTTTGAGCGCCTCGGGGAAGGGGATGTACTCGATGATGCCCTGCCGAACCAGTTC
Source organism: Propionivibrio sp. (assembly GCF_041441355.1). GTDB lineage: Bacteria > Pseudomonadota > Gammaproteobacteria > Burkholderiales > Rhodocyclaceae > Propionivibrio. Next base: position 17,778 of record NZ_JASDTF010000007.1, read on the forward strand.
GTCGAGCGCCAGCGGTGGCAGACCTTTGAGCCCCCGCCCGGCGTTGGCGTTGGCCACCGCCAGCTCGTTGAAGCTCTGCGCCCGCCCGGTTCCGAGGTTGAAGATGCCGGATTTTTCAGGGTGATCGAGGAAGTAGAGATTGACCTTGGCGACATCGCCCACGTAAACGAAGTCGCGCTTCTGTTCGCCGTTGCCGTAGCCATCGCAGCCCTCGAAGAGCTTGACCTTGCCGGCGTCCCGGAATTGGTTGAAGTGGTGGAAGGCCACCGAGGCCATCCGGCCCTTGTGCGACTCGCGCGGCCCGTACACGTTGAAGTAACGGAAGCCAACGACCTGCGAACCGGCTTCGGGCAACCGCTGACGAACGATTTGGTCGAAGAGGAACTTCGAATAGCCATAGACGTTGAGCGGCGCTTCGCATTCGCGCGACTCGACGAAACGATCGCCACCGCCGTACGTCGCCGCGCTCGAGGCGTAAAGGAATTGCACGCCCTGCTCAAGACACCAGTCGAGCATGCCGACGGAGTAACGGTAGTTGTTCTCCATCATGTAGTGGCCGTCGGTCTCCATCGTGTCGGAGCAGGCGCCTTGATGGAAGATCGCCGCCACATCGCCGTCGAAACAGCCGGTCAGCAGACGCTCGATGAAGTCTTCCTTGTCGAGGTAATCGGCGATTTCGCAATCGACGAGGTTCTTGAACTTGTCCGCGCGCGCGAGGTTGTCGACGGCGATGATGCGGGTGATGCCGCGCTCGTTGAGCGCCTTGACGAGGTTGGCGCCGATGAAGCCCGCGGCCCCGGTAACGATGTAATACATGGACGGTTTCTCCTGTCGCGTTTAAGTCGCCGGTTTCGGCGTGCGGGTCTCGCCCCGCACCGACGGCATTGCCATGCCGAAAACACTGGCGCTCATGTCTGGTCTGTTCTGTCCGAACCCTCTTCCCGCCCTGACGCTCAATCGCGCTCGGCAAGAACGGCGTTGATTTCGTCGCGCGTGGCGACGGCCGTACCGAGCTTGCCGACCACGACACCCGCAGCGACGTTGGCGACGTGGATGGCCTGCGCCCAATCTACACCATGCGCAAGCATCACGGCCAGCGTAGCGATCACCGTGTCGCCGGCACCGGAAACGTCGTACACCTCGCGCGCGACCGTCTGCTCGTGCAGGCGCCCAGCCGAGGAGAAGAGGGTCATTCCCTCTTCGCTGCGGGTCACCAGCAGGGCCTCCAGGGCCAGTTTGCGGCGCAGTTCGTGCGCGCGTTGCTCGAGGTCGTCCTCGCCCTTCCACTTCCCGACCACCTCGCGCATTTCGGAGCGGTTGGGGGTAATCACCGTCGCCCCGGCATAGGCCGAGTAATCATCGCCCTTCGGGTCGACCAGCACGATCTTGTCGGCGGCACGCGCCAGCGCGATCATCTCGGCGATGTGGGTCAGCCCGCCTTTGCCGTAATCGGAAAACACGACCGCATCGCAGTCCTTGAGCCGCGCGGTGAATTCGGCCAACTTGGCGCGCAAGGCCTCGTGCGAAGGCATGGTTTCGAAGTCGATGCGCAGCAATTGCTGCTGGCGGCCAATGACCCGCAGCTTGACGGTGGTGTTGACCGCCGGATCGACGTGCAGGCTGGCATCCACGCCGCCCTCGGCGGCAAGGCGTTGCAGGCTGACGCCAGCCTCGTCGTCGCCGACCAGCGCCAGCAGCGAAACGCGGGCACCGAGCGCCGCGGCGTTGCGCGCCACGTTGGCCGCGCCGCCGGGACGCTCTTCGCAGCGCTCCACCTTGACCACCGGCACCGGCGCCTCGGGTGAAATGCGCGACACGTCGCCGAACCAGTAACGGTCGAGCATCACGTCGCCGACGATAAGCAGGCGGACGCCGAAAAGATCTCCGAGTTGCATTGCTGTTTCCATGTATTGTCGTTATCGCCTGCGCTCAGGGCGTCAGGTCGAATTCTTCGGTGCGCTTAGGCGAGTACGTCTCCCAACCGCCACAGGCCGGACAACGCCAGTAGAACTGGCGCGCCTTGAAGCCGCAATTATCGCACCGGTAACGTGCCAGGCGGCGCGTATAGCCTTGCACGATGCTCTTGGCGAGTTCAAGGTCACCCCGCGCTTCGGGCGGCGCAATCAGCAAGCGCGCTTCGATCAATTTGTCGAAGCCGAGCAGCGTCGGGTTGCGCTTGAGTTCGTCGCGCACCAGCGCATACGCGGCGTCCACGCCCTCGCTTTCGAGCACCAACTGGAAGACCACATCGAGCAGGTCAAGCGAAGGGTAGCGCTCAAGATAGCCACGCAACAGGAGCAGCCCCGCATCGCGACGATCCTGCTTGCGGAAGGCCTCAAGCAAACGCTGTGCGACCAGCGCCAAGTAGGCTGGATCCTGCTGTTCGATGCGCTGCCAGCTGGTAATGGCATCGTCGTAGCGTTCCTGCCCGGCGGCCATGTCGCCGAGCAGCAAACTGGCGCGCACGCACTTGCGGTTGCGCTCAAGCGCGAGGCGCAGGTACTCGGCCGCAGCCTCGGGCCGGGCGCGCATCATTTCAGTGGCAGCCAACTCGCAGTGGTACTCGGCGATTTCCTTGTGGGTCGCGATGTCGGGCAATTCCTCAGCGATCTTGATGGCCTTGGCCCAGTCTTTTTCCAGCTGGAAAATTTCCAGCAGGTTGCGTTTGGCTTCTTCGTCAAGGGCCGTGCCGCGCAGTTTGGTGTAGACCTCCTCTGCACGGTCGAGCAGACCGGCTTTGAGGTAGTCCTGACCCAGCTCGGCCAGCGCCTGCAGCTTGAGATCGCTGGCCAGATCATCGCGGTCGACCAGCGACTGGTGCATGCGGATGGCGCGCTCGGTTTCGCCTCGCCGCCGGAACAGGCTGCCCAGCGCGAAATGCAACTCGACCGTCTGCGGATCGACCTTCACCGCATCGACGAAGGCTTCGATGGCCCGATCGGGTTGTTCGTTGAGCAGGAAATTGAGCCCTTGGAAATAGGAACGCGGCAAACTGCGCGATTCCTTGACCAAATGGCGGATGTCGATGCGCGCCGCCGCCCAGCCGAGCACGAAAAACAGCGGGAAAAGCAGCAGCAGCCAGTATTCGAATTCGATCATTTTTTCTCGGCGTTACCCGTCTGCGCAAGCGCGGTGACCTCGTCCGGAACCAGCACTTCGACGGCCGGCACCTGCGCCTGATTGTCTTTGAGCGCGCGCCTCAAGCGCGCCACCTCGCGCCGCAGCCCGAACAAGGTCCCGAGCAGCAGCAAGGCGCCGAGCGCCACACCGCCAGCGAAAAACGCCAGCACGATCATGACCAAGGGCGCCTGCCAAGCCGCTTCGAAGAAGAAGCGGACGGTCACGAGTTCAGTGTTTTTGAGCGCAAACACCAGCAGAAAAACGAATATCGCGATCCGCAAAATCCACAGGATGACACGCACATTCTTCTCCCTGGTAACGAAAAGGGCGGCAACTCACGTTGCCGCCCGGGCTTACTTTAGCACAGCTTCTTCACTCAGACCGATTTGTGCGCGGTGTCGACGCGTTCGCGCAACTCCTTGCCGGCCTTGAAATGAGGCACCCATTTTTCGGGCACACTCACCTTGTCGCCGGACTTCGGATTGCGACCAACGCGCGGCGGCCGGTAGTTCAGCGAAAAACTGCCGAACCCGCGAATCTCGATGCGGTCGCCCTTTGCCAAGGCATCGGACATCGCATCGAGAATCATCTTGACCGCAAAATCGGCATCCTTCGCGACCAGCTGCGGGAAACGCTCGGCCAGTCGCGCGATCAGATCTGATTTGGTCATGCTCTAACCTTATTGCGAGCTGTTCAGCTTGGCCTTCAGCAGCGCTCCAAGGTTAGTCGTACCCGAACTGACGTTGCTTTCAGCAGCGAACTTCTGCATGGCTTCGTTCTGTTCGGCTTGATCCTTGGCCTTGATCGACAGGTTGATCGAACGCGACTTGCGGTCGATGTTGATGATCATGGCTTCGATCGCGTCGCCTTCCTTGTACACCTTGGTCAGGTCGTCGATGCGCTCGCGCGAGACTTCGGAAGCACGCAGGTAGCCTTCCATGTCGCCGTCGAGGGTCACCACTGCGCCACGAGCATCCACCGACTTGACGGTGCCCTTGACGATGGCGTTCTTCTCGTGCGTGGCGATGAAGTTGGCATAGGGGTCGCCATCCAGCTGCTTGATGCCCAGCGAGATGCGCTCCTTCTCGGTGTCGATGGCCAGAACCACGGCTTCGACTTCGTCGCCCTTCTTGAAGTTGCGGATGGCTTCCTCGCCCGCCACCGACCACGACAGGTCGGAGAGGTGCACGAGGCCGTCAATGCCGCCCGGCAGGCCGATGAACACGCCGAAGTCGGTGATCGACTTGATCGCGCCGCGGACCTTGTCGCCCTTCTTGTGGTTCATGGCGAAGTCGTCCCACGGATTGGCCGCGCACTGCTTCATGCCCAGCGAGATGCGGCGACGCTCTTCGTCGATCTCGAGGATCATGACTTCGACTTCGTCGCCGAGCTGGACGACCTTCGACGGATGAACGTTCTTGTTCGTCCAGTCCATTTCCGAAACGTGCACCAGGCCTTCGATGCCCTGCTCGATTTCGACGAAAGCGCCGTAGTCGGTCAGATTGGTGACCTTACCGAACAGACGGGTGCTCTGCGGGTAGCGGCGAGCGATGCCGACCCACGGATCTTCGCCGAGCTGCTTGAGGCCGAGCGAAACGCGGTTCTTGTCCTGGTCGAACTTGAGGATCTTGGCTTGGACTTCGTCGCCGACCGCCAGCACTTCCGACGGATGACGAACGCGGCGCCAGGCCAGGTCGGTGATGTGCAGCAGACCGTCGATGCCACCGAGGTCGACGAATGCGCCGTAGTCGGTGATGTTCTTGACGACGCCCTTGACCACGCTGCCTTCCTTGAGGTTGGCGAGCAGCGCTTCGCGCTCTTCACCGGCGCTGGCTTCGAGCACGGCACGACGCGAGACGACAACGTTGTTGCGCTTGCGGTCGAGCTTGATGACTTTGAATTCGAAGGTCTTGCCTTCGTACGGCGTGGTGTCCTTGACCGGACGCATATCGACCAGCGAGCCGGGCAGGAAGGCGCGCACGCCGTTGGCCATGACGGTCAGACCACCCTTGACCTTGCCGGTGATCGTGCCGGTAACCAGGGAGCCGTCGTTGAGCGCGTTCTCCAGGTAGTTCCAGGCCGCGACACGCTTGGCGCGTTCGCGCGAGAGGCGGGTTTCGCCGAAGCCGTTCTCAAGCTGTTCGATGGCGACCTGGACAAAATCACCGACCTGGACTTCGAGGTCGCCCTGGTCGTTGAGGAATTCGTCACGATCGATGTAGCTTTCGGACTTCAGGCCGGCATTGACGACCACGAAATTCTGGTCGATGCGCACGATCTCGGCGGTGATGACCTCGCCTTGGCGCATTTCCTGGCGCGTGAGGCTGGCTTCGAAGAGATCGGCAAAGCTTTCTTGCATGTTGGTTGACATAGGGAGTACCTAACCGCATGACTGCGGGAAACGTTGATTAACGCTGCCCGCCGGGCTTCAATCCAGGCGGAAGAAAAAAACCGCCCGCCCGCCCCGAGGGACGGCGGATCGAATCATCGGCGGACAACACCCGGATGACCGGCAAATGCCAGACCATCCATCAGCGAGGACGTCGAGCGTTCCAGGCCAGCACCTGCTCCACCGCCTGGGCAATGGTCAAAGCTGACGTCTCGAGAAGCTCGGCATCTTCGTTTTGCTGCAAAGGCGCCACGCTGCGCTGACTGTCGCGCTCGTCGCGCGCGCGCAAATCCAGCAAAATAGCCGTGATGTTAGCAGCGATTCCTTTTTCGATCAACTGCTTATACCGCCTCTCCGCCCGCACCTCGACGCTCGCCGTCAAAAACACCTTGCAGCGTGCGTCGGGAAAAACCACCGAGGCCATGTCACGCCCATCGGCCACCAACCCGGGAGCGCGACGGAACGCCCGCTGCCGAAACAACAGCGCCGTGCGCACCGCAGGCAAGGCCGCGACCTTCGAGGCCCCGAGCGAGATTTCCTCGCGACGGATGGCGTCGTCCACCTCTTCGCCCGCGAGGCGAATCGTGCCCTCGCCGAATTCGACATCCAGCGCCCCGGCGATGCGCGCCACGGCCACTTCGTCATCCCAGGCAACGCCAGCCCGTTCCGCCGCCAAGGCGGTCAGCCGGTACAAGGCGCCGGAATCGAGGTAATGCCAGCCGAGCGCCGCAGCGACACGCGCCGCAACCGTCCCTTTGCCCGATGCAGAAGGCCCGTCGATGGCAATCACCGGCACCGCCTCGCTGACCTCGGCAAAGCGGGCAAAGTAATCAGGGAAAGTCTTGGCCACGCAGCCGGGATCGTTAATGCGCACCGCTCCGGCAAAGGCCGCGAGCGAAAAGCACATGGCGACGCGATGATCGTCGTAGGTGTCGATCCCTGCCGCGGGCGCAGCAAAAGCCGTCGGCGGTGTGACACGGATGAAGTCAGCCCCTTCCTCCACCGTTGCTCCGAGCTTGCGCAGCTCGCAGGCCATCGCCGCGATGCGATCGGTTTCCTTGACCCGCCAACTGGCGATGTTGCGCAAGGTGGTCGTGCCTTCGGCAAACAGGGCTGCAGTTGCCAGCGTCATCGCCGCATCGGGAATGTGGTTGCAGTCGAGATCGACCGCTTTGAGGCGCCGCCCTTCTGGCGCCGCCGCTTCGATCCAGTCCGGCCCGAGCGTCAGATGCGCCCCCATGGCCGCCAGCGCATCGGCAAAGCACACGTCGCCCTGCAGCGAGTCGCGACCGACGCCTTCGACACGCAACGGTCCGCCGCCCAGCGCGCCAAGGGCCAGAAAATACGAGGCTGACGAGGCATCGCCCTCGACCGCATAGACGCCCGGCGACCGGTACACCGCGCCGGCCGGCACATGAAAGCGCTGCCCCCCTTCGCGCTCGACGATCACGCCGAAACGGGCCATTGCGCCCAGCGTGATCTCGATGTACGGGCGCGAGATCAACTCTCCGACAACCTCGACGGTGGTCGCCACGCCGGTCAGCGGCAAGGCGATCAGGAGACCGGTGAGGAACTGACTGGAGACATCGCCGCGCACTTGAACCACACTGCCAGAACGCAGCACGCCCGGACGCAGACGCAAGGGCGGAAAACCTTCGTTGCCGAGGTAGTCGATTTCGGCTCCAACCTGACGCAAGGCGTCGACGAGATCGCCAATGGGCCGCTCGTGCATGCGCGGCACCCCACTCAAGCGATAGTCGCCGCCCGAGAGGGCGAGAACGGCAGTCAAGGAACGAAACGCCGTCCCGGCGTTACCGAGGAACAACTCCCCCTGCTTGACCTTAGGGACGCCCCCCAGGCCACGCACCCGAACCACACCCGGCGTCGAACGATCAACGCCGACACCCAGCGCCTGCAAGGCATCGAGCATGCGCGCCGTGTCGTCGGAAACGAGAACGTCGCGCAGCTCGGTCTCGCCCGCGGCGAGCGCGGCGAGCAACAGCACGCGATTGGAAATGCTCTTTGAACCTGGCAGGCGCACCGTACCACGCGCCGAGAGCAGCGCCGGCAGGTCAATGAAAGGAAGGTGTTCGGAAGCAGTCATTTTCATTTACTTGAGTTTTCCGTCGGCCCAGGCGCGGCGGGCCTGCCGCGCCACGCTGAAGGTTTCTTCCAGCGCCGTACCGTCGGAGCGCGCCAGCGCGGCACGCAGATCGTCGAGCTGGGCGCGATAACGGTCGAGTTCTTCGAGCAAGGCCGTACGATTGGCCAGACAGATGTCGCGCCACATCTCCGGGTGACTGGCGGCAATGCGGGTGAAGTCGCGAAACCCGCTCGCGGCGAACGTAAAAAACTGTTCGCTGCTATCCCGCACCGCGAGGTCATGCACCAGCGCGAACGACAGGAGGTGCGGCAGATGGCTCACCGCCGCGAAGACGCGGTCATGCTCGTCCGGCTGCAATTCATGCACCTGGGCACCGCACCATTCCCAGGCCGAACGCACCCGCGCCACGTCGAGTATCCGATTCTCGGGCAACGGCGTCAGCACGACTTTTTTCTCACGGTACAGGTCGGCGCGCGCCGCGGCTGCACCACTGTTCTCGGCGCCGGCGATCGGGTGCGCGGGAACAAAACAGGCGACCTTGTCGCCGAAATGCTCGCGCGCCGCAGCCACCACGTCGCACTTGGTGCTGCCGCCGTCGGTGACCAGCGTCTGCGCTCCCAGATAAGGGGCGATGCGGGCCATGATCTCAGGCATTTGCCCGACCGGCGTCGCTAGAAGGACAAGGTCCGCCTCGACGACTTCCTGACAGGGATTGGCGCCGACACGGTCGATGATGCCCAGATCCAGCGCCTGGGTCAGCGAACCCAGGCTACGCCCGAAGCCGACGACCTCCTCGACCTGACCGGCCGCCTTGAGCCCCAACGCAAACGAACCGCCGATCAGCCCGACGCCAAAAATGACGACTTTGCCGAATTCGGGCGTCACGGCATCGGCCCCGCCCGTCACAATGCGCGTTCCAGCGCCTCTGCGAAGCGCGTGTTTTCGCCCTCGCGGCCGATCGTCACGCGCAGCCACTCGGGCATGCCGTAGCCACCGATCGGACGCACGATGACCCCTTGTTCGAGCAGTTTTCGATTCACTGTCGCCGCATCGCCGGCCTTGAAGGTGACGAAATTGCCATGCGACGGGATGTGCGACAGACCAAAACGCTTCAAGGTTGCGACAATTTGCTCCATGCCAGCACGGTTAAGGGCATAGCTCTGCGCCACGAACGCGTGGTCGTCGAGCGCCGCCACCGCAGCGGCCAAGGCCAGATTGTTGCAGTTGAACGGCTGACGGACGCGGTTCATCAGATCGGAAATATCGGCGGAAGCCAGCGCATAACCGATGCGCAGGCCGGCCAGACCATAAATTTTGGAGAAGGTCCGGGTCAGGACAAGGTTGGGGAAGTCGGCCAACCAGGCGGCCGTATCGACGCGCTCGGCCGGCGGGATGTATTCGTTGTACGCCTCGTCGAGCACGACCACCACGTCCTGCGGCACGCGTTGCAGAAAGGCCTTGAGCTGCGGATAGGGCAGGAAAGTGCCGGTCGGATTATTTGGGTTGGCGAGCCACACGACGCGCGTATCGGGACGGATCGCGGCGCACATGGCCTCGAGATCATGGCCGAAATCCTTGGCGGGAACGGCGATCGGCTCACCGCCGGCCGACAGTGTCGCCAGCGGATAGACGGCGAAGGCGTGCTGCGAGAAGACCGCAGAGCGCCCGGGCGCCAGAAAAACACGCGCCAGGATATCGAGCACGTCGTTCGAGCCGTTGCCGAGCACGATGCGCTCCATGCCCAGACCGGTGTGTTGCGCCAGCGCATGCTTGAGCTCGAAGTCGTCCGGATAACGCTCCAGCGAGTTCAACGCCTGCTCCAGCGCGGCGCGCGCCTTCGGACTCATGCCGAGCGGATTTTCGTTGGAGGCCAGCTTGACGATACGCTCGACCGGAAGCCCCATCTCGCGGGCCAGTTGGGTGATCGGCTTGCCCGGCTGGTAAGGCGTGATGGCGCGCACATAAGGCATGCCAAAGTCACAAAGACTCATGTTCGGTTCTCGCTGAAGGTGGGTGGATACGATCAGTAAACGGTCTGCGGGTACGAGCCCAGCACCTTGAGGTAAGCGGCACGCCGCTCGAGTTCAGCCAAGGCGGCGGCCACTTTTTCGTCCTCGCGATGCCCTTCGATATCGACGAAGAAAACGTACTCCCACAGCGTATGGCGTGCAGGACGCGATTCGAGGCGGGTCATCGACACGCCGCCTTCCGAGATCGGCGCCAGCAAGCCGGCCAGCGCCCCCGTACGGTTGTGCGCCGACATGATCAGCGAGGTCTTGTCACGCCCCGACGGACCGGTGTCCTGCCGCCCGAGCACAACGAAACGCGTGGTGTTGTTCGGCTCGTCCTCGATGTTCGCCGCGAGCACCGGCAACTGGTAACGCTCGGCAGCGGCTTCACCGGCAATCGCCGCCGCCCCAGGCTCGCCCGCCGCGGCCTGCGCGGCCTGGGCATTGCTGCCCATGGGAATGCGTTGAGCATTGGGCAGGACGCGATTGAGCCATTCGTGACATTGGGCCAGCGACTGGGCGTGTGAATACACTTTGGTGATCGTGTCGAGCGCAGCACCCTTCGACAGCAGGTGCTGGTGAATGCGCAACACCACTTCGCCACAGATCTTGAGCGGCGTGGTCATCAGCAGATCGAGCGTGCGCCCGATCGCGCCTTCGGTCGAATTCTCGATCGGCACCACAGCATAATCGGCATGTCCGGCCTCGACTTCGCGGAACACGTCGTCGATCGACTGCTGCGGCACCAAGTGAGCGGCATGGCCGAAATGCTTGGTCGCGGCGCTTTCGGAAAACGTCCCGAGCGGCCCGAGGAAGGCGATCGCCAGCGGCCGCTCCAGCGACAGGCAGGCCGACATCACCTCGCGGAAGAACCAGGTCACGCTCTCGTTCGAAAGCGGCCCGGGGTTGATCGACTGCAAACGGCGCAAGACCTGTGCCTCGCGTTCCGGACGATAAATGAAACCGGCTTCGCCATGCCTGGCCTTGATCTCGCCGACACGCTGCGCACAGCGCGCACGACGATTGAGCAGCTCGACGAGCTGAGCGTCGATGTCGTCGATCTCGGCCCGCACCGGTTGCAGGCTACCCTTCAAATCCTCGCTCATCGTCCGCTCCGCTTTCAGGCTTCGCCCGACGGCGCTTCGCCCTCGCCACCCGCGTCCGCCGCGTGCTCGTCGCCAAGCTCCAAATCACTCTCGCCGTCGCTGTCGTCTTCGCTCTCAACCACCTTCTCCATGCCGGCCAGCTTTTCCCCGGCATCGAGCGAAATCAACGTCACGCCCTGGGTCGCACGCCCAAGTTCGCGGATCTCGCGCACCCGGGTTCGGATCAACACCCCACCGGTGGTGATCAGCATGACTTCATCTTCATCGGTGACGAGGCGCGCCGCCACGACCTTGCCGTTGCGTTCGCTGGCAGCGATGGCGATGACGCCCTGGGTGCCACGACCGGAGTGACGGAAGTCGGCGAGCACGGTTCGCTTGCCGTAACCGTTCTCAGTGGCCACCAGCACGGTCTGCTGATGGTCGTCGGCGACGAGCAGCGACAACACCTGCTGCCCTTCGCCGAGCTTCATGCCACGCACACCACGCGCTGTACGGCCCATGCCGCGCACGTCTTCCTCGTCGAACCACACGGCTTTTCCAGCATCGGAAACCAGCACGATGTCCTGCGTTCCATTGGTGATCTCGGCGCCGATCAGGTAGTCGCCCTCATCAAGCGCTACCGCGATGATTCCAGCTTTGCGCGGATTGGAGAAGTCGGACAGCGGCGTTTTCTTCACTGTGCCTTGCGCGGTGCACATGAAGATGAAGCGGTCTTCGACGAACTCCTTGACCGAGAGAATGGCGTTGACCTTCTCACCCTCCTCGAGCGGGAACATGTTGACGATGGGCTTGCCGCGACTGCTGCGCGAGCCCTGCGGCACTTCGTAGACCTTGAGCCAATAGACGCGACCGCGGTTCGAGAAGCACAGGATGTAGTCGTGCGTATTGGCGACAAAGAGGTGATCGACAAAATCGTCATCCTTGATCGCCGCGGCCTGCTTGCCGCGCCCGCCACGCCGCTGCGCGCGGTAGTCGGTCAGCGGTTGGGCCTTGATGTAGCCGCTATGCGAGAGCGTCACCACCATGTCCTGCGGCGCGATGAAGTCCTCGATGCCCAGATCCTGGGTGTGGAGTTCGATCTCCGAACGACGCTTGTCGCCGAACTGGGCGCGAATGGCTTCGAGTTCCTCGCAGATGATCTCGCTGATCCGTTCCGGTCGGGCGAGGATGTCCATCAGGTCGGCAATCTTCTCCAGCAACTCGGCGAAGTCGGCGACGATCTTGTCGCGCTCAAGGCCGGTCAGGCGCTGCAGGCGCAGTTCGAGGATCGCCTGCGCCTGCGCCTCGGAGAGCAGGTAGCCATTACGCGACAGGCCATACTCCATGCCCAGCCCTTCCGGACGCGTCGCATCGAGCGTTGCGCGCTGCAGCATCTGGGCCACCGTGGCCGAAGTCCACAGCTTGCCCATCAGCCCACGCCGCGCATCGGCCGGCGTCGGCGAGGCTTTGATCAGGGCGATGATTTCGTCGACATTGTCGAGCGCCACCGCCAAACCTTCTTGAATGTGCGCCCGCTCGCGCGCCTTGCGCAGTTCGTACACCGTGCGCCGGGTAATGACCTCGCGCCGGTGCGAGAGGAAGCACTCGAGCATCTGCTTCAGGTTGAGTAGGCGCGGCTGACCGTCGACCAGCGCCACCATGTTCATGCCGAAGGTGTCTTGCAACTGCGTCTGCTTATACAGGCAGTTGAGGACGACCTCGGGCATCTCGCCGCGCTTCAACTCGATGACCACGCGCATGCCGGACTTGTCCGACTCGTCGCGCAGGTCGGAAATGCCCTCGATGCGCTTCTCGTTAACAAGCTCGCTGATTTTCTCGAGCAGCGTACGCTTGTTAACCTGATAGGGCAGTTCGTCAACGATGATCGCCTGTCGGTCGGCGCTACCCTTGATCGGCTCAAAGTGCGTCTTGGCACGCATCACCACGCGCCCGCGGCCGGTACGGTACCCCTCATGCACACCACTGACGCCGTAAATGATCCCGGCGGTCGGGAAATCCGGTGCGGGAACAATCTCGATCAGCTCATCGACGCTCATCTCCGGGTGACGCACCAGCGCCAGACAGGCATCGACAACTTCGTTCAGGTTGTGCGGCGGGATGTTCGTCGCCATCCCGACGGCGATGCCCGACGAACCGTTGATCAGGAGGTTCGGAATACGCGCCGGCAGGATCAGCGGTTCTTGCTCGGAGCCGTCGTAGTTCGGCCCGAAATCGACGGTTTCCTTGTCGATGTCGGCCAGCAGATCGTGCCCGATGCGCGCCATGCGCACTTCGGTGTAACGCATCGCAGCGGCGTTGTCGCCATCGACCGAGCCGAAGTTACCCTGCCCATCGACCAGCATGTAGCGCAAGGAAAAATCCTGCGCCATCCGCACGATCGTGTCGTAGACCGCGATATCGCCGTGCGGATGG
>NZ_JASDTF010000008.1:0-4929 GCF_041441355.1 Propionivibrio sp.
TGGCAGCTCGTCGGGCTCATAACCCGAAGGTCGCAGGTTCAAATCCTGCCCCCGCAACCAAAAAAAGTCATTAAAGCCAATCACTTAACGGTGGTTGGCTTTTTTGCGTCTTGTGCCCCTTGGGCACGGTGCCCATCTTGTGCCCACGCTGTGCCCATCCCGTGCCCAAGGGGCTGGCGCCGGTCTGCGCTGACAATCCCGACTTCCGGGACACGTGGCGTTCATTGCCTTGTCGCCGTTCTTCCTTGCCGAGCCAGGGTGAGGCCTGCGTAGACCGCTTGGATCCCCTTTGGCTTCGCTATTCCTCGTGGCCGCGATCCATGCTGAGGCTCTCGGTACCGTTAGCTCTATCGGGGACGTACTCGAGAAGCTCGTGCAATGAGCAATCCAAATACCTGCATAGTCCGTCTAGGACGTCGAGCTCGAGCCGCTCTGCGGTTTCGTGATAGAGGCGAGTGAGCGTTCCGCGATTGATACCTGTGTCTCGCGATACCTCGGAGATCTTTAGACGGCGCTCGCCTAAGACTCGCGACAGGTGGCACTTAATCATCGATCCCCCGAAAGATCTTCAGCAGGGCAAATTGCCCACTTGAAAGTTGCTTTCTATGCGTTAAATTGATCTGCAGTAGAGCAAAAGAGTCCTTGTCGGCTCTTTATGAACTACTCCAGCAGCTAAATTTTACAGGAGAGCAACCATGACTGAGCAGGCCACCTACCTCACTACTGATGAGCTGGCACAACGTATCAAGTACGACGCGAGGACAATTCGAGAGCGTTTGAAGGATGCGGTGCTGATCGAAGGGGTGCATTACTTCCGGCCCTTCGGTGGCCGGAAGATTCTCTACCTTTGGGAGCGGATTGAGCGCGACATGAAGCGCTCCTCGCTTGACAACCCGTTTGCGGCTTGAGGGGCTCGCCATGGGTACGATCAGAACCAGATCTGACAACGGCAAGCTGTTCCTAGATTTTCGTGTCGAGGGGAAAAGGTGCCGGGAGCAAACGGACTTGGACGACACCGCGCTCAATCGAAAGCGCTTGGGAAAGGTACTTCAGCGCCTTGATGCAGAGATTGCCGCTGGCACCTTCGACTACGCCAGCTTCTTCCCTGGCAGCAAGAAGAACTCAAAAGCCCACGGAGGCCGGGTAGAAGCGCAAGCGGTCGTCACAGTCGCTCCGCCTTTGCCGGCTGCGATGCCTATCGGGGCACCGTTTGCTGCTCAGTGGGGAGCGGTTGCACGTGAGACGCCACGATTCGAGCAATTCGCCGCAACCTGGATCTCTGAAAACGAGGTGGCCTGGCGTCGTTCCTACCGGCGCACGGTCGACGATATCGTGCAGAAGTACCTGCTCCCGCGCTTCGGTGAGCGGGTGGTCGGAAGCATCGCTCGGGAAGAACTGCTTCAATTCCGTTCCGAACTCGCCAAAGTCCCCGGACGGAAGAAGGAGACGCTGTCACCCCGCCGCATCAACGCGATCATGAACATCGTCGGGTTGATTTTGAAGGAAGCCTCCGACCGCTTTCAGTTTATCTGTCCCTTCTACAACATCAAACCGCTCAAGATCCCCAAGAGCGAGGTGCAGCCCTTTACGCTCGAGGAGGTCAAGCAGATTCTCAAGACAGTGCGCGAGGATTTCCGGGACTACTTCACGGTGCGATTCTTCACCGGCATGCGCACCGGCGAGGTCGATGGGCTCAAGTGGGAGTACGTCGACTTCGAGCATCGACTGATCCTGATTCGAGAGACGCGCGTCATGGGGGAGCAAGAGGACGAGGCCAAGACCACCGAGTCGATTCGCGACATCCGCATGAGTCAGTTGGTGCTCGAAGCGCTGCAGCGCCAGCGGGCAAGGACGGCGCGGCTGGGCAAATACGTGTTCTGCTCTCGCGATGGAAGTCCGCTCGATCACAACAACGTCACCAAGCGGGTCTGGTATCCCCTGCTGCGCCACCTTGGGCTGAAAGCGCGACGTCCTTACCAGACACGACATACCGCGGCCACATTATGGCTGGCTGCGGGCGAGAACCCGGAATGGATCGCCCGGCAGATGGGGCATACCAGCACGGAGATGCTCTTCAAGGTCTACAGCCGCTACGTGCCGAACCTCACGCGCCAGGATGGCTCGGCCTTCGAGCGTTTGCTCGCGCAAACCATCGGTGGTGGTGTCGAGAAGTCGGCCGACGCGAATGAACATACGGATGCTGACGGCTCGCTGTCGGGCGCGCTCGAGGGGGCTGATCATGAATGAGCGCCATTACGTCGCGACCTTGGCGGTGCATGCACTGCCTGTTGGGGACGATCTTGTCGTGCAGCATCTGCCGCTGGCGTTCCGGGTCCAGTCAATCACGAGACTGTACTTTGACGGCCACGACAAGATGAATCGGGCTGTACTCTTTCACGAGCGGGCGAGTCTGACAGTGGAGTGGTTGTCGCGCAGCGTGGATGTTCGGATTGTTACCGGCGGCCTGGTAAGCATCAGGTGGCTGGGACGTCCGACCTCCACCAAGGGCGCGGTGCGCATTGCGCGCCTGGTTCCGCTCGAGCGGCCCGAGCCATCGCTGAACCTCTTTGACACGGTGCCGCCGAGCTGGCTCGGTGACCGTGCGCTTCTCAGACGTGCCGGCGGGTACTGGGACGGGCTATCGCCATCCTTAAGGCATCTGTTCAATGCCATCTTCTGGCAGGGCGATCGATTTCGTCGCTATCTCAATGGCCCGAGTTCGCTTGCGGGCCATCACGTGGGCCGGAGTGGAAATCTGCGGCACATCGTCGACGTGGTCGAGCGCGCCGTGGGCCTTGGTCTGCATGAAAGGCGGATTGACCTGGGCATTCTCATCCTTGCAGCCTTCCTCCACGACGCCGGAAAGGCTGACGAGTACAGGTTGGGCTATCGCAATCTCGAGTTATCGGCGCGAGGGAGACTGGTAGGGCATCGCCTGACCGTCATTGAATGGATTGCGGCCGCACAGGCACAGCACCGCGTTTTGATCGACGAACAGCACTACCTTGCTCTCATGCACGTGCTGGGTTGCGCGAAAGGGGCGCCTGCTTGGCTTGGTCTGAGAGAGCCGCAGAGCCTGGAGGCCATCCTCTTGAGCGCCGCGGATCGCCTTTCGGGGCAAAGCGATCTGATTAACCGATGTGCCCCCAGGCAGCCCGGGTTTGGCCGGTACCACCGCCATCTGGGAGCGCGCCCGTTCGTGGTGACTGCACTGGCATAGCGGTCAATGCACAACGGTGGTGATCGAAGGCACACGGTTCGGTTTGCCCGGGCGTCTTTGTGTGCCCTTGAACATCTGCGTCTCTGGGGTAGCGTGAATCGTGTCTTCCTCTTGCGGGAGCAGTCGGAGGGAGGCTGTTGAGTTTCAGGTGTTACGCGCAAATACATAAGGTCAAGGAGTTGAACACATGGAAGAGAAAAAGGATCGTCCTGAGGCGTTGGCTCGTGATGATGGCCGCTCGCAGCGGAGATGGACGGACAGCAGCTACTTTGTCATCGCGCTGATTGTGGTCCCGCTTGTCATTCCCCTGGCGCTGCTGGGTTGGGCCGGCTGGTACGCAACGCGGCTGCTTGATGGCGAGTTGGTTCTGAAGGACAGCGGTTGTCGCATCCTTGAAACGCATGGCGCCACCGTGCACCGACTCGAGGGCGTGGGCGAGCGACTGTGTACAGTGCGTGCCCGGTTCAGGTTCGGTCAGGACAGTGCAAGTGGCCGTGTCTTGCTCCGCCGAGATGACGGCGACCTCGAGATCGAACTGTCCGCATCGCAGGTTCTGAGCAAAGCCTACGACCGCTGAGTGATGCGCACATGGGGGCCGAAGGGCCCTCAGCTTACCTCGGGGGCGTTTGGGGGACTTCCTCACAAAACCCCCAAAAACCCGTGCTTTACGAACAAGAGTGACCTTGTCGCTCGCGGTACGCTGGACCTCTCTTAACCCGGATTACTAACAATGGACAGAGAGAGGAATAGTGATCTCGGCTCGGTTTCGGGCGAGACTCTGCGCCGCGTGCTGCTGACCCTTCGTCCCCCAGCTGACCAACCTGCGCTTGAACAAGCGCTCGGGGGGGCTGCACTGGCGGTTATGGCGCTCGGACAGTGGATCACGGAGCCAGACTTTCTCTTGCGTGAGTTGTGCGCCGAGCTGACGCTGCCTACATCGGGCTCGAAAAGAAACGCCTCGTCGGTGCTGTGGCGGCGCCTCGCCAAGTACCCAGCGTGGCGCCTGGTATTGACTATCACGGAGGAGGTCCAAGCGGACCTGCTGGCTGCAATCGGTGCCGAGATTGTCAACGGTGTGCTTGAGGGACGGACGTTCCCTCCGGGCCGGGCAAACCGGTTGAGAGAGCTTGTTGAAGCGGGTGAAAGGGCTGATGCCGATCCGCTCGTATACAAGATCCTGCATGACGCAAAGGTTCGATTCTCAGCATCGTCAGCGGCCCTAGTCGAGAAGTCGCAGCCAGCGAGGGTCATGAGCTATTACCGGGCGCGGTTCCACTATTCGGGCGAACACACGCAACAAGCGCGGGCCTCGCATCGAGCCCTTGAGTCATCTCAGTTCGTCAAAGCATGCGAGTTTTTGCGCGCGCGCGTCGAGGATGATGACGCGCGCGCGGTCCTGCAAGCTCTGGTGTTGCTGACGGGGCTGAGCGTTGAGCTGACCCGCACGTTGCCTCTTCTGTCGCGGTGGACTGGGGATTGGAGTGCAGCGATCGACATCGAGTCTGGGCTCTACGTGTTTGATCTGAACGCGGTTGGGCCGCATGCCCGACGTGCGCGGGGTGCCGGGAGCGTTGCGGCGAGCCGGATCCTTCCGCGCCCGCTGCCTCAGTTCTTGGCGGTTTGGCTCCGAAGAATGCAGCAGGCAAATCCAGCAGCGCTCACCACAGGGGAGTTACTTGACTCGCCAGAAATCTCCGAGTGTGACCTCT
>NZ_JASDTF010000009.1:0-4456 GCF_041441355.1 Propionivibrio sp.
TTACGGCCTTTCTGCTCCTTGCGGTACTTCCTTCTAGTTGGCTGCAGCATCAGTCGTTCCTGCCTTTCTTACACGTTTTGCCGGCGCCTTGGCTTCAGGCGCGGCGTCGTTACCCGCCTCGGGCTGCGCATCGCTCTTGGCCTTCACGGCGCGACCCTTGGGCTTGTCCGTAGCATCGGCACGCGGTGCGCGGCGCGGCTTGCGCTGCTCGTCAGCGACCGGTGCGTCCTGCGCCACCGTCGACTGCTCGTTGCGGTTGAGCACTTCGCCCTTGAACACCCAGACCTTGACGCCGATCACACCGTAGGTGGTCATGGCTTCCGAGGTTGCGTAATCGATATCCGCACGCAGGGTGTGCAGCGGCACGCGACCTTCGCGATACCATTCGCGGCGAGCGATTTCAGCACCGTTCAGGCGACCCGAGCTCATGATCTTGATGCCCTGGGCGCCGAGGCGCATGGCGTTCTGCATCGCACGCTTCATGGCGCGGCGGAACATGATGCGCTTTTCGAGCTGCTGGGTGATCGAATCGGCGATCAACTGCGCATCGAGTTCCGGCTTGCGGATCTCTTCGATGCTCACGTGGACCGGGATGCCCATGATCTTCTGCAGCGCGGTGCGCAGATGATCGATCTCTTCGCCCTTCTTCCCGATCACGACACCAGGACGCGCCGAGAAGACGGTCACACGGGCGTTCTTGGCCGGACGCTCGATCAGGACGCGACCGACGGAAGCGTGCTTGAGCTTTTCCTTCAGAAAGTCGCGGACCTTGACGTCCTCGTTGAGCATGGACGCAAAGTTCTTGCTGTTTGCATACCAACGCGAGGACCAGTCACGCGTAACCGCCAGACGAAAACCAGTCGGATGAATTTTCTGTCCCATTGTTTATCCTCAGTTTCCGACGGTCAGGAAGATGTGGCAGGTCGGCTTGCTGATCCGGTTGCCACGGCCTTTGGCGCGCGCGGTAAAGCGCTTGAGCACCATGCCTTTTTCAACATAGATCGACTTGACCTTCAGCTCGTCGATATCGGCACCGTCGTTGTGCTCGGCGTTGGCAATTGCCGACTCGAGCACCTTCTTGATGATGCCAGCACCTTTTTTCGGGCTGAACGCCAGGATGTTTAGCGCCTTGTCCACCGGCAGACCGCGGATCTGGTCGGCAACGAGTCGGCCCTTTTGGTCCGAGAGCCGAACGCCGCGCAAAATAGCACGAGTTTCCATATCCTATCCTTTACTTCTTCGCCTTCTTGCCGGCGGTGTGACCCTTGAAGGTCCGCGTCAGCGAGAATTCACCCAGCTTGTGGCCGACCATGTTCTCGGTGACAAACACCGGGATATGCTGCTTGCCGTTATGCACGGCGATCGTCAGGCCAACGAAAGCGGGAAGTACGGTCGAACGACGCGACCACGTCTTGATCGGGCGCTTGTCGCTGGTGGCGCGCACGGCGTCCACCTTCTTCAGCAAGTGGGCATCGACAAACGGGCCCTTTTTAATGGAACGTCCCATAGTTCTCTACCCCTTAGCGTTTATGACGGCGCTGCACGATCATGGAGTTCGTGCGCTTGTTCGAGCGGGTGCGGTAGCCCTTGGTCTTCGTTCCCCACGGGCTGACCGGATGCATACCAGCAGCCGTACGGCCCTCACCACCACCGTGCGGGTGATCGACCGGGTTCATGACCACGCCACGGACGGTCGGGCGGATGCCGCGCCAGCGGGTTGCACCGGCCTTACCGATCGAGCGCAGGCTGTGCTCTTCGTTACCCACTTCACCGATGGTGGCACGGCACTCGACATGCACGCGGCGAATTTCGCCGGAGCGCAAACGCAGCTGAGCATAGACGCCTTCACGCGCCAGCAGCTGAGCCGAGGTACCGGCGGAACGAGCGAGCTGAGCGCCCTTACCGGGGATCATTTCGATGCAGTGGATCGTGGTACCGACCGGGATGTTGCGAATCGGCAGGGTGTTGCCGCTCTTGATCGGAGCCTCGGACCCGCTGATTACCTGCTGACCGACGACCATGCCCTTGCAGGCGATGACGTAGCGGCGCTCGCCATCGGCGTAGCACAGCAGGGCGATGTTGGCGGAACGGTTCGGGTCGTACTCAAGACGCTCGACCTTGGCCGGAATGCCGTCCTTGGTGCGCTTGAAATCGACCAGACGATAATGCTGCTTGTGACCGCCGCCCTGATGGCGCGTGGTCACATGGCCGTTGTTGTTACGGCCGGCATTCTTCGACTGAGGCTCGAGCAACGGAGCGTACGGTGCGCCTTTGTGCAGGTCGGCATTGACGACCTTGACCAGGGAACGACGCCCAGGCGAAGTCGGCTTGACTTTGACGAGTGCCATTACGCAGCACCTCCATCGACGAAGTTAATCTCTTGCCCGGCCTTGAGGCTGACGTAGGCCTTTTTCCAGCCCTTGCGCTTGCCCATCGAGCGGCCAAAACGCTTCGTCTTGCCCTTGACGTTGGCAATGCGAACCGCCTCGACTTCGACCTTGAAGAGCAGCTCAACGGCGGCCTTGACTTCCGGCTTCGTCGCATCGGTCGCAACGCGGAAAACCACT
Source organism: Propionivibrio sp. (assembly GCF_041441355.1). Lineage (GTDB taxonomy): Bacteria > Pseudomonadota > Gammaproteobacteria > Burkholderiales > Rhodocyclaceae > Propionivibrio. The sequence continues at coordinate 2,568 of NZ_JASDTF010000009.1, forward strand.
TGCTCGTTCTTCTCGGCGATATAGGTCGCCTTTTCCGAAATCTGCGGCGCAAGCAGCACTTGCATCAGACGTTCTTGGTTCATCCCAGGACCTCCTCAAACTTGACCAGAGCGTTCCGGGTCATGAGAACCTTCGGGAAGCGGATCAGCGAAACCGGATCCGCCTCGCTCACTTCAAGCACGAGAACGTTGTGCAGGTTGCGCGAGGCCAGATAGACGTTTTCATCGAGCTCGTCGGTAATCACGAGCACCGACTCGTAGCCCATGCCCTTGATCTTCTGAGCGAAGAGCTTGGTCTTCGGGGCATCGACATTCAGGCTCTCGACGATAGCCAGGCGATCTTCGCGCACGAGTTGCGACAGGATCGAGGCCATACCGGCACGGTACATTTTCTTGTTCAGCTTCTGGCTGAAGTTTTCGTCCGGCGAATTCGGGAAAATCCGACCGCCCCCACGCCACAGCGGCGACGAGGACATACCGGCACGCGCACGCCCCGTACCCTTCTGACGGAACGGCTTGGCCGTGGTGTGGCGGACTTCAGCACGATCCTTCTGGGCACGATTACCACTGCGGGCATTGGCCTGGTAGGCAACGACGACCTGATGGATCAGCGCCTCGTTGTATTCGCGACCGAAGAGCGCATCGGAAGCGTCCAGACGACTGGCTTCCTGCCCCTGTTCGTTAATGAGTTTGAGTTCCATCACGCCCCCGCCTTCACTGCCGGGCACACGACCAGATCCGACCCTTTGGAGCCGGGGACCGCACCCTTGACCAACAACAGCTGACGCTCGACGTCGACACGAACGACTTCGAGGTTCTGCTGCGTGCTCTTGACGTCACCCAGGTGACCCGCCATCCGCTTGCCGGGAAAAACACGGCCCGGATCCTGGTTCATACCGATCGAACCCGGCGCGTTGTGCGACACGGAGTTACCGTGCGAGGCACGCTGCGAGCTGAAGTTGTGGCGCTTGATGCCGCCGGCGAAGCCTTTACCGATCGAACGACCGGTGACATCGACCTTCTGGCCGACGGCAAAGATCGTCACGCTGATCTGATCACCCGCCTTCAGCGAGGTCAGCTCTTCGGCGCTAACGGGGAATTCTTTCAGGACGCTGCCCGCTTCGACACCCGCCTTGGCGAGATGTCCGGCCATCGATTTGTTCACGCGCGAGGCGCGACGCGTTCCGAAGGCCACCTGAACGGCGGCATAGCCGTCTTGCTCAGGCGTTTTGACTTGGGCAATGCGGTTGTTCGACACGTCGAGCACCGTAACCGGAACGGAAACACCGTCATCGGTAAAGATGCGCGTCATGCCGACCTTGCGCCCAACAAGGCCTAGACTCATGGTTATTCTCCTCTAGCCGGCTACGATTGGCCGGCGAGCGCTAAGTAAAATAGGTGGCGTCCAGGACGCCACCCACCAAAAGGCGGCGATTATAGCCGCAAAACTGCGATTACTGCAACTTGATTTCGACGTCAACCCCTGCCGGCAGGTCGAGCTTCATCAGCGCGTCGACCGTCTTGTCGGTCGGATCGATGATGTCCATCAGACGCAGATGGGTGCGAATCTCGAACTGATCGCGCGAAGTCTTGTTGACGTGCGGCGAACGCAACACGTCGTAACGCTGGATACGCGTCGGCAGCGGGACCGGACCGCGCACAACGGCGCCGGTACGCTTTGCGGTTTCGACGATTTCCTGCGCCGACTGATCGATCAGACGATAGTCGAAGGCCTTCAAGCGAATGCGGATTTTCTGGCTTTGCATGTTGTTTCCCAAAGAGCGATGGGCAGGGCTCGCACCCTGCCCGACAAGAGAAATTACTCGATGATTTTGGCGACGACGCCGGCGCCGACGGTACGACCGCCTTCACGGATGGCGAAGCGCAGAC
>NZ_JASDTF010000010.1:0-27130 GCF_041441355.1 Propionivibrio sp.
GAGGCGCAGAACACCACGCCCGAGCAGATGAAGATGTTCCTCACCCGCATCGGCATCGGCGCCAAGGCCGTGGTGACGGGCGACGTGACCCAGATCGACCTGCAGCGCGGCCAGAAGAGCGGCCTCATCGAAGCGCGCATCATCCTCAAGGAGGTGCGCGGCATCGCCTTCACCGAATTCCAGAAGGACGACGTCGTCCGCCACCCGCTCGTGGCGCGCATCGTCTCGGCCTACGAGGCCGCCGCCGCAGCACAGGAGCAAGGCGCCGAACGCAAGTAAGCTCGCGCGGCCGCCCGGTTTTGCGGGGAAGGCCGCTCTTTGGCTATGATGAGAGCCATTCGCTCCCCGCATGTACCTCCGATGACCGACATTTCCCGCCCCAGCCGCCGCCTCAACCTCAGCGTGCAATACGCCAGCATCGCCCCGGATCTGCCTGCGCGCCCGGAGCTGCGCGCCTGGACGCGCGCGGCGCTCGACGCGGACGGTGCGCGTGGCGGCCAGATCACGCTGCGCTTTGTCGACGCAGAGGAAGGCCTGGCGCTCAACCGCGACTACCGCGGCAAGGACTATGCGACCAACGTCCTCACCTTCCCCTACGACACCGAACCGACAGTCTGCGGCGACATCGTCATCTGCGCCCCGGTGGTCGCCCGCGAGGCGGCCGAGCAAGGCAAACCGCTCGCCGCGCACTACGCTCACCTGGTCATGCACGGCGTGCTCCACCTGCTCGGCCACGACCACGAAACCTCGGACGCCGATGCCGAAACGATGGAGGCGCACGAACGCCGCCTGCTCGCCGGCTTCGGACTCCCCGACCCTTACGCCTCCGCCGCCGGCACGCCCGGCGCGCGTTGAGCCCCCGTTGCACTCAGCCCCTTTTCCCGTAGCCAGCCCCCCCGTCCAATGGACCCTGACAAACCGAGTCTGTACGAACGCATTTCCTCTTTCCTCCTGCGCGAACCCGAAGACCGCGAGCAACTGCTGCAGTTGCTGCAATCGGCGCACGAGCGCCAGCTGCTCGACGCCGAAGCGCTGTCGATCATCCAGGGTGCCATCGCCACCTCCGAGATGCGGGTCCACGAGGCCATGGTGCCGCGCGCGCGCATGCAGGTCATCGACGTCGACGACCCCTTCCCCGAGATCGTCGCGCGCATCAACCGCAGCGGCCACTCGCGTTTCCCGGTCATCGAGGGCGAGCGCGACAACGTGCTCGGCATCGTCCTGGCCAAGGATCTGCTGCGCGTCACCGACGAACAGAACTTCCGCCTGCGCGACTGGCTGCGCCCGGCGGCCTTCATCCCCGAGTCGAAGCAGCTGAGCCTGCTGCTGCGCGAATTCCGCGTTTCGCACAACCACATGGCCATCGTCATCGACGAATACGCCGGGGTCAGCGGCCTGATCACCATCGAGGACGTGCTTGAGCAGATCGTCGGCGACATCGAGGACGAGTACGACTTCGACGAGGATGCCGGCAACATCCGCGGTGACAGCGGCGGCCGCCTGCGCGTCAAGGCGCAGACGCCGATCGAAGACCTCGCCGAAGCGCTCGACGTCCGTTTCAACGACGAAGAATGCGACACCGTCGGCGGCCTGATCCTCAACGCCTTCGGCCGCGTGCCGCGGCGCAACGAAACCGTGGACATCGACGGCATCCGCTTCCAGGTGCTGCGCGCCGACAACCGCCGCCTCTACACCCTGCTCGCCAGCCGCCTGCCACCGGCCGCGGACCCGGCGTGAGCGACACGTTGTCGAAGCTTCCGCTGATGCACCGCAGCCCCCGTGGCGCGGCCCTCTGCGCCGCCCTCGGAGCCGCGTCGGTCCTGGCCTTTGCGCCGGTCGGCGCCTTCCCGCTGCTGCCGCTCACGCTCGGCGTCCTGTTCCTCGTCCTGCGCACCGCCGCCTCGCCGCGCCAGGGCGCGCTCTACGGCTGGGCTTTCGGCAGCGGCCTGTTCCTCGCCGGCGTCTCCTGGGTCTATGTCAGCCTGAGCATCTTCGGCGGCATGCCGGCGTGGCTCGCCGGCCTCGCGACCCTGCTCTTCTGCCTCGTCCTCGCCCTCTACCCGGCGCTCGCCGGCGCCCTCGCGGTGCGCCTGCGCAGCGCCTCGCCGACGCTCGACGCGCTCGCCTTCGCCGCGCTGTGGACGCTCACCGAATGGCTGCGCGGCTGGCTCCTCACCGGCTTCCCCTGGCTCGCCGCCGGCTACGCCCAGACACCGCCCAGCCCGCTCGCCGGCTATGCACCCGTCGTCGGCGTCTACGGCCTGAGCTTCGCCTCCGCCCTGATCGGCGCGCTGGGCGCCGCCTGCATCCTTGAAACGACCGCTGGACGCGCCCTGCAAGGCCGCCGCAAGGCCGTCGTGGCGGGCCTTGCGGTCATGCTCGTCCTCGCCGGCGGCGCCCTGCTGCGCGGCGTGGCCTGGACCACGCCGCACGGCGCACCGATCACCGTGGCACTGCTGCAGGGCAACGTGCCGCAAGACCTCAAGTGGCGCCCGGAACTCTTCGACGCCTCGCTGCGCACCTACTACCAACTGGCCCTCGACCACCCGGCGCAGCTCACCGTCCTGCCCGAAACCGCGCTGCCGGCGTTCTACGGCCGCATCCCACGCGCCTACCTCGAAACGCTCGCCGCGCTCGCCCGGCGTCAGGACGGCGACCTGCTGCTCGGCGTGCCGACCGGCGACAGCCAAGGCTACGCCAACAGCGTGGTCAGCCTGGGCAACGCCCCGAGCCAGCGCTACGACAAGCAACACCTCGTCCCCTTCGGCGAATTCGTGCCGCCAGGCTTCCGCTGGTTCATGGCCCAGGCCAACATCCCGATGTCTGACTTCACGCCCGGCGCCGCAAACCAGCCGCCGTTCGCCGTCGCCGGCCAGCGCGTCGCCGCCAACATCTGCTACGAGGACGCCTTCGGCACCGAGATCGCCCGCGCCGTGCCGCAGGCGACGCTGCTCGTGAATCTCTCCAACGTCGCCTGGTTCGGCGACTCGCTGGCGCCGCAGCAACACCTGCAGATCGCCCGCCTGCGCGCACTCGAAACCGGGCGCACCATGCTGCGCGCGACCAACACCGGGATGACCGCCATCGTCGCCCCCGACGGCGCCGTGCTCGGCGCGCTGCCGCCCTTCACCCGCGGCGCGCTGCGCGGCGAAGCCCAGGGCTACACCGGCGAGACGCCTTACGTGCGCTGGGGCGACGCACCGCTCCTCGCGCTGGCCGCCCTGATCGCCACCCTCGTCGCCCTCGCCGGCAACTTCGGCCTCCGCGCCCGCCGGACCTGAGTGCATCGCCCCCGGCGCTCCCGCCCGTTTTGCCGCGCGTGCCGGGAACTGGCTGAGCATCCGCCGTGCCGCACCACACAAACCGCTGCCGGCAGCATCCCCAGAACGCCCGTCCGCCTTTGGCTTGCCGGCAAAAGCAAGTAAAATCCGGCTCTTTCCAGCAATTATTGATCGCGAAGCCCCATGCCTACTTTTCAGGAAGTCATTCTGCGTCTCCAGGCGTACTGGGACAAACAGGGGTGTGCCCTGCTCCAGCCTTACGACATGGAGGTCGGCGCCGGCACCAGCCACACCGCGACCTTCCTGCGCGCGCTCGGTCCCGAGCCGTGGAAAGCCGCTTACGTGCAGCCTTCGCGCCGCCCGAAGGACGGCCGCTACGGCGAGAACCCCAACCGCATGCAGCATTACTACCAGTACCAGGTGGTCCTGAAGCCGGCGCCGGAGAACATCCTCGACCTCTACCTCGGTTCGCTGGAAGCGCTGGGCTTCGACCTGAAGAAAAACGACGTGCGCTTCGTCGAGGACGACTGGGAAAACCCGACGCTCGGCGCCTGGGGTCTGGGTTGGGAAGTCTGGATGAACGGCATGGAAGTCACCCAGTTCACCTATTTCCAGCAGGTCGGCGGCATCGACTGCAAACCGATCACCGGCGAAATCACCTACGGCCTCGAACGCCTGGCGATGTACCTGCAGGGCGTCGAGAACGTCTTCGACCTGCGCTGGACCGAAGGCCTCACCTACGGCGACGTCTATCACCAGAACGAAGTCGAGCAGTCCACCTACAACTTCGAGCATTCCGACCCGGACTTCCTGTTCACCGCCTTCTCGGCGCATGAAAAGCAGGCCAAGCACCTGATGGACGTGCAGCTCGCCCTGCCCGCCTACGAACAGGTGCTCAAGGCGGCGCACACCTTCAACCTGCTCGACGCGCGCGGCGCCATCTCGGTCACCGAGCGCGCCGCCTACATCGGACGCATCCGCAACCTCGCGCGCAACGTGGCCCAGAGCTACGTCGACAGCCGCGCCCGCCTCGGCTTCCCGATGGCGCCCAAAGCCTGGGCCGAAGAAGCCCTCGCCCAGATCGAAAAGAAGGTCGCCAAATGACTGCCAAGAACCTGCTCGTTGAACTCTTCGTCGAGGAACTGCCGCCCAAGGCACTGAAAACGCTGGGCGAGACTTTCGCCCAGACGCTCGCCAAATCCCTGCACCAGAGCGGACTCGCTGCATCCGACGCGACCGTCACGCCCTATGCTTCGCCACGTCGCCTGGCCGCCCACATCACCGGCGTGCTGCCGGTCGCCGCCGACAAGCCGGTCACGCAGAAGCTGATGCCCGTCGCCGTCGGCCTCGACGCCGCCGGCCAGCCCACGCCGGCGCTGCGCAAAAAGCTGGACGCGCTGGGCCTCGGCGCCGACTGCGTCGCCCACCTGCGTCGCGAAAACGACGGCAAGGCTGACGTCCTCTTCTACGATTGCCTGGCCAAGGGCGCCCGCTTGCAGGACGGCCTGCAGAAAGCCCTCGAAGCCGCGCTCGCCGCACTGCCGATTCCCAAGGTCATGAGCTACCAGCTCGCCGATGGCTGGAGCTCGGTCAACTTCGTCCGTCCGGCGCACGCCCTGGTGGCGCTGCACGGCACCGAGGTCGTGCCCGTGTCGGTGCTCGGCCTCACCGCCGGCAACCGTACCCACGGCCACCGCTTCGAAGCCCGCGTCGATCCCATCATCATCACCGACGCCGACCGTTACGCGGCGCAACTGGCCGACGAAGGCGCGGTGATCGCCAGCTTCGCCGAACGGCGCGCCGAAATCGCCCGCCAGCTTGCCGCTGCAGCCGCCCAGGCCGGCGCTCGTCCGATCGAGGACGACGCGCTGCTCGACGAAGTCACCGCCCTCGTCGAACGGCCCAAGGTGATGATCGGCCAATTCGAAGAAGAATTCCTCGCCGTGCCGCAGGAATGCCTGATCCTGACCATGAAGGCCAACCAGAAGTACTTCCCGCTGCTCGACGCGCAAGGCAAGCTGACCAACCGCTTCCTGCTGGTCAGCAACATTGATCCGGCCGACCCGTCGGCGGTGATCGGCGGCAACGAGCGCGTCGTCCGCCCGCGCCTCGCCGACGCGCGCTTCTTCTTCGAACAGGACAAGAAGAACGGCTTCGTCTCGCGCGCGATCAAGCTCGGCTCGGTGGTCTACCACAATAAGCTCGGCTCGCTCGCCGACCGCGCCCAGCGCCTCGGCCTGCTGGCCGCCTTCATCGCTGGCAAGCTCGGCGCCGAGGCCACCCTGGCGCGCAACGCCGGCCTCCTGTGCAAGGTCGATCTGCTCACCGACATGGTCGGCGAATTCCCCGAGCTGCAGGGCATCATGGGCCGCTACTACGCCGAGCACGAAGGCGCCAAGCCGGACGTCGCCGAAGCCATGGAACATCACTACCGGCCACGCTTTGCCGGCGACGTGCTGCCCGCCAGCAACGTCTCCTGCGCGGTCGCCCTGGCCGACAAGCTCGACGCGCTCACCGGTTTCTTCGGCATCGGCCTCGTGCCCACCGGCGACAAGGACCCCTTCGGCCTGCGCCGCGCCGCGCTGGGCGTGCTGCGCATCCTGATGGAAAAGCCGTTGCCGCTCGATCTGGGCGAGCTGATCGCCGAGGCCGGCAAGGGATTCTCCACCGGAACGCTCACCGCCGAAGGCCACGCCACGCAACTGCACGACTTCATGCTCGAGCGCCTGCGCGGCTTCCTGCGTGACGCCGGACACGGCCAGGACGTCGTCGACGCGGTGCTGGCGCAACGCCCGACGCGCATCGACCTCGTTCCGGCCAAGCTCGACGCGGTGCAAAAATTCCTCGCCGATGACGCCGCGCAAGCACTGGCCGCCGCCAACAAGCGCATCGGCAATATCCTCAAGAAAGCCGAAGGCGCGATCCCCGAGCCCGACGTCGCGCTGCTCCAGGAAGCCGCTGAGAAAGCGCTCTTCGACCGCGTGGTGCAACTCGCCCCGCTCGTCACATCGCATGTGGACAACGGCGATTACGCCGAAGCCCTGCTCGCGCTCTCCAGCGTGCGCGGCGAGGTGGACCGTTTCTTCGACGAGGTGATGGTCAACACCGACGAGCCGCTGCTCCGCGCCAACCGACTGGGCCTGCTCAAGTCGCTCTACGCGCAGCTCAACGCGGTGGCCGACATCTCGCGCCTGGCTGTCTGAGGACCGTCCCATGAAGCTCGTCATCCTCGACCGCGACGGCGTCATCAACTTCGACTCCGAGCACTTCATCAAGTCGCCCGCCGAGTGGAAGCCCATCCCCGGCAGCCTGGAAGCCATTGCCCGCCTCTCCCAGGCGGGTTGCCGGGTGGTAATCGCCACCAACCAGTCGGGGATCGGGCGCGGCCTGTTCGACATGGACATGCTCAACGCCATCCATGAAAAGATGCACCGCGCGGTGCAGGCGCAAGGCGGCCGTATCGACGCCATCTTTTTCTGCCCGCACGCCTCGGCCGCCGACTGCACCTGCCGCAAGCCCAAGCCCGGGATGTTCGAGCGCATCGGCGCCTGCTTCAACGCCGACCTCTCCGAAGCCTATGCCGTCGGCGACTCGCTGCGCGATCTGCAGGCCGCCGCCACGGTCGGCGCCAAGCCCCTGCTCGTACTCACCGGCAAAGGCGAGACGACCCAGGCCGAAGGCAAGCTGCCCGCGGGCACCCTGACTTTCCCCGACCTCGCCGCCGCGGTCGAGCACATCCTTTCCGCCCCATGATCGCCGTCCTCCGTTCCGCGCTCTTCCTGCTGCTTGCCACGCTGATCACCGCCCCCTTCGGCCTGCTCATCACTCTCGCCGTAGTGCTGCCGATGCGCAGCCGTTTCGCCCTGATCGCCGCCTGGCGGCGGCTGTTCATGGCGCTCTGCGCCGGCGTGCTGGGCATCCGCTACCGCGTCGTCGGCGCCGAGAACATTCCGTCGCAGCCAGCCGTGATCCTCAGCCGGCACGAATCGGCGTGGGAGACCGTCGCCCTGCAGGACATCTTCCCGGACCAGGTCTTCGTGCTCAAGAAGTCGCTGCTCTACATCCCCTTCATGGGCTGGGCCTTCGCCGCCGTGCGCATGATCTCGATCGACCGCAGCGCCGGTCGCGATGCCCTGCGCCAGGTCGTCCGCCAGGGCGTCGAGCGCCTCCAGGCCGGCTACTGGGTGACCATCTTCCCTGAAGGCACCCGCCTCGCCCCGGGCGAAACGCGCCGCTTCAAGACGGGCGGCGGCCACCTTGCCGTCAAATCCGGCGCGCCGATCGTCCCGGTCGCCCACAACGCCGGCGACCTGTGGGCGCGCAACGCCTTCGTCAAACGCCCCGGCACCGTCACCGTCAGCATCGGCCCGGCGATCGACCCGGCCGGCAAGACCGCCGAAGAAGTCACCGCACTCGCCGAACGCTGGATTACCGCCGAGATGGCGCGCATCGCGCCGCAACGCGCCCCGGCCGGGGGCCATGCCCCGTCGGCCTGAACCATCACCCGACGTCGGGAGCCCGCTGCGCGCGGGCGAAACGCTGCGCCGCATCGCCCTCGGCGAGCGCCTCGTCGACTACCGCCTGCGCCGCGCCCGGCGGCGCACCATCGGCCTGACCATCGACCGGCGCGGACTCTCCGTCGGCGCGCCGCTGCGCGCCTCGCTCGGCGAAATCGAAGCCCTGATCCGCCAGCACGCCGACTGGGTGGCACGCAAGCTCGACGAATGGCAAGCCCGGCCTGAAGCCCAGGCGCTACCGCTGGCCGACGGCGCCCGCCTGCCCCTGCTCGGTCGCGCACTGACGCTGCGCCTCACCCCCGGCAACGACCAGATCGCCTGGATCGCGCCGGACAGTCCAAGCCCCACTCTGGCCCTGGGCCCACGCTGCCCGGAAGGCGCACCCGCCCTGCTTGAAGAAGCGCTGCGCGAACGGGCCTACGCGCACTTTGCCGACCGCCTCGTCTTCTTCACCGCCCGCCTCGGCCTGCCCGTCCCGCCGCTCGCGCTCACGGCCGCACGCACGCGCTGGGGCAGCTGCAGCCGCATCAGCGGCATCCGCCTCAACTGGCGGCTCATCCATTGCCCGCCCGCAGTCGTCGACTACGTCGTCGCGCACGAGGTCGCACACCTCGTCGAGATGAACCACGGCCCGCGCTTCTGGGCGGTGGTCGAACGCCTGTGCCCCGACCATGCGGCGGCACGCGCCGAACTGCGGCGGCACGCCGCCGCCCTGCCCGCCGCTTTCCTGCCCCCGGCGTGAGGCGTTTCCCGGCCGCAACGCCAGCACCGGACCTCGCCTGACAAGCCCCGGCAAAGCGTTTGCCAAGCCCTGTGCGGCAGGGCAAAATCGCGGGGCAAAGTCCCCCACGGCGTCCGGCGCCAACGGGAATTCTCAGCGCAGGCTTGTGACTCTTGGGAACCCGGTTCATGGCGACCCCTACGCGCCTCTTCTCGACGATCGGCGGTTTGCGAAGCCTCCGCGGCCTGGCCGCGGTTTTGCCGTTGCTTTTCGCGCTGTACGCCTGCGCGCCTCAGGAACCGATCCGCATCGGCTTCCTCGGCGCACTCTCGGGGCGCGTCACCGACCTTGGCATCAGCGGCCTGTACGGCGCCCGCCTCGCGGTCGAACAGCGCAACGCCGCCGACGGCATCCGCGGCCGCGCGGTCGAACTGCACATCGAGGACGACCGCCATGACCCCGAGTCGGCACGCAAGGCCTTCCGCCGCCTGGCAGCCAAGGACGTGGTGGCGATCGTCGGCCCGATGACCAGCGTCATCGCCCAGACGGTCCTGCCGCTGGCCAACGAAGCCCAGATTCCGCTCCTCAGCCCGACGGCGACCTCCACCCAGCTCTCCGGCAACGACGACTATTTCCTGCGCGTGATCCCGAGCACGGCCGAGTTTTCCACGACCACGGCCCGCCACTTCCTCGACCGGACTGCGCTGCGCCGCATCCGTCCGGTCATCGACATTTCCAACGCCGCCTACAGCAAGAGCTGGCTGCGCGACTTCTCGGAAACCTTCGAGGCCGGCGGCGGCAGCCTGCTCGACCCCGTCACCTTCATCACCGACGACGGCACCGACTTCGACACCCTCGCGCGTCGCACCCTCGCCGGAGAACCCGAGGCCGTGCTCATCGTCGCCGGAGCGCTCGACACGGCGATGCTCTGCGAGGCGGTCCGCCGACGCCACCAGACGATTCCGCTCGCCGCGGCCGAATGGGCCGGCACCGAGCGCCTGATCGAGCTGGGTGGAAGCGCGGTCGAAGGCCTGCTGGTCGCCCAGGTCGACCAGCGTCAGTCGGCCACCCCGAACTTCCAGGATTTTCGCGAAGCCTTCCTCAAGCGCTACGGCCGGGAGCCCGATTTCGCCGCGATCAAGGCCTACGACGCCGCCGCCATCGTGCTCACCACCCTGGACGCCGGCACCCCGCCGCATGACCTCAAGAACGGGATTCTGAAACGCAGCAGCTTCGAGGGCCGACAAGGCTCGATCGTCATCGACGGCAACGGGGATGCCCGCGCCGCCACCGCAACCACGATGGTCATCCGGCGGGGACAATGGGAATCAAGCGAACCGTAGCCGCGCCGCACACCCTCTCCGGCGCCGCCAAGCACGGCCACACCTCCCGCCTCGTCATCTGCATGATTGGCAGCGCCTGCGCGGCGATCGCGCTCTCGGCCCTGCTCCTCACCATGCTCTTCGCCGGCAGTAGCGCCCCGCGCCCGACCCCGGACTGGCTGGCGATCCGCCCGAGCGCCGCGCTCGGCGTCTTTCTCGCCGGCCTCGCCACCTGCCTGCCGGCCCTGCCCCTGCGCAGCGCCATCCGTTTCCGCCGCCGCCTGGCCCTCGCCTGCACCCTGCTGGCGCTGGTCTGCGCCACCCTGGTGCTCAGTGAAACGCTGCTCGGAACCCCGCTCGACCTCGATCACATCCTCTCCGCCCCGCAAACCCCGGCCTCGGCCCGGACCTTCGACACCTCGCCGGAAAGCGCGGTCTGCCTGCTCCTGATCGGCTTCGCCCTGCTCATCAACCGGCGCCACGCCGCGCCCTCGCCGCAGGTGATGCTTGCCGCAGGCGCGAGCCTGCTGTGCATCAGCCTCGCCCTGGCGGCGCTGCCCATCGTGCTGATCGCCGAAGCCCCGCCCTTCGGCCGGCAAATCGGGGACGAACTCACCAACCAGATCACCCCCGACACCGCCATCCTGCTGCTCTTCCTCGCCGCCGCCAACTTCCTCGACAGCTGCCGCAAACGCCCGGCCGGTTGGCAGTTGAGCCGTTCGGCGACGGTCGGTTTCGCGATCGGCGTCGTCGCCCTCTTCGTCATTGGCGTCGCCGAGCTGCGCTCGCAAAGCATGGTGGCCAAGATCAACCGCGACCTGGCGCACAGCGAGGCCATCTTCGCCTTGAGCGCCGAGGGTTCGGCACTCGTCGCCCAGCAACAATCGCTGGTCCTGAGCTACCTGCTCACCGACAACCTGCGCTTTCTCAACGATGCGCTGATCATCAGCGATCAGGCCCGCCTGCGCATCGACAAACTGCACCACGACCTCACCGACCACCACGCTGAAAACTGGCTCTACACGCCCTTCGCGCGCTTGATGCACGACACCCTCGCCTGGTCGCAGGACGCCATCGCCAAGCATCGCGCCGAACAGCCGAAAACCGCGCTGTGGCAGACGATACGCCGTGGCGACGAGCTGATGACGCGCACCAACATCAACTTCGCCCACCTCGCGCGCGAACACGAGCAGCACACCGAGGCGCTGCGCCAGCGCGCAACGCGCATCGATCAGACCTCGCTCAGCATCACCACCCTGGGCATGGTCTGCGGGCTGCTGTTCTTCATTTTCGTCATCCTGCGCCTCAACCACCTGATCCGCGACCGCCAGAGCTTCCAGCGCGAACTGGCCGAAAGCGAACAACGCTACCGCACCCTCTCCGACTCGGGGCAGGCCTTGATCCGCACCTTCGACGCCGAGCGGCGCTGCGATTACGTCAACAAGGTCTGGCGCGAATTCACCGCCCACGCCCGGGGCGAAGACGAAGGCGAAGGCTGGCTCGCCGCGGTACACCCTGACGACCGCCAGGAGTTGCTCGAGCTCATCGAGCAGGCCACCGCCCGGCGCGCCCGCTTCACCGCCGACTTCCGCCTGCGCCGCTACGACGGCGAATACCGCTGGTTCCGCGACCACGGCTGCCCGCGCTTTGCCAGCGACGACCAGTTCCTCGGCCACATCGTCTACAGCCTCGACATCACCGAACGCAAACTTTCGCGCGATGCCCTGCGCGAGAGCGAACAACGCTTCCGCAACCTGTTGCAGGAAGTTTCTTCGGTCGCCGTACAGGGGTTCGACGCACACCTCGTCGTCCGCTACTGGAACAAGGCCTCGGAGAACCTCTACGGTTTTTCCGCCGACGAGGCGATCGGCCACCGCCTCACCGCACTGACCGTTCCGGCCGGAATGGTGCGCGAGATCGAGGACGACGTCGCCGACATGCTGCGCACCGGGCGCCCCACCCCAAGCATCGAACAGACCTTGCGGCGCAAGGACGGCTCGCTGGTCAACGTCATTTCCAGCCACACGGTGGTGCGCGTTCCCGGCCGGCCGCCGGAAATCTTCTGCCTGCAGATCGACATCACCGAACGGCGCAAGAACGAGGACGAACTCGAACGCTACCGCAACCACCTCGAAGTCCTGGTCGGCGAACGCACCCTGCAACTGGCCGAAGCCAAGGAAGCCGCCGAAGCCGCAAGCCGCGCCAAATCGAGCTTCCTGGCCAACATCAACCACGAGATCCGGACCCCGATGAACGCCATCATCGGCCTCACCCACCTCATCCAGCGCGAAACCCAGGATGCGCCGACGCGCGACAAGCTCGCCAAGGTCGGCGAGGCCGCCAAGCACCTGCTGGGCATCATCAATGACGTGCTTGACCTTTCCAAGATCGAATCGGGACGCCTCGAGATGCGTGCCGACGTCTTCGCTCCGCGCGAGACCGTCGACAACGCACTCAGCATGGTGCAGGAACGCGCCGCAGGCAAAGGCCTGCGCCTCGTCCGCGTGCTCGATCCCGACCTGCCGCAGCGCCTGCACGGCGACGGGCTGCGCATCGCCCAGATCGCGATCAACTTCCTGAGCAATGCCATCAAATTCTCGGAACAGGGAGAAATCCGGCTCGCCCTGGTCATCGAGCAACAGGACACTGATGGCCTGCTGCTGCGCCTGGAGGTCAGCGACCAGGGCATCGGGCTGACCGAAGATCAGCAACTGCGCATCTTCCGCCCCTTCGTCCAGGCCGACGACTCGACCACTCGCCGCTTTGGCGGTACCGGCCTCGGCCTCGTGATCTGCCGCCACCTGGCGCGCCTCATGCACGGCGACGTCGGCGTTGAAAGTCGCCCCGGCGAGGGCAGTCGCTTCTGGGCCACGCTGCGCGTCGGCCGGCTCGCCGACACCCTGCCCATCGGTCCGGCGCAGCTGCCGCCGCAAGCCATCGAAGACACCTTGCGCGAGCAGTTTTCCGGGCAGCGCGTGCTGCTCGCCGAAGACGACCCGGTCAGCCGCGAGGTCGCGATCGAACTGCTCAAGCTCGCCGGACTGGAGACCGACGTCGCCGAGGACGGCTTGCTGGCGCTGGAAAAAGCCGCGCACGAGTCCTACGCACTGATCCTGATGGACATGCAGATGCCCGGGATGAACGGCCTCGCGGCGGCACAGGCAATCCGCCGCCTGCCCGGAAAATCGGTCCGCCCCTACATCCTGGCGATGACCGCCAACGCTTTCGCCGAAGACCGCCAGAGCTGCCTTGACGCCGGGATGAACGACCACATCGCCAAACCCGTCGATCCGGACACCTTCTACGCCACCCTGCTTTTCTGGCTCGAGAAGAACCAGCGTGAAGCGCTAATCCCGGCCGACGAACGGCGTTAGGGAAACGCGCACAGGATCACCGCGCGTTGCGCCCTCCTGCATGAACGGGAGCGAAAGCATGAGCGCAGTCACGCAGTCGCGCCCAAACCGAAGGCCAAGGGAGGTTTCGGCCTGAGAACCGCGCCCGCGCACCCCCTGAAACCTCTGGCAGCGAAGGCTTCAATACCCCCCGGAAGCGGCGAGGCAAGCGGCAATGGCCGCATTGAATTTCGGCATGAATTGCCCGCCCTCCTGAGCTAAAAAGTGTTTCCCGAAGTAAACCCCCATCGGGTTATCGCGCTCCAGGACCGAAACGACGTGCCTCGCATCCACCAAGGCGAGGACTTGCGTTGCAGTGTTCATCGCCAGATCGCTGGCCAAGACGGCCTGAACCCTGTTGTTCAGAAGCATGCGCAACAACTGGTCATGCGTGTGCGGGGAAGCCAGGACGGTATAGCCCTCGTCTTTCAGCCAATTCAGCATGGCAGATCCGTGGTAGGCGCCGACGATCGCATCGCGTTTGAATGCTGCGCCGTGAGGATTCAGGGATTGATCGGCCTTGAAGTACCACCGCCATTGTTGCGGCGCGAAAGGCACGGATAACTCGGCATAAAGATCTCGATCGCTGTTGCGCACCGCCGGAAAGAAGCCGTCCGCCAATTGATCGCGAACCCTATTCTGGGCGCGAAGCCACGGATAAAACGTAATCGTGAATGGACGCTGCATTTTTTCCAACGCACAACGGACGACCTCCAAGGCAATCCCTTTCTGCTGACCGTCCGCGCTTTCCATGTTGTAGGGGGGCTGTTGCTGCGTGGTAAGCCGAATCGGTCCCTGAGCCGGAGAGACCGGGGGCTCTGCCGCCGTCGCCACAGCGCCGAAAACGGTCATGATGATTGCAACAAAACGGATCGCCATATCGTGTTTTCTGTGAGAACGGCAAAAGACGCAGCGGTTTCCCCCTGCAGACACGCGCACCGACAGCCCCGTGTGGCGGAGGGCAGCGAGCTCTTGAAGTTATAGTGCATCGCAGAGGAATCGCTTCACCGAAAAGGATTACGGTTTCCGTACTTTAGCTGCGGGTCGAAGCGCCCGGATCAGCATCCTGACCCCGTTCAACGCCCCCTGGCCAATGCTTCGCGCAGCGCTTGGCGAGGAAGGTTCTCAAGGCCTGCACCACTGGGCTGATTTGGCGGCGGTCGGCGCAGACCAGGCTGAGCGGCATCGGTTCGCCCGACCATTCCGGGCAAAGCCGCAGCAGCCGTCCGGCCCGGAGGTCATCCGCAACGTCGAGCGCCGACTTGCAGGCGATGCCATGCCCGGCCAGAGCCCAGCGGCGCACGGCGTCACCATCGTCCGAGACACGGTTGCCGCGCACCGCCACCGTCACGTCCTGCCCGTCGCGGGAAAAACGCCAGTGGTCATGAACGCTGTCGCCGAGCGTGACGCACAGGCAATTGTGCTTTTCCAGCGTTTCCGGCCGATCCGGTACTCCCGACCGCGCCAGATAGGCGGGGGCTGCACACAGCACGCGCCGGTTTTGCGGCGCGATCGGCAAGGCCACCAAGCTGGAATCCGGCAAGGCCCCGTAACGCAGCGCGAGATCCACCGGCTGACGGTAGATGTCGGCCACCCGATCCGAAAGCAACAGGCGCAACCGAATGCGTGGATAGCGCGCCTGAAAGTCGTCCAGCCAGCCGAGCACGGCATTGCGCCCGAGGTCGGACGGCAGCGAAAGCTGCAAGACCCCGCTGAGCGCCGCATGGCCGCTCAGCGCCGCCTCCCGCCCATCGACCAGCAACTGCAACGCCTGCCGGCAGGGGTCGAGGAACATCTGCCCGGCCTGCGTCAGGCGCAGGCTGCGCGTGGTGCGCAGGAAGAGCGGCGCGGCGACCTCGTCCTCCAGTCGCTTCACCGCCAGGCTCGCGGCAGCGGGGCTCATGCCCAGGCGCCGGGCAGCCGCCGACAGGCTACCGCTATCGGCCGCCTGAACGAAGACTTCCATGTCCCGCACCATGCGCATGGCGCCATGCTAATGCGCCGCCGCCAGACATTCAAGAATTCATTGAAAGTAAATCTAGATTTACCTGCTTTTTCGACAAATCTGGCCTCCGTATCATTCTTGGGTTGCCGCGAGCCCCAGCGCTCGCCACCACCGGACGCGCACCGCAGGTGCCGCCCCGCCCCGCCCATCCAGGACGAGGCCTCCTATCGTTCATCCTTAGAAGGAAGGAAACACCATGAGCTCTTCGCCCCACAGTGCCTTGCGCAGGCCGCAGCGCCTGCTGGCCGCCGCCCTCCTCGGCACCGCCCAGCTGTCCTATTCCGCCCCCGCCGTCGGCACCCTCGAAGAGGTGGCCACCCTGCCCATCCGCCCCGGCAACGTCACTGCCACCCGCAGCGGCCGGGTCTTCGCCACCGTGCATCCGCTCGACAAGCCCTCCGGCCTGCAGTTGATCGAAATCACCGGTCACGACCGCTACCAGCCGTGGCCGGACGCCAGCGTGCAAAGCGACGAACGGAACAAGGGCGACGACCGCCTCGACACCCCGCTTGGCATCGCCCAGGACACCGCCGGCCGCCTGTGGGTCACCGACATGGGCCTCACGCTCGGCAAGAGCCGCATCTGGGGCTTCGACATCGCCACCGGCAAGCGCCTGCACAAGATCGAACTGCCGTCCGAGATTGCGCCCAAGGGCGCTTTCGTCCAGGATCTGGCCGTCGATGCCGAGCAAGGCTGGATCTACCTCGCCGACTTCGCCCCGCCGGGGCTGATCGCCGTCCACATCGCCAGCGGCAAGGCCCGCCGCTTCGACAACCACCCCGCCTTGCACGCCGAGCCGCAGGCAGAGATGAAGGTGGACGGCCAAAGCACTCATTTCGACGGCAAGCCCGCCAGCGTCGGCCTCAATCCGATCACCCTCGCCCGCGACGGCCAGACCGTCTATTTCGGCGCCATGAACGGCACCCACTGGTACAGCGTCCCGAGCCGCCTCTTGCGCGAAGGCGACCACGCCGAAATCGCCGCGGCCATCCGCGTGGTCGGCAAAAAGCCGGTTTCCGACGGCGCGGCCACCGACGACGCCGGCAACCACTTCTTCACCAATCTCAACGAAAACGGCATCGACCGCCTGAGCCCGCAGGGCGAGCTCACCCCGCTCGTCCGCGACCCGCGCCTGGAATGGCCGGACAACGCCCAGTTCGGCCCCGACGCCTGGCTCTACATCGCCGTCAACCAGCTCCACCGCAGCCCGGCCTTCACCGGCGGCGAAGACCTCGGTCGCCCGCCCTACCGCATTCTCCGGGTGTGGACCGGCACACCGGGGAACCGGCGAGCGGAAAAATGAGGCCCGGCCGCTGATCGGCAAGCCCCGGAAGGCGAACGTCTTCTCCCGGAGCCGCCGGACCGACGGTAGAACCTCAAAAAAATGGGGTTAGAATCGTCCTCCCGGCGAACCCTGTCCGCGGCTCTCGGGCCGCGGCCTTCCATCGCCCTCCGCTTCACCCACCCTTAAGGAACACGTAATGCGCATTCTGCACACCATGATCCGCGTCGGCGACCTCGACCGCTCGCTCGCTTTCTACACCAACGTTCTCGGCATGCGCCTGCTGCGCCGCAACGACTACCCCGAAGGCCGCTTCACCCTGGCCTTCGTCGGCTACGGCGAGGAGAGCGACAACGCCGTGATCGAACTGACGCACAACTGGGACACCACGAGCTACGAGATGGGCAACGCCTTCGGCCACCTCGCGCTCGGCGTGCCCGACGCCTACGCCGCCTGCGCCAAGATCAAGGAACTCGGCGGCAAGGTGGTGCGCGAAGCCGGCCCGATGAAGCACGGCACAACCGTCATCGCCTTCGTCGAAGACCCCGACGGCTACAAGATCGAACTCATCCAGCGCGCCGACTGAGCCTGACGCGCGCTCGACACGCACCAAAGCTGCACCCCGAAACACGCACAGGACACGAAGAAAAGCAGGGCGGCGAGCCTCCGTTCTTCCCGGAGCCCCGCCCCGGTCAGAGGACCGTTCGCCCACCGCCGCTTTAAGCGCCTTTTCTTCGTGGTCTTTGCGTTTCGGTTGTTTTCCGCTTGAACGCCAAAGCCGCCCGGAGGCACCATGCACCGCACCGATCCAACCGTCCGCTGGGGCATCCTCGGATGCGCCCGCATCGCCCGCCTGCAGTTCGTCCCGGCCATCGGCCGCAGCACCAACGCCACGCTCCACGCTGTCGCCTCGCGCGATCCGGCCCGGCTGGCTGAATTCCGCAACCTGTTCGGCGACGCGTTCACCGCCCACGCCAGCTATGAAGCCCTGCTTGCCGACCCGACGGTGGATGCGGTCTATGTGCCGCTGCCCAACGCCCTGCATTGCGAATGGGCGATCCGGGCCATGCAAAACGGCAAGCACGTCCTGTGCGAGAAACCGCTGGCGCTCGACGCAAGTGAGGCGCAGCGCATGGCCGACGCGGCGCACGCCCACGGCGTGCAACTCATGGAAGCCTTCATGTACCGCTACACCGCGCGCCTGCAAGCCGTCGAGCGCATCCTGGCGAGTGGCGTGCTGGGCGAACTCCGCAGCGTTAACTCGACCTTCCGCTTCTTCCTCGACCGGGCGAACACCATCAAGGACGATCCGGCGCTGGGCGGCGGCGCACTCTATGACGTCGGCGTCTACCCGCTCAACCTGATCGGCCTCGTGGCGCAAGCCGAGCCGGTCGAAGTCTTCGCCACCTGCACCCGGAGCCACGGCGTCGACCACAACCTCTCGGCGCTGCTGCGCTACGAGAGCGGCCTGATCGCCAGCCTGCACTGCGGCTTCAACGCCCACGGGCGGATGCACAGCGACATCGTCGGCAGCGAAGGCAGCCTGCTCGTTCCCGACACTTTCCTCGACGACGCCGGCGAAATCCTGCTCAACACCCGCAACGGCAGCGAACGCATCGCGGTCCCCGCCTCCGACCGTTACGCCGCCGAAGTACAGGATTTTTCCACCGCGATCCTCGCCGGACGCGCCCCTCGCCTGACGCTGGACGAATCCTTGCGCAACCTGCGCGTGCTCGACCGCATCCGCGCCGCGCTGGACGCCTGAAACCCAGCAAAAGTTTTTATCCGCCTCAAAATACCACCGCACCACACCCGCAAGACGAAAATGAAATAATGTTTCAAAATCCTTGAAGAGCGTCTTTTCATGGCGTATATTGCCTTCGTCAGGAGCGCGCGGACCTGACCGTTCGCATCGATCCGCACCTGGAACAGACACAACCCAAGGAGGAGGCAAACATGCAGTTGAAGCTGAAAACGGTCATGGGCGTCATCATGGCGTCCGTCTTCGCCGCTGGCGCAGCGCAGGCCCGCGACTTCCGCTCGGCCGACGTACACCCGCTCGACTACCCCACCGTCATGACGGTGAAGAAGATCGGCGAAATCGTCAGCCAGAAGACCAACGGAAAATACAACATCAAGGTCTTCGGCAACAGCGCGCTCGGCTCGGAAAAAGACACGCTTGAACAGGTCAAGATCGGTGCGCTGGACATGGTGCGCATCAATACCGCGACCTTCCACAGCATCGTGCCGGAAACGATGGTCCCGTCGTTCCCGTTCATCTTCCGCGACATCAACCACTTCCGTAAGACGATGAACGGCCCGCAGGGCGACCAGATTCTGGCCGCGCTCGACAAGGCCGGCTTCGTCGGTCTGGTGCTGTGGGAGTCGGGCGCACGTTCGATCTACGCCAAGAAGCCGGTGCGCAACCTCGCCGACGTCAAGGGCATGAAGATTCGCGTGCAGCAGTCCGACCTCTGGGTGAGCATCATCCAGGCGATCGGCGCCAACCCGACCCCGATCCCTTGGGCCGAAGTGTACACCGCGCTCAAGACGGGCCTCGTCGACGCCGCCGAGAACAACTACCCGTCGTACGAGTCGGTCAAGCACTACGAGGCCGCCCCGGTGTTCAGCGAAACGCAGCACGTGATGGCGCCGGAAGTCTTGGTCTTCTCGAAGAAGGTCTGGGACAAGCTCACGAAGGAAGAGCAGAAGATCATCCGCGACGCAGCGAAGGAAACCGTGCCCTACTACATCGAGCACTGGACCAAGCGTGAGCAGGCGTCGAAGGACATCGCCATCAAGGCCGGCGCACAGTTCGTCACCGACGTGAACAAGGCTGAATTCGTCAACGCCGTCAAACCGGTGTGGGACAAATTCTCCCCGACGCCTGAACTGAAGAAGCTGGTTCAGGACATCGTCAACACCAAGTAAGCCGCGGGACTCTGCATGCGGTAACGAGGCCTGAAGCTGCGCGTCCGCAGCTTCAGGCCTTTTTCGTGAAAGTCACACTATGGATTGGTTCACTGCCCTTAACGCACGCCTTTCGCGCTGGGCGATGTACGTCGCCGTCGCCGGGCTGCTCGCCATCGTCGGCGTCGTCGTCGGCTCGGTCATCTGGCGCTACATCCTCAACGACGCCCCGGCTTGGTCGGAACAGGTCGCCCTGATCCTAGTCATCAACGTCGCGATGTTCGGCGCCGCCGCCGGCGTACGTGACGAAGGCCACATCGGCATGGAGTCGCTGGTCGGCTTGCTGCCCAAGAACCTGCAGTTCTGGGTCGGCAACATCGTCGGCATCTTCTCGATTCTCTTCGGCGCCTTCCTGTCCTGGGGCTGCACCAAGATGGCCCTTTCGGTCTGGCCCAACGGGATTCCCACGCTCGGCATCTCGGAAGCCTGGCGCTACGCCCCGGGGACCGTTGCCGGCATCCTGATCATCTCGTTCTCGATCGAGCACCTGATCGCCATGTACACTGACAAGGAAGTTGCTCCATCATGGCACTGACCGTACTCTGCATCACCTTCACCCTACTCCTGCTGCTCGGCGTTCCGGTCGCGTTCTCGATCGCCCTGAGCTGCCTCGCCACCTACTGGGTCGAAGGTTTTCCGCTGGAACTCGCCTTCCAAAACCTCATTTCGGGGATGAACGTCTTCTCCTTCCTGGCGATTCCATTCTTCATTTTCTCCGGCGAACTCATGCTGCACGGCGGGATCGCCGAGAAGATCGTCAACTTTGCTCGAACCCTGCTCGGCCACAAGCGCGGCGGGCTGGGGATGGCCAACGTGGTCGCCTGCACGCTGTTCGGCGGCGTCTCGGGCTCGCCGGTCGCCGACGTCTCGGCGATGGGCGGGGTGATGATCCCGATGATGAAAAAGGAAGGCTACAGCGCCGACTACGCGGTCAACGTCACCACGCACGCCTCGCTCGCCGGCGCGCTGATGCCGACCTCGCACAACCTGATCATTTACGCCTACGCCGCCTCCGGCACCGCCGGCGTGCTCGCCGGACCGAACATCATGGTCAAGGGCGTGTCGATCGGTGACCTGATGTTCGCCGGCCTCCTGCCCTGCATCGTCCTGATGGTGTGCATGCTCTTCGCCGCCTGGTGGGTCGCCAAGCGCGAAGGCTTCCCGATCCGTCCCGACGGCTCGCACTCCGACCACCTCGACAAGTTCGCCGGCTGGCACGCCGTCGCCGTCGCCTGCGTCGCGGCGCTGCCCGGCATGCTGGTCGTGGCCATCATCCTCGGCTTCATCATCATGGGCGTCGCCACCGCCACCGAGGCCGCCGGCATCGCCGTGACCTACTCGCTGCTGCTCACTTTCATCGGCTACCGCACGATGAACTGGTCCAAGCTGGTCAAGGCCGCCGCCAAGGCCGCCAAAACCACCGGCGTGGTGCTGCTGCTGATCGGCGTGTCGACGATGTTCCAGTACATCATGGCCATCCTCGAGATCCCGGACAAGACCGCCGAACTCCTGCTCGGCGCGACGACCAACCCGTTGATCATGTTCCTGCTGATCAACCTGATCCTGTTCCTGCTCGGGACCTTCATGGACATGGCCTCGACCATCCTGATCTGCACCCCGCTCTTCCTGCCGCTCGCACTGCAGATGGGCATGGGCCCGGTGCAGTTCGGCATGGTCATGCTGCTCAACTGCGCACTGGGGCTCAACACCCCGCCTGTCGGAACCACCCAGTTCGTCGGCTGCGCGATCGGCAACGTCTCGGTCGAACAGGTGATGAAGACCATCCTGCCCTTCTACGGCGCCTTGTTCGCCGTGATGGCCGTGGTCACCTACTTCCCGGCGTTCTCGACCTGGCTGCCCAGCCTGCTCAAGGGCATGCCGGTCTACTGATCGACAGCAGCAGGAAAACAATGGGGCGCCTTGGGCGCCCCATTTTCATTCCACGCTCGGCAAACCCGGCGTCGCGGGCGGACGTCCGTCGAGGTAGCTGTTCTTCAGCCGCACGTATTGCTCGGCCGAATAGCGTAAAAAAGCGATCTCGTCCGCGGTCAGCCGGCGCAAGGCCGCGACAGGCCGTCCAACGTAGAGCCAACCGCTTTCGAGGCGCTTGCCGGGCGGCACCAGGCTGCCAGCACCGAGCATCACCTGATTCTCAAGCACTGCGTCGTCCATGACGATGCTCCCCATGCCAACCAGGCATTCGTCGCCGATCGTGCAACCGTGCAGGATCGCCGCGTGGCCCACGGTCACGTAGTCGCCGATGAGAAGCGGCGATCCGGCCGGATTTTTCGCCGACTTGTGCGTCACGTGGCACATCGACAGGTCCTGGATGCTCGTCCCGCGCCCGATCACAATGCGGTTCACGTCGCCACGCACGACCGCGTTACACCACACCGAGCAGTCGTCGCCGAGGCTCACGTCGCCGATGAGTTGCGCCGAAGCATGCAGATAGACGCCCGCGCCGAGGCGGGGGGCGGTGTCGAGGTAGGGCGCAACAGGCATGGCGGCTCGCAGGCGAAGAGGAAGATGGCGATTGTCGCTGATCGGGGAAACGCCGTCACGCACCGTGCGGGCGTGCGACAATCGCCCTTCGTCACACGCAGACGATGGTCATGAACCTCTTTCGATCCGGAAGCATTCTCCTGGCGCTCGGGCTCACGCTGTTCGCGTTCGGCGCCCGCGCGCAGACGCCAACCGCCGCTGAGTACGACGAAATCTTCCCGGCCACGCTAAATGAAATCACCGCCGGCCCGACGCCGCTCACCCAGACGGAGTGCGAAGCCAAGCCGAACGCCCTGTGGATCAGCGCGCGCTGGACGGAGAAAGGCACTTTCTCCGACAGCGAGAAACGAGGCCAGGCGTGCATCCGCTATTTCCCCAGTGACCAGGCTGCGAACGCACGGCGCCCGCTGCTCTTCATCAACGGCGATCGCGTCGAACCCGAAGGGTTCAAAGACGGGACCTACCGCAAGCAAGTCGCTTTCGCCAACCTGATCGCCAAGGAAGCCGGCAACCCCGCCGTCGTGATCGGCCGCCCCGGCGTGTATGGCTCGACTGGCGCCAACCACCTCACGGACCGACGCACGCCACAGGAAGCAGCGCTCATTTACGCCGCCATCGAAGCCCTCAAAGCGCGCTACGGTTGGTCACACCTCTTGCTGTCTGGCCAAAGCGGCGGCGGCGGACTGGTCGCCGCGATGCTCACTCAGGGGCGCGACGACATCGACTGTGCGGCGATGAGCAGCGGCGCCGTCGCCGTCCGCCTACGCACGGTCGACCAGAAATTCAGCAATCCGGGCCGCGACGCGACTGGCCGCTACCTCTACGAAACCTACGACCCGATGGATCACGTCACGCACATCGCCCCCGATCCAAAGCGGCGCCTGTTCATCGTCGCCGACCGACGCGACAAGCGCGTCAGTTACAATTCCCAACGCCAGTTTTTCCATGCACTCAAAGCACAGGGGATACACGCCCTGTTCGTCGAGCAGTTCGCCCGCGACAAGAACTTCCATGCCCTGACCTGGCCCGGCGTACGCGCAGTCGGCGCCTGCGCTGACGGACGCAGCGACGACGAGATCATCGCCCTGCTGAGCCGCGCAAAAAACGAACCCGCCGAACGTGAAGTTCTGCGCAGCGATCCGAAGCCAGCGCTTTAAACCAGGAAAATTCCATGCACGACGCCATCGCCTTCATTCTCGAACTCGACAAGCTCAAAGGCGTGACGCGCAAGAACCGTCCGCTCGGGCTCGACCGCTACGAGAACTCCGCCGAGCACAGCTGGCAGATCGCCCTCCTCGCCCAGGCACTCGCGCCCTACGCGCCGCCGGGCTGCGACATGAACCGGGTGATCCAGATGCTGCTCGTGCATGATCTCGGCGAGATCGATGCCGGCGACGTCTTCGTCTATGCCGAAGGCGATGCGCAAGCCCGCCACGCCGAGGAACTTGCCGGAGTGCGCCGCCTTTGCGACCTGCTGCCGGCGGCGCAAGGCGAACGCCTGCTCGCCCTGTGGCAGGAATTCGACGCCGGGACGACGCCCGAGGCGCGCTTTGCCAATGCCCTCGACCGCGCCATGCCGGCGCTGCTCAACCTCAACAACCAGGGCCAGAGCTGGGTCGAAAACGGCGTTTCCCACGCCCGCGTGGTGGCGCGCATCGGCCCGCCGATCCGCGAAGGTTGCCCGGCGCTGTGGACCTACCTCGAAGCGCGGCTCGCCGAAGCCCAGGCGGCCGGCTGGTACGGCATCGGCTGATCGGCCCGGCCTGCTTTCTCGCGAGCCACACCGGCGGGGGACCACTCACCACGCGGGCCGGACCGTCCGACGCACCACATGCTGTGCGATCAGAGCGTTCGCGTCTGGCCGCCGTCGACGTCGAGGATCACGCCCTGGCAGTACGCGGCCTGCGGTGAAAGCAGGAAAGCCACTGCGGCAGCGATCTCCTCGGGCTTGCCGAAACGCGCCACGCCGAGCTTCTTTGCCATTTCCGACGCCGCCTGCTCGGCGGCAATGCCGCGCTCGACGGCCAGCGTATGAATGCGCGTCTGCAGGCGCTCGGTGGCAATCGAGCCGGGGTTGATCGCGCACACCCGCACCCCGTCCTGAAGGCCGCGGTCAGCGAGCACCTTGGTCAGGTTCATGAGGCCCGCATTGACCGCGCCGCCGATGGCAAACTCGGCCGTCCCGGTGCGCCCGCCGACGCCGACGATGTTCACGATCGCCCCCTGCGCCTGCACGAGGTGCGGCCAGGCCGCGCGTGCGCAGCGCATGCTGCCGAAGAACTTGAGCGCGAAACCATCCTGCCAGTCGGCCTCCGAAAGCTGCAGGAAGTCGCCGCGCTTGGTGGCACCGGCATTGTTGACCAACGCGTCGAGGCGGCCGAAGCGCGCCAGCGCAAAGTCGATCAGCTGCTGCGGCGCCTCGGGCAGGCGCAGGTCGAGCGACAAGGCCGCGCACTCCGGGCCACAGGCCGCAGCCACATCGGCCAGCGCGTCGGCCGAGCGCGCGGCGATCACGAGGCGCATGCCCTCGCCGGCGAGGCGCAGCGCGATCGCCTTGCCGATGCCCCGGCTGGCGCCGGTGACGATGCCCACCTTGCCCTGCAATCCACTTTCCATCGCCGTCTCCAAAAAGCCTTACGTCATAAGCGCACAGGCCGAAAACCGCAGATCAGACTCGCGTCCTGCGCTTCCTGCGGTTAGGATACCGCATTGCTCTTTTCGGATCAGTCCCCACCGTTCAGGAGTCATGCCCATGATCGATGCAGTCGTGTTCCGTCCGATGGAAGCCGCCGATTACCGCGCTTTCCTTGCCCTGATGCGAGAAACCCCGGGCGTCGTCGTGCGCGACGCCGATGCGCCCGAGCATGCGCTGCGCTATCTGGCGCGCAATCCAGGCTTGTCCTTCGTCGCCATCGCCGGCCGGCAGCTCGTCGGCGGCGTGATGGCCGGACACGACGGTCGCCGCGGCTACCTCAATCACCTGCTCGTCCACCGCCAACTGCGCGGCCAGGGGATTGCTCGCGCGCTGGTCGAACACGCCATCGCGGCCCTCGATGCGGCCGGCATCAGCAAATCGCACATCGACGTCGAACGCGACAACGCCCGTGGCCAAGGTTTCTGGGCCGCACAGGGCTGGACGCGGCGCGACGACCTGTTCCGCTTTTCCCTCGTGCACAGCGGCAGCGCGAACGCCTAAGGCGCCGCACGGCCGCTTGGCCACCCAGCCGCTAGATCAAGGGCAGCAGACCGCTGTCGGCCAGCAGGGCATGCAGCTGCGCGCGCCCGGCGTGCGACCGGCCGCGGTACTCGCAGACGCCGACCCCGGCCTGCGGGTAAGCCGCGCTCACCGCCCGCAGGCAAGCCAGAACGCTCGCCGCATCCGGCCCGCCGGGCACTGGTTTCATGGCCTCCGACAGGCCCTCGGGATTGAACACGTCGACGTCGAGATGCACATAAACATGACTGCAGCCGCTGGCCGCAAGATCGGCCAGCAGGCGGTCGACATCGGCCGGCGCCAGCGTCGGATAGCACCGTAGCGGTTGCGCAGCGAGGTAATCCGCTTCGGCCGGATCGAGGTCGCGGGCGCCGATCAGGAAAACCTGCTCCGGCAACAAAGGCCGCGCCAGACGCGCGAGCAAAGGCGTCGGCCCCTCGCCCAGCAGGGTGCGCAGCACCATGCCGTGGAAATTGCCGCTGCTCGACGTCTGCGGCGTGTTGAGGTCGCCGTGCGCGTCGAACCACAACACCGCCAGCTTGCCGGCATAGCGGTTGTTGAGCCAGGCGATCGGCGCAGCCTCGCCGCCGCAGGTGCCGGAAAGGGTCAATAGCCGCCCGGGCCGGGCCCGACCCAGCACTTCCAGGGTGCGGGCATAGCGCGCGGCGATCGCCGGCAGCCCGTACACGCCTTCGACCACCGCCGTCGATTCAACCTCGCCCGGCTGCGCCGCCGGCGCATCGATGGTCACGTAGCCGCGGCCGGCGAACACTGCCTCGGCCAGCCAGTGGGCGCCACGATGGACGTCCGGACAGCGCCCGCCCTGCCACTCGGGATACAGCAGATTCATTCTTTGCGTCATGAATTCTCCCTGATGATGCCGCGCTCGCTGCGCGGTCCCTTGCGACCGTCATCAAACCACAAGCGGCCTTCGCGGGCTACTGCCACGCCGACCCCGAGCCGCCCGGCGACGGCCGAGTCCCGCGCGCCCTCGCCTCGCAAGCCCCGCGGTTACGACGCGGCGGGCGGTATGACCTTCGATCTATGCATTACGTTTGATGTTCATCTTCATTGCGGAATGTAATAATCGATTGATTTTGCTTTTGCGGCTTTCTCAGCTTTTCCCACCACGACCAAAAAAGGAAACAGCGATGAAGCAGTCAAGCAACGCCCCCGCGGGCAGGCTTCCGGTTGGGCTCTTCCGGCACCCGCTCGCCTTTCTTGCCGTCCTTGCAACCGCTTCAGCCTCCTCTGCACAGGCCGCGTCGGAAGCCAACCTGGTTCTCCCCAAGCTCGGCGACCCGACCCTCGCCACCTTTCTCGGCGCGCTGACCGGCGCGCAACTGCTCGCCGCCGGACTCCTCGTCTGCCTGCTCGGCCTGGCCTTCGGCGGCATGATCTATCGCCAGATCAAAGCCCTGCCGACGCACCGCTCGATGGCCGAGGTGAGCGAACTGATCTATGCCACCTGCAAGACCTACATGCTCACTCAGGGCAAGTTCCTGCTCTTTCTCGAACTCTTCATCGCCCTCATCATCCTCGCGTATTTCGGCGGCGTGCAACAGCTCGGGGCCGGCGAAGTCACGCTGATCCTGGCCTTCTCGCTGGTCGGCATCGCCGGCTCCTTCGGCGTCGCCTGGTTCGGCATCCGCATCAACACCCTGGCCAACAGCCGCACCGCCTTCGCCGCACTGGCCGGCAAGGCGTATCCGGTCTACGCCATCCCGCTCAAGGCCGGAATCTCGATCGGCATGCTGCTGATCTCGACCGAGCTCTTGATCATGCTCGCCATCCTGCTCTTCATCTCGCCCGCGCTGGCCGGCAAATGCTTCATCGGTTTTGCCATCGGTGAATCGCTCGGCGCCGCGGCGCTGCGCATCGCCGGCGGCATCTTCACCAAGATCGCCGACATCGGCGCCGACCT
>NZ_JASDTF010000011.1:0-203442 GCF_041441355.1 Propionivibrio sp.
ATCCGCAGCGCCAGCAGCCCCTTCGACCTCGTCGACTTCCTCGCCGGCCAGCAGACGCCGGTGTTCTTCGGTTCCGGGATCAACAACTTCGGGGTGCAGGAAATCCTCCAGGCCCTGCTCGACTGGGCGCCGGCGCCACAAGAGCGCGACGGCGGCAGCCGCATGGTGCAGCCGGCGGAAGCCCCGTTCTCCGGCTTCGTGTTCAAGATTCAGGCGAACATGGACCCGAAGCACCGCGACCGCATCGCCTTCTTCCGCATCTGTTCCGGCCGCTATTCGTCCGGGATGAAAGTGAAGCATGTGCGCATGGACCGCGAGATGAAGCTCGCCAACGCGCTGACCTTCATGGCCAACGAGCGCGTGCTGATGGAAGACGCGGTGGCCGGCGACATCATCGGCATCCACAACCACGGCCAGCTGCACATCGGCGACACACTGAGCGAAGGCGAGGCGCTCAACTTCAAGGGCATTCCCTACTTCTCGCCCGAACTTTTCCGCGCCGCCCGCCTGCGCGACCCGCTCAAGAGCAAGCAACTGCAGAAGGGCTTGCAGGAACTGGGCGAAGAAGGCGCAATCCAGGTCTTCGAAAACCTCGCCACCGGCGCGCTGCTGCTCGGCGCGGTCGGCGTGCTGCAGTTCGAGGTCGTCGCCCAACGCCTGCAAACCGAATACAAGGTCGACGCGATCTTCGAGCCAGCCGACATCTACACCGCGCGCTGGCTAACCTTCCCGGACGAGGTCACGCGCCGCAACTTCGAGCGCGAGCAGCAGCACCGCATGGCCAAGGATGTCGACGGCAACACCGTCTATCTCGCCAGCACGCGCTACAACCTCGACGTGACGCAGGAAAAATGGACCAAGGTCGGCTTCCATGCTTCGCGCGAGCACGGCCAGAAAATGATCTAGGGCACGCGCCATGAAACGCATTTTTTTCTTCGACGTCGACAACACCCTGCTCGACCACCGTGACCACGAAGTGCCGCAATCGGCGCTCGACGCGATCGCCGAACTCAAGGCCGCCGGCCACACCATCGTCATTGCCACCGGGCGCAGCTACGGCCACGCCCGGCCGCACATCGAGGACATCCCGGCCAACTACACGATCACTCTCAACGGCGCCTGCATCCTTAAGGACGGGGTGGTCGTCGCCAGCACGCCGCTGGCACGCCCGGCGCTCGTCGAACTCTTCGAATGGATGCGCGAACTTGGCCACCCCTTCGGCGTCAACCGCGGCGAATCGTGCTACATCAGCGCCGAAACCCCGGCTTCGATGGTACCGCTACAGGGTGTGCGCATGCCGACCCAGAGCGAAGACGCCTTCTACCTGCGGGAAGACGTCTGCCAGGGCTGGCTGTTCTTCGACGAAGCCCTCGACGCCGAACTGATGCCGCGCATGGCCGAACGCTTCCCGCAATTCGACTTCGTCCGCTGGCACCGCACCGCCGTCGACGTGATGCCCAAGGCCACCAACAAGTGGACGGGCTGCCAGTGGGTGCTCGCCCAAACCGGATTCGCCGCCGCCGAGGCGGTCGCCTTTGGCGACGGTCTCAACGACCGCGAAATGCTGCAAGGCGTCGGCCTGGGCATCGCCATGGGCAACGGACACCCCGAACTCAAGGCGATCGCCGACCGCGTCGCGCCGGCCCTCGCCGATCACGGCGTCGCCCGCATGCTGGCCGAGCTCGGTTACGCGCCACCGGCCGCGTCATGACAAAACGCTAGTTCCTGGCGCACGCCTCGGTTAGAATCGCTGCGCCTGGACCGTTGGAGAATCGCATGAAGAAGCGTCTCGCCCAAGCCACCCTGACCAATCCGCGCCACAGGGAAATCATCGAACTGGCGCGCCTCAAGGGCTTCCTGACCACGGAGGAACTGGCGCGCACCTTCAACGTCACGTCTCAGACGATTCGCCGCGACATCAACGAACTCGCCGAGCGCGGCCTGCTGCGCCGTTACCACGGCGGCGCCGGGCTTTCGTCAAGTGTCGAGAACGTCGGCTACACCGAGCGGCAGACCCTGCTGCACGAGGAAAAGGCGCGCATCGCCCGCCTCGTCGCTGAGCAGATTCCGGATAACGCCTCGCTGTTCATCAACATCGGCACCACGACCGAGGAAGTGGCCAAGGCGCTGGCCGGACACAAGAACCTGCGGGTCATCACCAACAACCTCAACGTCGCCACCCTGCTCTGCGCCAACCCGAGTTTCGAGGTCATCGTCTCGGGCGGTGTGGTCCGCCCGGACCGCGGCGTGATCGGCGAATCGACGGTCGACTTCTTTCGCCAGTTCAAGGTCGATTACGGCATCATCGGCATCTCAGGCATCGACAATGACGGCACCCTGCTCGACTTCGATTACCGCGAAGTCCGGGTCGCCCAGTCGATCATCGAGAACGCGCGCCAGGTCTTTCTCGCCACCGACCACACCAAGTTCGGGCAAACGCCGATGGTACGCCTGTGCCACATCTCGGAAATCGATGCACTGTTCACCGACCGGACGCCGCCCGAGGGCATTTGCGCCGCGCTCGACAGCGCCCAGGTCAAACTCTTCGTCGCGGACGACAACCGCGCCGTAGAACCCAACGAAGGCTGAACGCCGTTTGCCTCAGTCGTGGCTGACACGCAGGCGATACCGCGCCGCGTAAGCCCAGCACGCAGCGCAAAAACCGGTTGTCAGATCGAGAAAGGCAAACACCAGGATCGCACTGGCCGGAAGTCGGCGAGGCGAAGAGGCGGTAGCTCAAGCACTTGTGCGGAGAAACGAAACCGCGCAGGACGCCTCTGGCCACCAGGATGAGCGCCACCCAGCGATAAAGCGTGTATTGCCCAGAAATCTACCCTGTCCACGTCGCCCGGGACGTTCCGCCCCGGGCCCAAGTGCGCGTTTAGCTCAACCAACCGCGCTGAAAGAGGCTCGCCAAGGCCGCCGCATCGACTACCACCACGCCATGTTCGCGGGCGTAGAGCAGCCCCTTGTCGCTCAAAGGATTGAGCGCCACATAAAGCGCTTCGTGCGCACCGCGCCGTTCACGCTCCGCCACCAGCTCACGCAGCGCCGGCAAGCCGTGGCTGGCCGCTTTCCAGCGTCGCGCCGCAACGACGCTCAGCCGGCGCGAGCGCTCGACCAGCAGGTCTGCACCGCCCTCCACGCGCGTCACCGTCCCGCCCTGGCGACGATACGCGTCTTCTAGCAAAGCGGAAAATTCGGCCCAGCCCATCGGCGACACGCGTTCAACGAGGGCCCGTACCTGCGCTTCGCCCGGAACATGGCGTTGCTTCCAGGCGGCGATCGCGGCGATCACCACGAAGGGGACGGCAAAGGACAGCGCGTAACTGGCGTACGCCTCGGGAACCACGAGCCGAGCCAGGAG
This sequence comes from Propionivibrio sp., assembly GCF_041441355.1. Classification (GTDB taxonomy): domain Bacteria; phylum Pseudomonadota; class Gammaproteobacteria; order Burkholderiales; family Rhodocyclaceae; genus Propionivibrio. The sequence continues at coordinate 3,368 of NZ_JASDTF010000011.1, forward strand.
GACGATGAACAAGGCCACGACCAAGCTGATCCACCAGTGCGAACGCAACAGGATGGCGAACAGCGAATTCTGGGACATCTTCAGACGCACGACGCAACGCTCTTTCTCGGCCATCGGCCGCAGGAATGACAAAACCGCGTTGCCGGAGGGCCGCGCAGCGAAAAGACGGCATTATCCATCGAAAGTATCGATCCAAAACGACCGCCGCACGTTTCATCTTCGCCCGTAACGCCTCCGTCATCCCCCCGCGCCCTACTCGGGATGGCTCGGCTGGCATACAATAGGCAACGCCCGGACGCCTGACGGCGCCGGCCCTGAGACCTCGCCAGCCACCGCTCGCCCATGACCGCCCGTTTTTCCGCACCGTCCTTCGCCCGCCTTGCCGCGCTTTGCTTCGCCACCGCCCTTGCCGCGCCGGCCCAAGCCATCCCGAAAGCCGCCGAACACGCCGACGCGCCCGTCACTTACGGTGCGGACACTGCCCGCCCCAAACCTGCCAAAGCCCAGAAGCCACCCGTCGCCAAAACCAAAAGCAAAGCGTCCGACAAGGCCTCAAACAAGACCAACGCGAGTGGCAAGCAAAATGCGAGCAAGAAACCGGCGCGCAGCGCCGGAAAATAACCGGGAAATAACTTTTCCAGGCCCATTATCAATCCGCGCCGACGCCACATGACTTCTTCCCCGATTCCCGCCCACCGGGCCCGCCCGACCAGCACCGCCCTGAGCGCAGTTCTCGCCAGCCTTGCCGCCCTCTTCGCGTCTTCGGCCCAGGCCCAGATGCCGCGCATGGAATTGAACGCCGGCATGCACCGCATCGAAGCGGAAGTCGCGGCTGACATGCCCAACCGCATGCAGGGACTGATGCATCGCAAGAGCCTGGGAACCAACCAAGGCATGCTCTTCGTCTTCCTCCAGGCCGAGCGACACTGCATGTGGATGCGCAACACGCTCATCCCGCTCTCGGTCGCCTTTCTCGACGAGGCAGGACGCATCATCAACATCGCCGACATGCAGCCCCATTCGGAAGCGAACCATTGCGCTGCGGCACCGGCGCGCTTCGCCCTGGAGATGAACCAGGGCTGGTTCGCCAGCCGCGGCCTCCGTCCCGGACAGAAGATCGGCGGCACCGAAAAAGCTCCGTCGCCGCGCTAGGTCCAGAGCACATTGGCACGATGACCGAACGCAGCGCCGCGCACTGGCGCCCTCACCCCTTGCGCCGACCGGACAACGCCGGGCTGCGCGACTGGCTCACCGACCCCGGCTCGCTTACCGCCCGCCTGCAGCAACACGGCGCCTTCGCCCTGCGCCTCCTGCGCCAAGGCCAGGGCCGCCCCAACCGCGACGAAACCGCAGTGCTCGGGCAACCGGCCGGACAACGGGCGCGCATCCGTGAAGTGACGCTGTCTTGCGACGGTCGCGTCCTCGTCTTCGCGCACACGGTCTTGCCGCGTGCGCCGCGCGGCCCCTTCTGCCGTTGGCTGGGCCGCCTCGGCGAACGCTCGCTCGGCGCCCTGCTATTCGCCCATCCCGGCTTCGCCCGCGGTCCGTTGCACTGCCGCCGCCTCGACGCCCGTCACCCTCTATACGCCCGGGCCATGGCCGCCCTCGGGCTGGACGCTACGCCCCCCACTGCGCCTCCGCTTTGGGCGCGTCGCTCGTGCTTCACCTACGATGCACAACGGGTTCTGGTCACCGAAGTTTTCCATCCCGCCATCGCCAATCTCGCCCCGGCACTGGACAGCAAGAAAAAAACCCTTTAGAATTGCGCTCTTGCCTGTTCGGCACCCTCAATACGCCGAGCACGCCTCTCCCGCGCTGCGCGAACCTCGCCGCATCATCAAAGCCTCACTGCCCTCAGGCGCCGTCCCGTGTGCGCCGCTCCGGCACCGAGCTTTTTCCGTGCCGAGAAGTACCGATTCCCTGCCCTTCAGGCGGAAGTCCGAACACTCACCGTGGTTCGGCGCAGCATTTCCGCACTTCCGCCGCCTGGCGGAGTTCGCTTCATCGACTGAAAGACACGCATGACCTTTGCTGACATCGGCCTTCACCCGACCCTCCTCAACGCACTTTCGGCAGCCGGCTACACCGCGCCGACCCCGGTCCAGGCCCAGGCCATCCCCGCCGCCCTCGAAGGCCGCGACCTGATCGTCTCCTCGCAGACCGGCTCGGGCAAAACCGCCGCCTTCATGCTGCCCGCCCTGCACAGCCTGGCCGAGCAGCAACGCCGCCCCTTCGTTCCGCTCAAGCGCCGCACGCCCAATCAAGAGCGCCAGTCGGCCCGTGCCCGCGGTTTCGAGCGCCCGCGCTTCGCCCCCGCCAAGCCGCGCCTCCTGGTCCTTGCGCCGACGCGTGAACTGGCACTGCAGGTAACTGCCGCCACCGAAAAATACGCCAGTGACATCCGCCACCTCAAGGCCGCCGCCATTCTCGGCGGCATGCCCTACCCGAAGCAGCTCGAGCGCCTGGCGCTCAACCCGGAGATTCTGGTCGCCACGCCCGGCCGCCTGATCGACCACCTGCAGTCGGGCAAGATCGATTTCTCCGAAGTGCAGATGCTGGTCCTCGACGAGGCCGATCGCATGCTGGACATGGGCTTCATCGACGACATCGAGACCATCGTCGCCGCCACCCCGGAGTCGCGCCAGACCATGCTCTTCTCCGCGACGCTCGACGGCAACGTCGGCCAGATGTCGCGCCGGATGACGCGCGACGCGCTGACCATCGAGGTCGCCAGCGCCCAGACCCGAAACGAGAACATCGAACAGCGCCTGCACTACGTCGATGACCTGGCGCACAAGAACCGCCTGCTCGACCACCTGCTGCGCGACGCCGCCATCGACCAGGCCGTCGTGTTCACCGCCACCAAGCGCGAAGCTGACGTTCTTGCCGACCGCCTCAACATCGCAGGCCTCAACGCCGCCGCGCTGCACGGCGACATGCCGCAGGGCGCGCGCAACCGCACGCTCGGCGCGCTGCGCCGCGGCCACGTGCGCATCCTCGTCGCCACCGACGTCGCCGCCCGCGGCATCGACGTACCGACGATCACCCACGTCTTCAACTACGACCTGCCCAAGTGCGCCGAGGATTACGTGCACCGCATCGGGCGCACCGGCCGCGCCGGCCGGAACGGCATCGCCATCTCCTTGGTCGGGCACGACGCCCACTTCCACGTGCGCCGCATCGAACGCTTCACCCAGCAGAACATCCCGGTCGAGACCGTCGAAGGGCACGAACCCAAGCGCCAGCCGCCGTCACCCCGCCGCCCCTCGTCGCGCCCGCAGCAAGGACGCCCGTGGCGTAACGAAGGCGGCCAGCGCAACGGCAGCGCCAAGAGCGACCGCCCGTACCAGAACAAACCTCGCCATGGCGCTCACGGCGCCGAAAGCGGCAACGCCTACGGCGGAGCGCGCCCTGCACATCGCCACAACGACGAACAGCGCACCCCGCGCTGGCAGGACAGCAAGAACAGTGCCTCGTCGCACCGCAGCGCAAACGACAAAAACACAACCCGCACACACGATACGCACAACGGCACAGACCGTTACAAAACTCGCAAAAACGAGACGTATCGCCAACGGTAAAATTTTCGTCGATCCGGTTCATCCGCCGTGCCTGAACGCGCCGGCCGAGGATCGGATCACCGTCGATTACACCGTAAAGGAAAGCAGAAAATGAAGAAGTCGCTCCTCGTTGCCGCATTGCTCGCCACCCTGACCGTCGCCGCTTGCAGCAAGAAGGAAGAAGCCCCGGCGCCCGCTCCGGCCCCCGCCGCCGCGCCCGCCGCACCGGCAGCAGCTCCGGCACCGGCCGCTGAAACCAAGCCCGCCGAAGCCGCGCCCGCCGCAGCGACGACCGAAGCCAAGCCGGCTGAAGCCGCACCGGCCACCCCGGCTGCTGCCGAAGCCAAGCCGGCCGAAGCTGCACCTGCTGGCGAAGCCAAGAAGTAAGGCGCAAGCGCCCAGCGAAAAGCCGGCCCCTGGGCCGGCTTTTTCGTTGACGGCCTTTGCCCGCCAAAATCGCGGCCCGGGAAAGGGCGTCTGGATGCGGCCTGCAGGCCGGCGCCAGAGCCCATCCCGCTTGGCGCCTGGCGTGCCAAAAGCAAACCTCAGCCGACAAATCTAAATCCCGGTTTTCGTCACACCCACCGTATTCGCAGCGACTCAGGTCTTTCAATTCGCTTTTCAATGCGCCGCGCGTAAATCCGCACGCAAACACCCGCTCACGTAAGCGTTCGCCAGCCGTGGCCATCCGCCTGGTCGGCAATGTCGAAGCGCCGCCTGTCGCCCGCAAAGAGCGGCGCCAACAGCGCCTCGACCGCACGCGGGCAATTGTTTTCTTCGCTCAAGTGCGCCGCAACGAGATGCTGCAGACGCCCGACATCGAGGGTTTGCAGCAGACTCAGGGCCTGGGCGTTTTCCAGGTGCCCGTAGCCACCGGCAATGCGCGCCCTGAGCGACGGCGGATACGAGGAAACCGCCAGCCGTTCGCGGTCATGATTGAATTCAAGCACCAGGGCGTCGCACGGGCTCAGGACGTCGACGACGTGCGGCGTGATCCGGCCGCAATCGGTGAGCATGCCCAGACGCCGCCCGGCGGCAGAGAAAACGAACTGCACCGGCTCGCGGGCATCATGCGGAACGGCAAAAGGGCGCACCGTCAGAGCGCCCACGGTGAAGTCTGCATCGGCGCGCATCGGACGACAGAGCCTGCGCGCCGCATCGGCGCGTCCGGCCAAGCGCGATTCAGCCGCGCTCCAGGTCCCATGCGTCAGATGAACCGGCAAACCGTAACGCCGCGCCAGGGTAAAAACGCCGGCAAGGTGGTCGCTGTGTTCGTGAGTGACGAGGATCGCGCACAGGTCGGCGGGGCTCATGCCCAGACGCGCCAGGCGTGCCTCCGTGCCGCGCAGTGAGAAGCCGCAGTCGACGAGGACCGCACCTTCGCCGGCGGCGACAACCAGGCCATTCCCCTGGCTGCCGCTGCCCAGCGAAGCAAAACGGATCACTGCGGAATTACTTCAGCTGTTCGAAGAGCAGATTGAGAATCCGCTTGGCAGTTTCGGACTGATCGATGCCGCCTTCGGTCGAAAGCACCTGGATCGACGACGTGCCACCACTGTCCTTGACGAAGATGCGGTAGCGTGTCTTAGGATCTGGCGGCGCATCCTTCCAGAACGCAAGCTTGGACAGCAGGCCAGGATCCTTGTTGGCGCCATCGGTCTCAGGATCGACGTAGCGAACGAAATAAAGCCCCTTCGAACGGTCGCGGTCCTCGACGGTGAAACCGACGCGGTCGAGCGCCAGACCCACACGCCGCCAGGCGCGATCAAAGGATTCCTGAACCTCCAGCGTTCCGACACCGCCGCCGCCGCGCGTCAGTTTGGCGCGATCTGCCGGTTTGGTCTTGGCCGCCGCGAGCTGCGCCTCGGCCTTCTTCTGATCGGCACCGAAACGCACCATCAGGCGCCGCAACATCTCGGCTTCGAGTTCGGGGTCCGGCTCACGCGGCTGCCAGCGCGTCTGATCCTTGCGCTCGGTAATGAAGACTTCATACATCCCACGATGGCTGATGAAGATGTCGGTCGTCCCCGGCTCCGTGCCCGGCTCAAGGCGGGTCCGGAACTTGTCGCGCTCGGCCGTTGAATAGAGGGAGTCGATCGCCTTGCCAAGCATGTTGCGGATGAAATCCTGTTGGATCTGCGCCCGGTTTTCAGCCCAGTCGGTTTCCATCACCCCGGCCTCGGGAATCTCCAGTTTGACAATGAAGCCCGTCTCCTGCCAGAACTCCTTGACCTGATCCCAGATCTCGTTCGGCCGTCCGGCCACGACCAGCCAGCGTTGACTGCCGGCGCGCTCGATGCGCGTCTTGTCGACCTGCGGCAGGACGTTGCTCTGTTGCTGGGCCTGCGCCAGCGCTTGCGGCGAACGTTCCTGGTTGTAGGCCGAGAAGGTGGCCGTGCCCTTGCCGACGGTGTCGGGCACCGCATAACGGTCGTCGCGCGTCGGCGAAGTCAGATCGGGCGGCACTTCGAGCGATGGTGCCTTGGCCTTTCCGGCCGTCTTGTAGTCGATCTTCTTCGATTCAATGCCGATGTCGCTCAGGCTGAAACCGCCCGAGCATCCGGCCAGAACGAGCGCCATCGAACACAACGATGCGCGCAGGACAAAACGATTCATCTGGGTATCCCGAACAACCATGCAAGAACAATAAAGGACCGCAGTCCGGCGGAGCGGCAAGACTATCCCGACACTCCGGACTAGGCAAGCACCCCGGCCTGACGCAACGCCGCACGCACCCGCTCGTGGCAATCCGCGGAAAGCGGCGTCAGCGGCAGGCGGATCCCACCTTCGGGGATCAGACCGAGCTGCTGGCAAGCCCACTTGACCGGAATCGGGTTGGCTTCGCAGAACAGCTGGCGATGCAGGCCTTGCAGGCGGAAATGCAGTTCGCGTGCCTTGGCGAGGTCGCCTGCAAGGGCCGCGACGCACATTTCGTGCATCAGGCGCGGCGCAACGTTGGCCACCACCGAGATGTTACCTTGAGCGCCCATCAGGATCAGTGCGCAAGCGGTGGGATCGTCGCCGCTGTAGACCGAGAAGCCTTCCGGCGCGCGGGCGATCAGTTCGCAGCCGCGGTCGAAGTTGCCGGTCGCATCCTTGATGCCGACGATGTTCGGAATCTGCGCCAGACGCAGCGCCGTCTCATTCGAAAGATCGGCCACCGTGCGCCCTGGAACGTTGTAGAGGATGACCGGAATATCGACCGCTTCGGCAATCGTCTTGAAGTGGCGGTAGAGACCTTCCTGGGTCGGCTTGTTGTAGTAGGGCACGACCGACAGCGCGGCGTCGGCGCCAGCCGCCTTGGCAAAACGGGTCATTTCGACGGCTTCGGCGGTCGAATTGGCGCCGGTACCGGCGATCACCGGAATGCGTCCGGCGGCCTGGGCGACAACCGTCTCGATCAACAGATGGTGTTCCTCGACATCCACGGTCGGCGACTCGCCGGTCGTCCCGACGACGACGATGGCATCCGTGCCTTCTTGGACGTGAAAATCGACGAGTTTGCGCAACGCCGGAAGATCCAGGCGTCCATCCTCATGCATGGGGGAAACAATGGCGACAATCGAACCAGTAATGGGGGTCATGGCAATGCACCAGTAAAAAAATTCAGGAAAAGATTCTAACCGAAGGCGGACGGCACGACCATGAAAAACGCGGCAGAATCGATTCCGCTGACCGCCGGTCCTTCGCTTCAGATCCCGGCCAGCACCTTGAGGTGCGCCGTGACGCTGCGCGCCAGCGACGAAAGCACGTAGCCGCCTTCGAGAACGGAAACCACCCGCCGCTCGGCGGACTCGGCGGCGACCTTCATGATCTGCTCGGTGACCCAGGCATAGTCCTTCTCGAACAGGCGCATGCCGCCCAGGTCGTCCTCGTAGTGAGCATCAAAACCGGCCGAGACGAACACCATCTGCGGCGCAAACTCATGCAGGCGCGGCAGCCAGGCATCATCGACCATCTGCCGGAAGGCTGCACTGTCGGTGCCGCCCGGCATCGGCACGTTGACCATGTTGAAGGCATCGACCTCGGTTCCGCAGTAGGGAAAGAAGGGGTGCTGGAACATCCCGACCATCAAGACCCGTCCGTCATGGGCGAAACAGTCCTCGGTGCCGTTGCCGTGGTGCACGTCAAAATCAATGATGGCCACGCGCGAGAGGCCATGCGCCTTGAGCGCGTGGGCCACCGCAACCGCGACATTATTGAAGAAGCAGAAGCCCATGGCGTAATCGTGGCCGGCATGGTGGCCGGGCGGGCGCACGCAGCAAAAGGCATTCTCGGCCGCGCCGCTCATCACCAGATCGACAGCCAGCACCCCCGCACCGGCCGAGCGCAGCGCGGCCTGCCAAGTGTGCGGATTCATCGCCGTGTCTGGATCGATGTGGGCGATGCCGTGCTGCGGCGAGAGCCGTTTGAGGTGCTCGAGGTGCGCCGCACTGTGGACGCGCAGCAGTTGCTCAAAGCTCGCCAGCGGCGCATCGTGAAAGGCAAAGTAGTGGTCGAGCCCCTGCGCGATCAGATGGTCGCTGATCGCCGCCAGGCGAGCCGGCGTTTCCGGGTGCATTTCCCCCATGTCATGCAGGGCGCAATCGCGATGCGAGATGAAAGCGGTACTGGTCACGCGGTTCTCCTCTCAAACGCCGAGCAAATGGCCGCTTAGGCGGCGCCGATGCCGATTCGATGGATGCGCTAGAATCGGGCGGGAGCGCCCGATTCTCTGCCGAAACTCAATCTCCTGCTCGTGGTCGATTATCGACCGAAGCGTCCATTTCCGACAACCATGCCCGACACTGCCCCCACTGCCTCCACCGCGCCCGACACGCCGCCGACCGCTCCGTCGGCCCAACTCGCCGCCGTAATCGCCGCCGCCCGGCGCATCGTCCTCGGCAAGGATACCCAGATCCGTCTTGCCCTCGCCTGCCTCCTCGCGCGCGGCCACCTCCTGATCGAAGACCTGCCCGGTGTCGGCAAGACGACGCTGGCGCAAACCCTGGCGCGCCTGCTCGGACTGGACTTCTCGCGCGTCCAGTTCACCAGCGACATGCTCCCGGCCGACGTCATCGGCCTGTCGATCTTCGAGCGAGAGAAAAGTGCCTTCCGTTTCCTGCCCGGCCCGGTTTTCGCCAACGTCCTGCTCGCCGACGAGATCAACCGCGCCACGCCCAAAACGCAAAGCGCCCTGCTCGAGGCGATGGAAGAACGCCAGGTCACGGTCGAAGGCGAAACCCGGCCGTTGCCGCATCCTTTCTTCGTCATCGCCACGCAAAACCCCTCGTCGCAGATCGGCACCTTCGCGCTCCCCGAATCGCAGCTCGACCGCTTCCTGATGCGCATCGAACTCGGCTACCCCGACCGTACCGCCGAGCGCGCGCTGCTCGAAGGCGGCGGACGCCGCCAGCAGTTGCCTGCGCTCACCGCCTGCCTTGCCCCGGACGCCATCACCCGGCTGCAAGCTCAGGCCTCCGCAGTACATGCTGCCCCCGCCCTGCTCGACTACCTGCAGGCGCTGCTCGAAGCCACCCGCAATGACCCGCGCTTCGAGCACGGCCTGAGCCCGCGCGCCGGGCTCGGCCTGCTCGCCGCAGCGCGCGCCTGGGCCTGCATCGCCGGGCGGACGATGGTGCTGCCCGAGGATGTCCAGGCCGTCTTGCCCAGCGTCGCCGCCCACCGCCTGCGCCTCGCGCAGGGCGACGGACACGCGCGCAGCGAAGACGTGATCGCGCTGATCCGCGCCACGCCCTTGTCCTGAACGGCACGATGCCGTCCGACTCGTCGTCTGTCCCGCGAGCCACGCCGCGCCCGCCCCAGCCGCCCTTGGCCTGGCGTCTGCGACTGGGTGCGCTGATCGAGCGCTGGCAGGCTCGACCGCCCGACACAGCCCGCCCCATCGTCCTTGACGCCCGCCGCATTTACATCCTGCCCTCCGGCGGCGGACTGCTCTTCGCCGTCGCACTGGTGGTGATGCTGCTCGGCGCGATCAACTATGACCTAGGCCTCGGCCACGCGCTCGTTTTCCTGCTCGCCGCGCTCGGCCTGGTGGGCATGGTGCATACCTGGCGTAACCTGCTGCGCCTGCGCCTCATCCCCGGCCGCCCGGAGCCCGTCTTCGCCGGCGAAACCGCACACCTGCCCTGCTTGATCGACAACCCCGAAGACACCCCGCGCCGAGCACTCGAGCTTTCCGTCGCCGGGCAAACGCCTTGTACTGTCGTCGACGTGGACACGCGTGCCAGCATCCGCACCCTCATCCCCTGTCCGGCACCGCAGCGCGGGCGTCAGCGCATCGCCCGCCTGGTCGTCGCCACGCGCTACCCGCTCGGCCTCTTCACAGCCTGGAGCACGCCGCGTCCCGTCATCGAATTGCTTGTTTACCCACGCCCCGAATTCCACCCTCTGCCGCGCCCCGCGGTCTCACAGCGCCTGGGATGGCAGCAAGGCGACGCAGGCGAGGAAGATTTCGCCGGCCTGCGCCCGCACCGCCCGAACGACGCGACGCGTCACATCGCCTGGAAGGTCGCCGCGCGCGACGGAGCGCAACGACCGCTGCAGGTCAAGCAATTCGCCGGCGGCACAGCCGGCGAACTGACGCTGGACTGGGCTGCCACTGCCGGAGCGGTTCCGGCCGACGACCGCGAGCGGCGCCTGTCCGTCCTCGCCGGCTGGGTGCTGACCGCCGACCGCCAACAGCTCACCTACGCCCTGCACCTGCCCGGACGACACATCGCCGGCGGGCACGGTCCGACGCAGCGCGCCGCCTGCCTCGAAGCCCTAGCCGATTACGGCCGTGACGACAGCCACGCCGCGGGAGTGGAGGCCCAGGCTCGATGATGCACTGCGCGCCCCCGTCCTCTCCGCCGCTCGACGCCGCCTGCGTGCCCTGGCTGCTCGCCGCAGCACTCGCCACCGCCGGCCCGCACGCGCCGCACCAGCCGCTCTGGCTGGTCCTGCTGGCGGGCGCCGCGCTGCTCTGGCGCGCGCTCCTGTGGTGGCGCCAAGGCGCACTGCCAGCGCGCTGGCTGCTGCTCACGGTGATGCTCGCCGGTGTCATCGGCATCGCCCTGCACTACCGCACGCTCTTTGGCCGCGACGCCGGCGTCGCGCTGCTCGTCCTGCTGATGGCCGGAAAACCGCTCGAGGCGCGCAGCCGGCGCGATGCGCTGGTTGTCGTCATGCTCGGCTACTTCCTTCTGCTCACCCATTACTTTTATTCCCAGAGCATCGCCACCGGCCTCTGGTTGCTTGCTGCGCTGACCCTGCTCACAACCACCTTGATTCGCTTGCATGGTGAGGGCGCGTGGCGTCCGGCCGCCCGGCAGGCGGCGGTCATGCTTCTGCAGGCGTTGCCGCTGATGCTCGCCCTCTTTGTCCTTTTTCCGCGCGTCCAGGGGCCGCTGTGGGGCTTACCGCGCGATGCCTACGCCGGAATGACCGGCCTCTCCGACAGCATGGCACCGGGCTCGCTCGACACCTTGATCCGTTCCGGCGCCATCGCCTTTCGCACCCGCTTCGACGGCCCGCCACCGCCCCCGCTCGAGCGCTACTGGCGCGGGCCGGTGCTCGAAGACTACGACGGATTGACCTGGACCCGCGCCCCGGCAGCGCTCCGCAACGCCGCACCCACGCCGCGCCTCGAACCCGACGGCCCGACCTACCGCTACACCACGACGCTCGAAGCGCACAACCAGCGCTGGCTGCTGGCGCTCGACCTGCCCTTTGCCCGCCCCGCCGACAGCCTGTTTTCCTCGCGTCTCGAAACGCTGAGCCGCGAGCCGGTGCGCAGCCGTGCGCGCTTTACCTTCGCTTCGGCGAGCGCGACGCACGCCAACCGTGACGAAGCCGCCCCTCTCCTGGCCAGGGCTCTCGCCCTGCCGGCACAACGCAACCCCAGGAGCCGCGCGCTCGGCGAAGCGTGGCGCGCGCAAAACAGCGGCGATGCGCGGGCGATTTCCGCCACCGCCTTGCGCTTCTTCAACCGCGAAGCCTTCTATTACACGCTCAATCCGCCGCGCACCGGCGCCGACGCGGTCGACGACTTCCTCTTCTCGACCCGACGCGGCTTCTGCGAGCACTACGCCGGCGCCTACGTAGTGCTGATGCGGGCCGCCGGCGTCCCGGCACGCGTCGTCACCGGCTATCAAGGCGGCGAAATCAACCCGGTCGACGGCGTCCTCACCGTCCGCCAATCGGACGCCCACGCCTGGGCGGAAATCTGGCTGCCGGGCATGGGTTGGCAGCGCGTCGACCCGACCGCCGCAGTCGCCCCGGCGCGCGTCGAACAGGGCATCGAGGCCGCGCTGCCCGCCGGCGAGACGCTGCCGGCGCTGGCGCGCATCGACATCGACTGGCTGCGCAACCTGCGTTTCCGCTGGGAAGCGATGAACCATGCCTGGCACCAGTGGGTGCTCGGGTACAATCCCGAGCGGCAACGCGAAGCCCTCGCCCGGCTCGGCTTCGGCGACCCCGACTGGCGCACGCTGGCGGTCGCGCTGGCCGTCGTCTGCGGCACGGTACTGCTGCTCCTGGCCGCGACGATGCTCTACGCGCGTCCACGCCGCGCGCCCGCCGAACAAGCCTGGCAGCGTTTCTGCGCCGCGCTCGCCCGGCACGGCATCGAGCGCCTCCCTTGGGAGGGACCGCAGGCCTTGGCCGCACGCGTCGCCACCACCCGGCCGGAACTCGCCGCGCTGGCCGCGCGTGCCGCGGCGGCCTACGTGCGCCTGCGTTACGATACGACCCCCGAAACGGCTGCGACGAAGGCCTTGCATGAACTCGAAGACTGTACCCGCGTGCTGACCCGCTGGCGCGCCCTCAACCGGAGATGATCTTGAACCAATGTTTTTCCCGCCTGCTGCTCGCCCTGGCCGCCAGCCTGCTGCTCGCCCCTGCCGCGCACGCCGCCAAAGACAAGAAAGCGCCGCCGCCACCGCCCTTCATCGAGCTGGCCGAAACACGGGAATTCATCGCCGAGATGGCCGAGCGGCACGGTTTCGACGCCGACGAGCTGACACGCACCTTCAGCGTCGCCCGGCCCAATGCCACCGTTCTGCGCGCCATCGTGCCGGCCGCAGTGCCCGAACAGCAACGCTCCTGGACGCGCTACCGCGAGCGCTTCCTCAACGCCCGCCGCATCGAGCGCGGCCTCGCGTTTTGGGAGGAACACGGCGCCGAGCTGGTACGTGCCGAAGCCATCTACGGCGTACCGCGCGAAATCATCGTCGCCATCATCGGCGTCGAAACCGAGTACGGGCGCAATACCGGGCGCTTCCGCGTGCTCGAAGCCCTGGCCTCACTGGCCTTCAAATACCCGCCGCGCGCCCCCTTCTTCCGCAGCGAGCTCGAACACTTCCTTCTGCTCGCACGCGAGAACGGCATGGATGCCTTCGAAGTCCGCGGCTCCTACGCCGGAGCGATGGGCATCCCGCAGTTCATGCCCAGCAGCCAGCGGCGTTATGCGGTCGATTTCGACGGCGACGGACGCATCGACCTGCGCGCCAGCGAAAGCGACGCCATCGGCAGCGTTGCCAGCTTCCTCGCCCACCACGGCTGGCAGACCGGCGCACCGATCACCGCCCCGGCCCACATCGAGGGCGACGCCGCGCGCCTGCTCGCCGCCGGGATCAAGCCGTCGCGGCCTTTGCGCGAACTGCAGGCTGAAGGCGTCGTCACCGGCCCCGAGGCGGCCGGCGACGCCGAACGCCCGACGGCGCTGATCGACCTCGTCGACCCGGTGCAGCCGACCGAGTACTGGGTCGGCTACGACAATTTCTATGTCATCACGCGCTACAACCGCTCGACCTTTTACGCGATGTCGGTCTTCCAGCTTGCCGAAGCGCTGCGCGCAGGACAGGCACAGTAAGGACGGTAAAAAAATAGCGCGGTGCGCCTTTAAGTCCGCCTTGAAAAACCCGCACCGCCTGTCCTATGGTTCAGTGCGATCAGCCTTGAGCCGCAACTAAAGTGGAGCAAGCCGATCAAAGAATCAGGAGTAAAGCTCTTTCAAAAAGGTCATGCGACCATTCGCCGCAGGCCAAGAAAGAGGGGTAGAGAGCGATCGTCTCCTGCTGTAGCCGGCTTTCGCCGGCGATCGTTCGCAACACCTTCTGGAAAGGGCTCATCATGCGCAAGACTTTGGTCATGCTTACCCTGATCGTCGTCGGGCTGATGGCGGGTTGCTCCGGCTCGATGCCCGGACGCGCCTCGTCCTTCACTTCCGACCCGAACTACCAGTACTACCACGGCAGTAGCAGCGGCGACTTCTGAGTCGTTATCGCACAGCGGAGCAAGGGGCATCCGCCCCTGCCCCGCCGCCACTCAAAGCAAGCTCTCGCGCGTCACGCCGCCGCGCTTGATCATCCGGCGCAGCTGGTCGAGGGCCTCGATCTGGATCTGGCGCACGCGTTCGCGCGTCAGGTTGAGTTCCTCGGCAACTTCCTCGAGCGTGCTCACTTCCGCGCCACCCAGGCCGTAACGGCGTTCGAGCACGCGCCGCTGTTTCTCGGGCAACTGCCTGACCCATTGGAAAACCAGCCCGCCGACTTCATGGGCGTGCAGCAGGTTCTCGGGATCGACGGCATTGTCATCGGGGATCGCATCGGCGATGGTGTGGTTGGGATCGATCTCCAGCGGCGCATCGAGCGAGGCGATATGCTCGTTGAGCGCGATCGCCCGCCGCACGTCGTCGACCGGACGCTCGATCAGATCGGCGATCTGTTCGAGCCGGATTTCCCGTCCGTTCGAGGATTCGAGATGGCGGAAGGCGCGCAGGATGAGGTTGATTTCCTTGACCACATGCACCGGCAAACGGATGGTGCGCGACTGGTTCATGATCGCGCGTTCGATGCTCTGCCGGATCCACCAGGTCGCGTAGGTCGAGAAGCGGAAACCGCGCTCGGGGTCGAACTTCTCGATCGCGTGGATCAAGCCGAGGTTGCCCTCTTCGACCAGATCGAGCAGTGGAATGCCGCGATTGAGGTAATGCTTGGCGATGTTCACCACGAGGCGCAGGTTGTGCTCGATCATCCGTTGCCGCGCCTCGAACTCGCCCGCGCGCGCGCGGCACGCCCAGGAATACTCCTCCTGCGCGGTGAACAACGGTTTGGCACCGATCTCGTTCAGGTAATGCTGGGTGACGTCATTGAGCAGATCGTACTCCGGCGCGCTGGCCGCAGTCTCTTCACCCTGTTCGCCGGCCTCGCTTGATTCGCCGGCCTCATCGATGTCGTCGTCGTTCGGCGCGGCGTCGTCGGCCAGAAAGGCCTCCTCGCCGGACTCGCCGACCGTCGTTTCGTCATCCCCGGACACCACGCCTGCCACGTTGCGCCCGTTCATGTTCAGCGCTGCGGCAGATATTTGAGCGGATCGACCGGCTTACCGTGCTGCTTGCGAATCTCGAAGTGCAGCTTGACGCGCTCGGCATCGGTACTGCCCATCTCGGCAATTTTCTGTCCCTTGCTCACGGTCTGTCCCTCCTCAACGAGTATGCGCTGGTTGTGCGCATAAGCGGAAAGATACGTGGCGTTGTGTTTGATGATGACGAGTTCGCCGTAACCGCGCAGCCCGCTCCCCCGGTGAATGACCTTGCCGTCGCCTGCGGCGAACACCGGGTCACCGGCCTTGCCGGCGATGTCGATGCCCTTGCTGCCGCCTTCGCTGAACGTGGCAATGACCTTACCTGCCGCCGGCCAGCTCCAAACGATGTCGTCACTCGCCGCGGTCTCGGGTCGAGCATCCTTCGTCGACTCAACCACACCCGCCGGCTCTGTAGCCTTGGCGACCCCGCTGTTCTGGGCCTGCGCCAACGCTTGGTCCGAATATACGACCTTTCCGACCTTCGGTTCACGCTTGAGTTCATCGCCGGCGGAAACTACGGAGGACGACTGTGGCATACCGTCGATCGGGCGGGCCGAAACGGTCTCGCTGCTCACCGGCGCGACGACGGCGACGCTTTCTGCAGGCGCAGCCTGGGCGGACGCCGGGCGCACCTTGAGCACGCGGCCAACGGCGATGCGGTTGGGATTGTCGATGTTGTTCAGCGCCACCAGTTCGCGCATGTCCATGCCATGCTCGCGGGCGATGCTGATCAGGGTGTCGCCGCTCTTGACGACATAGGTGTCACGCCCGGCGGTCGCGCTGGCCGTCGTCGGCTGGCCGCGCTCGACGACCGGGGCCGGCGTCTTGCTGGCACAAGCGCTCAGGAGGATCAGAAGGGCAAGGGCAAAGCCCGCCCCCAGACGGGAGGATGCTCGGTTCTTATTCATTCAACCCCTGAGAGTAAGGGAACGAAACGCACGCCGTCGAGGCGGGTTTCGACGAATCCTTCGGCACGGCGCTCGACAAGCAAAAGGTGCTGCTCGGCGGCGCCCAACGGCATCAGCATTCTGCCACCAAGCGCGAGTTGCTGCAAAAGCGCCTGCGGCACGTGAGCCGCCGCCGCAGCGAGAATGATGGTGTCGAACGGCGCGGCCTCGGGCAGGCCCCATTGACCGTCGGCATGCTTGAGCCGGACCTTGAACTGCTGGATCGTGCGCATGTTGGCCTTGGCCTTGGCCAGCAACGGCCCGATGCGTTCGACCGCGTAAACCTCGTCGGTCAGCTGCGCCAGGACGGCGGCCTGGTAGCCGCAACCGGCGCCGACCTCGAGCGTGCGCCCAAGCTCGCGCCCGCTGCGCAGCACTTCAATCATGCGCGCCACGATGTAAGGCTGCGAGATGGTCTGGGCAAAACCGAGCGGCAGCGCGGTGTCTTCGTAAGCGCGCGAGGCGAGCGCCTCCTCAACGAAGATGTGGCGCGGCACCGCGGCCAGCGCGGCGAGCACACGCTCGTCGCGGATGCCTTTCTCGCGCAAGCGTTCGATCATGCGCGCACGAGTGCGCGCGCTGGTCATCCCCTGGCCGGCGAGTACGCGGCTCATGCGCCGAACCAGTCGCGCATGAGGGGCAACTGCTGGGTGTGCGTGAGGTCGATCTGCAAGGGCGTGATCGACACCAGGCCTTGGCCGACGGCATGGAAATCAGTGCCCTCGCCGGCGTCCTGCGCTGCGCCGGCGGCGCCGACCCAATATACGGTCTCGTGGCGCGGCGTCGTCGTCCGCACCACCGGCTCGGCCTTGTGCCGCTTGCCGAGGCGCGTGACGACGCGGCCGCGCAGCTCGGCGTAAGGCACGTCGGGCACATTGACGTTGAGCAGCAAGGGCGCCTGCGGCCGCTCGCGCACGACCGTCTCGACGATCTCGCGCGCCACCCGTGCCGCCGTCTCGAAGTGGGCGCCGGCCTTGCTGCACAGCGACACTGCGATGCCCGGGATGCCGAGCAGGAAGCCTTCGGTCGCCGCCGCGACGGTGCCCGAGTAGATCGTGTCGTCGCCCATGTTGGCACCGAGGTTGATGCCGGAAACGACAAGGTCGGGCAGTTCGTCGAGCATCCCGGTCACCGCGAGGTGGACGCAGTCGGTCGGTGTTCCGTTCACGTAATGAAAACCGTTGGCCGCGCGCCGGAGCGAAAGCGGTCGGTCAAGGGTCAGCGAATTACTGGCCCCGCTACGGTCGCGCTCGGGCGCGACCACGGTGATGTCGGCGATCTCGGCCAAGGCTCGCGCCAGATGCTCGATGCCGGGGGCGAAATAGCCGTCGTCGTTGGAAAGCAGGATGCGCATGTCCGATCCGGAAGGTACGAACCGCCGCGCCTGCCGCGGCGGAGGGGGCGATTATAACCGCCGGGTCGCCCACCGGCACGGGCGCTTGCGCCATGGGCCGGCGCCGGGTACCGCGGTGTTGCAAAAAAAACCGCCCCGAAGGGCGGCGAGCGGCGGCACCGCCAAGGCGGCGCCACCAACCGACATCGTCACGGCGCGTCGGCTTATTTGTAGAGCAGCAGGAACATCACCGCCAGGCACGCGACGATCATCCCCGGCGCATTGCGCTTGGCCGATTCGAGCGGCGAACAGCCGGCCAGGCCGGCACAGATCACCATCCCGCCGGCGATCGGCGACATGCTGCGGCCGAGCGCGCCGGCGATCGCCGCGGTGCTGCCCATGTCCATCGCGGACAGTCCGAAGGTCGCGGCTTCCGGAGTCACGGCACGGTTGAAGGCCACCGACGCAGCGTCGCCCGAACCACTCAGCACGCCGAGGACAAAGGGACCGAAGGCCGAGCTGATCTTGGCCGCTTCCGGATGCGTGGTCATCAGTTCGGTCATCGCCGTGATCAGGCCGACCGATTTAAGGCCCGAGACGAACACCAAGGCGCAGATGATGATCCCGAACACGTGCCCCCAGGCATCGCCGGCGCCGTGCCAGAACTCCTTAGAGATTTTCTGCGGATTGGTGCGAGTGACGAGGAAGGCACAGATCACACCGATGATCATCGCGTGCGAGATGGCCAGTTGCTTGAACGCCGGCACGATGCCGAAGTTGCCGAGGATCAGCAGGACCAGCGGGATCAGCGGCACCAGTGCCATGATCGGGTTGATCTTGAAGTCCTCGGGGATCTTGCGCTCGTGCGGAATCACGTAGCCCGTGTTTTCCTTGCGCAAATAGGCCACGATCATCAGCGAGAAGGCGCCGATAATGCCCGAGGCAAGCATGGCGTAGAAATGATTCGAAGCGACGGCCATGTTGGTCGTCTTGGCGACCTCGGCGACCAGCGCCACCTGTGCGTAGCCAGGGTTGAAGATCGCGCCGTAGGTGCCGGCGTAGATCGCCGCCGCGGCCACGGCCGGATGCACCCCGGCCGAAAGCATGATCGGGATCAGGATCGAACCGACCGCCGCCGAACAGCCGGCGGAGCTGGTGATCGAGGTGTTGATGAAGAAGGTCGCCAGCGTCGCCCCCGGGATCAGCAGCGGCCCGGCTTTGCGCAAGGGTTTGGCCAGCGACTGGATGAGGTGCTGGTCGCACTGCGTGAGTTTCATCACGAACGCGAAGCCCATCACCGAAATGATCGCTTCGAACAGCTTGTTTTCCTGCATCGCGTGCGAAAACGCCTTGAACGGCGCCATCGGCTCGCCGGCGACGAGCGCCAGGAAGAAGCCGGCGCAGAACAGCACCAGCCGCGTTTCGTACTGCTTGACCATCAAATAGACGACGGCCAGAACCACCAGCCCCCCGATTGCCAATAACATTTTTTGCCCTCCGCACTGTCGTGATGTAGAACCGGTCTGCAAGGCGCCGCGCTTCATGAAACGCAGGCACAGCGAAGCGGACCGGATGGTCCAACAGCACAATTAGAGGAAAAAAAGCTTTCGAAGCGCTTTCATGCCGACGCACGCTCAAACGCGATGGCGAAAAGCACGCCGAAACCGGGCGCCGCGTCCGGCACCGTCGCACGAAGGCAGCCTTTCCAAGCTCGCGTTCGCGCCGGGCCGCGCGGTGTGTGGGGCACCGCACGTTTCCGGCGCACTCTTCGCCACACGCTTCCGTCGAATTTTCGTTGCAGCCGGGGTTCAGCCGTCGGCGGACAAGGCGAGGTCGACGCACAAGCCATGCCCGCCCGGGGCATCCGAGAGCTGTACCGCCCCGCCGTGGGCGAGGACGATCTCGCGCACGATGCACAGCCCGAGGCCGCTGCCCTCGCTGTCGCGGTTGCCGAGCACGCGGTAGAAGCGCTTGAACACCGCCTCACGCTCCTCGGGCGCGATTCCCGGGCCGTCGTCGCAGACCGTCAGCCGCAGTTGCCCCGCGTCCTTGCGCAAGGCCAGCGTCACGTGCCCGCCCGCCGGGGTATAGCGCAGGGCGTTGTCGATCAGGTTGGAGACCGCGGCGCGCAGCATCGTGGCGTTGCCGCTCAGCCTCGCCGCCCGACCGCCGTCGTCGAACGCCAGGTCGATCCCCTTGTGGACCGCCAGCAGGGCGAAATCACCCGCAACCTCGCGCACCAGCTCGGCGAAGTCGAGCGTCTGCCGGTCTTGCAGCAGATGCTCGGCCTGTTCGGCGCGGGCCAGGGTCAGCATCTGGTTGGCCAGGTGACGGGTGCCGCGGATGCTGGCCTGCATGCCGGCAAAGGTACGCCGCATTTCCTCCGGGTCGAGCTGGCGAACGCCGTAGTCGGCCTGCGTCCCGAGCACTGCGAGCGGGGTGCGGATCTGGTGTGCCGCGTCGGCGAGGAAGCGGCGGCGCGCTTGCAGCATATGCACGAGGCGGGCGAGGTGGTTGTTGATGGCGTCGATCAGCGGCCGCGCTTCGCTCGGCACGTCGCTGACCGGTACCGGTGTCAGGTCGTCGGGACGGCGCCGGCGCACCGCTTCGCTCAAATCGAGCAAGGGCCGCAGGGAACTCGAAAGCAGCACCATCAGCACCACCATCGCCGCAACGATGAGCAGGATCTGCCAGCGCAGGCTGTCGAAAAAGAGGCGCAGGGCCATCTGGGTGCGTGCTTCGGTGGTTTCGGCAAAGAGGATGGTGACCGTGTCTCCGGCGGCCAGCGCCGGGTCATAGAGTCGTTTTTTCATCACCGCGAGGCGCACCGCGTGGTCGCGGAAACGGGTGTCGAGCATGCGCGGTTCGCCCTTGCCGGGCGGTATCCAGGCCGGCAGGCGCATGTCCTCGTAGCCGGTCAGCGTCGTCCCGTCGGCGGCGAGGATGGCGTAGAAGATGCGTTCCTGCACGTCCTCGTCGACGAGGTCGAGCGCCGAATACGGGATGTCGGCGCTGACCCGCCCGTCGGTGGCGTGGATGCTCTCGGCGATGCCCTTGATCGCGGTGGTCAACGAACGGTCGTAGGCGTGGTTGGCCGCCTGGATCGCGCGGTTGTACGACCAGACCGCGCTGAGCAGCAGAATCGCCAGCAGCGAGGGCACCAGCCAGCCGGCGATGCGCAGGCGCAGGCTGACGCTCGGATCGTCAGGCGCCGGAGGCATTTCCGCCCCGCGCGGCCAGCATGTAGCCGAGGCCGCGCAAGGTGCTGATCGCCACCCCGGAGCCTTCGAGCTTCTTGCGCAGGCGATGCACGTAAAGCTCGACGGCTTCCGGCCGCACGTCGTCGTCGAGGCCGAAAACCATGGAGAACAGCGCCTCGCGCGCCACCGGCTTGCCCTGCCGTGCGATCAGCGCTTCGAGCACCGCCAGTTCGCGCAGGGTCAGCGCCAGCGGCTGACCGGCGACGCTCGCCAGCCGCGTCGACGTATCGAATTCGAGTTGTCCGATCTGCACCGTCGGCACGACGTTGCTGCTGCGACGCAGGAGCGCGCGGATGCGCGCCTCCAGTTCGGCAAGCTCGAACGGCTTGGGCAGGTAATCGTCGGCGCCGAGGTTGAGCCCCTTGATCCGGTCTTCAGGCGCGCCGCGCGCGGTGAGGATGATCACCGGCAGGCGCGCGGTCTTCTCGTTCCCGCGGATGCGACGCAGGATCTCCAGGCCGTCGAGGCCGGGCAAAGACAGGTCGAGTACCGCGAGGTCGTAGGACTGGGTCAGCAGCGCCGTCGCCGCGTGGTCGCCGCGTTCGATCACATCGACCGCGAATCCCGACTGGCGCAGCGATTTGGCGACCCAGACCGCCAGTTCGGCGTGATCTTCGACGAGCAGCAAGCGCATAAAACGACACGACTCCAATGAAGATGGGCTATCCGGCGCCCGGCAAACGCCCCTAGAATCGGCATCACACCCCAATTCCCCCGGCCGCGCCCCGCGCCGCAGCCCAACAGGACGACGCATGTTCAGTTTTCTGATCCGCCCTTTCGCACCTCGCGGACGCTTCCAACGCTTTGCACGCCTCGGACGCCGCCTGCAGCCCCGCTTTCGCGGTGCCGCGCTGGCCGCAGCGAGCCTGCTCCTGCTCGTTGCCGGCCTCGCCGTCGGGCCTTCCGGCGCCGCCGCGGCGGGCGGCACGATGGTACTGTACGCGGCGACCGACCGACAAGTCGTCGAGCCGTTGATCGACGACTTCGAAGCCAGCCATCCGGGCATCAAGGTCGAGTACCACGACCTCAATTCCGGCGAGCTCTACACCCGTTTCCTCAACGAGCTGGGCAGCGAACGCCAGGCCGACGTGCTCTGGAGCTCGGCCATGAACCTCCAGTTCAAGCTGGTCAACGACGGCCACGCGCTACCGCACAAATCGGCCGAGACGGCGGCCCTGCCTGCCTGGGCGGTGTGGAAGGGCGAAGCCTTCGGCGCCACCTTCGAGCCCATCGTCATCGCCTACAACCGGCAGCTGATCGCCGCCGCCGAGGTGCCCAAGACGCATGCCGAGCTGACCCGTTTTCTCGAGCAGCGCGAACACCGCCGCTACCGCCTGGCGACCTACGATCCGCGCGGTTCCGGGCTCGGCTACCTGCTCCACACCCAAGACCTCGAGGCCAACCCCGTCGCCTTCTGGAACCTGATCCGCGTCCTCGGCCGCACCGGCGTCATTCTCGAACCGGCGACCACCGACATGCTCGACCACATCGCCAGCGGCCGCGCCGCGCTCGGCTACAACGTGCTCGGCTCCTACGCGCTCAACCGCGCGGCGAGCAATCCCAACATCGGCATCGTCCTGCCGAGCGACTACACCCTGATCCTGAGCCGCATCGCCTTCATCAACAAGCAGGCGCCCAACCCCCAGGCCGCCCGTCTGTGGATGGACTATCTCCTGTCGCGACGCGGCCAGGCCGTACTCAACCAAACGGGGCTCTTCTCGGTACGCGACGACGTCTCGAGCAGCGACCACTCCGCCGCCGACGTGCGTCGGCAACTGGGCACCGCCTACCGTCCGATCGTCATCAGCACCGGCCTGCTGACCTACCTCGACAAAATGAAGCGCGAGCTCTTCCTGAGCCGCTGGGATGCCGCCATCGGCCCTCGCCCCGAAGCGCCGAACGGCACCGGAAGCCCCACAAAAAGATGAGAATAATTCCTATTGGCACAGATTTAAAAAACCGCTAGGATGAGAACAAATCTCATCAACAGCGACCACGCCGTCGCCGCAAGGGACGCCCCATGCCATCCACCGACCTCTGGGCCGGCGCGCTCAGCCAGTTGCTTCTGCACGACGAAACCGCTTGCCCCCACGCCGCCGGCCACGCGGCGCGACTGCTCGAACGGCTGAGCGAGAGCCCCGACCTCGACCCAGCGACGCGCGAGCTTTGCGAACGCGCCAGCGCCCGACTGGGCCAGCGCGCGCAAGCGCAAAGCGCAGGCACGTCGGGGACGCTCCGATGAAACCGCCGCGTTCGGCGCCCCTGGCGCCTCAAGGCCCCACCGCCGGGCCGCTGGCGCCACTCACGCCGACCTTGCCCGGCGTGTCATCGCTCACCGCGCTGCCCGGACTGGCCGGCCACGGACAGGCCAGCGTGCTGGCCCTGCGCCAGGCGTTCAGCGCCCCCGAGCCGCGCGAGGAAAAAGGCACCCGCACCCAGCGCCGCCGACTCTGGCAGTTGCCGCCCAAGTTCCACTGCCCGGTCGTCGGCGTCTGCTTCACGGTCGAAGAACTGCGCCCCTGGGTCGTCAAGATGCTGGGCTTGCCGACGGCAAGCAGCGATTACGAACTCCACGTTGGCGCGGTCGGCGCCTGCGCCAGCCGGACGCCATTCGCCGAGGCCTTGCAGCGCCGCCTGGAAAAACGTTACGCGACGCAGCTCCGCCGCTTTGCCCAGGCGCGGGGCCGCGCCGGCGTCCTCGCGCTGTGGCGCGACGCGGTGCTCAGCGGGCTGGAGATTCCTGGCGCGATGTGGGCCGCCTGGACCCATCCGGCCTGCGACGAGAGCCTCGAGCAGGACATCTTCCGCGACATCCACATGATCCAGCACCAGGTCGGCAACGCCACGCGCGCCGACCGGGCGGCGCTCGACGCCGCACGCGCGGAGAATGCCGCCCTGCGCAACGCCCTTGACGAAACCCGGCAGGCGCTCGACAGCCTGCGCCAGTCGCGCAGCGCCGAGCAACGCCTCAATGCGCAGACGGTCGCCGAGCTGCGCGCCCGCATCGTCGCCCGCGAGGCGCGTCTGGTCCGCCTCGAAGCCGAGCACCGCGCGGCGCGCCAGCAACGCCCCGACCCGCAGCGCGCGGCCCGGATGGGCGAGCGCCTGCGCATGGCCGACGGGCGCATCGCCGCGCTCGCCGAGCGAGTCGAGCAGCTCGAACGCGCGCTCATCCTCGCCCGGCGCGAATCATCCGCACCGCGCGCCGTGACGCTCACCCCGGAGTGCCCGGGCCGTTGCGCCACGGCCGACGCCGACGCGCCACCGGTGGCGCTGGACGGCAAGTGTGTGCTCTGCGTCGGCGGCCGCACCGGCCTCGTCGACAGCTACAAGGAAGTCGTCCTGCAGCGCGGCGGCCGCTTCCTGCACCACGACGGCGGCATCGAGGACAACCTGCAGCGCATCGACGCGGCGCTCGCCGCCGCCGACCTCGTCATCTGCCAGGCCGGCTGCATCAGCCACAACGCGTACTGGCGGGTCAAGGAGCAGTGCAAGCGCAGCGGCAAGAAATGCGTCTACATCAAGACGCCGGGCACCGCCTCCTTCGGCCGCGCGCTCGATACCGTCGACGTCGAGGCTGGACGCCAATAAGGACGCGCCCTGCGGCGCCGCTGCAGACCGCATCCAGACGCCCTTCCAGCCCCCCTCTCGCGGCCCCTCCCGCGGCCCCGGCTTTACCGCCGGCGGCGGAACTTGTCGCCCGGCTTGCCCTCGAAACCGGCAAGCACTACGTTGAACGGCAAGCCCCTCCGCGCCGGTCAAGCCGGCCCCACCCCTCGATCAAGGAGCACGCCATGAAAGGCGACAAAGCGATCCTCTCCACCCTCAACGCCCTGCTGGCGGGCGAACTCACCGCCGTCGACCAATACCTCATCCACGGCGAGATGTACGCCGACATGGGCTTGACCAAACTCGCCGAGAAGGCGATCCACGAATCGGAGCACGAACGCCAGCACGCGCGCGCCCTGATCCAGCGCATCCTGTTCCTCGAAGGCAAGCCCGACCTGAGCCAACGCCACGCGCTCAAGATCGGCAAGAACGTGACCGACATGCTCAAGTCCGACCTCGCGGTCGAATACCGCGTCGTCAGCGACCTCAAGAAAGCCATGGCCGCCTGCGAAAAAGCCCAGGACTACGTCACCCGCGACCAGTTGGCGATCCAGCTCGAAGACACCGAGATGGACCACGCCTACTTCCTCGAAAAGCAGCTGCGCCTGATCGAGCAGGTCGGCCTGCAGAACTACCTGCAAAGCCAGATCGGCGCCGGGTCGCCGGACTAAGCGCGGGAGCCCGACATGGAAGGCAACCAAAAAGTCATCGAGGCCCTGAACGCAGTGCTCAAGAACGAGCTCACGGCCATCAACCAGTATTTCCTGCATGCCCGGATGTTCGGCAAATGGGGCTTCGAACGCCTCGACGATTACCGCTACAAGCAGTCGATCCGGGCCATGAAGGAAGCCGACGCACTGATCGTGCGCATCCTCTTCCTCGACAGCCTGCCCAACCTGCAAGAGCTGGGCAAACCGCTGATCGGCAAGAACGTCGTCGACTGCCTGAAAAACGACCTCAAGAACGAGCGCGAACGCCAGCGCCCGCTCCTCGTCGCCAGCATCGCGCTCTGCGAGCAGGAGCAGGACTACGTCAGCCGCGAAATCCTCGAAGAGATGCTCGAACACTGTGAGGAGGCGATCGACTGGCTCGAAACCCAACAGAGCCTGATCGAAGACCTCACCCTGCCCAACTACCTGCAAAGCCAGATCGGCGAAACGGGTAACTGAGCGGCGACCGAGCAGCGGTAAAAAACACCAGGGCGCGGGGAGAATCCCCGCGCCGTTTTTATTCCATCGTCGCCGCGCTTACTTGCCGGCGGCGCCCAATTCCTGCAACAGCCCCTGGGCGCGTTCAACCTCCTTGAGCGTCCAGAGCAGGTAGCGGATATCGACGCTGATGTTGCGCGACAAGGCCGGGTTGAAGCCAAAATCGCCGGCCACGTTTTCCCACACGCGATCGTGGTTAACGCCCACCAGACGACCGCGCGCGTCGATCACCGGGCTGCCCGAATTGCCGCCGCTGGTGTCGAGGTCGGCGAGGAAATTCACCCGCACCTCGGGCGACTGCCGGGCCGCCGCCAGCACCGGCGCCGGCATGTTGAACGGCTCCTGGCCGGTGTACTTCTCGACCAGGCCGCGCGTGTGGGTGAAGGGCGTGTAGTACGCGCCGTCGCGCGGGGCATAGCCCTGGACGTGACCAAAGCTCACCCGCAGGGATCCGTTGGCGTCCGGCGCCACGGCCTTGCCGGCATGCGCCGCCACAGCCTGCCGCCAGAGCGGGCGATGCAGCGCGGCGCGGGCCTGCCAGTCGCGTTCGCGCTCGCGCAGAGCCCGCAGCTCCCGGTTCCAGGCGATGCCCAGATCGAGCAAGGGGTCCTGGCGCGCCGCGAGCGTCTCCGGCGTCTCGCCCAGCATGCGTTCGCGCGCCGCCGGATCGAAGAGCGGGCTCGCCGCGTACATCGCGTCGATGCGCGCGCCGACCTGTTCGGCCGACAGCCCCTTGAAGACGGCGTCGATCGCGGCGATGCGCTGCCCCTCGGGGAGCGCCAGCGCGCGCCGGACGATCACGCCAAGAATCTGGCGGTCGGCGGCGGCAAAATAGCTGCGCTGCTCGCGGTTCATGCGGTCCTTGAGCCGGGTCTGGTCGCCCGCACCGAAGCCCGAGGCCCGCTCGCCTTCCGGCTTGCCCTGCTCGACGGCGTTGTGCGCCAGCGTTGCCGCGTAGTACAAGCCCTTGGGCAGCGGCGGAATGCCGCCGGCCACGCTCTCATTGCCCAGCGTCATCAGGCCCAGCAAGTAATCGCGCTCCCAGCTCGCATTCTTTTCCGCCTGCAGCGCGCGCAGGCCTTCGCGTGCCGCCAGCGCCCCGGCGTACTTCGACGCTTTGCCGGCCGGCTGGGCAAGCTGCTTTTCGACCCACTCGGCCACGGCCTGATCGTCCCGCGTCTGCTTCTGGACCGTGCCGTTGCGGTCCAGCCCCGCGATCTGGCCCTGCGCGTTCTTGTAGCGGTTGGCCAGCCCCTTCTGGTTATCGGCCAGCGCGATCTTCGCCGCCGGGTCCTGCGCGCTCGCGCGCTCCATCACCCCGATCAGCTCGCCGAAGAGGTCTTCGCGGCGCACGAAAAAGCGCTCGCGCCGCTCCTGCATCTCCTCGGCGATCAGCGCGCGCCAGGTGATCCCGGGATAACCGAGCACCATGACGAAGTCTTTTTCCTTGAGCCCCTCGGTCGAAATCGGGAAGAAAAATTCGGGTTTATACGGCTTGGTCCCGCTGCCCGGACGCTCCGCCGGCGTGCCGTCGTCCTTGGCCCAGACCCGGGCGATGGCGAAATCGCCGGTGTGGCGCGGCCACGACCAGTTGTCGATCTCGCCGCCGTACTCGCCGATCGCCCGCGACGGGGCGTAGACGAGGCGCACATCGCGCAGCTCGGTGGTTTCGATCAGCGTGTAATTCACCCCGTCGTCAAAGGTCGACACCGTGCATTTGACGCCGGCCTGCTGCTGGCATGCCTTGACCAGCGCCTTCTGCGCCGCCTCGATCGCCTGCAGACGCTGCAGCGGCGTCACCCCGGCGGGCACCGCGGCGAGCACCTTCGCGGTCACGTCGGTGAAGCGCTTGGGAATCTCGACGCGCAGCGTGCTGCCCGGCAGCTCTTCAGCCGGCGTACGCGCCAGGAAGCCCTGGGTGATCAGGTCACGCTGCGTCGAGCTGTGTTCCTGCACCACGCCGAACAGGCAGTGGTGGTTGGTGATGACGAGCCCGGTTTCGGCGATGAAGGCGCCGGAACAGCCGCCTACTTTGACGGCGCCGGAGAGCAGCCCCGTCCCGCGCTGGGCATCCCAAAGCGCCGACGGCGGCAGCATGAGCCCCTGCTGTTTGAGCCACTTGGGGCTGATTTCGAGGACTTGGCCGGGCGTCCATTTCCCGTCGAGCGCCCAGGCGGGCGCGGCAGCGGCGAGAGTGAACAACAAGGCCGGGAGAACGTGTTTGCGCATGATCTTTCTCGAGTGGATGAGCAACGGACAGGCCCGGTCATCCCACACGAGAACATGCCGCGTCGCCCCCCCAGGACGACCGCCCGCGAAGCGACCGGCACAGAGGGCGGCGATGCGGCGGGCGGGAGGATCGTGGCCCACGCAAGCGCAGAGCAAAAAAGAGCGAACGGCGACAGGCTCACCCCTCTGTCCTCGGTACCTGAGAGATTGACGGCGCGACCACAGCCACGCGCCTTGCCCCATCGGTGGACGCCGCAGCGGGTGCGAGCGTCGCTCTCCAGAGTTTCAGTGCACAAACGGTCCTTTTGCCTGAGCGTTTCCGGGTGGATTGCGCCTTCGGCGGCGGCCCCTCAGGCCGCGCTCTCCCCTTTGCCGCGGGCACTATACGCGCACACGCTTTTCTGCCGCAAGCACCCAACACACTGCGCCAGGCGGCAATTCAAGCGGCGTAAAACACCGCCAGCCAGACCGTTGCCTCGTCGGGGGTCGTCCACTCGACGCGGTGGCGGCGGTGCGGGGCGATGTCGACAAAGTCGCCCGGCCCGAGCCGCCGCGCCTCGGCTTCGTCGGCAAAGCGCAGGCGCGCCGCCCCGCGCAGGACGACGACCCACTCGCCCTCGGGCTGGTCGTACCAGAAATCCGGCGGGCTGCACTGGCCGGTCGACACGATGCGCTCGATACGCACGCCGGGATGGCGCATCAACTCGGCGAACGCCTCCTCGGCGGCCGGCGGGCAAGGCAGGCCGGTCAACAGGTTGCCGGCAGTGGCACTCATCGCCGGCTCAAGCGCGCAGCGTCACACCGAATACCGGCGTCTGCCCGGCCGCCCCGACCGAGAGGCTGAAGTTCGCCTGGTTGTAGGCGATCTGGCGTTCGACGACGCCCGCGTAGGCGGCGGCATCGTTGCCGGCGCGGGCGTAATCGGCGGCAAAAACGCTTTGGCTGTCCGCCGCGCGCTGCAGCGAGTACTGCGCTGAAAGCGCCGCGAACTGCTGTTGCAGGGCCGGGTCTTCGGCCAGCGCCGCCTCGATCTTGTCCTTGTCGCGGTGGGCGTTGCCGACCCGCAGCTTGCCCTCGAAATCGCTGCTGACGACCGGCGCAACGCTCAGGTCGACGCCGCGGGCGGCAAGCTTCTGGCGCAGGGTATCGGCAAAGTTTGCCGTCTCGCGCGACAAGGACTCGCGGGTGAATTGCAGCGACGACGGATTAAGCCGCCCGGCCTGGGCGACGGCGATCGGCGCCTCGGCCGGCGCGCTGCTCGCCGACTCGCTCGCCGCCGTGGCGCTCGCGCCCAACGCCCGCCCGACGCTGGCAAGCGCCGACAGGGCCGAAAATGCAGTCGAGATGGCTTTCAGGTACATGGAAGGTCTCCGGTGCGTGGTCATCGCCCGCAGCAGGATTCATGCCACATCTGCGACATTTTGCCGTTTCCGAGTCCGCAGATCAGCACCGCCCTCTTGCATTTCAGGCCGCATCGCGCGAGACTCGCGCGCTTGCCTGCGCGCCGGCCTTGCCGCCGTCATCGGCCGTACCCGGCAAGCCCATAACTCGAACAACACGCCCGATCCAAGAGAGGAGCCCTGCATGAACCTCACCGACCCGACCGTGGTCACCTTCGGCATTTACCTGCTCGCCATGTTGCTGATCGGCTGGCTGGGCTATCGCAGCACCGCCAACCTGTCCGACTACATCCTCGGCGGCCGCAGCCTCGGCAGCTTCGTCACCGCGCTCTCCGCCGGCGCCTCAGACATGAGTGGCTGGCTGTTGATGGGCCTGCCCGGCGCGATCTACCTCACCGGCATCAGCGAGTCGTGGATCGCCATCGGCCTCACCCTCGGCGCCTACCTCAACTGGCGTTTCGTCGCCGCCCGCCTGCGCCTCTACACCGAGCGCGCCGGCAACGCGCTGACCCTGCCCGACTACTTCGCCAGCCGTTTCGAGGATCGCAGCAACCTGCTGCGCATCCTCACCGCGCTGGTCATCCTCGTTTTCTTCACCATGTACTGCGCGTCCGGCGTGGTCGCCGGGGCGCGCCTCTTCGAGAACATGTTCGGTCTGCCCTACGTCACCTCGCTGTGGGTCGGCGCGGCGTGCACCATCGCCTACGTGTTCATCGGCGGCTTCCTTGCCGTGAGCTGGACGGACACCATCCAGGCCTCGCTGATGATCACCGCGCTGATCCTCGCGCCGGTGGTCGGCTACTTCGCCGTCGTCGGCGGTTTGCAGCCGCATGAATCCTTCGCCGCGATGATCGCGCCGGACAAGCTCGACCTCTTCAAGAACGCCTCCTGCGTCGGCATCGTCTCGCTGATGGCCTGGGGCCTCGGCTACTTCGGCCAGCCGCACATCCTGGTGCGCTTCATGGCCGCCGAATCGACCGCCGCGATCCCCGCCGCGCGCCGCATCGGCATGACCTGGATGGTGCTGTGCCTGGGCGGCGCGATCGCCGTCGGCTTCATCGGCATCCCCTATTTCATCGCCCACCCCGAAGGCGCGGTGGCAGTGACCGCCAACGCCGAGACGGTGTTCATCGAGATCGCCAAGCAGCTCTTCAACCCGTGGATCGCCGGCCTGCTGCTCGCCGCCATCCTCGCCGCGGTGATGAGCACCCTCTCCTGCCAGCTGCTCGTCTGCTCGAGCGCGCTCACCGAAGACGTCTACCGCACCTTCCTGCGCAAGAACGCCAGCCAGCGCGAACTCGTGCTGGTCGGGCGGATCATGGTGCTCCTCGTGTCGCTCGTCGCCATCTGGATCGCCGGCAACCCCGAGAGCAAGGTGCTGGGCATGGTCGCCTACGCCTGGGGCGGCTTTGGCGCGGCCTTCGGCCCGGTCGTCATCCTCTCGCTGTTCTGGTCGCGCACCACGCGCAACGGCGCGCTGGCCGGCATCCTCACCGGCGCGGTGACGGTCGTGGTGTGGAAGCAGTACGGCTGGCTGGGCCTGTACGAGATCGTCCCCGGCTTCGGCTTCGCCTGGATCGCCATCGTCGTCGTCAGCCTGCTCGGCCAACCCTCGGCCGCGATGCGCGAAAAGCACGCGGCAGTCGACGCCGAAATGCGCCAGCTCGGTGCCTGAGGTTTTCCCCGCAATGAAAAAAGCCCGCTCCGGCGGGCTTTTTTGTCTCTGGCACTCAGCCGCGCAGCTTGAGGATGGGCGCGGTCAGCGCCGAGAGCGCCACGCGCTGCCGACCTTCGGCGTTGAAATTCTCGGGCGCCAGCCAGCGCTCGAAGGCGGCTTTCAGCGGCGACCACTCGGCGTCGATGGCGGCATACCACGCGGTGTCGCGGTTGCGCCCCTTGCTCACGATCGCCTGCCGGAAGACGCCCTCGAAGGAGAGGCCCAGGCGCTGCGCCGCGACGCGCGACGGCCCGTTGAGCGCGTTGCATTTCCACTCGTAGCGGCGATAACCAAGCTCGAAAGCGCGCTGCATCATCAGGAACATCGCCTCGGTCGCCGCCGGGCGGCGCTGCAGGCGCGGCGAGAAAAGCAGGTGGCCGACCTCGATCGAACCCGCCGCGGGCGCGATGCGCAGGTAGCTCGCCACCCCGACCGGGGTTTCGTCGGCCCGATCGACGATGGCGTAGAACAGCGGATCCTCGCTCGCCGCCTGCTGCGCCACCCAGGCCCGGTAGGCGGCAAAATCGGCGAAGGGGCCGTAGGGCAGGTACGTCCACTGGTGCCCCGCGGCATCGAGCGCATTGGCGGCGTACAGCGCCTCGGCGTGGCGCGCGGGGTCGAGCGCTTCGAGCCGGCAATAGCGCCCCGACATGGGCTCGCGGGAGGGCCGCGGTGGCGGCGTCCAGTCGCCCACGCACAGGCCGACCGGCTGGCCGAGCGCATTGAGTTCCGATTCCAGCACCACTTGAGTCCCCAGAATTTCCATCGTCATTTATCTTCCCATGCCGCTCGCGTGTTTGAGGGGGGTGAATTCTGCGTCTGTTCGCATCGTACCGCGCCGCGGTTACCAAACGCCACAAGGCTCCGGCCTCAGCGGCGGTATACTGGCCCGGCCCATCGCATCGACAGGAGTGTCCCATGCCGAACCCCGTCCGCAGGCTGCTGGCCTGCGTCGCGCTGGCGATCGTGGGCTACTTTGTCGTCTCGCTCGTCGCCACGCTCGCCCAACTCGCCAATGCCGCCGAACTCGCCCTGCCGGGCGCCGGCCGGCCCGTCTTCTGGGGGCTGACCGCCGTTTTCGCCGCCCTGCTCGCCGCACCGCTGATCCTCTGGCGGCGCCTCCCCGCGCCGCTGCAGCCGCCCGCAGCGGGCGATCCGGCGGCGCTCGCGGCCTACCGCGCTGCCCTGCTGGCGCGCCTGCAAGGCCACCCGCGGCTCGCCGCCGCGCCGCCGCAAAGCGAGGCCGACCTGCCCGCCGCGCTTGCCGTGCTCGACGCCGAAGCCGAGCGCCTCGTCAAGGAGGCCGCCGGGGCGGTCTTCGTCAGCACCGCGGTGATGCAAAACGGCCGCCTTGATGGCCTGCTCGTGCTGTTAAGCCAACTCCGCCTGGTGTGGCGCGTCGCCGCGCTCTACCGCCAGCGCCCATCGCCGCGCGAAATGCTCACGCTCTACGCCCAGGTCGGCGGCAGCGTACTGGTGGCCGACAGCGTGCAGGAGATCGACTTCGCCGAGCTAACGACGCCGATCGTGACCGCGGTTTTCCCGTCCCTGCAAGGCGGCATCCCCGGCCTGCAGGGCGTTTCCTCGCTGCTGGTCAACAGCCTCGCCAACGGCGCCGCCAACGCTTTCCTGACCCTGCGCGTCGGCCTGCACTCCAAGGCTTACTGCGGCAGCCTCGCGGCGCCGCCGGCAGGCGAAGTGCGCCGTGCCGTTTCCGCCGAGGCGCTCGTTCTCGTCGGCGGCATCGTCAAGGCGAACGGCCAGCGCATCGCGCAGCGCGTCTGGGGCGTTTTCAAGGATTCGTTCACGCAGGCCACCGAGGCCACACTGCACGGCACCAAGCAGGCGCTCAACCGCACCGCCGACGCCACCGGCCAGGGCGTGCGCCTCGTCGGGCGCCAGTTCGGGCACGGCTGGAAGCGCGTCAAAGGCGTGCTGAAGTAAGCCGCAACGTTAATCAACGATGAACAGCGTCGCCCCGACGGCGGTGCGCGAACGGTGCGCCTCGGCGCCATCGGCCACCTGATAGCTCATGCCGGGGGTGAGCACGAAGCACCGCCCGTCTTCGAGTTCGGTTTCGAGTTCGCCGGCCAGGCAAAGCAGGATGTGGCCCTTCGAACACCAATGGTCGGCGAGGTAGCCGGGCGTGTATTCGACCCGCCGCACGCGCACGTCGCCGAACTGGCGCGTGCGCCAGTAGGCCATGCCGGTGTCACCCGGGTGTTCGGTGGCTTCGACGGCCGACCAGTCGGTAATGCCGAAAGGAATGTCGCTCATCTTCATTGCGATGATCTCCGTCTGCGTTTTCAGTGTTTCAGTGGCCGGCTCAGTGGCCTGAACTCTTGGAAAACAGGTTGAGCACCAGCACCCCGGCGACAATCAAGGCCAGCCCCAGCAGCGTCGGCGCATCGAGCGCCTGCTTGAAGAACAGCCAGCCGATGAGCGCGATCAGGGCGATCCCGACCCCGGACCAGACCGCGTAGGCGACCGCCACCGGAATCGATTTCAAAGTCAGGGAGAGGAAGTAGAACGCCGCCGCATACCCGGCCACGACCAGCAAGGACGGCCACAGCCGCGTAAAGCCTTCGGACGCCTTGAGCGCCGAAGTCGCCGCCACCTCGCTGACGATGGCGACGCCCAGGTAAAACCATGCATTCATGGGCGTTCCTCCTTGTCTTTGGGCTCGCCCTGAGTGCCGCCGAGCGCGGCCAGCGCGCGCGCCAGCCCCCAGTTGAGCCCCAGCCAGAGGACGGCGAAGAACAGCCAACCGAACACGCTCGGCGCGCACCAGCCCCAACCGCACGCGCCCTGATTCTCGAGCAGGCCAGGAATGCCCAGCGCATGCGCGGCATAAATCGAAAGAAAGGGCAGCATCAACACGACGCCCACCGGGGTATCGAGGTAGCCCGGCCAGATCAGCGCCGGCGCGGCCAGCAAGGCCTGCGCGCCGACACAATACGCAAAACACCGCCCGACCCGCATCCACACGTCCTTTCCGTTGCCAGCCATCCGCCACCATTCACCGCGACACCCGCCACCGGGCATTACAATATCACCCTCCGTTCTTCTTGCCGCCGGCCCGCCGCATGACGCTCATCGCCCCCGAAACCCTGTTCGCCTTTCTCGGCGCCGCCGTCCTCGTCACCCTCTCGCCGGGCCCGGACAACTTGCTGGTGCTCTCGCTCGGCATCGCCCGCGGGCGCCGCACCGGCGTCGCCTTCGGGCTCGGCTGCGGCCTGGGCTGCCTGAGCCACACCCTGCTCGCCGCGCTCGGCGTCAGCGCCCTGATCGCCGCCTCGCCCACTGCCTTCTGGCTGCTCAAGCTCGTCGGCGGCGCCTACCTCATCCATCTGGGCGTACAGGCGCTCAGGAGTAGTGGACGCCTCGACGCCCCGGACGAGGCCAGCGCGCCCGACTCGAGCGTGAGACTCTTCGCCCGCGGCCTCTTCGCCAACGCCATCAACCCCAAGGTGGTGCTTTTCTTCCTCGCCTTCCTGCCACAGTTCGTCGATCCCGCGCGCGGCGACGCCGCCGTGCAGATCGCCCAGTTCGGGCTCGTGTTCACCCTTCAGGCCGCCGTTCTCTTCGCCCTGCTGGGCCTCTTCTCCGGCCACGTCGGCGCCTGGCTCAAACGTCACGGCCGCGCCGGGCTGTGGCTCGACCGCATCGCCGGCACCGTCTTTGTCGGCCTCGGCGTCAAGCTCGCGGTGGGTAACTGATTGGCGTAATCGGACGTCATCGACTCCGGCGAGACGGAGCGAAAAATGCGACAATCCTCGCCCAGTGGGGGCCAACCGATCCGGCTGTCGCAGGACAGCCAAAGCGCGGTCGTGCCGCCGTCCCGGCGCGGTGAATAGGCCGCGCATCCTTGCTCGACGCTGCGAGAAAACGCCATGCGCCTCAATCCGCGCGCCCTGTTTTCGCTGTCGTTCATCCTGCTGGCGCTGCTCGCGCTGGCGGCCTGCATCGCCCTGCGCATCGAAGAAACGCAGTCTTTTTCCGCGCGCCAAGGCGTGCTCGACCTGCGGAGTCACGACCTCGACCGGCAGGCGAGCGTCGACTTCGGCGGCGAATGGGCCTTCTACTGGCAACGGCTCCTCGGCCCCGAGGATTTCGCCGCCCCCGCGCCCCCGCCGCCCGACGCCTTCCTGAACCTGCCCGGAAGCTGGCAGGACCTGCCGGTCGGCGGCACCCCCATCTCCGGCAACGGTTACGCCACCCTGCGCCTGACCATCCTCGCCGACCCCACGCAAACCCTCCAGGCGTTGCGCATCGATGCGATCTATTCAGCCTATCGCCTGTGGGCGAACGGCCAACTCGTCGCCCAAAGCGGGCGCGTGGGCACTTCGCTCGACACCGAGGCGATGGAACATTCGCTGCGCCTCGCGCCCCTGCCCCAAGCCGTCGACGGCAACCCGCTCGAACTCGTCCTGCAAGTGTCGTGCTTCCATTTCGACCGGGCGGGAATCCCCACCCTGCGTCTCGGCCGTCTGAACACGCTCGAAGCCGCGCAGCACCGCATCTGGGGCTTGGCCTGGTTCGCCGTCGGCACGCTGCTGCTGATGGGCGTCTATCACATCGCCCTGTTCGCGCTCCACCGCAAGAACCCCGCGCCGCTCTTCTTCGGCCTCTACTGCCTCGTCTGGACGGGGTTCGTCCTCTCCAACGTGACCAGCGACTGGGCCATTCGCGTCTTCTTCCCCGAACTCGACGGCGAATGGCTCTTCCGCAGCACCCTCTTCTTCTACGCCCTCACCGCGCCACTCAGTTACCACGTCTTCCGTTCGCTCTACCCGCAGGAATTCCCACGCCTGCCGCTGCAGGTCTTCTGGGCGCTGGGCGCCGCCTACGGGGCCATCACCCTCTTCGCGCCGACGCGCCTGAGCGCCCTCTGGCTGCCGGCCTTCCACCTCGTCGTCCTCGCCCGTGCGCTCATCTTCCTCTGGGGGCTCTCCCGCGCCACGCAGCGCGGTCGGGAAGGCGCCAGCATCGTGCTCGCCGGCTTTATCGTCTCCTGCCTGCTCAGCTTCAACGACATCCTCAGCTCGATCAACGTGCTCCAGACGCCGCGCCTGATGCACCTCGGCATGCTGTTCTTCATGCTGGCGCAGGCGCTGGTTCTGGCCCGCCATTTCACCCTGCTGTTCACCCAGGTGGAAAAGCTCTCGCACGACCTGGCGGCACGCAACCTCGCCCTCGAACAGCAAATCGCCGAACGTAGCCGTCTGCAGCGCGAAGTCGTCTCGATCAGCGAGAACGAACGCCGCCGCCTCAGCCACGAACTGCATGACGGCCTCTGCCAGCAATTGACCGGCGCGCGCCTGCAGAGCGCGGCCCTCGAAAACGACGGCCCCGAAGAGGCCTCCCGCCAACGGGCCCAAGCCAGGCTGTCGCAGCTTCTGGCCGAGTCCGTCGACCATGCCTACCGGCTCTCGCGCGGTCTGTGGTCGCTCGGCCCGGAATCGAGCGACATCGGCCAAGCCCTCTCGACGCTGGCGCGGACCCAGTCCGAGGCCAGCGGCATCCCCATCGAGCTGACCCTGAACCCGGCCTGCGCCCAATGCTCGGCCACGCACGCGCCGCAGATCTACGGCATCGCGCGCGAAGCCGTCGTCAACGCCATCAAGCACGCCCGCCCCCGGCGCATCGACATCGCGCTCGATTGCCGCCCAGGCAGGGTAGAAAAAGCGATCGTGCTCTGCGTCCGCGATGATGGCTGCGGGCGTGCCCAGGGCCGCGTTCCGACGGACGAGGACGCCCCGGGGCTGGGCCTGCGCATCATGAGCCATCGCGCGCAAATGGTTGGCGGCGAATTCCACATCGACGACGCTCCGGGCGGCGGCACGCGCATCACCTGTCGCATCCCCTGCCAACCCCAGCCGGAACACGCCGCAGCGCCCAATCCTGCGGCTTAGCCTGCCGCCACGCCCTCGCGTTTATGTCCGCCGAATGCCGCACCGGACAAAGCCGGCTACAATGCCCGTTTCAATTCCAATTGCATCATCCATGCCTTGCCTTTCCGCGCTCGACCGCGTTCTGAACATTTCCGACCTGCAAGCCCTCGCCCACCACCGCGTGCCGGCCTTCGCCCTGGCCTACCTCGAAGGCGGCGCCGACGACCAGCGCAGCCTAGCCTGGAACCGCAACGTCTTCGACAACTGGCGCTTCCTGCCGGACACTTTGGTCGGCGCAGCCCAGCCCGAACTCGAAACGCCGCTGCTTGGCACGCCCTCGGCCCTACCGCTGATCGTCGCCCCGACCGGTTTCAACGGCATGCTGCGCCACCAGGCCGACATCCTCATCGCCCGCGCCGCACATGCAGCCGGCATTCCGTTCACCCTGAGCACCGTTTCCAGCGCGTCGATCGAGGACATCGCCCAACACGCGCCCGGCGGGCGCTTCTGGTTTCAACTCTACGTGCTGCGCGACCGCGGCATCACCCGCGACCTGCTCGCCCGCGCCCAGGCCGCCGGCTGCGAAACGCTGGTCGTCACCACCGACTGCGCCCACTTCGGCAACCGCGAGAGCGAACGCCGCTTCTTCCGCGCGCCGATGAAGCTCACCGTGCCGGCGATGCTCAACGTCGCCCGCCACCCGGCGTGGACGCTCGACGTGATCGGTGGCAGCCGCGGCGTACCGGGCTTCGGCAACCTCGCCCCCTACCTCTCGCCCGAAGCGCGCAAGAGCGGGCGCGGCGCCGCCTTCATCGCCTCCGAACTCGACCCGACGCTCTCCTGGGACGACCTCGCCGCGCTGCGCGCGCAATGGCCCGGCAAGCTCGTCGTCAAAGGCATCCTGCACGCCGCCGACGCGCGCCGCGCGCAAGCGCTCGGCGCCGACGCCATCGTCCTCACCAACCACGGCGGTCGCCAGCTCGACAGCGCGATCTCGCCGATGGAAACGCTGGCCGACATTGCCGACGCCTGCGGCGAAGCGCTGGAGATCTACATCGACGGCGGTTTCCGCCGCGGCACCGACGTCGCCAAGGCGCTGGCCCTCGGTGCCCGCGCCGTCATGCTCGGCCGCCCGCTGCTCTACGGCGTCGCCGCCGCCGGCCAGCCCGGCGTCGCCAAGGCACTCGACATTCTGCGCAGCGAACTGACGCGCACACTGGGATTGTTGGGCGTGCCGCGCGTCAGCGAACTCACGCGCGCGCACCTGCGCGCGGCGTAATTTCCGCCCAAAGAGACCGACGCTACGCTTTCTCAAACAGCGCGATCGACTCAACGTGCGAGGTGTTGGGGAACATGTTGACCACGCCGGCGCCGAGCAGGCGGTAGCCTTTTTGCGAGACGAGGATGGCCGCGTCGCGCGCCAGCGTGGAAGGGTTGCACGAGACGTAGACGATGCGCCTCGGCGCCTGCTCCGGGTCGATGGCTTTGACCAACTCGAGCGCGCCTTCGCGCGGCGGGTCGATCAGCATCTTGTCGAAACGGCCGAGCGCGGCGAGCGATTCGGGCGTGGCTTCAAAGAGATTGGCGACGCCGTATTCGACTTTGTCTGCCAGCCCGTTGGCGGCGGCGTTCTCGCCGGCGCGGCGCACCAGCTCGCGGCTGCCCTCGACGCCAACCACCTGCGCGCCCAAGCGGGCGATGGGTAGGGTGAAATTGCCGAGGCCGCAGAACATGTCGGCGATGCGCTCGCCCGGGCGCGGGTCGAGCAGCGCCATGGCGCGGCGCACGAGCACGCGGTTCACGGCGTGGTTCACCTGCGTGAACTCGGTCGGCGAGAAAGCATGTTCGATGGCGTATTCGGGCAGCGCGTAGGTCAGGCGCGGGCCTTCGAGCGGGTAGAAACGGTAGGCCGTCGCCGGCCCTTGCGGCTGCAGGTAGAAGACGACGTCATGGCGGTCGGCGAAGGCCTTGACCCGCGCCTCGTCGGCGGCGGTGAGCGCTTCGAGGTTGCGCAGCACCAGCGCCGTGATGTGTTCGCCGACGGCCAGCTCGACCTGCGGCATGGCGGCGCTGATCGACAGCCCGGCGACCAGATCGCGCAGCGGCACGAGCAGCTTGGAGACGTGCGGCGGCAGGTTCGGGCAGGTCGTCATGTCAGCGATGTAGCTGCTCTTCCGCTCGTGGAAGCCGATCAGCATCCCGCCCTTCTTGGCGACGAAGCGCGCCGCGAGGCGGGCGCGGAAGCGATAGCCCCAGGCCGGGCCGTGGATCGGCGCGTAGAGCTGCTCGGCGCGCAGGCGGCCGAGGTGCCAGAGGCTGCTTTCAAGCACGCGCTGCTTGGCGGCCACCTGCGCCGTCGAGTCGAGGTGCTGCATGCTGCAACCGCCGCAGCTGCCGTAATGCGGGCACTTGGGCGCCACCCGGTCGGGCGAAGCCTTGAGGATGCGGTCGGCCTGCGCGACCTCGTAGTTCGGTTTGCGGCGGAAGCTGGTGTATTCGACCTTCTCGCCCGGCAACGCGCCCTCGACGAAAATGGTTTTGCCCTCGAGGCGGGTGATCCCGCGTGCCTCGTGGTCGAGCGATTCGATGATACCGATCGGCATGCCGCGTTCCTGAACGAAAAAAGGCCGTTATTTTAGCTGCTTACGCCCGCCGGCGGAACGTTGCCACCCGCCTCGTCAGCCCCCATTCGCCGCCCGACCAGCATCTCACGCTTGCCGGCAAACCCCGGCCGGCGTTCGAGCGCAAAGCCCGCCGCCGCCAGCGCCCGACGCAGCCAGCCGGCCACCGACCACGTCGCGAGGCTCGCCTCCGGCGCCGCGCAGCGCGCCAGCGCGGCGCAGATTTCGGGCGACCACAACTCCGGGTTGCGCGCCGGCGAAAAACCGTCGAGGTAAAGCGCATCGGCGGCAAGGTCGAGCACGGGCAACACCTCGCAGGCATCGCCGAAAAGCAGCGTCAGGCGCAGCGCCCCGCCTGCCAGCGCCAGCGTGTGCGCCCCCGGCGTCAGCGCCGGCCAGGCCGCGCACAACTCAGCCGAGAGCGCCGCCGCCTCGGGCCACGCGGCAAACCAGCCGGCGTGCGCCCGCGCCAGGTCGGCGGCCTCAAAAGGATGCTTCTCCACCGAAACGAAATCGAGCCGCGCACAGCGCGCCGGATCGGCCCGCCACGCCGCCCAGGTGGACAGGAAATTCAGCCCCAGGCCAAAGCCCGTTTCGAGCACGGTAAAGCGCGCCCGCCCCGCCCAGCGCGCCGGCAGGCCGTTGCCGGCCAGAAAGACATGCCGCGCCTGCGCCGGCCCGCCCTGCGCCGCGTGATACACGTCGCCATACGCCGAAGACACGGGCGTGCCGTCGGCGGCAAATTCGAGAACGGCAGGCTGGAGCGCGGCGGAAATGGCGGAAGGCATGGGCGATGCGGGGCCAAAAGGGGCGAGTGTGGGGGAAGGCCCGCTGGGCTGCAAGCGTGGAGCGAGCGCGCTCACTGTTTAAGGCATGGAGATGCCAGCGGCGCACTGACCTTCGAGACGTTGAGGTTCAATGGTCAGTGAGCTGAGGAAAACGGACAATCAATCAAGGAGCAATCGGGCGGCAGATCGGCCTTTGCTGTCGTAGCCCTTCCCGCCGGCTATGGCCGCTGTAGATTGGTCACCTGCCGCCAAATGCTACGACTCTAAACCGCGGTGCCATGTGACCCCGGTGCCATGCTGGTCGTTTCGGCGGGGCGGCGTTTTGGCCCCTCGTCTCGCTTTGTCAGTCTGGTTCCGTCGCATAGAATAGCAGGTTGCTAAACAGCGCGTCTTGCCCCTCGGCTGACACGGGACGCGCTCAAAACACAGGAGCAACGATGATCGAAATATCGGCCGATGCAGAGCCGCGCAAGACAGCCAAGAAGCCAGCCAAAAAAGCCGCTGACGCTCCGCAGCGGCCGAAGACCAAAGCCAACCAAGCTTTGGCCCCGCAAGTCGCCCCCCCGGATATCTTCCTGACGCCGGCTCTCCAAGAGGCTGCGTTCTATAGAGACGAGCATACACTCATCTTCAACATGGACGTGCGCGAGGCGATGCGGCATCTCGCTGAGAGCGGCGTCTTCGTCAATTGCATGGTGACGTCCCCGCCGTTCTACGGCCAGAGGGACTATGGAGCCGAGGGCCAGATCGGCTTGGAAGAACATCCGTCTCAGTTCATCGCGCAGCTCGTCGATTGCTTCGAGTCCTGCAAGCCCGTGCTGGCGGAAAACGGCAGCCTGTGGGTCAATCTCGGCGACACCTACTGGAGCGGGAAGGGCGAGCATAAGAGCGGGGAAGTGAAGCAAAGCGCCCGGCGTTTTGGGTTGCGTCCG
This sequence comes from Propionivibrio sp., assembly GCF_041441355.1. Classification (GTDB taxonomy): domain Bacteria; phylum Pseudomonadota; class Gammaproteobacteria; order Burkholderiales; family Rhodocyclaceae; genus Propionivibrio. Next base: position 44,212 of record NZ_JASDTF010000011.1, read on the forward strand.
CAAGACAAGAAGGGCGATGGCATGCTGTGCAAGCCGAAGCAACTTCTGCTGATACCGCATCGCTTTGCAATCGCGATGCAAGACCGGGACTGGATCGTGCGAAACGACAACGTCTGGGTTAAGCCGAACCCGATTCCGGACCAAGTGCGGGATCGCTGCTCGATGTCGCACGAATATGTTTTTCACCTAGTAAAGTCGCGCTGGTATTATTTCGACAAGGATCCCGTCGGCCAGAAATCCGCCAGCGGCTCAGTTCTCCCGCCGCAAGACACTTGGGAAATCGCCCCGGCTCGCAGCAGCCACAAGCACAAAGCGCGTTTCTCCGAGGAGTTGGTGCGGATCCCAATCCTATCGACGACGCCGAAGAACGGCATCGTTTTGGATCCCTTCGCGGGAAGCGGGACAAGCTTGGCTTTTGCGAAAAAGAACGGATTCCGAGCGATCGGGATCGATATCAAACGCGAGTTCTGCGAGCTGATGGTCGAGCGCTTGGCCGACCGATAATATCGAAAACAAGGGGGTGGGAAGTGGCTCAGTATTTGACGGCAGCGAGGATCAAAGCGGCGGTTGATAGCCTAGCGGATACAAAAGGCAAGGCCACTCTAATTGACTTTCTGATTCTGAAGCGGACGCTCGCAATCAAGAAGGCCACGAAGGTGGCAATCACGCAAGGCGAGCCAGCTTACATTCAAGCTTCTCAAGAACTGATCGCCGTTTGGAGCAAGACGAAATTCGATCTGAAGGCCGAGCGCGAGGTTTTCAATGTCTTCGCTTCCCTGGATAAGAAACTCGGTTTTCGCAGCGGAAAATATATTTCAAACGGAACGGGTAGCACGATCGGTGGAAACCCGTGGCAAACCGTCGTTAGTCTGACGGGGGACTCGCCTCGCTTAGCAAGCTTGCGCGATGACTACGAAGGGCATCTGGCAAACTTGCTGCTCAAGGAGGCTCCGAAAACCGATAAGCCGAGCCTCTACCAATCCGCGGTTTGGCGCCTGCGCCGCACGGACGTTGAGCCGCTCCTCGCGAGCCTGACCGAAGCTGCGGGGCGCGCGAAGGCTCTGCGCGATTATTTCGTGGCGGAGTGCGGCCTTACGCAAAAGGAAATCGACGCCCTGTTCTCTGACGCGGGGCCGGGGATCGAAGACACGGATTTGACCGACAAGGCGGCGGAGCCGGCCGATTATCTTGTCGGCTTGTCGGCTTCTGTCGTTGCCGATGCTAGCTCGAACCCTGATTTATGCTCGTTGGAACTCGTGGCTGCTCTTGCGGCCAAGCCATTTGTCATCCTGACCGGCACTTCCGGCACCGGAAAGTCGCGTTCGACGTTGAAGCTGGCGGAGCAGTTGCAAGAACACTACGGCGCCAGCGTGAAGGGGCAAATCTTCCAGCTCGTTCCCATTGGGCCGGATTGGACCAGCCCGAAGAAGCTGCTGGGCTACCGCACGCCCTTCGGCCGGGAGCGTCTCGGGAAGGACGGCAAGCCGACGAACGAGAGCTACGAGATTACCGAGACGCTGCGCGTTATCTTGCGCGCGTGCCATCCCGATTCGACTAAGATCCCGCACTTCCTGATTTTCGACGAAATGAATCTCTCTCATGTGGAGAGGTATTTCGCGCCGTTCCTGTCGCTGATGGAAGCTTCGGCGATTCTGGACGACGACGAAAACGCGCCCATCATCGACAGCCATTCGCTCGTCGTTATCAGCGAAATTCTGGACGCTGAAGACAAGGATTCGCCGGAGGCGGAGTCGGCGAGTTTTCTCGTGGCGAACGATCAGCCCTTGAAGCTCCCTCCGAATCTCTTTTACGTCGGCACGGTCAATATTGACGAGACGACCTACATGTTCTCGCCGAAGGTACTCGATCGGGCGCATGTGCTCGAAATCAAAGCCCTAACTCCGACGGAGTATCTGAGTGGGGCGGCGACCGAAGCCCAAATCGGGATCGGGGCCGCGAACGACCTCTTGCGGGAAGCGATCGACGACCGTGAGACGGGCATCCTCGAAGCGGGCGGCATCGCGTCAGTCTTAAATGTGCTGGCGGCTAAGCATGGCTTCGACGAAACCGCACTGGAAGGGGCAAAGGCGCTGACGTTGAAGGCGTTGGACGGCTGCTTCAAGTTGCTTGCGCCGGTCGGATTCGAATTCGGCTATCGCGTCGTCAAAGAAGTTCATCATTACATGCTGGCATGGTGCAAAGTCCAGCTTGCGCTTGGTCTGGCCCCCGCTGCTATTCTTGATAAATGGATCGAGGGCTTGGACTTGGCGCTGTTCCAGAAAGTCCTGCCGAAGATTCATGGCAACAGGGCGGCGCTGGGCGACAGTTTGAAAGCTCTTGCAGCGTTCCTCGTCGGTTCGAACGAGGCGAACGATCCGCCCGCCAAGTATGCTCTGGGTATCGACGCCGTCTTCGGCATTCCTCCGGGCTCCGAAATTTCCGTGCCGGCTGGTGTCCGTTTCAAGCGCTCTATCGACAAGCTTAACGACATGCATACCCGACTGATTTCGCGCAATCACGTTTCGTTCGTGAAGTGATGGAGCCCCTTGCCCTTCATCGGGCAGTGTTCGCCTTTCCCTCGGGCGTGGCTATCGATATCGAGTCGGCGCTCGGGCATGGCGAGAAGCTCGAAATCCTGCCTCCGCAGCCCCATTTATCCGGGGCGGAAGCAGAAACCGAGGCGGAAGCGCTGGCGTCAGGCGGGATATTGCCGATGTGCTGGCGTGATGCCGGCGCATTGTTCGAGCGCTTCCAACTGCGCGAAGACACCGATTATTTCGTCGATATCACGCTTCCGCTGGCTCAGGCGGAGTCCGAAAAGCGTTCCGTGTCCCACGCAGCTTGGCCGTTCGATGCCCGCCTCGCGAGCGCTTTCAAGCGGGATCCGGCGCGGCGCTGGAAAGCTCTTTCGAAGGGCGGGAAAGAATTCACCGTCATTACTGGGCAGCTTCGGCTGCGCTCTCATGCCGGGATCTTGGCTCTCGGAACGGAGTTCGGCGAAACGCTGTTCGCCGAAGTGGCCTGCCGTAAATTGCGCTACTTCGAAGAGTTCAAAGAACTCTTGGATTGCTTGGCCGACGAGCTCGCGGAGCTTCTGCTCGCTTACGACAGTCCCGTTTCCCTGACATTCGGCACGACGGAGCGCTTGGCTGAGAACGATGCCGCCTTGCATTTCCTGATGCGGCGGGTGATGGCAGCCGGGCATCTGCCTTCGGCTGCTGAGGAGATCGCCTCGGCACCTCATGCCCGGATGTTCGACGTCGTTGAGACTGTTCCGATCGAGGAGATCGAAGAGCCGGACACTGAGCTGATTGTCGATGGCCTTGATATTTCCGCCTTGGGTAGTGGCGGGCCTCTTGCCCGATTTTTCGGCGGATACACCCCGAAAGAGCTGCCACAGCGGGATATCCGAGAGTCGGTCGATACTCCTGAAAATCGATACGCGAAGGGCTTCCTCGAGCATTGCCGTGATATCGCCAACACGCTTGAATTCAAGATGGCCGCGCGCAAGCGGAAGGCGGCCCAGCGCGAGGCCCGGGCGTGGAGCGCTCAGCTCGACGAGATGTTGCAGCGCAGCTTGTGGAGAGAGGTCGGTCCATTCACTCAATTCCCCGGAAACTCGCAAGTCTTGCAGCGCAAGCGCGGCTATAAAGATCTCTTCAAGCTCGACGTTTCCCTCCGAGCCAGTCTGGCGCTTTCCTGGAAAGAAGGCGCCCAGGTGGCCGACGGGTTGGCCGGCGACGTGCGCCCGGTCAATCAGATCTATGAGTATTGGTGTTTCTTCGCTCTGCGCAAGATCCTTCAAGAGTTTTGCAAGGAAACGGGCGGCGGCAACTTCATCGTCGTGTCGAAAGACGGTCTGCGCATCCAGCTCGCTAAGGGCAAGCGGAGCGAGTGCCGCTTTGAATACACGTCGTCAAGCGGCGCGGTTGTAAAAGTCAGCCTTTTCTACAACAAGAAGTTTAGGCGCCCGAAGTCATTGACGAGCGGTTGGAGCGGCAGCTATACAGCCGCGTTCGACCCTGATTTCAGTGTTCACGCTCAATCGAATATGGCCGGGACGCAATCGCATTGGCTGCATTTCGATGCGAAATATCGCCTTGAACGACGGGAAATTGAGGATATTTTCGACGGAGGGCCGGACGAAGAGGAATCGGCAGAGGGCGGCGACGACGGAACGGCCTATGAAACCGAATTGACTCGGGTTCACAAGCAAGACGACCTGTTCAAAATGCATACGTATCGAGACGGCATTCTCAGCTCGCGGGGCGCATACATCCTGTTTCCTGGAGACGGGGCGGGCGGAAAGATTGAACAGCCCGGGCAAAATCTTTTCATTCGCCACCCAAGCGCCTTTGGCGGAACGCCTGCATATAAAATTCCGAGCGTTGGGGCTTTCGATCTGACGCCGAAAGGGTCGGCGCTTCAATCTGCGGCGATCAAAGAATTGCTCGTCGCAGCGCTGGAAAACGCGGCGCGTGGATACGGCGAGGAAAAAGGTTTTTTCGCTTAAAAGGCCCCGAGATAGATAACTTTTAAAAAATTATGGCCTCTGCGTCCGCAGAAATGTTCGCTGATTTGAGCGCCAGGGTCGAATCCAGAGTCGTAGCATTTGGCGGCGGGTAACCGATCTACACCGGCCATTCCCGGCTGCATAGGCTACGGCAGCAATGGCCGACTTTCTTCCATCGCCCCTTCGGCAGCTTCCAGCACGGCATACTGGCTGTACCTCCACCGCCACCTAAACCGCCGGAAACCCCACCCGCGCCTCCAGCCCCACGGGCAAGCCATTTTCAAGGCGGTTGCTGAGGGTGATCTCGCCGCCGAGGGTGTCGACGATTTCCTTGCAGATGGCAAGGCCTAAGCCGGTGCCGTGGTGCGAGAAGCTGGCGAAGGGCGAGAACACGCATTGTTGCTGGGTGTCGGGGATGCCGCCGCCGCTGTCCCAGAGGCAGAGGGTGGCGCGGCCGTCGCGGCGGGCGATGTCGATGCCCAGGCGCCCACCTTCCGGGGTGTGGCGGATGGCGTTGGAAAGCAGGTTGCGCAGGAGTTCGCCCACCAGCCAGGCGTTGCCCATGAACTGCGCTTCTTCGCCGGTGATTTCAAAGTCGAGGTTCTTCTCGGCGATCAGCGGCGAGAGTTCGAGCACCGCGGCGCGCGCCAGCTTGTCGAGGTGGCAGCGCTCGAACGGCCCGTGCGAGCGCTGCTGTTCGATCTTGGCGAGCATCAGCATCTGGTTGGCGAGCAGCACGGCGCGGTCGACGGTGGCTTCCATCTCGCGCATCACGTCCTGCGCCGGCACGTCGCCGCGCAGGCCGGACTGGAGCTGGGTCTTGAGCACGGCGAGCGGGGTGCGCAGCTGGTGCGAGGCGTTGGCGATAAAGCGTTTCTGATAATTGACGAGGCGGCCGACGCGCGCCATCAGCGCGTTGAGCGCGAGGATCACGGTGTTCACTTCGCGGATGGTCGGGCGCAGGGTGATCGCCGAGAGGTCGTCGACCGAGCGCTGGTCGAGTTCGCGCCGCAGTTCGTAGAGCGATTTGAGGCCGTGCTTGAGCGAGACGAAGAGCGCGCCGGCCACGAGCGCGAGCAGCAGCCCCTGGCGCAGCAGGGTGTCTTCGAGGATGTCGCGCGCCGAGGCTTCGCGGATGGCGAGCGGCTCGGCCACCTGGATCACCACCCGCCCCGTCTCGTCGCCGGAGAAGACCGGCTGTTCGAGGACGGCAACGCGCATCGGCTGGTCGCGGAACTCGGTTTCGTAGAACTGGACGACGGCCGGGTAGGCGGCGCGGCGCGGGAAGTCGCCCTGATAGACGGGCAGGTCTTCGTCGCCCGAGATCAGCTCGCCCTGGTGGGTGCTGATGCGGTAGTAATAGCGCCCGGACTGCGCTGCCTCGTAGATTTCAAACAGCGCCAGCGGCAGCGAAACGCGGAAGCGCCCTTTTTCGTAGCGCACCGCGTCGCCGACGGCGTGCGCGGTGGCGAGCAGGGTGCGGTCGTAAGCCGCGCCCACCGAGCGCAGGGCGTTGCGGTAGAGGGCGAAGGTGTCGACGGCGATGATCAGGACGACGGGGATGAGAATCCAGGCGAGGACGTAGCTGCGCGCCGAGTAGACCGTCCCCGCGCCGGCGTTCATGGCCTAGCCCGCGGCCGTGTCGTTCGGGGCTGGGGCTGGGCTGACGCTCGCCGCCGCCTCGCCCGGCTTTTCCTCGCGCAGCAGGTAGCCCAGGCCGCGCAGGGTCATCAGCTCGGCGCCGGTGCCGGCAAGCTTTTTGCGCAGGCGGTGGGCGACCACCTCGACGGCCTCAAGGTGGGTCTGCGCTTCGTCGGCAAAGACCACGCGGTAGAGCCGCTCCTTGGTCACCGCGTGCCCGGGCTTGGCGATCAACGCCTGCAGCATGGCCTGCTCGCGCGGCGTGAGTTCGAGCGGCGCGTCGCCGTTGTAGAAGGCGCCGGAGGCGCGTTCGTGGCACAGCCGGCCGCAGCGCTGAGCGGTTTCTTCGTGCCCGCGCGCGCGGCGCAGCAAGGCGCGCAGCCGGGCTTCGAGTTCGTCGAGGTCGAAGGGCTTGGAGAGGTAGTCGTCGCCGCCGGCGTTGAGCCCGGCGATGCGGTCGCCGACCGAGGAACGCGCGGTGAGCACCAGCACCGGGGTGTGGATGCCGGCGTTGCGCGCCCGCTGCAGGAGGTGCAGCCCATCCTCGCCGGGGATATTGAGGTCGAGGATGACGAGGTCGTGCGCTTCCTGGCGCATGGCCTGGAAGGCATTGATCCCGTCGTAGCAGGGCGTGACCCCGAAACCGCGCTTTTCCAGCGCGCGCGACAAGGCCTTGGACATGTCGCGATCGTCTTCCACCAGCAGAATCTTCATTGCCGCAGGCCGAACCGATAAAAACGGCAGCTTATAGCAGGCGTCGCGCGGCGGGAAGCGCGGCGCGCCAAATGCGATGCTCGCAGCATGATCGGCGCGAACGAACGACAACACCCGGCCGCCTAGACCGCCCCTGAAAGCCGCCTGAAAGGGAAGGGAAAGGCAAGTGCAAGCCTCGCCCGCCCCCCGCCCTTGGCAGCCGCTCCGATGCCGGTAGAATCGGGCCCGGATTCGAGATTCAAGACTCAAAGGACGCACTCGATTCAGCCTTCAGAAGAACGCCCACTCAGGGCGTCGCCGACCTGCACTGTCGCCTAACCAGGAGAGGGAACACGGAATGGAACGGACACTGAAGCAAGAAGGCCAGGGCCGCCTGACGCGGCTTGGCCGGTTTGGTCTGCTCGGCCTGCTCATGCTGGGCCTGCAACTGCCGGCGCAGGCGCAGGACGCCTGCGCCAATCGCGGCGAGCTCGACCTGATGTACTGCGACGCGGACAAGAACCTCGTCGCCGACCCGCCCAGCGACGCCAAGAAATTCAAGAACCCGAACACCCTGGTCTTCTCGTTCTCGCCGCTCGAAGACCCGTCGGTCTATGAGCGGATGTTCGACCCCTTCGTCAAATACCTCGCCCAATGCACGAGCAAGAAGACGGTGTTCTTCTCGGTGCAGTCCAACTCGGCGCAGATCGAGGCGATGCGCTCGGGCCGCCTGCACCTTGCCTTCTTCTCCACCGGCACCACCAACTACGCGGTGAACATCGCCGGCGCCGTGCCCTTCGCCATCCGCGCCGACGACAACGGCCCGCACGGTTTTCACCTCTACCTCATCGTCCGCAAGGACAGCAGCATCAAGACGATCGCCGACCTGAAGGGCAAGAAGGTCGCCCACACCTCGCCGTCGTCGACCTCGGGCAATGCCGTGCCGCGCGCCCTCTTCCCCGCCCTCGGCGCGACCCCGGAGAAGGACTACCAGGTGCTCTACTCCGGCAAGCACGACCAGTCGATCATGGGCGTGCGTTCGGGCGACTACGATGCGGCGCCGGTGGCCTCGGACATCTTCCACCAGATGGCCAAACGCGGCGTGATCAAGGAAGACGAGTTCCGCATCATCTACCAGAGCGAGAAATTCCCGGTCAATTCGCTCGCCTACGCGCACGACCTCGAGCCGCAGCTGCGCGACACCGTGGTCAAGTGCGTCCTCGGCTACAAATTCGACGAAGCGCTCTCGAAAGGCATGGAAGGCGCCACCCGCTTTGCGCCGATCAGCTACCAGAAGGATTGGCAGATCGTCCGCCAGGTTGGCGAAGCCGCGGGCGAGAGCTACGGTCGTGCCGGCTACGAGAAGGAAAAAGCGAAGGAAGACGCCGCACGCGCCAAGAAAGCCAAGTAACCCGACTTCCGGGATGGCGAGGCGGCGAGGCTTGTGCCGCAACCGGACGCTGCAACGTCCGGAATCTCCAGCCTCGCAGCCTTGCCATCCCGCCGCCCGGGCGCCCACGCGGGTGCCGCCACCAGGAGAACCGACATGCCAGAAGCCAATATCCACGCGCCCTCCAGGCCCGCCGCAAAGGCCGTCCTGCTTGCCGCCGCACTGAGCGCGCTGGCCGCGCCCGCCTTTGCCCAGGACGCCTGCCCCAGCCGCGGCGACCTCGACGTGATGTACTGCGACGCCAACCAGGACCTCGTCGCCGACGCCCCGACCGACGCCAAGAAGTGGCGCAACCCGAATACCCTGGTCTTCGCCTTCACCCCGGTTGAAGACCCGTCGATCTACGAAAAGCTGTTCCAGCCCTTCATGGGCCACCTCACGCAGTGCGTGGGCAAGAAGACGATCTTCTTCGCCGTGCAGTCCAATTCGGCCGAGATCGAGGCCATGCGTTCGGGCCGCCTGCACCTCGCCGCCTTCTCCACCGGCCCGACGACCTTCGCGGTCAACATCGCCGGCGCCGTGCCCTTCGCCATCCGCGGCACCGAGAAAGGCCCGGAAGGCGTGTCGGTGCAGATGATCGTGCGCAAGGACAGCCCGTACAAAACGCTCGCCGACTTGAAGGGCAAGAAGGTCGCGCACACCTCGCCGTCGTCCAACTCCGGCAACCTCGCGCCGCGCGCGCTCTTCCCCGAACTCGGGCTCACCCCGGACAAGGATTACCAGGTGGTCTATTCCGGCAAGCACGACCAGTCCGTGTTCGGCGTGCGCTCGGGCGACTACGACGCGGCGCCGGTGGCGAGCGACGTGCTGCAGCACATGATCGAGCGCGGCGCGGTCAAGGCCGACGACTTCCGCACCCTCTACGTCAGCGACCGTTTCCCGACCGACGCCTACGCCTACGCGCACGACCTCGATCCCAAGCTGGTGGCCAAGATCAAGGACTGCTTCTACACCTACCGCATTCCGCCGGAAATGGCCAAGGGCCTGGGCGGCGACCGCTTCCTCCCGGCCGAGTACAAGAAGGATTGGGCGCTGGTTCGCCAGGTGGCCGTCTCGGCCGGACAGAACCTGAGCCGCGCCGGCTACGAGGCCGAACGCAAGAAGGAAGAAGCCAAGGCCAAGAAGTAATGCCTCCTTCCCGGCCCCCCGCCGCTTTCACGATGGGGCCGGGTTTTTTATACCTCCGGACTGACTTTGCTCGTCCTCGGGAGGCGCACAGGAAAGACGCATGAACGCAGCCGCACCAAACTCCGCCGTGCTCCGCATCCAGGGCCTGGTCAAGGCCTACCGCCCCGGCCAGCCGGTCCTCAAGGGCATCGACCTCGATTTCGACGCGCAAGGTCTGACCGCCATCATCGGCCCCTCGGGCACCGGCAAGTCGACACTGGTCCGGGTCATCAACCGCCTCGTCGATCCGACCGAAGGCGCCGTCGTCTTCAAGGGCGTGGACCTCGCCCGCGTCGAAGGCCGCGCGCTGCGCGAGGCGCGCCGGCGCATCGGCATGGTCTTCCAGGAATACAACCTCGTCGAACGGCTAACGGTGATGGAGAACCTGCTCACCGGCCGGCTCGGCTACCTCAGCCCGTTCAAGGCCTGGCTGCGCCGCTTTGACCCGGCGGACATCGAACACGCGTTCGAACTGCTCGACACCGTGGGCCTTTCGAGCTTCGCCAACCAGCGCGCCGACGCCCTCTCCGGCGGCCAGCGCCAGCGCGTCGGCATCGCCCGCGCGCTGATGCAGCGCCCGGAAATGCTGCTCGCCGACGAACCCACCTCCTCGCTCGACCCCAAGACTTCGGTCGAGATCATGGAGCTGCTCAAGGCGCAGGGCGAGATGCACAAGATCCCGGTCCTCGTGAACATCCACGACGTCGAACTGGCGCGCCGCTTCGCCGACCGCATCGTCGGCATGACCGGCGGCCACGTCGTCTTCGACGGCCCGCCCGAACGCCTCACCGACGAGCACCTCAAGATGATCTACGGCGGCGAGGGCTGGCTGCAATGAACGCCCCTGCTCCGGCGCCGGCCCGCGCCTGCGCCCCGTTCAAAAGCTCGCTCGGCGCCAAGCTGCTGTTCTGCGCCGTTTTCGCCTACGCGCTCTACGCGCTCGGGCAGCTCGATTTCTCGGCCGAACGCTTCGTGCGCGGCCTCGACAACGGCGCGCGCTTCTTCGAGCGCATGTTCCCGCCGAGCTACCGGCATTGGGACAACATCCTCACCGGCTTCCTCGAAAGCCTGCAGATCGCCGCGCTGGCGACTTTCCTCGGCGTCCTCGTCTCACTGCCCATCGCCATCCTCGGCGCGCGCAACCTGATGCCAGCCTGGGCCACCTGGCCGGCGCGGCTGATCGTCACCCTCTGCCGCGCCTTCAACCCGGTCATCGTCGCCATCATCTTCATCAAGGCCGTCGGCTTCGGCGCGCTGGCCGGCGTGCTGGCGCTCGTCGTCGCCTCGATCGGCTTCGTCGGCAAGCTGTTCATGGAAGCCATCGAGGAAATCTCGATGAAGCAGATCGAAGCCATCCGCGCCACCGGCGCCCCGTTCGCCAGCGTCGTCGTCTTCGGCGTGCTGCCGCAGGTCATGGGCCGCCTGGTCGGCTTCTGCACCTATCAGCTCGACGCCAACCTGCGCAACTCGACGATGGTCGGCATCGTCGGCGCCGGCGGCATCGGCGGCGCGCTGTTCGCCGCCTTCCAACGTTTCGAGTACGACTCCGTGCTCGCCATCCTGATCGTCATCATCGCCGTCGTCCTGCTCGGCGAAGTGCTTGCCAACCATGTCAAACGCCTCTTCAACGCCCAGTCCTGACGCGCCCTGCAGCGCCGCCGCAACGCCCGTGGATACTGCACTGCAGCGCGTCTGGCAGCGCCACACGCTGCGCGAAAAGCTCGCCCGCACGGCGCTCTGGCTGGCCATCGGCCTCGCCGTCCTGGCTTCGATGAACAGCATCAACGTGATCTGGGAGTTCCTCTGGGACGCGCCCGAGCAGATGCTCGACATGGGCCGCCGCATGTGGCCGCTCGACCTCGCCTTCTACCCCGAGTCGGTGCATGCCGCGCTGATGGAAACCTTCCACATCGCCACGCTCGGCACGCTCTTCTCGATGGTCGTCGCCCTGCCGCTCGCCGTCCTCGCCGCGCACAACCTCACCCCGCACGCCGGCATCAACCTCTGCGCCAAGGCGCTGCTGGTTGCCAGCCGCTCGGTCAATTCGCTCGTCTGGGCGCTGCTCTTCGTCGCCGTCTTCGGCCCCGGCCCGCTCGCCGGCACGGTGGCCATCGCCTGCCGCTCGGTCGGCTTCGTCGGCAAGCTGCTCGGCGAAGCGCTCGAGGAAGTCCCGCGCGGCGGCATCGAGGCGCTCAAGGCCGCCGGCGCGACACAAACGAGCCAGATCCTCTACGGCTACTGGCCGGCGGTCAAACCCGCCTTCTGGTCGATCATGCTCCTGCGCTGGGACATCAACGTGCGCGAATCCTCGGTCCTCGGCCTCGTCGGCGCGGGCGGCCTGGGCATGATCATGAACGCCGCGATCGACATGTTCCAGTGGGACCGCGTCGCCGTCATCCTGCTCACCATCTTCGCCGTCGTGGTCATCGGCGAGATCGTCATCACCGCCTTCCGCCGGCGCTTGATCTAAGCCCGCTGCACATGCCGGTATAATCGCGCCCAGCGGTCTGCGTACCGCCTTTGTTGTCCAACCGGCGCCCGGCGCCGAATGCGGCCTCGTTCATGGGGGGCCGCCCGACCGGAGATGAACGATGTCCTCGACCACCCTGCGCCGCCTGGCGCTCAAGGTGGCGTTTGCCTGTGCGGCGAGCGCCTGTTTTACCGCCACCTTCGCCGCCGACGTGTTACGCGTCTCGGCGATTCCCGACGAAGCGCCGACCGAACTGCAGCGCAAGTTCGCGCCGCTCGGCAAATATCTGGAGAAGGAAACGGGGCTGAAAGTCAGCTTCGTGCCCGTCACCGACTATGCCGCCGTCGTCGAATCGCTGGCGACCAAGAAGCTGGACCTCGCCTGGCTCGGCGGTTTCACCTTCGTACAGGCCAAGATCCGCACCGGCGGCACGGCGATTCCCATCGTCCAGCGCGAAGAAGACGCCCGTTTCACCTCGAAGTATGTCACCGCCGACCCGGCGATCAAGACGCTCGCTGACTTGAAGGGCAAGACCTTCGCCTTCGGCGCGCCGTCCTCGACCTCGGGCAGCCTGATGCCGCGCTTCTTCCTGCAGCAGGCCGGGCTCAACCCGGAAAAGGACTTCAAGACCGTGGCCTACTCCGGCGCGCACGACGCGACGGTGGCCTTCGTCGCCGCCGGCAAGGCCGACGCCGGCGTCCTCAACGCCTCGGTGTGGGACAAGCTCGTCGAGCTGAAAAAGGTCGATCCCGAAAAGGTGCGCGTCTTCGCCACCACCCCGCCCTACTTCGACTACAACTGGACGGTGCGCGGCGACCTCGACCCGACGCTGATCAAAAAGCTGACCGATGCCTTCCTCAAGCTCGACCCGAACAATCCCGAGCACAAGGAGATCATGGCCCTGCAACGCGCCTCGAAGTTCATCCCGAGCAAGAAGGAGAACTACGACGGCATCGAGCAGGCGGCACGTTCGGCCGGCCTGCTGAAATAAGGCCGTGAGCGAGGCCACGCGCGCTGCGGCGCCTGCCTTCCGCCTCGACGGCGCAGGTCTGCAACACGCGAGCAGCACCGGCAAGCCCTTCGTCGCGCTCGAAGGCATCGACCTCTGCGCCGCCCCCGGCGAACAGCTCGCGCTGATCGGCCCCTCGGGCGCCGGCAAGACCAGCCTGCTGGGCCTGCTGGGCACGGCGCACGCGCCCAGCGGCGGGCGCGTCGAGGTGCTCGGCGGCGAGCCCGCGCGCCTGACGCCAGGCGCCCTGCGCCGCCTGCGCACGCGCCTGGGGACGGTGCATCAGGCGCCGCCGATTCCCGCCCGGCAACGCGCCGTCACCGCCGTGCTCGCCGGCCGTCTCGGCCGCTGGCCGGCGTGGAAAGCGCTGGCCTCGCTGTTTTACCCGCAGGACATCGCCGGCGCACGCACGGCGCTGGCCCGCGTCGACCTCGCCGACAAGCTCTTCCAGCGCTGCGACCGCCTCTCGGGCGGCCAGTTGCAACGGGTGGGCATCGCCCGCGTGCTTTACCAGCAGCCGGAACTGATCCTCGCCGACGAACCCGTCTCGGCGCTCGACCCGGCGCTCGCCCGGGCGACCATCGGCCTGCTTGTCGACGAAGCGCGTTCCCGCGGCGCAACGCTGGTCGCCAGTCTGCACGCGGTCGACCTCGCGCTCGAACATTTTCCGCGCATCGTCGGCGTCCGCGCCGGGCGCATCGCCTTCGACCGGCCGGCGGCCGAAGTCACGCCGCAGATGCTCGACGCGCTCTACGCCGGTGCCGAAAAGACGTCGACGACGGTCATCGAAAACGGGTTTGAAATGCGTCGGAACCTATGCCATTTTGACTAGGCTGCTCCTCTCGAAGAGATGCGTTCCGATCGTCCATGCCCAAGATTTCCTATTCCACCGACGCCCCGGCCTTTGCCCGTTTCAGGGCGCACGGCACGATCCGGCTTGAGATGGATGGGCATCGGCTGCGAACCACTGCCACCGGCCCCTTCAACGCCGAAGCGCTGGCCGCCGTGGCCGAACTCGAGGCCCAGGTGTTCGCCCGCATGAAAGCCGCTGGCAAGTGGGTCGAGATTCTCGAATTCCGCCACAACCTGCTCGCCACCGCCGAGGCGCTCGAAGCCTTCGCCCGGCATGTCGAGCGCTTCCGGAGCAAAGGACTATCGCCCCTGGGCAGCGCGGTGGTGATCGATCCCTCGCTGGAAGGCGAAGCGATCATCCGTCCGCAACTGGCCGCGGCGTACGCGGCGGCGGGCTGGCCCTGCGCCTTCTTCACCAACATGGCCGACGCCGAAGCCTGGGCGGACAGCCTGCTCGACGTCACCGAGCCCGCCCGCTGAACGGCGCTCGGCCGCGCCCGCAAAGCCGCTTCGGCGGCCGCACGGAAGGCCTCGCGCAAGAGGCTCAGACGGCGCCCGTATACTCGCCGCGCGCCGGGTAGTCCTTCTCGATCGCGAAGTCGATCGCCATCAACAAGTCCTTGAACGACGGCCGCGCGAAAGGCATGGTCTGCACCGCGCCGTAGTACAGCGTGCCGTCCGGGCGGACGAGGAAGAGCCCCGGCTCGGAGAACAGCGCCGGCTCTTCGATGCCGATCGAAGTCTTGCCCCGCGAGGTGCTGATGAACAGCCCCCACTGGCGGGCGCTTTTCAGGCTCAGGCCGTAGCCGAACTTGAGCGCGCCCTCGCGCATCTGCTCGGCCATCGTCGCCGCACGCTCACCATCGTCGCTGCTCACCGCGAGCACGCGCACGCCGCGCTTTTCGAACTCGGGCAGCAGGCGGTCGAGTTCCTTGAGGTAGATGGCGCAGAGCGGGCAATGCAGGCCGCGGTAGAAGACGATGAGGTCGAAACGTTCGCCAGGATCGGCCCCAAGCACGTAGCGGCCGCCGCCATGAAGCGCGACGTTGAGGGCGGGGACGGGATAGCGCGGCAGGAGGACTTCGGGTTTCACGGAAATTCCTTTCTCTTTCAGGCGCCGACGGGGATTTCCGGACCCGGCGACGGGGTGAGCGGGGGAAACCGGCACGATCGCATCGCCACCGGAAAGCAGAGAATGCAGTACAATCGGCAATCATTGATTCACAAAACATTGCAGATCGTTCAAAACAACGCCATGCCGATCCCCGACAACCTCGACCGCCTCTCCGCCCTGCTCGCCGGCCTGGCCCCGCGCATCCGCAGCGCCCGCGCTGCGGCCGTCGGCTCCGGCGCCGAACTCACCCGTCCGGCCGATAGCAGTGCTGCCCCCGTCTTGAGCTCTACCTCGTCACCGCCGGCAGCCTCGCCTTCCAGGCACCGCCCGTAGACGAAACGCACGTCGCCGCGCCGGCCATCGTCCTCTGCCGTGCCGACCGGGCGCACCGGCTCGCGCCCCGTACGCCGGACGCCTTCCCCGGCCTACTCTGCCTCAGCGTCGATTTCGACGGCCCGGTGGCGCCGCTTTTCCAGCGCGAACTGGCCGAACCGCGCTGCGTTCCGCTGCGGGACGCCGAGCCGTCGCTGCGGCACGCCATCGCCCTCATCGCCGACGAACTGGAAACGCCGCGCTGCGGCCAGCCCACCCTGCTCGACCGCGCCGGCGACATCCTGCTGATCGGCCTGCTGCGCCACCTGATTGCCCACGCCACGCCGCCGCAGGGGTTGTTCCGCGCCCTCGCCGACGCCCGCATCGCGCGCGCCCTGGTGGCCATGCACGAGGCGCCGCAAAGCGCCTGGACGCTCGAACGTTTAGCCGATACTGCCGGCATGTCGCGCACCCTGTTCGCCACCACCTTCCACCGCCTGATGTGCCAGCCGCCGGGCAAGTACCTCGCCGGCCTGCGCCTCGCCATCGCCCAGCGCGCGGTCTCCGCCGGCAAGGGACTCAAGGGCGCGGCGCGCGACGCCGGCTACGCCAGTCCGGCCGCACTCTCGCGCGCGCTGGCGCGCAGCCGCAGCGCAATGACATCCGCCCCCCAAAGCTCGCCCGAACGCGCTGCCGCCTGAACGGCGTGGCGCCCCGCGGTTTGCGCTTTCCCGCGCGCTGCGCCGATAATCGCCGCCTGTCCTGTTTTTTCGCCGCCATGCCGATGCCATCCCCGACCCACGACCCCGCTGCGCCCCCGCCGGCGCTCTCCCTGCTGGCCCTCAGCGCGCCGGTGGCGATGGGCTACGTGCCGCTGGGCATGGTGTTCGGTTTCCTTTTCGTGCAGGCCGGCGCCGAGGCCTGGGTGGCGGTGCTCGCCAGCCTGCTGATCTACGCCGGCGCAGCGCAATACATGATGATTCCGATGCTCGCCGCCGGCCTCTCGCTCGGCACGCTCGCCGCCGCGACACTGATCATCAACCTGCGCCATGTCTTCTACGGCCTGTCCTTGCTCGACCGCCTGCCGCGCCCGGCGCTGCAGCGCTGGTACGCGATCTTCGCGCTGACCGACGAGACCTATTCGGTGCTCACCACCCTGCCGGAAAACATCGACCGCCGTCGCCTCGTCGCCATCGCCGCGCTCAACCAGGCCTGGTGGGTGCTGGGCAGCGCGCTCGGCGCCCTGCTCGGGGCGCGCGCCCAGCTTGACCTCGTCGGCCTCGACTTCGCCCTCGTCGCCCTCTTTACCGTACTCGCCGTCGAACAGTGGCGCAGCCGGCGCGAACTCGCGCCGCTGCTCACCGCGCTCGTCGCCTATGCCCTGGCCAGCCTGCTCGCCGCCGAGCACGCGCTGGCGTTGGCCATCGCCCTGTGCGTCGCGGTCGGGGCCTGGCGCGGCGAGCCGCCGCCAACGCGCGCCAACGCCGCTGCGGAAGCCCACCATGATTGACAGCACCTACGCCCTGAAAGCCATCGTCGCGATGGCCCTCGTCACCTTCGCCCTGCGCGCCCTGCCCTTCGTCGCCGCCGAATGGATCGAGCACCACCCCGTGGTGCGCCGCCTCGGCCGTTTCCTGCCGCTGGCGATCATGCTCCTTCTGGTGCTGCATTCGGCGCTCGGCGCCGCCCGCGCCCACGCCGGCGCGCCCTGGCCGGAACTGGCCGGCGTCGCCCTCACCGCCGCCCTGCAGGGCTGGCGAAAGAACGCCTTGCTGAGCATCCTCGCCGGCACCGGCCTTTACGTGCTGTTGCGCAACGGGTTCTGAACGCCTTGCCGACCCCGGGGCCTTGGCCCCGGGAGCGAAGCCTCGGATGAAATCTCCTATGATGATTAGGCTGACCCCATCCACCGCCGAACGCCGCGCCTGACCCGGCCACACTCCCGCCACACTCCGGCTGCGCTCCGGCAGTTCTTCGTTCGGCAACCGTCGCACAAGGAAAACATGTCGCCTTCCCGCCTCGCAGATCGTGCGCCCGCTTTACCGGACTGGTTCCCGCACGCGCTCGGGGCGGCCTTGGTCGTTACCGTCGTGGGCGCGCTCACTTTCGCCGTGGTGTGGATGGAAGCCGGCCGCAGCCAAAAGGAAGCGGAAGTCTCGACGCAAAACCTGGCCCTCCTCGTCGCCGAGCAGGTGAGCGACCTCTACGCCCGCGCCGACGCGCTGATCCTCACCGCCGTCAACTACCACCGCGACGCCCGCCAGTACGGCCGGGTCGAGCGGACACGCATCAATGCCTTTCTCACCGAAGCGCTCAAGCAGCTGCCCGAGGCGCAGAACCTGCGCATCCTCGACCGCAACGGCATCCTGCGCTACGGCAACGACGATCTGGTCGACGTCAGTTTCGCCGACCGGGCTTACTTCACCCGGGCCCGCGACAACCCCGATGCGGGCCTCGTTTTCGACGGCCCCTTGCTGGGCCGGATCACGCATCAGCCGCTGCTCTTCCTGTCGCGGCGATTGGTCGACAACGACGGGGCGTTCGCCGGCATTGCCTACGTCACCCTGACGCTGAACGGCCTGGAGGCCATTTTCTCGAATCTCGACGTCGGCCCCGGGGGCTTGCTCAGCCTGCGCACCGCGGAGATGACGCTGGTCACCCGCCACCCGCGCTCCGAAGTCGCCCAAGACGAACGCAATGCCCGCCGGGTGTCGCCCGAAATGCTGACGCAAATGGCCGTTCGCCCCGTGTCCGGCACTTTTCGCGCCACCTCGCCCATTGACAACATCCACCGCGTCTTCTCTTACCGCCGCCTCGAAGATCAACCTTTCTACGTCATCGTCGGTCAGGCCACCGAGGACTTCATGGCGGGCCAACGGCGCAGCGCGATGCTGCTCTCCGGTCTCTTCGCCGCCGTGGTACTCATCAGCGTACTCGCCGCACGGCACAGCTACCGTTCCGAACGGGGTCTCAAAACTGCGGCGGCCCGGCTTGCCGAATCCCTGCACCAAGTCGAGGAAAGCAACCTCCTGCTGGCGACACGGACGCAACAGCTCGACACCGCCAACGCAGCCCTGCGGCACAGCGAGGAACGCTACGGCTATGCCATGCAGGCGAGCCGCGACGGCATCTGGGACTGGGACCTTCAGGCCGGAACGGCGCACCTCAACCCCGCCTACAGCACCCTCCTCGGTTATCTTCCGGGCGAACTCGGCGACCGCATCGACGCCTGCTGGACGGACACCCTGCACCCGGATGAGCGCGCGTGCATCCGGGCCGAAGTCGAGGCCCGGCTAGCCGCGCCGGGACATTACGAACTCGAATTCCGGCAACGCTGCAAGGACGGCAGCTACAAGTGGGTCCTCAGCCGCGGCCTGGTCGTCGCGCGCAACGCCGCCGGCCAGCCCGTGCGCGCCGTCGGCACGCACGTCGATATCACCGAGCGCAAGCACAACGAGATCAAGCTGCACGAAGCCAAGGACGCGGCTGAAGCGGCCAGCCGCGCCAAGAGTGCCTTCCTCGCCAACATGTCGCACGAGCTGCGCACACCGCTGAACGGCATCATGGGCATGACCGCGCTCGCCCTGCGCAACGCCGTCGACGCCCAGCAACGCAGTCACCTCGGCCGGATCGACCAGGCCTCGCACCACCTGCTCGAAATCATTGACGACGTCCTCGACATCAGCAAGATCGAGGCCGGACGCCTGAGCCTTGATGCGATCAACTTCAGCCCGGACGACCTACACCAGCGTCTGCTCAGCATGCTCAGCCCACGGGCGGTCGAAAAAGGGATCGACTTCAAGCTCGAGGTGGCGCCCGACCTCGCCGCGCTGAGCTTGCGCGGCGACCCGCCGCGCCTGATGCAGATCCTCCTCAACCTGGGCGGAAACGCAGTCAAATTCACCGCTACGGGCCAGGTCACGGTACGTGCCGGCGTCATCGACGAAACCCAGGATACGGTGTGCCTGCGTTATGAAATCGAGGACACCGGCATCGGCATCGCCGCAGACACCCTGCCGCGCCTCTTTGCCGTCTTCGAACAGGGCGACAACTCGACGTCGCGCCGCTACGGCGGCACCGGGCTGGGGCTGGCGATCAGCAAGCGCCTGGTCGAAATGATGGACGGCGAAATCGGCGTCGACAGCACGCCGGGCAAGGGCGCCACCTTCTGGTTCACCGTCCGTCTCGGCAAAGGCGTGGCGCCGACACCGCGGCCCACCGTCCACGACGATGTCGAACGCCGCCTGCGCGAACGCCACGCGGGAACCCGCGTCCTGCTCGCGGAGGACGACCCGATCAACCAGGAAGTGTCGCTCGCCCTGCTCGAAGATGTCGGCCTGATCGCGACCCTCGCCGTCAACGGCCGCGAAGCCGTCGACCTGGCCGCGCAAGCATCCTACCGCCTGATCCTGCTCGACATGCAGATGCCCGAGCTCGACGGCCCTGGCGCCGCGCGCGCCATCCGCCGTCTCCCCGGCTACGCCGCGACGCCCATCCTGGCGATGACCGCCAACGTCTTCGAAACCGACCGCCAGACGTGCCAGGCCGCCGGCATGAACGACCACATCGGCAAGCCGGTCGACCCCGAGCGGCTGTACGCCATGCTGCTGCGCTGGCTCGACGCCGAGGACCACGCGGACGTCTAAACCGAGGGGCGCAAACTGGGCGGCGGAAAGCGCACCTGGGTACAATCGCGGCGTCCGCAGTCAACACACTCAACACACGGCCTTCGCCGCCACGCAAACACCGCCGTCATGCCTTCCGCCGCCCCGCGCGACCCCGCGCTCTTCCCTCGCCTCGCCAGCCTGCTCGTAGCGATCGCCGTCCTCTGGCCGCTCGCCCAGGCCGCCGGGGTGCGCCCGGGCGCGCTCTTCGACGCCGGCAACCTGAAGGTCGTCGGCGGCTTTCTCGCCGGCTTCCTGCCGCCCGCGAGCGACGCTTTTTTCCTCACCCTGCTCGCGCGCGCCACGCTCGAAACGCTGGCCATCGCCACCGCCGGGCTGGCGCTCGCCGTGCTCCTGGCACTGCCACTCGCCTACCGGGTCAGCAACGCGGCGCGCGAACGCGCCAAGCTGCGCCCCGGCACCCGCCTCGTCCTCACCGTGCTGCGCGGCGTGCCCGAGCTCGTCTGGGCGCTCGTCTTCGTGCGCATCTTCGGCCTCGGGCCGGCTGCCGGCGTACTCGCCCTCGGCCTCACCTACGGCGGCATGCTGGGCAAGGTCTATGCCGAAATCCTCGAATCGGTCGACCGCCGCCCAGCCGACGCCTTGCGCCAGAACGGCGCGCCGCGCCCGCTGGCGCTGCTCTACGGCCTCCTGCCGCAGGCGGCCGGCGAACTCGTCTCCTACACCGTCTATCGCTGGGAATGCGCGATCCGTGCCTCGGTGGTGATGGGCTTCGTCGGCGCCGGCGGCCTCGGCCAGCTGATGGACCAGGCGATGAAGATGCTCAATGGCGGCGAAGCGGCAAGCATCCTCGCCGCCTTCGTTGTTCTGGTGCTCGCCGCCGACGCGCTTTCGGGCACCCTGCGCCGCCGCCTCGATGCGCCCGCGGCGGCCCGCCCGGCGCCCTTCGGAGCGGGCGCTGCAGCCCTCGCCGTCGCCCTCGGCGCGGCCATCGCGAGCAGCTTCCTGTGGCTTGAACTGCGCCTCTCCGAGCTGTTCACCGTCCACGCGGCGGTTTCGGTCGCCGCCTTCGTCGCCGGTTTCTTCCCGCCCGACCTCTCGCCCGCCTGGCTGGCGCGCGTCGCCCGCGGCGCCTGGGAAACGCTGGCCATCTCGGCCGTCGGCACGCTCATCGCCGCGGTGGCCGGCCTGGCGCTGGCCCTGCCGCGCTGGCGCGCGCCGTGGACGCTGGCGCTCAACATCCTGCGCGCGGTGCCCGAACTCGTCTGGGCCACGCTGACCGCCCTCGCCGTCGGCCTCGGCCCCTTCGCCGGCGTGCTGGCGCTGGCCCTGCACACCGCCGGCGTCCTCGGCCGGCTTTATGCCGAAGCGCTGCAAAACGCCCTGGCCACGCCGCACGCCGCCTTGCGCCTGGCCGGCGCGCGCGCGCCGCTGGCCTTTCTCTACGGCACGCTGCCCGCCGCGCTGCCCCAACTCGTCGCCTACACGCTCTACCGCTGGGAGATGAACGTCCGCATGGCCGCCATCCTCGGTTTCGTCGGCGCCGGCGGCCTCGGGCAATTGCTCTACTTCGAACTCTCGCTCTTCCACTACGCCCAGGCGGCCACGGTCATCGCCGCGATGCTGGCGCTTTCGGTCGCTGTCGATGCAGCCAGCGCCGCCTTGCGCCGCCGGCTCGGCTGACCCTTTCGCGCCCGAGGTGCCCATGTACATCCCTCGCAGTTTCAAGGAAGACCGCCCCGAAGTCCTGCACGCCTTGATGCGCGAGCACCCGCTGGCGCTGCTCGTCAGCCACGGCCCTGAGGGCCTCGACGCCACGCCGCTACCCGTCGTGCTGTACGCGGACGAAGGCCTGCACGGGGTGCTGCGCGCCCACCTGGCGCGCGCCAACCCGCTCGGCGCCGTGCTCGCCGAGGCCCCGGACTGTCTGCTCGTCTTCCAGGGCGAGGACGGTTACGTCAGCCCGAGCTGGTACCCGAGCAAGGCGCAGACCGGGCGCGCCGTCCCGACCTGGAATTACGTCACGGTGCATGCGCACGGACAGGCGCGCGTCACCGACGACCCGGCCTGGCTCCGCCGCCAACTGGACGACCTGAGCACCCTGCAGGAAAAGCAGCGTCCGCGCCCGTGGTCGGTCGACGAGGCGCCGGCGGACTACCTTGCGGCGCAGATGAAGGCGATCGTCGGCATCGAAATTCCGATCACACGCCTCGAAGGCAAATGGAAACTGAGCCAGAACAAGGACGCGGCCGACCGCGAAGGCGTCATCGCGGGCCTGGAGACGCCCGGCGACGCGCACGCCAACGCGGCCTTGGCCAAACGGATGCGCGTCTCGCCGCCTCTGCGATGAGCCCGCAGGAAACAAGGCGGCCGGGTCACCCCGGCCGCCCCTCGGTCTGACGCGCGCGTCGTTTTACGCGCCAAAGGCCAGCGCCACGCGGTAGGTCACGAAGGCCGCGACATAAGCCAGGGCGAACAGGTAGCCGGCGGAAATCAACGGCATCTTCCAGCCTCCCGTTTCGCGCTTGATCGCGGCCAGCGTCGCCAGGCACTGCGGCGCAAAGACATACCAGGCGAGCATGGCGAGTGCGGTGGCCAGGCTCCAGTCGGCGGAGATCAGGCCGCCGAGCGCTTCGGCGATCTCGTCCTCCTCGCCCGACAGCGCATACACGGTGCCCAGCGCGCTGACCGCGACTTCGCGCGCCGCCAGCCCCGGGATCAATGAAACGCAGATCTGCCAGTTGAAGCCGATCGGCTCGAAGACCACGGCCATCGCCCGCCCGATCATCCCGGCATAGCTGTACTCGATCGCCGAGCCTACGGCGCCTTCGGGCATCTCGGGGAAGGTGGCGAGCACCCACAGGACGATGCTCATCAGCAGGATGATGCCGCCGACACGCTTGAGGAAGATGCCGGCGCGATGCCACAAGCCACGGGCGATGCTGCCGGCGCGCGGCAGGTGATACATCGGCAACTCCATCATCAGCGGCCGTACCTGACGCCCGCCGGCGGTAAAGC
Organism: Propionivibrio sp.; assembly: GCF_041441355.1. GTDB lineage: Bacteria > Pseudomonadota > Gammaproteobacteria > Burkholderiales > Rhodocyclaceae > Propionivibrio. The sequence continues at coordinate 67,076 of NZ_JASDTF010000011.1, forward strand.
GTTTGAGCACCCAGGCCACGCCCATCGCCCCGAGGATGCCTGCGACATACAAGGCGAAGAGCACGATGCCCTGGAATTCGAGGACGCCGAACACCTCCTGCTGCGGCACGAAGGCGCCGATCAGCAGCGCATAGACCGGCAGGCGCGCCGAGCAGGTCATCATCGGCGCGATGAGGATGGTCACCAGACGGTCGCGCGGATTGGCGATGGTGCGCGCGGCCATGATGCCCGGAATCGCGCAGGCGAAGCTCGACAGCAGCGGGATGAACGAACGCCCGGAGAGGCCGACGCCACCCATGATGCGGTCGAGCAGGAAGGCGGCGCGCGGCAGGTAGCCGGATTCCTCAAGCACCAGGATGAAGAAGAAGAGGATGACGATCTGCGGCAGGAAGACGACGACCCCACCCGCGCCGGCGATGATGCCGTCGACGATCAGGCTCTGCAGCAAGCCTTCAGGCAGCCATTCGCCGACCCACTCGCCGAAGGCGCCGGCCCCCGCCTCGATCATGTCCATCGGCACCTCGGCCCAGGCGAAAACGGCCTGGAAGACGAAGAACAGGATCGCCGCCAGAAGCAGCGGCCCGAACACCGGATGCAGCACGACGCGGTCCAGACGGTCGCTCGGCGCATGCGGCGCGGTTTCGGCCAGCCCCAAGCGTTCGAGGATCGACTGCACCCGCGTGTGGTCGCTGCCCGCATCGGCGGACACCCCGTTGCTCCGTGCTGCCCAGCGCTCGGGCTGTTCGAGCAGGGCGCGCAGGTCGTCGGCACCGTCCCTGGCAATCGCCACGGTGCTCACCACCGGCATCCCCAACTCGGTCGAGAGCGCCTCAAGGTCGATGTTCAAACCGCGCTTCTCGGCCAGGTCAGCCATGTTCAGCGCCACCACGCAAGGCAGGCCGAGGCGTTGCACGGCCAGCGCCAAGCGCAGGTTGCGGCGCAGGTTGGTGGCATCGACGACGCAGACCACGAGGTCGGGGCGTTTTTCGTCGGCGGCGCGGCCGTAGAGCACGTCGCAGGTTACCCGCTCGTCGGGCGAACGCGGATAGAGGCTGTAGGCGCCGGGCAGGTCCAGCACGCGCAAGCGCTTGCCCGACTGCGTCAGGCATTCGCCCTCGACGCGCTCGACGGTCACCCCGGCGTAGTTGGCCACCTTCTGCCGGCTGCCGGTGAGCAGATTGAAGAGCGCACTCTTGCCGCAGTTGGGGTTGCCGACCAGGGCCAGCAAGGGCCCCGGCCGGTGGAAGTGCATCACCGCCTGATTCGCACTCATTGCGCACCGCCTTCCGACGACATCTCGCGACACACCTCAATGCACGCCGCCTCGGCCCGACGCAGGGCGAAGGTCGAATCGCCGATGCGCACCGCGAGGGGATCGCCCCCCGGAACGCCGCGCACCATCACTTCGACGCGCTCGCCGACGGTAAAACCGATCTCGTCGAGCAGCCGCGCCCATTCGGGCGCCTCGCCCGGCGCACGCAACGCGCTGACCACGCCCACCGTACCGACCGGCCAACGGTCGAGGGTTTCGACGCCGGCCCCGGCGCCCTGTCTATCGTGTGTTGACATCTTTTCCTCCCGTCTCAGAACCGCCAGGTCAGGCCGGCGCTGACGGTATCCGTGCGCGTTTTGGGCGAGGCATCGTCCCGGCTGCGCATCAGCCCGAGGGCCAGATCAACGTTCGAGTTCGGCGAATAGATCGCGCCGACCTGATAGAAACTGGTGCGCACCCGCTCGCCGGCGGCCTTGGCCGACTCGACACCGGTTTCGAACGCGAGCTTCCACTGCTCATTCACGTCCCACACCGGTGCCACCGAGGCACGCCAGATCGAGGCGTCGGGATTTTCTTCGCGGTTCTTGAACCGCTCGCGCCCGACGCCGGCATTCACGTGCACGGCGCCGAAGGGCACGTCCTGCGACAGGATGAAACTCAGGTTACCGGAGGTCTTGCCCGCGCCCAGGCCATCCTGCTCACGCCCCTCGCTCACCGGCAGCAGGATTTCGGGCTTGAACGCCAAGCTCGTGCCGCTGGCTTCGTTTTCGTAGAAACGCCATTTGGCACCGAGCGTCGGATTGCCCAGGCCGCTCGCCGTCGCACCGCCGCCGTGCAGGCGCTGGTGCGCAACCCCGAGATAGAGGTCGAGCTGCTCGCTCACGCCGCGCGTATAGACTGCGGGCAGTGTACGCGCGCGCTCGGTCTCGCCCGCCGTCCTGGCGCGCTCTTCGGTCCAGGAAAATTCGAGCTGGTTGCCGCCCTGGCCCTGGGTACCGGTGTCGTCGGTCACCAAAGGTTGCAAGGCATGCGCAGAAACCGTACACAAGGCCAGTAAACCGGCGCACAAGGTGTTGCGTTGAGGACGGGACATCCTGAACTTCATGAAAAACCTTTCTTCGATTCCGGCCGGACGACCGGGGACGGATTAAACACCGAAAACAAGAACCAATCTCATTTTAAATGAGAATTAATCTCTATTGCAAGGTATCACTCCGCCCCTTCGAAAGGCGCTTTCCGTCACCGCGCGTCCCAATACGGTTACAGCCGGACAAGCAGACCCCAACCGAACACGGGTATACTTGCCGGCTTGCCGCTCAAGCAAGGCCTTCTTTCTTCTGACGATGAACGACAAGAACAACGGCGCAGATGGCGCCAACACTCTGCCTGCCCTGTCGGCGACGTCCCTGCCCGACCGTTGGCGAGCCCAGATCGACGCCCACCTCGCGCCACGCGAAACGCAGCTGGCGGGCTTCGAACTCGACCTCGACGCTCGCCTCAATTACGCGCCGGGGATCGTCGTCCTCACCGACCAGCGGCTGCTCGCGCACGTCGGGAACGATGCCGACTGGCAGTCCTTCGACCTGCGCGCCGGGCTGCGCCTGACACGCCGCGACCACGCCGGGGTCGGCAGCCTGGAACTCTCCGACGACCAAGGCCGGCTCGCCCTGTGGCGCTATACGCTGGGCGGCGACATCGCCGCCGGCCGCCTGATCGACCAGTTCGAAGACCGCCTGGCGTTCGTCACCACCGGCCAGCATCCGCCCAAGCCGGACGTGGCGCTGTGCCCGAGCTGCGACACGCCGCTCCTCGCCGGCCAGGAGGAGTGCCCCAACTGCAGCAAGGAAATCCACACCCCGCCGTCCACTTGGACGCTGCTTCGCCTGTGGCGCTTCGCCCACCCCTACCGCTGGCGGCTGCTGGCCGGCTTCCTGCTCTCGCTGGCCTCGACCGGCGCGACGCTGGTGCCGCCCTATCTGACCATGCCGTTGATGGACAAGGTGCTGATCCCCTACCAGAACGGCACCCCGATCGATCCCGCGCAGGTGGCGTTCTACCTTTCGGGTCTGCTCGGTGCGGCGCTGCTCGCCTGGGTGCTCGGCTGGGCGCGCACCTACCTGCTGGCGCTGGTTTCCGAACGCATCGGCGCCGACCTGCGCACGACGACCTACGAGCACCTGCTCAAACTTTCTCAGGAGTATTTCGGCGGCAAACGCACCGGTGACCTGATGGCGCGCATCGGCTCGGAAACCGACCGCATCAACCTCTTCATCTCACTGCACTTCCTGGAGTTCGCCAGCGACGTGCTGATGATCACGATGACCACCGCCATCCTGGTCTCGATCAACCCCTGGCTGGCGCTCGTCACCCTGATGCCGCTGCCGATCATCGCCTTCCTGATCCACACGGTGCGCGAGCGCCTGCGCACCGGCTTCGAGCGTGTCGACCGCATCTGGGCCGAAGTCACCAACGTCCTCGCCGACACCATCCCCGGCATCCGCGTGGTCAAGGCCTTCGCCCAGGAAAAACGCGAGGCCGCGCGCTTCCGCGCCGCCAATCAGCACAACCTCGAGGTCAATGACAAGGTCAACAAGGTGTGGTCGCTGTTCGGCCCGACGGTCACCCTGCTCACCGAGATCGGCCTCCTGATCATCTGGGCCTTCGGCATCTGGCAAATCTCCAAGGATGAAATCACCGTCGGCGTGCTCACCGCCTTCCTCGCCTACATCGGTCGCTTCTACACCCGCCTCGATTCGATGAGCCGTATCGTCTCGGTGACCCAGAAGGCTGCCGCTGGCGCCAAGCGCATCTTCGACGTTCTCGATCACGTCTCGAGCGTGCCGGAACCGGCCAACCCGGTGCATCTCGCCAAGGTTGAAGGTCGCATCGAACTGCGCGACGTCGGCTTCCGCTACGGCACGCGCAGCGTCACCCGCGACGTGAGCCTGACCATCGAACCCGGCGAGATGGTCGGTCTCGTCGGCCACTCGGGCTCTGGCAAGAGCACGATGGTGAACCTCATCTGCCGCTTCTACGACGTCACCGAAGGCGCGATCCTGATCGACGGCGTCGACATCCGCTCACTGCCGGTCGCCGAATACCGGCGCAACATCGGCCTGGTGCTGCAGGAACCCTTCCTCTTCTTCGGCACCATCGCCGAGAACATCGCCTACGGCAAACCGGAAGCCACGCGCGAGGAAATCGTCGCCGCGGCGCGCGCCGCGCACGCGCACGAATTCATCCTGCGCCTGCCGCACGGTTACGACTCGCTGGTCGGCGAACGCGGCCAGTCGCTCTCGGGCGGCGAGCGCCAGCGCATCTCCATTGCTCGCGCCTTGTTGATCGATCCGAAGATCCTGATCCTCGACGAAGCGACGTCCTCGGTCGACACGACGACCGAGAAGGAAATCCAGAAAGCCCTCGATAACCTCGTGCGCGGCCGCACCACGATCGCCATTGCCCACCGCTTGTCGACCTTGCGCAACGCCAACCGGCTGGTCGTCCTCGACCGCGGCAACCTCGTCGAACTGGGCAGCCACGACGAACTGATGGCCAAGGAAGGCCACTACTACCGGCTTTACCAGGCGCAGGCACGCAACGTTGACGCGGAAGGCGACGGCAACCGCAGCGACCTCTCCGGCCGCGAAGAAGGAGACCGCGCATGAACGCCCTGACCGTCGATTACCAGCTTTCGCGCGACACGCACGGTCGCCTCGTCTTCACCGCCGCCGATGGTCAGCGCGTCGAAGGCGTCGTGCCGGTACGCGCCTTCCCGATCACCGCGCCCGACGACGGCATCGCCCTGGTCGACCCGCACGGCCACGAACTGGCCTGGATTCCTCGCCTCGAACAGTTGCCGCGCGCCTTGGCCGAGATCGTCGCCGAAGAACTCGCCGGCCGCGAGTTCATGCCGGTCATCAGCCGCATCATCAGCGTCTCGAGCTACGCCACGCCGAGCACCTGGCGCGTCGTCACCGACCACGGCGAAACCGACCTCGTGCTCAAGGGCGAGGAGGACATCCGCCGCCTCGCACCGCCGGCACTCCTGATCGCCGACACGCACGGCATTCATTACCTGATCCGCGACCGCGGTGCCCTCGACGCGCCGAGCCGCAAGATTCTCGACCGCTTCCTCTAAGTTCGCGCCGCATCGACGCCCCACGTAATCCAAACCGCACCGACTGCGTTATTCACGCGATAATCCGGCCACACCAGTCCATCACGACGCCATGAGCAAAGACATCAAATTTCTGGAAATCCGCCACCTGCGCGGCCCCAACCTCTGGACCTACCGTCCGGTTCTGGAAGCCATCGTCGACATCGGCGAGCTCGAAGACTGCCCGTCGAACACCATCCCCGGTTTCGTCGACCGGCTGAAGGCCATGCTCCCCTCGCTGATCGAGCACCGCTGCAGCTACGGCGAGCGCGGCGGCTTCGTGCGGCGCCTGGAAGAAGGCACCTGGCCGGCGCACATCCTCGAGCACGTCACGCTCGAACTGCAAAACCTCGCCGGCCTGCCCGGCGGTTTCGGCAAGGCACGTGAAGCCGGCCCGCGCGGCGTCTATAAAGTCATCGTCCGCGCCTGGCAGGAAGACGTCACCCGCGCTGCGCTCGCGCACGCCCGCGAACTCGTCCTGGCGGCAATGGAAGACCGGCCCTTCGATGTCGCCGCGGCAATCGAAGACCTCGCCGACCTCGCCGACTCACGCTGCCTCGGCCCCTCGACCGCCAGCATCGCCGACGCCGCCGATGACCGCGACATCCCCTACATCCGCCTGCTCGAAACCGGCAACCTCGTGCAGCTCGGGCACGGCGCCGCGATGCGCCGCATCTGGACGGCCGAGACCGACCGCACCAGCGCTATCGCCGAAGGCATCTCGCGCGACAAGGACCTCACCAAATCGCTGCTCGCCAACTGCGGCGTGCCGATCCCCGAAGGGCGCGAGGTCGACAGCCCCTCCGACGCCTGGGAGGCGGCGCAGGACATCGGCCTGCCGGTGTGCGTCAAGCCGACCGACGGCAACCATGGCCGCGGCGTGTTCATCGACCTCAACACCCGCGAGGAAATCGAGAAAGCCTATGAAGTCGCGGTCGACGAAGGCAGCGGCGTCATCGTCGAACGCTCGATCCCGGGCTCCGAGCACCGCCTGCTGATCATCGGCGGCAAGATGGTCGCCGCCAACCGCGGCGACGTGGTCAAGGTCATCGGCGACGGCAAATCGACGGTGCGCGAACTCGTCGACATCCAGATCAACTCGGACCCGCGCCGCGGTTCGAGCGAGAACCACCCGCTCTCCAACATCCGCATCGACTCGGCCGCACGCATCGAACTCTCGCGCCAGAAACTCGAGGCCGACTCGATCCCGGCCGAAGGCCGCGAAGTGCTGATCCAGCGCAACGCCAACCACGAATTCGACGTCACCGACGAAGTGCATCCCGACACCGCCGAAGTCGCCGCACTTGCCGCGCGCATCGTCGGCCTCGACATCGCCGGCGTCGACCTCGTCTGCGAAGACATCTCCAAGCCGCTCGCCGATCAGCGTGGCGCCATCGTCGAAGTCAACGCCGGCCCGGGCCTCTTGATGCACTTGAAACCCGGCGTCGGGAAGCCGCGCCCGGTCGGCAAGGCCATCGTCGAACACCTCTTTCCGAGCGGCACCGACGGCCGCATCCCGCTCGTCGGCGTCACCGGCAGCCACGGCAAGACCACCGTCTGCCACCTGATCGCCCGCCTGCTCACGCTCTCGGGCAAGCACACCGGGCTGGCCAGCAGCAACGGCCTGTTCCTCGACCGCCGCCGCTCCAGCCAGCGCGACTGCGCCAACTGGGAGTCGGCGCACCGCATCCTGCTCAACCGCGCTGTCGAAGCTGCGGTCCTCGAAAACGGCGGCGACAGCATCCTCACCGAAGGCCTCGCCTACGACCGCTGTCAGGTCGGCGTCATCACCAACATCGACCCGGCGCGTCACCTCGGCCGCCTCTACATCGAGACGGAAAAGCAGCTCTTCAACCTGATGCGCACCCAGGTCGACCTGGTGCTCAAGACCGGCGCCGCGGTGCTCAACGCCAAGGATCCGCAGCTCGTCGAGATGGCCGAACTGTGCGACGGCGAAACCATTTTCTTCGCCCACGACGCCGACCTCCCGGCGATCACCGCCCACCTCGAAAACGGCCACTGTGCGGTGATCGTGCGCTACGGCCAGATCATGCTCGCCAGCACGCAGGGCGAGACGGCGCTCGCGCGTCTCGCCGACGTGCCGCTTTGCGAAGGCGGCGCCAACCGCGAACAGGTCGAAAACGTGCTCGCCGCGGTTGCCGCGGCCTGGGCGCTGGGCATTCCCACGGACATCATGCGCACCGGCATCGAGACCTTCGTGCCCGGACAGGACGGCGACCGCTGAGCGCCCCCGAGACGCACCCCGCATAGAACGCGAAACCAGAGGACACCATTCATGGAAGTATCCCGCATCCGGGCGCTGCGCGGCCCCAACCTGTGGAGCCGGCACACGGCGATCGAAGCCATCGTCACCTGTGCCGAGAACGAGCGCGACATCAACCTGCTGCCCGGTTTTGAAACCCGCCTGCGCGAGCGTTTCCCGGAAATCGACCTGCTCCAACCGGCAATGTCCGCCGCCGTCGTCAGCCTTGCCCACATCCTCGAATACGCCGCGTTGGGCCTGCAAGCCCAGGCCGGCTGCCCGGTGACTTTCAGCCGCACGACGCAGACCATCGAGGTCGGCACCTATCAGGTCGCCGTCGAATACAGCGAGGAAGACGTCGGCCGCCTGGCCGTCAAGCTGGCGCGCGAGCTGATCGACGCCGCGCTCGCCGACGCGCCCTTCGACCTCGCCGCCGCCCTGCACAGCCTGCGCGAACTCGACGAGGACGTGCGCCTGGGCCCCAGCACCGGCTCCATCGTTTACGCCGCCGTGGCGCGCAACATCCCCTACCGCCGCCTGACCCAGGGCAGCCTCGTGCAGTTCGGCTGGGGCAGCAAGCAACGCCGCATCCAGGCTGCCGAAACCGATGCATCAAGCGCCGTCGCTGAAGCCATCGCCCAGGACAAACTGCTCACCAAATCGCTGTTGCACGCCGCCGGCGTGCCGGTGCCCATCGGTCGCCCGGTCGAGGACGCCGAGGACGCCTGGAAGGCCGCCCAGGACATCGGCACCCCGGTGGTGGTCAAACCGCAGGACGGCAACCAGGGCAAGGGCGTAACGGTCAATCTCTCCGAGAAGGCCGAGATCGAAAAAGCCTACGCCGTGGCACGCAAGATCAGCCGCGAAGTCATCGTCGAACGCTACCTGCCGGGGCATGACTACCGCATCCTGGTCATCGGCGACAAGCTCGTCGCCGCCGCCCGCCGCGACCCGCCGCTGGTGATCGGCGACGGCGTGCATACCGTTCGCCAACTGGTCGAGCAGGTCAATAGCGATCCTCGCCGCGGCGAAGGCCACGCCACCTCGCTGACCAAGATCCGTTTCGACGACATCGCCCTCGCCCGCCTCGCCGTCGAGGGCCTCTCGGCCGAATCGATTCCCGCCAAGGGGCAGCGCGTGGTGCTGCGCAACAACGCCAACCTGTCGACCGGCGGCTCGGCCACCGACGTCACCGACGACGTCCATCCCGAATTCGCCGCGCGCGCCATCACCGCCGCGCAGATGGTCGGACTCGACATCGCCGGCGTCGACATCGTCTGCAACAACGTGTTGCGGCCGCTTGAAGAGCAAGGCGGCGGCATCGTCGAAATCAATGCCGCGCCGGGCCTGCGCATGCACCTGCAGCCCTCGTACGGCAAGGGCCGCGCGGTGGGCGAAGCCATCGTCGCCAGCATGTTCGCCGATGGCGACGACGCGCGCATTCCGGTGGTCGCCGTCTCCGGCACCAACGGCAAAACGACCACCGTGCGCCTGATCGCCAGCATCTTCGAAAACAACGGCCAGCGCGTCGGCATGACCAGCACCGACGGTGTCTATATCAAAGGCAAGCGCATCGACACCGGCGACTGCAGCGGCCCGAAGAGCGCGCGCAACGTGCTCTTCCACCCCGACGTCGATGCCGCGGTGCTCGAAACGGCGCGCGGCGGCGTGCTGCGCGAAGGCCTCGGCTTCGACCGCTGCGACGTCGCCGTGGTCACCAACATCGGCAAGGGCGACCACCTCGGCCTCTCCTACATCACCACCGTCGAGGACCTCTCGGTGGTCAAGCGGGTGATCGTGCAGAACGTCAAACCCGACACCGGCTACGCGGTGCTCAACGCCGCCGATCCGATGGTCGCGCGCATGGCCGACACCTGCCCGGGCAAGGTCATCTTCTTCGCCTTCGACCGCAACCACCCGGTGATGGCCATGCACCGCGCGCAGGGCAAGCGCGTCATCTACCTCGACGGCGATTCGCTCGTCGCCCTCGAAGGCAGCTTCGAACACCGCGTGCCGCTGGCCGACATTCCGGTCACCGCTGGCGGTGCCATCGGCTTCCAGATCGAGAACGCGATGGCCGCACTCGGCGCCGGATGGGCGCTGGGGCTGCCCTGGGCGGTCATCCAGGCGGGCCTCGCGGGCTTCGTCAACGACGAGCAGACCGCCCCGGGACGCTTCAACGTCTTCAACTATCGCGGCGCGACGCTGATCGCCGACTACGGCCACAATCCGGACGCCATCCAGGCGCTGGTCGACGCCATCGACCGCATGCCCAGCAAGGCGCAGCGTCGGCGCACCGTGGTCATCAGCGGCGCCGGCGACCGCCGCGACGAGGACATCCGGCAACAGACGCAGATCCTCGGCGGCGCCTTCGACCGCGTCGTGCTCTATCAGGACCAGTGCCAGCGCGGCCGCGCCGACGGCGAAGTGCTGGCACTGCTGCGCGACGGTCTGCAAGGCGCCACGCGCGCTCACGAGGTGCTCGAGATCCGCGGCGAATTCGCAGCCATCGACACCGCGCTGTCCGAACTCAAGGACGGCGACCTGTGCCTGATCCTGATCGACCAGGTCGAGGAAGCGCTGGGACACATCGCCAAGCGCGTCGCCGAGCGCTGATCCCGCACCCCCTTCCAGCCCACGATCACCACGAGGCCGCCGCGAGCGGCCTCGTTTTTTTGGTGCCCCCCCACCGCCGATCAGGGCGGCGTCGGCGCTTTCCGCGACGGTCGGGGATCGAACTCCTGACACGCATGGGCCGTGCTGCGCGGGCAGACGCTCAGGAACGCCAGGCACACGTACTCCACCCGGCCGCGCACGGCAACGCCGTGCAGGCAGTCGGCGCAATCGCGGGCCGCAGCGGCGCACGCATCCACCCGCGGCAAAGGAAAGGGATCGGTCATGGATCGGAAGAAACGGCAAACGGGGCGCATTGAGACTAGTCTCGGCGACCGCCTCCACGAAGGAACAATTTCACGCCGCGTGCGTTGTTCCTGAACACGGCAGCGGCGTGTGCCCGAGCGCGTGCAGCACCGCCTGCGGATACGCCGCGAGGCGTGCCCGCAAGGCCGCCAGCGCGTCGTCGACCGCGGCGCGCGATTCGCCGACCACCGTGCAATAAACGTTGTACGGCCAACTCGCCCCCAAGCGCGGGCGACGATAGCAAAGCGCCAAAGCGGGCGCTTCGGCCAGACACTGCGCCACTTCGTCCAACTCGGCCTCGGGAACGTCGAGCAGCCACAAGGCCTGCGCCGCTTCGCGTCCCGCCGGCGAACGGACGACGACGCCGAAACGCTTGATGTCGCCGGAGAGCTGCCAGGCCCGGATCCGTTCGATGACCTCACGCTCCTCGCAACCGACCCGGCTGGCAAGCACAGCAAAGGGGCGGACGAGCAGGGGCAGCCCTTCCTGCAAGGCCATCACCAGACGCCGGCCGATCTCGTCCAGCGCCGCCTGCATTCCGCTCGCACGGGGCACGAGGCTGGCGTCCTCGCTGGGAACCGAGGTCTTGCGCAGTTCGCCCAGCAACGGCAGGCGCAGCAATTCCAGCCCGGTGGCAGCCTCGATCGCGGCGAGCGCCGATTCGAGCCGCCCCTCGCCGCCGGCGGTAACGACGAACCACAGGTTCACGCGGTGCTCGCGCACCACCACGTGGTTCACTTCAGGGAAGCGACCGATGCTCTCGACCACCGCAGCCAATCGTTCGGGCGGCACCGTCATGGCCGCCAGGGTGCTGGCGCCGATGCGCTTGGGCGCGAAAACGGCGCCGACGCGAAGGATGCGTCCTTCGCGGCGCAGGCGCGTCAGGCTGTCGAGCAGATCGCGCTCGCCCACCCCCAAGCGTCCGGCCAACTCGGCAAAAGGCATGGCGCAGAGCGGGAAATCCTGCTGGCAGTCGTTGAGCAGCGTACGCCCGAGGAAATCGTCGGCGGCAGCGTCGATCATTGTGGTGCTCGTCATAAGGAAGACCTCCCCATTATGGTGGCAGCTCCGCCGAACGCCAAGGGCGTGCGCCCAGGCCGGCGCGACAGTGGCATCGATTCGGCGGATAATGCGCGTTTTCGCCGCCATCCGATTGTTCATGCCGCGTCACACCTTCGCCTTCGTCGCCCTGGCCCTGGTTCTGGCCATCCTCGGCGTGCTCGGCTACAAGCTTTCTCCGCTGCTTTTCGCCCGCGCCGACGCCCTGTTGCCGCCGACGTCGTGCAACCCGGCCGAAACGCCCTGTTCGGCGGCCTTGCCCGACGGCGGCCGCGTGGTGCTGAGCGCCGCGCCACGACCGATCCGTCCCTTGCAACCGCTGCGCCTCTACGTCCATCTGATCGGCACCCAGGCCGAGACGGTCGAGATCGATTTCGACGGCGTCGACATGCGCATGGGACTCAACCGCGTCCGCCTGGCCCGCCAGAGCGGCGTCGACGGCCTCTACGCCGGCCAGGGCATGCTGCCCGTCTGCGTCAGCGGCGACATGCGCTGGTCCGCCACCGTCCTCGTCGCCACCGCGAACGGGCGCGTCGCTGCGCCTTTCCATTTCAACGTTCCCGCCCACTGAAGGAGATTGCGTGATGCGACGCCAGGCCTGGTGGCTCACCCTGATCGCCGGACTCGCGGCGCTGCTTGTCTGGCTGGCCTTCTTCTGGAATCCGGGCGGCAACGATGGCGACCGCCCGCATCGGCAACTCGAGGCTGCCGCCGCGCGCGGCGGCGACTTCACCCTGCGCTCGCCGGACGGCCCGGTCGCGCTCGCCGAACAGCGCGGCAAGGTCGTGCTTCTCTACTTCGGCTACACTTTCTGCCCCGACGTCTGCCCCACCTCGCTGGTGTTCGTCGCCGAGGCGCTGGGCAAGCTCACGCCCGAGGAAGCGACCCAGGTGCGCGCCTATTTCATCAGCGTCGACCCCGAACGCGACACACCCGAGGTGCTGCGCGCCTACGCCCCCTTCTTCCACCCAAGCATTGTCGGCCTCACCGGCTCGCCGCAGGAAATCGCCGAGGTTGCCGGACGTTACGGCGTCAGCTACATGCGGCAGAAATCACGCGACGGCGCCCCCTATGCGGTGGACCATTCCTCCTATACCTACGTCATCGGCCCCGACGGCAAGCTCGCTGGCCGATTGCCGCACGCTTCGCCCGCCAGCGAAATCGTTGCTATGATCCGATCGCGTTTGCCGGCCGAAGCCGGAAAATGACCCCTCCATTTTCATCCGACGAGGACGATTCCATGCCGCGCTTTTCGATGCCCGCCGCCGCCCTGTTGCTGACCGCCCTGACGACTTCGCTGCCCCTGGCCGCGCAAACCGCCGCCCCTCTGCGCATCGACGCGCCCTACGTCCGCCTCGCACCGCCGCAGGCGCAGGCCACCGGCGCCTTCATGCAGATCCGCAACACCAGCGACGCAGAGCGCAAGCTGGTCAAAGCCGAAAGCCCGGTCGCCAAGACCGTCGAGCTGCACAACCACGTCAACGAAAACGGCGTGATGAAGATGCGCCCTGTGACGCACATCGTCGTTCCCGCGCACGGCAAGGCCGAGCTCAAGCCCGGCAGCTACCATGTCATGCTCATCGACCTCAAGGCACCGCTCAAGGAAGGCGAAGCGGTGCCGCTGACTCTGAGTTTCGACGACGGCAGCACGCAACGCGTCGACGCCCCGGTGCGCAAACCGCACGACGGCGCTCCGACTGGGCACGGACATGGCAAGAGCCACTAAAGCTTCCGCAACTTCAAACGCCGGCTGCCCTTGTGGCAGCGGGCGCGCTGAAGCCGACTGCTGCGCCGCGCTGTGCGCCGACCGGCTGGCCGGCGGCGCAGGCGCGCCGACGCCCGAAGCGCTGATGCGCTCGCGTTACTGGGCCTACGTTCGCGCCCAGCTCGACTACCTGCGCGCCACCTGGCACCCGAGCACCTGCCCGGCCGACCTCGACGCCGACCCCGCCACCCGTTGGCTCGGGCTCGAAATCCAGCATCACGAGATCGACAGCGACGGCGACCAGGGCCAAGTCGAATTCATCGCCCGCTACAAACTCGGCGGTCGCGCCCACCGCCTGCATGAACGCAGCCGCTTCGTGCGCGAAAACGGCCACTGGCTCTACGTTGATGGCGACTTCCTCGCCGCCTGATCCGTGAATTCAGCCCCCCAAGCCGACGCCGTCGAGGCGCCCCTGCGCATCCTTTACCGCGACGACAGCCTGATCGCCATCGACAAGCCCTCGGGCCTGCTCGTCCATCGCAGCGACATCGACCGGCGCGAAACCCGTTTTGCCGTGCAACTCTTGCGCGACCAGATCGGCCGCCGCGTCTATCCCGCGCACCGTCTCGACCGCGGCACCTCAGGGGTGCTGCTCTTCGCCTACGACGGAGAGACGGCGAGCCGGCTCGGTGCCCAGTTTGAAAGCCGCGCCGTCGACAAGACCTACCTGGCCGTGGTCCGCGGCCACCCGCCGGAAAGCGGCGTGATCGACCACCCCTTGAGCCGCCGTCCCGACGATTACGAGTATCTGCCCGCCACTGCCCCGCTCGCACCCCAGCCTGCGCTCACCCGCTTTCGCCGCCTCGCGGTGACCGAGCTGCCCTACGCCGTCGACCGTTACCCGACGAGCCGCTATGCCCTCGTCGAACTCAGTCCCGAAACTGGGCGCCGGCACCAACTGCGTCGCCACCTCAAGCACCTGGCGCACCCCATCGTCGGCGACTCGACCTACGGAAAAGGCCGCCACAACCGCCTGTTCCAGGAACTGTTCGCCTGCCAGCGCATGCTCCTCGCCTGCACCGCCCTGCGCTTCGCCCATCCCGCCAGCGGCGCACCGCTGCATCTCGAAGCCGCACCGGACGGCGATTTCGCGCGGGTTCTCGCCGCCCTGGGCTGGTCGCACGCCCTCCTGCCCGGTTAAGATTCGCAGGTGTCATATCCGGAGCATCGACACACCGCCCACCGGAACACGCGTTCTTTCCACTTCGATCAGGAGTTCATCCCCATGCGCATGCTGCCCCTCATCGCCGGCCTGATGTTCGCCGCCGGCACGGCCCAGGCCGCCACGATCTTCACCGGCGACAAGATCGACGGCGTCGCCGTCATCTCGCAACTCGACGTTGCCGACCTCGCCCCGGGCAAGACCCACCGCTTCTTCTTCCAAGGCACGACCGACGGCATCGGCCAGGCTCAGTATGTCCCGGTCATCGTCGCCAAGGGCGTCAAGGACGGCAAGAAGCTCTTCCTCAACAGCGGCAACCATGGCGACGAGATCGCCGGCGTGCGTACCGTCCAGATCGCCCTGAGCCGGATCGACCCCAGCCTGCTTACTGGCACGGTCATCGGCGTGACCGGCAGCAACCCGAACGCGATCACACGCATGAACCGCAACTGGACGATGACCTTCGACGGGACGGAAACCTCGAACTTCAACCGCCTCTTCCCCGGAAAAGCCGACGGTAATGCCGCCGAGCAGCACGCTTTCCTGATGTGGAACAAGCTCTTCAAGGGCAACGTCGACTACCTCCTCGACGTGCACACCATGTCCACCGGCAGCGCCTTCCCCTTCTTCATCTACGCCGATTACCGCGAACCGGCGATCCGACGCCTGGCCGAGATGTTCCCGGCCGACCAGATCAAGAAAGATCCCGGTGAAAAAGGCTCGCTCGAAACGGCGATGGTCGAAGCCGGCACGCCGGCGGTGACGCTCGAACTCGGCAACGCCCGCGTCTTCGACAAAGACATGATCGGGCGCGCCAACGAAGGCATCCACAACGTGCTGGTCGACCTCGGGATGGTTGACGGCAAGCTCGGCCGCACTGCGCATGCGTTCAAGTCCTACGTCGGCAACGACATGAAGAACATCCGCGCGGCGCAGGGGGGTTACGCCGAAGTGCTGGTCAAACTCGGCGACATGGTCAAGAAAGGCGACAAGGTCGCCGTCCAGCTCAACCGTTTCGGCGACGTGGTCAAGGAATACACCGCGCCCGCAGACGGCAAGGTCCTGGCGGTCGGCACCGACGGCGTGCGCGAACCACGCGCCTTGCTCGTCCGCCTGCTGGTCGTCAATCCCGACCCGAAATGCGAGAAAGGCTGTTAAGCGCCTCTTGCCTCCGAAAGACGCTCAGAGCGCATTTCCAATAACCCCGCCAATCGGCGGGGTTATTCTTTATCGCCTGTGTGCCCTATTGCACGACAACACAACATTTCGATTACATTTTCGACAGCAATCGATTTTTTCTTCACCCGTTCACATTCGCGTGCTAACATTCAAAGCGAATTAAATCAAAATTCAACAACGCAAGAACGATCATCCATCCAAGGAGAGATAACAATGAGCGACACGCGTAGTTACGACGCTGTCCTGCGCGAGATCGAGAATCTCAAGCGCGAAGCCGAACTGATTCGTCAAAATGAAATCAAGGCCGCCGTCGATCAGGCGCGCGAAATCATCGCCAAATACCAACTCACCGCCGAGGACCTCGGTTTCGCGCCGGTAGCCGGCCGCAAAGCCAAAGGCAAGTCCGCGGCCAAAGGCGTCAAGTACCGCAGTGACACCAACCCGAGCGACACCTACGGCGGTCGCGGCCCGTTGCCCGGCTGGCTCAAGCAAAAGCTGAACGAAGGTCGGCGCAAGGAAGAATTTCTGGTGCGTTAATGCCTGCGGCCGGAAGCCTGCAATGGCGATTCCGGCAGACCATTCGAAGACGGCATTCCCGAATACGGAATGCCGTTTTTACATCTTCGCCTTTGAAATCGATGCATTGACGAACATCGGATCTGGCTTCCAAGGCAAACGCCGACTGAACCCACAGCAAATCGACAGAAAATCAAATCAGCTCGAAAATGCATCGCGCGCCAACACCATTTCTACACGCAATCTCCGCGCGGCCCGTTCGAATTATCAGTCCCGGCGTTGAACATTCAAAATAGGCTGAGGTAATCCGCACGCGGAATGAAACGCCAGACACGCAGCAAGCAGGCGGCTAAAGACAACAAGCGCAGGGGCAAGCAGCGGCGAAGGTCGCGACCTTCCGGCAAGCTTTACACCATACGGCCTTGGACCGGGGCACCCCGTTCGTGAAACCAGCCCGGGATCACACTGCGCCCGCAGCGCCTTCGTCCCACACCGGCAAGTAGCCGGATGCGCTGCTCAGGCTGGCATCGACGCCCAGTCCGCCGACCCACGCCAGACGATCGCCCAGCCAGAGATAAGGCAAGCGCGTCCGCTCCCAGGGGGGCACACCATTCTCCTGCAGCAGGTTGCGGACGCTGCGCCGGGGCCGCTGCTCGCTCAGTTGCAGGCGCTCTCCCCCTTGCCGGGGGCAAAGCCGAGGCGAGGCCGCGGCCAGGCATTCCGGTGCAATGCCGCCGGGCATCTGCGGCAAAAAGCGCACCCGCCCTCCGGCCCAGGGCAATTCCAGCTCCCCCGCCCAGGCCAAACTTTGGGGCGGCAGCGGTCGCGGCGGGAGGCAATAGAGTTCGCCGCGGTAGATGCGCAATTCGCCATCGCGGGTCGACAGGCAGGTTTCGGCGTCCGGGCGACACACCATCAACTGAGCAAGCGCTTCTTCCAGCCAACGGTGGTCCGGGGCCCGGAATCCGGCTTCACGCCAGAGGAAGCGGAGCAGATTGCGCGCCCGTGCCGGCGACAAGCGGCCGAACCCAGTCACGTCGATCCTTCCGGAAGCAAGGCGCAGGGCGGCGGCATCGATCCGGGCCAGTTCGCCGAGCAGTTCCTCGGCTTCGCCGAACTGCTGTGCCGCGCGTGCCAGCGCCGCCTCGCCACCCGGGAAACGCTCCGCCAAGCGCGGAAAAACCTCGTGCCGCAGGCAGTTTCGACGCAAGCGCGTGTCGGCGTTGCTTTCGTCTTCGATCCAGGACAAACCATGCGCGCGGGCATGCGCGAGCAACACGGCCCGTGGCTCGCCAAGCAGCGGGCGCCACCGGCCCGGCCCCCCGGCCACGCCAGGCCGCTGCTCAGGCATGGCGGCGGCACCGGCCACCCCGGCCCCCCGCAGGAGGTTCAGGAGCACCGTCTCGGCCTGGTCGCCGCGATGCTGCGCCAGCGCTATCCAGTCGGCCCCGCTGGCCGCGAATTCGGCATAGCGCAGCCGGCGCGCAGCGCCTTCCAGACCTTCACCCGACTTCCGCGGCACCTCAACGCGGCGGAGCTCAAAAGGCACCTGCCACGTTTGGCACAGTGCGGCGCAAAATTGCGCCCAGGCGTCGGCGTCCGCGCTCAGACCATGATGGACGTGCAACGCGGCGAGCGCGAACGCATGCGCGTCGGAATCACGCACGCTGCACAAGGCATGCAGGAGAACGACCGAATCGAGGCCGCCGGAAAGGCCGACGCACAGGCGCACGCGGCGCCCTTCAACCGGCGGCAGGGCGGCCAGCGCGCGCCGCAGGGCTTGGACGAGCGGCGCGTCGATGGCGCCAGCTGGCGCCTCAGTTGGCGGCAGCCGGCTTTTCGCTGAAGCGCCCATAAGCCATTAACCGGGCATAGCGCGTCTCGAGCAAAGCCTCGGTCGTCTGCCCGCCGACTTGGGCCAGTGCATCGAGCAAGGCCTTCTTGAGGTTGGCGGCCATCGCCTGCGGGTCGCGGTGCGCGCCGCCGAGCGGTTCGCTGATTACCTTGTCGACGAGGCCCAGGCTCTTCAGGCGTGCGGCGGTGATGCCCATGATCTCGGCCGCATCGCTGGCTTTCTCGGCGCTCTTCCAAAGGATGGAGGCACAACCTTCGGGCGAGATCACTGAGTAGGTCGAATACTGCAGCATCTGCACCACGTCGCCGACGCCGATCGCCAGCGCGCCACCCGAACCGCCTTCGCCGATCACGGTGACGATCACCGGCACCTTGAGCTGCGCCATTTCGATCAGGTTACGCCCGATCGCTTCCGACTGGCCGCGCTCCTCGGCATCGATGCCGGGATAGGCGCCCGGCGTATCGATGAAGGTCACGATCGGCAGGCCGAATTTTTCGGCCAGACGCATCAGGCGAAGCGCCTTGCGATAGCCCTCGGGACGCGGCATGCCGAAGTTGCGGTAGAGCTTTTCCTTGGTGTCGCTGCCTTTCTGATGGCCGATGACCATCACCGGAAGGCCTTCGAGACGCGCAAGGCCACCGACGATGGCGTGGTCATCGGCAAAGGCGCGGTCGCCGTGCAGTTCCTCGAAATCGGTGAACGCCAGGCGCAGATAATCGAGCGTGTAAGGACGCTGCGGATGGCGCGCCACCTGGGCAATCTGCCACGAGGTCAGCTTGGCATAGACGTCCTTGGTCAGGGCCTGGCTCTTCTTTTCCAAGCGCGCAATCTCATCCGAAATGTCGACGGCGGATTCGCCCTGCTGGAAACGCAACGCTTCGATCTTGCCTTCGAGTTCGGCGATCGGCTGTTCAAAGTCGAGAAACGTGGTCTTCATCGCATAGGTACCAGGAGGACTCCAAAGAGAAATGGCCCCATCGGGCCACGCAAACGCCGGCATTCTACCGCACGCGACCCGCACGGACGTAGCACCCGCTCGGCTTGAACTCCGTCCTCGCGGGTGGTAGTGTCCCGGCTTCGCCGCCGGAACCGGGCGGCACAGCCCTTCAACGCCGCTCCGCGCGGCTTCCGCCAGGATACTCCTACCGTGTCGCACTATCCGTCGCCTCCGCCCTCCGTGAACCGCCAGGAGCGCGCCTGATGGATCAACTCTTGTTCTGGGTCGGCCTGGCCGCCGTCGCCGTCAACGCCATTTCCGGCGTCCTTGAAGCCGAAGACAAACGCATGGACCTGCTCGGCGCGATCATGGTGGCGCTGGCCACCGCGCTCGGCGGCGGCTCGCTGCGCGACGTTCTGGTCGACCGGCCGGTGTTCTGGATCGTCGATCAGACCTACCTCGCCGTCGGCATCATCGCCGCCGTTGCCACCTTCTTCTGGGCACGGCGACGGAAAATCTCGCCCAACCTGATCCTCTATCCCGACGCCATCGGCCTGGCCCTGTTCACCGTCATCGGCACCCAGATCGGCCTGCAATGGGAAGTGTCCTGGCTTGGCGCCAGCCTGCTCGGGGTAATCACCGGCGTTTTCGGCGGGGTTCTGCGCGACGTGTTCTGCAACCAGGTGCCGCTCACCTTTCTGCCCAGCGAACTCTACGCCACCGCCTCGTGGCTCGGCGCGCTGACCTTGATCGGCCTGCAGGCGATCGGCATCGACCCGGCCCTGGCGGCATGGATCGCGATGGCCGTGGTTTTTCTGCTGCGTGCCGCCGCCATCCGCTTCCGCATCAAGCTGCCGAGCTTCCAGGGCGAGCCCTGAGGCTGCGCGTCAGTATTCGACCGGTACCGGATCGAGACTGCGCCAGAGGTACCAGGTTGCGACCGAGCGCCAGGGACGCCAGCGCTCCCCCAGTTCCGCCAATTGCCGCCGACTCGGGCGCTGATCGGCAAAATAGAGCGTCGCCACGGCCTTCTGCAAACCGATGTCGTCGAGCGGCAGCACGTCGGGGCGCAACAGGTTGAAGATCAGGAACATCTGCGCCGTCCACTCGCCGATGCCGCGCACATCAGTCAGCTCGGCGATGATTGCGGCATCCTCCATGCTCGGCCAGGCGTCGACGCGAATGCGCCCGGCGACAAAATGCGCCGCCAGGTCGACGATGTACTCGACCTTGCGCACCGACAGGCCGCAGGCGCGCAATTCTTCCACGCTGAGCGTCAGCACGGCGTCCGGCACAAGTTCGGGCAGCGCCGCCGAAACGCGGGCCCAGACGCTGTCCGCCGCCTTGACCGAAATCTGCTGCCCGACGATCGAGCGCACCAGGGTCGAAAACGGCGCCCCGCGCGAAACCAGGGTCGCGCCGGCGTAGCGTTCGACGAGTTGCGCCAGGGCGGCGTCGCATCGACTCAGTTCGCGGACCGCCTGCGGCCAGTAATCGGGCATCATGTCTTAAGCTCCGGTTGAAGGGGCTACCCCCGGTTCCCCTGCAGGCCGTGCCATTGCTGCGCCCCCGTGCCGCCGCAGGGCGCGCGCCGCAAACGCGACCCGACTGCATTTTTCGCCCTATTCTAGGGACGTCTGGAAACAATGTGCGAATCCGTGTTAAATGCCGGAATTTTTCTGCACGTGCGCACTCAAAAATGCGCTTGCAGAACACACTTTGTTCTCTTCGCCCGTCGCCCGAAATTCCACATCCTGGGATCGGTCTGCCCGGGCTCCACACTGACGAAAGCATTGATCCATGGGTGAAAAAGTCTGGCTGCAAAGCTATCCGACCGGAATGCCGGCCGAAATTGCGGCGAGCCCCTTTCCTTCGCTGACCGAACTGTTCGACGACGTCGTCCAGCGTTTCCGCGACCAGCCCGCCTTTCACAACCTCGGGCATACGCTCAGCTTCGCCACGGTCGACCGCCTGTCGCGCGACTTCGCCGCTTACCTGCAGAGCCTTTCCGGCCTCTCCAAGGGTGATCGCGTCGCGATCATGATGCCCAACCTGCTGCAATACCCGATCGCGCTGTTCGGCATCCTGCGCGCCGGGCTCACGGTGGTGAACGTCAACCCGCTCTACACCGCGCGCGAACTTGAGGCGCAGATGAAGGATTCGGGTGCCCGCGCCATCGTGGTGCTGGAGAACTTCGCCCACACCCTGCAAAAAGTGCTGCCCACCACCGCCATCCGCCACGTGATCAGCACCCAGGTCGGCGACTTCGTACCGGCGCCCAAGCGCTGGCTGATCAATAGCCTCGTCAAGCACGTCAAGAAGATGGTCCCCAAATGGGACATCCCCGAAGCCATGTCCTTGCGCGACGCGCTGCAACGTGGCGCACACAGCACCTTCACCCCGGTCCCGCTGACGCGCGAGGACATCGCCTTCCTGCAATACACGGGCGGAACCACCGGCACCGCCAAGGGCGCCATGCTCACCCACGGCAACATGCTCGCCAACCTCGAGCAGACCAACCTGTGGATTTCGGGGAGTTTCAAGGAGGCGCGCGAGATCGCCATCGCCCCGCTGCCGATGTACCACATCTTCTGCATGACCTCGACGATGGCCTTCATGAAGTGGGGCAGCCTGACCGTGCTGATTACCAATCCGCGTGACCTGCCCGGCTTCGTCAAGGAACTGCGCAAGTGGAAGTTCAGCGTCATGACCGGGGTCAACACCCTGTTCAACGGGCTGATGAACACCCCGGGGTTCGACAAGCTCGATTTTTCCGGGCTCAAGCTCGCCGTCGGCGGCGGCGCCTCGGTCTTGAAGCCGGTCGCCGAACGCTGGCAGAAAATCACCGGCAGCAACCTGACCGAAGCCTACGGCCTGACCGAAACCTCGCCCGGCGTCTGTTGCACGGTGATCGGCACGCCATGGAACGGCACCATCGGCCTGCCCGTTTCCTCGACCGAGGTGTCGATCCGCGACGAGAACTTCAACGAATTGCCGCTGTGGACCGGCACGGGAGAACTCGCCAAGTGCACCGGTGAAATCTGCGTGCGCGGCCCGCAGGTGATGCGCGGCTACTGGAACAACGAAATCGAGACCGCACGCACGCTGCAGGACGGCTGGCTGAAGACCGGCGACATCGGGCACATGGACACGCGCGGCTTCGTCACCATCACCGACCGCAAGAAGGACATGATCCTGGTCAGCGGCTTCAATGTCTATCCGAACGAAGTCGAAGGCGTGGTCATGACCCATCCCGGCGTTGCCGAATGCGCGGTCATCGGTGTTCCCGACGAGCATTCGGGCGAGACGGTCAAGCTCTTCGTGGTACGCAAGGACCCGTCGCTGACCAAGGAAGACCTGCTCGCCTTCTGCAAGGGCCAGCTCACTGGCTACAAGCGGCCGCACCACATCGAGTTCCGTGACGCCCTGCCCAAAACGCCGATCGGAAAAATCCTGCGCCGCGAACTGCGCAACGAGAGCGTGCCCAAACCTTAACCCGGTCCGGATGCCCAAAGCACAAGGCCGCGCCCTCAACGGGTCGCGGCCTTGTTTTATCGGCGGTGCGCAGGAAGCTTCGGCGCGCAGTCCGCGCGCGAGGGCCTCAGGCCGGAAGCATGGCGCGGATCACGCCAGCCAGACGCTCGATGCCTTCCTCGATGCGCAGCGGCGGCACGGTGACGAAGGCAAGGCGCAAGGCCTCGCGCACCGGCGCCTCGGCAAAGAACGGCGCACCGGGGACGAAGGCCACGTTCTGTTCGACCGCACGCGCCAGCACCGCCGAGGCATCCATCCCGGCAGGTAGCTCGGCCCACAGGAACATGCCGCCGCGCGGCGAATTCCAGCGCACGCCTTCGGGCATGTGGCGCTTGAGCGCGTCGAGCATCGCCGCACACTGGTCGCGGTAAAGGCTGCGGATGGTCGGGATGTGGCGATCGAGAAAACCGTCCTTGACCACGTCGTACACCGCCATCTGCGACAGCGTTGCGGTATGCAGGTCGGTGGCCTGCTTGACCTGCACCAGCTTGGCGCGCAGCGCCGCCGGAGCGACGATGTAGCCCAGGCGCAGGCCGGGCGCCAGCACTTTGGAGAAGGAGCCCATGTACACGGTGCGCTCGGGCGCCAGCGAACGAATCGACGGCGGCGTCTCGCCGTCGTAGGACAGCGCGCCATAGGGGTCGTCTTCGAGGATCAGGAGGTCGAGTTCGCGCGCTTTCTGCGCCAGACGGTGACGGCGGTCCTCGGCGAGCAGGCGGCCGGTCGGATTCTGGAAGTTGGGCAGGCAATAGAGGAACTTGGCGCCGCGCATCGATGGGTCGAGCGCCTCGGGGATCAAACCATCCTCGTCCGAAGCCACGGAGACGAACTCCGGCCCGAACAGCGAGAACGCCTGCAAGGCGCCGAGGTAGGTCGGCGTCTCGACCAGCACCCGGTCGCCCGGATCGATCATCGCCTTGGCCAGCAGATCAAGCCCCTGCTGCGAACCGGAAACGATCAGCACTTCGTCCGCCGACACCGGTGCCGCAGCCGTCGACAGGCGCGCCGCAATCCACTCCCGCAGCGGTGCAAACCCTTCGGTGGTGCTGTACTGCAGCGCCTCGCGTCCGCGCGTCGCCAATACATGGGTCAACGCAGCCTGCATTTCATCGACCGGGAAGGTCGCCGGTGCCGGCAAACCGCCGGCAAAGGAAATGACTTCCGGACGCTCGGTCACTTTGAGAATCTCGCGGATGGCCGAACTCTGAATGGCGCGCGCGCGCTCGGAAAAAAGGCGCTGGACGTCCGGCGCGGCGGCTTGATGCGGTGCTTTGGCGTTCATGATGATCGTGAAAACAGTGAAAAATGGCGTCAATTTGGCGGTAAGCCGCTAGTTTAGCCCTTTTTTCTTTGTTCGGACGCGGAAATCTGGCGCCGCCGCCCCGCTTTTCCGGCTCATCTCCGCCCGACGATTCCGTTGGCGTTTTTGTAGGACAAGCGCCCGCGGAAGCCTCCTGTTCTGGGTTAGAATGACGCGCGACCGGCGGCCGTTTCCTTTTTTAGAAGCCTTTCCGCCCCGACCGAACGAGCAGCCCGAACCCTTCTCCGACATGTCTTCCGCGTACACCTTCATCCGCCCCTATCTCGACGCCAACGGTGCCTGGTGCGCCTTCGACTGGCGCAGCGCCGACCCCTTGGCGCGCTCGGCCAACGAGATTGCAAGTACCTGCGCGAGTACAGGCGTACACATGCTGACCAGCGCCTTTCCGCTGCTGCTTCCCGTCGGCCCAGAAGCCTTGGCCGACGAAACCCTGTGCGCGACCTTCTCACCCAAGCAGGCGGTTTTCCTCCTGCCAGAACAGGCCCTGAGCCTGAGCGACACCGTCCAACGGAGCACGGACCTGCGCGCCCGCGGTTACCGGATCGGGGTGCAACTCGAGAGCCCCGAACTGCTGCGCACGGTTCCTTTCACAGCCTTCGACCACCTTGGCTGTACCGGCAGCACGGTGCGCCAGGAATTCACCGGCAGCGACCTGCGCTACGCGGCACGAATCGGATTCCGGCGCATCGCCACCGACGTCCGCTCGCACGACATGCACGACTGGCTGCACGGCAACGGCTTCGACTGGTTCGACGGCCGCTTCCTGGCCGCCCCCGACCCGCGCCTCGGACGCTCGCCCGACCTCACCCGGCTCAAGCTTCTGCACCTGCTCGACATCGTCCGCCACGACGGCGACACGCGCGAAATCGAGGCCATCTTCCGTGAGGAACCCAAGCTCGCCTACAACCTGCTGCGGCTCGTCAATTCGGCGGCCGTGGGCGCGCGCACGCAGATCACCAGCTTCACCCACGCGATCACCATTCTCGGCCGCCGCCAACTGCAACGCTGGCTGCAACTGCTGGTGTACGCCAATCACCTCGCCGAGGGGCAAGGCCCCAACCCCCTGATGCAGCTTGCCGCGGCCCGCGGTCGGCAGATGGAGCTGCTCTGCATCGCTCTCGACCCCAAGCCGGAAATCCTCGACCTGTGCGACAGCGCCTACATGACCGGCCTGTTCTCCCTGCTCGAAGTGCTGATCAACCTGCCGATGCAAGACATCGTCAAGGAACTGCCTTTGCAAGACGAAGTGCTCGAAGCCCTCGCCACCCCCGGCCAGGGCGGACAGCTCAGCCGCTTGCTCGCCGCCCTCTGCGCGGGCGAGGCCGGACGCTACCAGGAAGCGAGCGAACGTTTTGCCGAGTTGGGCATCTCTCCGGAGAAACTCACCAAGGCGCAGGCAACGGCCTTCCTCTGGGCCAGCCACATCGACCGCATCAGCCTCGATTAATCCGCCTCACGCCGCGCTGGCGCGCAGGCGTCGCAAGTGACTGACGCAGCCGGATCGGCAGTCACTCGCCCCGAAGCCGGGGACGGCCACCTCACCACCGCTGCGCTGTACCAGCAGGCATTCGTCTTCATCCGAGCGGAGCACCCGGCGCACGCGTACGCCGGGTGCCATCAGAAGGTAGTCGATGTGCCAGCGTAGCGTCTTTTCACGGCGCAAGTGGCGGGCGATGCGGGCTTCGAGGTTACGGCGCGCGCTACCGGTATAGACGTACTCGCCGGCCGGAAAATCGAAACAACCGAGGCGCCCGACGGTCAAGCGCAAGGGCACCACCACCTCGATGAACAGCTGGTAGGCCGTCGGACTCGCCATGTCGGCCCACCCGCCCATTCCGTCTAGTCGGCGCAGAACGGGTTGTTTGCCCGCTCCTCGGCGAAGGTCGACATCGGGCCGTGCCCGGGAATGAAGGCCACGTCGTCACCGAGCGGCCACAGCCGCCCACGGATCGAAGCAAGCAAGGTCTCGAAATCGCCGCGCGGAAAATCGGTGCGCCCAACCGAGCCCTTGAACAATACGTCGCCGACCAGGGCCAGACGCGCCGCTGCGCTGAAGAAAACGACATGCCCCGGCGTATGCCCGGGGCAATGCACCACCTCAAGCGCTTCCTGGCCGATCTGCACGCGATCGCCCTGCACCAGCCAGCGGTCGGGAACGAAGGCCTGTACATCGGGGAAGCCAAACATCTGGCTCTGCTGCGGCATGCCCTCGATCCAGAAAGCGTCTTCGCAGTGCGGGCCGTCGATCGGCACGCCGAGCTGCGCCGCCAAGGCCGCGACGCCGCCGGCATGATCGATGTGCCCGTGGGTGACCAGGATACGCGTCGGCGTCAGGGCGCGTTCGCGCAGTGCGCCGAGGATACGCGGCAGATCGCCGCCCGGATCGACGATCGCGGCCTGTCCCGTTTCCGAACACCAGAGCAGGGTGCAGTTTTGCGCGAAGGGGGTAACCGGAATGATCTCGTAGTGCAGGGACATGGGGCGCAGGCTCGCGGTAAAAGACGCAACGAGTATAACAAAGGCCTATTCCACGGCGGGTCGCGAACGCTCGCCCCGCGGCAGGAAGGCGTAGCCGAGCACAGCGGCGAGGATCAAGGCCACTCCGGCATAGAACGTCCAGCGCAGTTCACCGCCTTCGCCAAGCAAAATCGCCGCGAGAACGATGGCATACACCGGCTCGAGATTGACCGCCAGCTGGGCGCTGAACGCACTCAAGCGACGCAGCGCGACGAGGCTCAGCGCGAACGGCAGCAGGGTGCAGACCAGGGCCAGCACCGCCAGCCACAGCCAGTCCTCCGGTGCCGGCCAGTGCAAGGCGAGCCCGAACATCGGCCAGAACGGCAGCGTCGCCGCCAGCAGCAAGGCGCCGGTGCCCATCTGGATCGAAGTCAAGGCCAGCGCCGGCATGCGCATCGCCAGCGACTTATTGACCAGTCCGAACAGCGCCGCCAGAAAAGCCGCGAGCACGCCGAGCAGCATGCCCCAATACATCGATCCGGGAATCCCGCCGACGACCAGCGCCACGCCGGGAACGCAGGCCAAGGCCACGGCCAAATCGCGCAGCGCGAAAGGCTGCCGCCGCCAGAGCGGCTCGACCACCGACAGGAAGACCGGGGCCAAGGCCATGCAGGTCGCCGCCACCGAAGCGTTGGCCGCCTTGATCGAACCGTAGAAACAGAGCCAGTGCAGGACGACCAGGGCGCCGTTGGCGACCGCGAGCCGGACGTCACGCGCTTCGATGCGGCGCAGCTGGCGCCACACCGGCAAGCACACGCACAGACACACGCTCACGATCAGCACGCGCCAGAACACGAGCGGCAAGGCGGCGAGCGTGATCAGCTTGCCGAGAATGGCGGTGAAGCCCCAGAGAAACACCGAGAAGTGAATCTGCCAATGCGGATTCGCGAACACCCTTAACCTCTGCCAACGGCGCGCCGGTTATACACGCAAAAGAGCATTATCGCCTGAAAGCAAGGAAAGACGCGCCCGCGCGCGCGCCGCCAAGGCCGTCCGTTGCGGCATCCCGAATGCGCTGCGGCTATTCCCAGCCGCCAGGCGAAGGCCTATCCTGACGGGATGCGCTCTACCCCGTGCTCTCTCACCATCCGAATCAGGAGTTGGAAATGAAGCCCCATCGCATCGCCGTCCTCGCCGGTGACGGCATCGGCCAGGAAGTCATGCCCGAAGGCCTGCGCGTCCTCGCCGCCGCAGCCAAAAAATACGACCTCGCGCTTGAATTCGTCGAATTCGACTGGGCGCATTGCGACTACTACCTGCGCCACGGCCGGATGATGCCCGAAGACTGGTTCGAACAGCTGAAAGGCTTCGACGCCCTTTACTTCGGCGCCGTCGGCTGGCCGGCCAAAGTCCCCGACCACATCTCGTTGTGGGGCTCATTGATCAAGTTTCGGCGCGAATTCGACCAATACGTCAACCTGCGTCCGGTGCGTCTGATGCCCGGCGTGCCCTGCCCGCTCGCTGGCCGCAAGGTGGGCGACATCGACTTCTACGTCGTGCGCGAAAACACCGAAGGCGAATACTCCTCGGTCGGCGGCCGCCTGTTCGAAGGTACCGAACGCGAAACCGTGCTCCAGGAGGCCGTGTTCACGCGCCACGGCGTCGACCGCATCCTGCGCTTCGCCTTCGACCTCGCCCAGCGTCGGCCCAAAAAACATCTGACCTCGGCGACCAAGTCCAACGGCATCTCAATCAGCATGCCCTACTGGGACGAACGCGTCGAAGCCTTGGCTTCGCACTACCCGGAGGTGCGCTGGGACAAGTACCACATCGACATTCTCAGCGCGCACTTCGTCCTCAACCCCGACCGTTTCGACGTCGTCGTCGCCTCCAACCTCTTCGGCGACATCCTCTCCGACCTCGGCCCGGCCTGCACCGGCACGATCGGCATCGCCCCCTCGGCCAACCTCAATCCCGAGCGCCGCTTCCCCTCGCTCTTCGAACCCGTTCACGGCTCGGCGCCCGACATCGCCGGACGCGGCATCGCCAACCCCATCGGCATGATCTGGTCGGGCGCAATGATGCTTGAGTTCCTTGGCCACCGCGCCGCACACGACGGCATCATGAACGCCATCGAACACGTGCTCGCGGAAGGCCCGCGCACCCCGGACATGGGCGGGACAGGCGATACCGCCAGCGTCGGACGTGCTGTCGCGGATGCGCTCTCTGCCCGCAGCTGAGAGCGCATCCGATTCCGATTTTTCTAACAGGATTCAAAAACAGCCCTTCAAACACCTCAGAGAGGTGCTTTGCTGGGGAAACGAAAAAAGCGCCCCGAAAGGCGCTTTTTTACTGGTGTTCTGGCGGAGAGAGCGGGATTCGAACCCGCGGTAGGGTATTACCCTACACACGCTTTCCAGGCGTGCGACTTAAACCACTCATCCATCTCTCCGGAAGGCCGGCATTCTAGCAGAAGGCGAAAGGTTCTCCAAACCGACCGGGGACCCACCGGCCGCATAGCGCCCCCTGTCCGCCACGTCAGGCACAGCCGTCGATCCGGCACAGCCCTTGGCGAACGTAGGCGAGCAGGATCCACAACCAGAAAATCAGGAAAAAGGCGACGAAGGGGATGTGCCGGTCGACCACCAGGCGCGGCGTCAGGAAGCGCGTGGCGCGGATGGCCGGGCGGGTGATGATGCGGCACAGCTGGTAGATCGGGTTTTGCTCCCGTTTGGCGCCGGCGAGAACGTACAAGGCGCCCTGCGCAATCAAGAACAGCCCGGCCACCTCGAAGAGCACACGCAGCATCGACAGTATCTGCAACTCGATGTTCATCGTTCCATCATCCTTGTCGCTCGTTGATCGTCGCCCTGCCGCCTGGAACACGGATTCCGGCTTCGGCGGGGAACTCCCGCAGGGCATTATTGCCCGAAACATGCTTTCTCACCCGCCCCATTCGCAGGGCGGCCCGACGAACCGTTCGACCTCCCCCAACGGAGCAGGCATGAACTTCGATCTCTGGCGGCATCAGGCGCGCGCTTGGGTGTTCCACTTCATCGGCCGGGATGCATGGGCGTACGACGAATACGTCGCCGCATTCGATCGGGCACCGAGTGCTCGCGCCGCCAGCCATCTCGGCTTCATCGCCTGTTCTCATCGTCGTTTTGAGGAAGGCGTGCGCTGGTTCGAGGCGGCGCAACGCCTCGAACCGGGCAACGCCGACACCCTCTTCAACCTTGGGTACGCCCTCGAACAGGGCGGCCGCCCGGCCGAAGCCTGTACGGCTTTTGCGCAGGCCGTGCAGGCCAAGCCCACACTCGATCGTGCCTGGTACGGATTGGCGATGGCCCAGGCCCGCCAGGGGCACCACGCCGAAGCGGCACAGGCGCTGGAAGAAACCGTGCGCCTGCAGCCCATGCACGGCGAGGCGTGGTACCACCTGGGCATGGCCTGCCACCTGAGCGCGCAAGCGGAGCGACTGCAGGAGGTGATCGTCAGCCTCAAGCGCTTCGATCCCAAACGCGCCAACCAGTTGATCCTTGATTGCGGCCGCGCGGAGT
The DNA here is from genome assembly GCF_041441355.1 of Propionivibrio sp. Lineage (GTDB taxonomy): Bacteria > Pseudomonadota > Gammaproteobacteria > Burkholderiales > Rhodocyclaceae > Propionivibrio. Next base: position 97,032 of record NZ_JASDTF010000011.1, read on the forward strand.
TCGCCCACCTGCGCAGCGAACTGCCCTTCTAGACCTTCCATTTCGACGCGCGTAAAAAGCCCCGCCTCAGCGGGGCTTTTGCTTTGCGGGCGCTCAATGAGCCGGCGCATGGCTCCCCTGTAGGCCGCTTTCGAGGTTGGGGTAGCGCACGTTGTCGACCAGTTCCTGTACATCCCGGGCCGGCGCCGGCGACAGCAGCGAGCCGACAATGACGCCGAGGAAGCCAATCGGGATGCCGAAGATGCCGGCCGAGATCGGGTTGATGTCCCACCACTTCGGCGCATTGACGCCGAAGAACGGGTAGGTGATGTACATGTAGTAGGCACACACCCCAAGCCCGAGCGACATGCCGAGCACCGCACCGAGCTTGTTCGCCCGCTTCCAGAAGATGCCGCATACCAGCGCCGGGAAGAAGGCCGACGCCGCGAGCGAGAACGCCGCCCCCACCAGGAAGAGAATGTCTCCGGGTTTGAGCGCGGTCACGTAGGCCGCAAGGAAGGCCACGACGAGGAGCAGGAACTTGGAGACCACAATCCGGCGCGAGGTCGACGCGTTCTGGTCGATCATCTTGTAATAGACGTCGTGTGAGAGCGCGTTGGCGATGGTCAGCAGGAGGCCATCGGCCGTCGACAGCGCAGCGGCAAGGCCGCCCGCCGCCACCAAACCGGAGATCACGTACGGCAGTCCGGCAATCTCGGGCGTCGCCAGGACGATGAGGTCGCCGCCGATGACGATCTCCGCCAGTTGCACGATGCCATCCATGTTGATGTCGGTGATGTTCATCAGTGTCTTGTCCACCGCCGCCCAGTTCGACACCCAGGCCGGAAGGGTCGCGAACGAGGTGCCGACGAGGCTGTGATACACCTCGTACTTGGCCAGCACGGCGAGCGCCGGTGCGGTGAAATAAAGCAGGAAGATGAAGAACAGCGACCAGAACACCGAGCGCCGCGCTTCCTTGACCGAAGGCGTGGTGTAGAAGCGCATCAGGATATGCGGCAACGCGGCGGTGCCGACCATCAGGCAGAACACCAGCGCCAGGAAGTTCTTCTTGGCCACGGTCCGCGCATTCTCGTCCTTGGCATCGAAGGGTTCGGCATGCGCCTTCACCGGGGCCGCGCGGCTGCTGTTGCTGGCCTTGGCCGCGGTCCAGGTCTTGCGTGCGCCCTCGACGTCGGCCGGGTAGTCCTTGAACGCCTTTTCGGCCGTGGCAATGCTCTTGGCGTCGGCGCCGGGGTTAGCCTTGAGCTCGTCCACCTTGGCCGCCAGCTTGGCGCGCTCGGCCGCCAGGAAGGCTTCACCGCCGGCCGCCAGTCCCTTGAGGTTGGCGTCGGCCGCCGCCGCGCGTTCGCGGAAGATCGCCCGTACGGACTCCTCCTTGGCGCCAAGCTCCGAGGTCTTGTCGTTGAACACCTTTTCGCGCTCGGTCACCTTCTGCAGCTGGTAGCCGTAGGCCACCTGCGGCACCGGGTTGCCGGTCTGCTGCACCGACAGCCACACCACCGGAATCATGTAAGCGACGATCAGGATGATGTACTGCGCCACCTGGGTCCAGGTCACCGCCTTCATCCCGCCGAGGAAAGAACAGACGAGAATGCCGGCCAGGCCGACGAAGACGCCGACGCCGAACTCAAGCCCGGTGAAGCGCGAGGTGATGATGCCGACGCCGTAGATCTGCGCCACCACATAGGTGAAGGAACAGAGGATGGCGGCCAGAACGCCGATCATGCGCGGCAGATGGCCGCCGTAGCGGGCGCCGAGGAAGTCGGGGATGGTGAACTGGCCGAACTTGCGCAGGTAAGGCGCGAGAAACAGCGCCACCAGGCAGTAGCCGCCGGTCCAGCCCATGACGAAGGCCAGGCCGTCGTAGCCCGCGAGGTAGAGCGTGCCCGCCATGCCGATGAAGGAGGCCGCGCTCATCCAGTCGGCGCCGGTCGCCATGCCGTTGAACAAGGCCGGGACGCGCCGGCCGGCAACGTAGTACTCGCTGACGTCGGCGGTCTTGGACATGAAGCCGATGCCGGCGTAGAGCAGCACCGTCGCGCCGAGGAACATGTAGCCGAGCACCTTGTTCTGCACGCCCATGTATTCGAGCAGGCCGACCAGGATGACGAAGGCGATGAAGCCTCCGGTGTAGAAGGTGTAATACCGCGACAACTGTTTGAAGAAGGCGGCATTCGAGGTTTGTGCGCTCATCAGTCGTCTCCTTCATGCACGCCGTATTCCTGGTCGAGCGCGTTCATGTAGCGCGCGTAGTACCAGATGATGGCGACGTAAACGATCAAGGCGCCCTGCGCTCCCATGTAGAACCCGAGCGGAAAACCGAGGATGGTGATTCCGCTCAACTCGCGCGCGAAGAAACTGACGACGAAGGTCACGACGAACCAGATGCCGAGCAGAAAGCCCGTCATCCTGAGGTTGCGCCGCCAGTACTCCTGATGTTTCTCAGTCAGCTGCATAGTCCCTCCTTGATTCGACCCTCCGGTGAGGGCCTCATTGTGGCCACCGGACGAAGACCTCCGACGCACCTGGGCGTCGTGATGACTCCGCCGCACACCGGGAGCGATCAAATCCCCGCCCTCTCCCGGATGCGCGCAGGATGTCCGCCAAGGCTTACAGCCGCCTTACATAAATTCACCTAAAAGAAATTTATTCTTCTTTTCGTAACTACAACCCAAAATTCAGCCACGCCTTCAGTTCGCAACTCCGGGGGCACGGCAGACGCCGGCAAAGGCACGCCCCATGCGCCCTGCAGCGGCCCTGGGGGCGCCATTTGGCGCCCCTCCCGGGCCTCACCGTTCCCGCTCCAGGGCGCGCGGCACCCGCAGGCGATTCACGAAACGCTGGCATTCGACGTCCGGCGGCGGGCCGAGCAGGCTGACCACGACGATGGTCAGGAAGCCGGCCGCGACCCCGAAGACGCCGGCCGACACCGACTGGATCCCGAACCAGGGCGCCATGCCGATGCCGCTCACACCCAGCCAGGGAATCGAATCGATCTCGAGCCTGAGCACGTAGTACACCGTCACCAGAAAGCCGACCAGCATGCCGCTGATCGCCCCGGCCTTGTTCGCCCGCTGCCAGAAGATGCCGAGCACCAAGGCGGGAAAGAAGGACGCAGCGGCCAGCGAGAACGCCCAGGCGACCATCGAGAGAATGGTCGAGGGTTTTTGCGAGGCCACCATCGCCGCGAGCACGGCGACCACCAGCAGCACGCTCTTCGAGACCACCAGCCGCCATTGCGTCGTCGCCTGCGGCCGGATGATCTTGTAATAGACGTCGTGCGAGAGCGCGCTGGCGATGGTCAGCAGCAGGCCGTCGGCGGTCGACAGCGCCGCCGCCAGCGCGCCGGCGGCGACGAGGCCGGAGACGACGTACGGCAGGCCGGCGATCTCGGGCGTGGCGAGGACAATGACATCCGGATTGAGCGAAAGCTCGGCCAGTTGCAACAGGCCATCGCGATTGACGTCCTCGATCGAGACCAGACCGACCTTGCCCCAGGCGCCAATCCAGCCGGGCAGCTGGTCGATCGGCGTGCCGACGAGGTGGGCGTAAACCTCGTACTTGGCGAACACCGCATAGGCCGGCGCGGTCAGGTACAGCGCCAGAATGAAGAACAGCGACCAGAACACCGAACGGCGCGCCTCGCGCACCGAGGGCGTGGTGTAAAAGCGCATCAGGATGTGCGGCAGCGCCGCCGTGCCGAGCATCAGGCAGAACACCAACGACAGGAAGTTGAGCCGCGCCTGGGAACGCGCGCCCTCGTCCTCACCCGGGAAAGGCTCGGCATGTGGAATCAGCGGCTCGGCCTGTCGCTCGGCCTGCTGCTTCTGCCCTTGCCAATACTCGCGTGCCGCCTCGGGGGTGCGCGGCAGATCGCGGCGCTGCTTTTCCAGCGCCACGACGTCGCGCATCCGCGCATCGCCCGCCTTCATCGCATCGATCTGTTGCGTCAGGCTGCGCCGCTCTTCGAGCAGCGAGTCGGGCAGGCGCTCGATGCGTGCCTGCAACTCCGCCGCGCGCTCGAGGTAAACGGCGCGCACTGCCGCCTCGTGCGGATCGTCGAGCAGGCGCCGCTCGAGGTCGGCGACCCGCTCGAGCACCGATCCGTACATCAGTTGCGGCACCGGCACCTCGGTGGTCTTGTAGGCGAGCATGGTCACCGGAACGAGGTAGGCGACGATCAGGATCAGGTATTGCGCCACCTGGGTCCAGGTCACCGCGCGCATGCCGCCCAGGAAGGAGCACACCAGAATCCCGGCCAGGCCGACGAAGACGCCGATCTCGAACTGCAGCCCGACGAAACGGCTGGTGATGACGCCGACGCCGTAAATCTGCGCCACCACATAGACGAAGGAGGCGACCACGGTGGCCAGCACGCCGACGAGGCGCGCGGCGTTACCGCCGTAGCGCGCGCCGAGGTACTCGGCGATGGTGTATTGCCCGAAACGGCGCAGATAGGGTGCAAGCAGCAGGGCGACGAGGACGTAGCCGCCCGTCCAGCCCATCACGTAGGCCAGGCCCTGATAGCCGGAGTGGTAGAGCGTCCCGGCCAAGCCGATGAAGGACGCGGCGCTCATCCAGTCGGCGCCGGTCGCCATGCCATTGAAGAGCGCCGGAATGCGTCGGCCGGCAACGTAGTACTCGGCAACGTTGGCGGTGCGCGCCAGGATGCCGATCGTCGCGTAGAGCAGGATGGTCATGCACAGGAAGGCGTAGCCGATCCAGCGCGGCGGCATGCCATAGCCTTCGAGCCCCCACAAGGCGAGCACAAAGGCAATGAAGCCGAAGATGTAGAAGACGTAGTAGCGGCGCAGCCGCGCGGCCGTGTCGATCATCGCCGGACCGCCCGCGAAATGGCGGCCTGCGCCCCCGGCGCCGCATTCGCATGGCGTCGGGCCTGGCCTCGCGCCCGCTCTCCCTGTCTCTTCATTGTGCGCACCCGCTCCCCTCGTTCAACTTCAATGAATGCGTTCGTCGGCGCCGCAGAACTCTAGGCGCTCTCGTACAACCAGCGTCGCGCCTTCTCGAGCCGAGCGAACGCCGCCGCGTGGTCGAGCCCGCGGGCCGTGCCGCGTGCATGGGCAAGCAAGAGCAGGCACGCGGTGGCGTAGGCGTCTGAGACCGCATTGTGGCGCTGGATGTTCTCGATCCCGAAGTGCGCCAGCCAGTCGTCGAGCGCCACCCGCCCGTCGCGCCTGAAATCGGGAAAAAGCTCGGGCAACACCCAGGCCAGATCGAGCCAGAAGAACGACGGCGTCACGCCCAAGTGCGTGCGCATCGCTTTCGCCAGCATGGCTTCGTCGAAGAAGGCGTGGTAGGCGACGAGCGGCGACTTGCCGACGAAATCGAGAAACGCGAGCAGCGCCGCCGCCGGTTCGACGCCGGCCCGCTGTTCGCCGGCACCGATGCCGTGGATCAGGATGTTCTCGGTGCTGCTTGCCTCGCGCTGCTGCAGGACGATCTGGAAGGCATCGGCGAAGTCGATCCCCCCGCCCTGCACCGCCACCGCGCCGATGGCGATCAGCCGATCGCGTTTCATGTCCAGCCCGCTTGTCTCGACGTCGACAACGACGTAACGCTGTCGCGCATGCGGCAGCTCGAGCGCCGCCTCCGGCAGGGCCTGCCAGGCGGCCAGCGCGGCCCGGTGCTCCGGCACCGCCGTCGGTCGTGGCCGGAAGCGTTCGGAAAGTGAGGACAGCCAGCCCATGCCCGATCCCGTTCAGAGCTGATAGTCGAGGCGGAGACGCTGTTGCAGCTTGCGTGCCTGACGGAAGGCCTCCTTGAGGATCAGGCGGTCAACCTCGTTGAGCTCGTCGGGCCGAATGAGGTTGTTCCCCGCGCGGCCGTGGATCTGTTCGGCGTGCTGGTGGCGCAGGCGCAGCAACTGGATGAAATGGAAGCCGTCGGCCAGCGCCGCCACCTCCTCGCTCGGAGCGCCCGAAGCCCCCACACTCCCGGCCACCAGGCGCAGGCGCTGCACCGTCCCGGTGGCCGCTACACCGTGCGCCAGCGCGAACACCCGTGCCGCATCGATGAAGGGACGGGCGCCGAATTTCTTGAGGTCGATGGTGCCCGGATGCGCCGGGTCGGCGTCGGTGACGAAATCGCGGATCTTGCCCAGCGGCGGCGGCACGCTCAGGGCATTCTCGGCCAGCATGCGCAGGAAGATGGTGTTGTCGCGCGCCAGGCGCAGAAGGGTCAGGCGCAGACGCTCGGCAAGGTGGGACTTCCCGTACAGGCTGCGAAAGTCGAAGAAGATCGTGGCATTGAGCAAGGCCTCCGGCTCGGGAACGCGAATCCAGGCGGCGAACTTCTCTTCCCACTCTTCGAGCGTCAGGCACAGCGCCGGGTTGCTGGCCATGATGTTGCCGGCGCAGAGCGGAAATCCGCAACGGTCGAGATCGGCATTCACGTCGCGGGCAAAATCGAGCAGGCGCAACTGGGTCAGTTCACGGTCCATCAGGTCGGTGCACAGAAAGACAATGCCGTTGTCCTGATCGGTGCTGAAGGTCTGTTCGTCGCGCCCTTCGGAACCGAAGGACAACCAGGCCCAGTCGATGCCGAACAAATCGTGCGTCTCGAGGTTGAGGGCGATGATGCGGCGCGTCAGGCTGTCGTTGAGCGCCGAGATGAACTGGGTCAGCGGTTCGGCGCCGACGCCCTGCGCCAGCATGTTGAGCGCCAGTTGGCGCACGTCCTGCCCGGCCTGGCGCAGCATCTCGATCGACGTCGCCCCGTCGATGGCCTGGCGAATCTGGCGCAAGCCGACACGCTGCAGGGTGAACAGGTCGCGCTCGGAGACGACGCCCTTCAGGTGCCCGCCCTCGTCGACCGCCAGCACGTGACGCACGCCGTGCATGGCCATCGCCAAGGCCGCGTCGTAGGCGCTCGCCGTCAACGGCAGCGTGTGCGGGCCGGGCGACATGAGTTCGCGAATCGGCGTTTCGAGCGGGACGCCGGGCAGGAGCACGCGGCGCAGCGCGTCCGACTGGGTGAAGATGCCGAGGGGATGTCGCTCGGCATCGACCACGATCATCGAGCCGATGCTGCGCTCCGCCATCGCTTCGACGACCTCGCGCAGCGGCGTCTCCGGCCGCGCGGTGAGCGGCTCGCGCTTGATCAGGGCGGCGAGCGGCGAGTTCATCGTCTGCTGTTCGGTCACCCGCTGCGCAAACTGGCTCTGCAACTGCTGCCGCGACTGCCCGAGCAGGCTGGCGATGTACTGGGTGCAGAAAAGGTGGAAGACGGCGCTCTTCTGCATCAGGCTGAAGAAATCCTCGGCGGCAAGTTCGTAGCAGAAGACGTCGCCGATCGCGGTGTAGAGGTTGGTCGAGGCGCGCTGCCCGGTCACCGATCCGATCGGAAAACACTCGCCCGGCCCGAGGGTGAGCAACGACGCTTCCATGACGCTGATTTCGCCGGCCTGACGGACCTGCACCTTGCCGCGCTGGACGATGCGCAGGGTGTCGACCGGGCCGCTTTCAGGCGCAACGATCGCCGTTTCGCCAGCGTAGTAGGCCAGGCGCAGGTGCTCGGCGAGAAAGACCAAGGCTTCCGGTTCCAGGCGATCGAAAGGCGGATAACTGCGCAGGAACTCGGCGTTCGCCGCGACCAGCATTTGCGTTGCGCTTCCGCTCATCCACGCCCCCTGTCAGGTTCCGCCGACTGACGACACCGCCCCCAGACCGGGAGCATACACCACTTAAACGGCTCGGGCCGGCGCGCAAGGCGGGCCGGCCCGTTCGGTGGTCAACGCGGCCGGCGCCGCGCCATTCAAGCGCCCCGGAGCTGCTCGAGGATGGCCGGATTTTCCAGCGTCGACACGTCCTGCGCCACCGTCTCGCCCTTGGCCAGGGCGCGCAACAGGCGGCGCATGATCTTGCCCGAACGCGTCTTGGGCAGGTTCTCGCCGAAGCGGATGTCGCGCGGCTTGGCGATCGGGCCGATCTCCTTGGCCACATGCTCCTGCAACTGCTTGACCATGGCCTGCGCGGCCTCGCCGACCGGGCGCGCGCCCTTGAGCACGACGAAGGCGCAGATCGCCTCACCGGTCAGCTCGTCCGGACGACCGACCACCGCGGCCTCGGCGACCATCGGGTGCGAAACGAGCGCCGACTCGATCTCCATCGTTCCCATGCGGTGTCCGGAAACGTTGAGCACGTCGTCGATGCGGCCGGTGATCGTGAAGTAGCCGTTGTGCGCATCGCGCACCGAGCCGTCGCCGGCCAGGTAGAGCTTGCCCTGGAAGTCGTCGGGGAAGTAGGAGCGCTTGAAGCGCTCAGGATCGCCCCAGATGGTGCGGATCATCGACGGCCACGGCTTGCTCACGACGAGCAGCCCGCCCTTGCCCCACTCGACCTCGGTGCCGGTCTCATCAACCACCGCCGCCTGAATGCCAGGGAAGGGCAAGGTGCACGAGCCCGGAACCAGCGGCGTGACCCCCGGCAGCGGGGTGATCATGTGCCCACCGGTCTCGGTCTGCCAGAAGGTATCGACGATCGGGCAACGGCCGCCGCCGACCTGGTTGTAGTACCACAGCCAGGCCGCCGGGTTGATCGGCTCGCCGACCGTGCCCAGCAGGCGTAGCGAAGAAAGATCGTAGTTCGGCGGCGCCACCGCCGGCGTCGTGTCGGAGGCCTTGATCAGGGAACGGATCGCCGTCGGCGCGGTGTAGAAGATCGTGATCTTGTGTTCCTGGATCATCTTCCAGAAACGGCCGGCGTCGGGATAGGTCGGGACGCCCTCGAAGACCATCTGCGTGCCGCCGCAGGCCAGCGGCCCATAGGCGACGTAGGTGTGGCCGGTGACCCAGCCGATGTCGGCGGTACACCAGAAAATGTCCGAGGGTTTGAGGTCGAAAGTCCACTTCATCGTCAGCACGGCATGCAGCAGGTAGCCGCCCGTCGAGTGCTGCACGCCCTTGGGCTTGCCGGTCGAGCCCGAGGTGTAGAGCAGGAACAGCGGGTGCTCGGCCTCAACCCATTCGGGCTCGCAGGTGTCCGGCTGACCGGCGATGACGTCGTCCCACCATAGGTCGCGCCCGGCCTGCATCGGGCAGGCGCCACCGGTGCGGCGGTTTACGACGATGGTCTTCACCGTCTCGCAGCCGCCCATGGCAATGGCTTCGTCGACCGCCGGCTTGAGCGGCAGGTGCTTGCCGCCGCGGCACTGCTCGTCGGTGGTGATCACCGCCACCGCGCCGGCATCGTTGATCCGGTCGCGCACCGATTGCGCCGAGAAACCGCCGAAGACCACCGAATGGATGGCGCCGATGCGCGCGCAGGCCTGCATGGCGACGACGCCTTCGATGCCCATGGCCATGTAGATGATGACCCGGTCGCCCTTTTTGATGCCCTGGGCGCGCAGGCCGTTGGCCAGGCGACAGACCATGGCCAGCAGTTCGCGGTAGGTAACTTTGCGCACCGCGCCGTCGTCGGTCTCGGACAGGATCGCCACCTTGTCGCCGAGGCCGGCTTCAACGTTACGGTCGAGGCAGTTGTAGGAAACGTTGAGCGTGCCGTCGGCGAACCACTTGTAGAACGGCGCGTTCGACTCGTCGAGCACCTGGGTGAACGGCTTCTTCCAGCTCACGTGCTCGCGCGCCAAACGTGCCCAGTAGCCGGTGTAATCCTGGGCCGCCTCGGCGCACAGGGCCTGATAGGCGTCCATCCCGGAAATCGTCGCCTGGGCGATGAATTCGGCCGACGGCTGAAACAGATGAGCGGAATCGTTCTGCGACATACCCTACCTCCAGTGCTGTTATCGGGGTTGGCACGGCGCACGGCGAGCGTCGGCGGCCAAGCGGAAAACCCGCTGCGGTCGGCAATGCCCGCTCACGGGGGCATCCGTCCGACCGTGCGGTGTGCTCTGGATTAAAGGCCCGCCGGCTTACACTTCACTTACAGGAAATTGATTACGCGCAGCCCCGATAGGCGTTCGCGGTCTGGCCGGGCGCCTGAGCGCGGGGGCCGGCCTGGAAAGGCCGTCTGGATGCGCCCTTCAGGCCGGCGCCAGAGCCCGTCCTGCCTCCCGCCTGGCGCCTGGCTGCCGAGTTTTTGAACTACAGCCCTCCGTCGTAGCGGTAGAACGGCAGCTCGACCGTGCCGCTGCGGCCGAGCAGTCCGGCGCGAGTGAAGCCGTTGGGGCTGGCGCCTTCGAGCACCTGCAGCAGCAGGTTGGTCCGCTGCCGGGTGTCGACCACGTAATCGCCGGCGGCAAACTCCCGCATTGCGGAGGCCGTCCGGCTCTCGACCTTGAGCGCCTCGCCCTGGTGGGTGATCGCCGCGGTCTGGACGCCGACGGTAGCCGCGAGCGGCCGGCGCAACTGGCTCACCTCCACACCCATTTGTGTCAGTATCTCGACGCTCGCCTTGGCCGCCTGCGGAATCAGGTAGTAACGCGGCACGGCAACCTTGGCGCCCGGCGTGCCCACGGTCCGCTGCACGAATTCAGCGGGAAGCGGCACGAGCTTTCCGCTCGCCCCGTCGGCGAGCGGGAATTGGCGCGCCACGCGCAGCGTTTTACGGTCGAGTTCCCAGGCGGTGTTGGCGGCCAGCGCCTGCCGTGCCTCGGCGACGATCTTGACGATGGCCTCGGCATTGGCCTGCGCCGTCTCGACGATGGCCTTCATCCCTTGATAGTGCGAGAGCGTCCGGCGCGGCATGTGCTGGTCGCCGAGGCCGATGCCTCGCGTCTCGAAGAGGAAGGAGAAGCGCCCGCTCATGGCGTGGTAGTTCTTGGCGCTGACGAAGGTCGTCGCCGACTCGGACACCCGCAACTGGCCGCTCGTCTTGTCCATGCTGAGCAGTTCGTAGAGGTCGTGACGCAAGCCGTACTGCGCGAAATTGCGGCTGATCGCCGTGCGGAACAGGCGCTCATGGGCTTCAACCAGCGGCTTGGGCAGGTTGGGCTCGTTCGGGCCGGCGCTCTGCATGTCCGAAGCGCTGGTGCGTTCGCCGAGGCGTCCCCAGACGGTGAATTCGTGCGCATCGACGACGACGTGCGGGTCGAAGCGCAGGATTTCGCTCTGGATGGCGCGCGTCTCGGGGTAGTCGTATTTGACGAAGTCGCGGTTGATGTCGCCGCCCTGCGCCGTCGCGCGCTTCATCGCCACCGCGCCGTCAGGATTGGCCATCGGCACGACCACGAGTTCCACGTCGGGGTAACGCCCGTTCAGTTCGCCGCGCGTCAGCGCATCGAGGAAGGCCAGCGCGCCTTCGCTCGCCGCCGGCTCGTCGCCATGCACGCGGGAATAAACCATCACCCGCACCTTGGCCTGCGGATTGCCCAGGCGCAGCGCCCAGACTTCACGCCCCTGCGCCGTCGTGAGCAGGCTGTAGAGCTTGGCGTCGCTGGTCCGCGCGATGGTGTCGAGGTAGTCCTTGAGGCGCGCGTAGGGGGTGAAGGTGCCGGTGGTCGCGCCGGGGGTCGCAAACTGCACCGATGGGGTCGCGAACAGCGATTGCGTCAGTGCCGGCGGGTCCTGACGTTGAGCGGCATTGAGGTTGCCACACAGGGCAAGGAGCACGGCGAGGACGGCGGAGCTGGGCAGGGTTTTCATGACGGTTCCGGAAGCGTTGAAGAAAAGAGCGGATGCCCCTCCCCGCGCCGGCCTCAAATGCGCCCACCCACGGCAGAACGACATCAATTTGTACAAAAATTACCAAAAGTTCAATTTTTGTACAAATTTTTCTTCGCCCTAGGCGCGCGCCGTCCGCGCGAACGCCGGCCCGGCGGACAACGGGCGGCCTGGGCTGCCCGTTGTCATGTTCGGCCTCAGGAGACGCCGACGAAATTGGCCGCGACGCAGTCGACCAGTTGGCCGTCGCGCCGGATCAGGAAGATGAGGTCACAGGCCAGCGCGCTTCCCTGGGCCTTGAGCAGGAGGTCGGTGATGATCGGGGTGTCGCGCAGGTAGCCATAGCAGCCGGCCTCGACGCGCTCGGGCTGGCGTTCGGTGGTCAGGTAAGGGGTGATGTCCTTGATCGCCTTGAGCGAGGGGATGACTTCCTTGCGCACCAACACCAGGATTTCATCACCGGCGTTGAGCTTGAGGCTGGCGCGCATCTCGGCCAGTTGCAGCATGCACAGCACGACCTTGAAACGGGGAATGGACAAAGACACGGCCAGAGCGTTCGCGTCCTGCAGCAAACGCCCGATGTCCTGTTGCACGTCTGGAGACTCGGAAATTCCGCCCACACTCGACATACTCGACATACTCGATTCCTCACACGGTTTGGCGCAGTCGGCACGGGTAGGGCGCCGCCTGCGGGCGTGGCGCCGGCAGGAAACGGTTGGAACGCCAATCCACACGGCAAAGCGGAGACGGGATCGGTGCCAGCCGCAGGCCAGCCGGCCGGGATGGCAGGTGCTCGGGGAGGCCGGTCAGCGCCCCTTTCGCGCCTTTCCTTTCTTGCTTTCCTGGTCGTCTATCTGATCGTCTGGAACGTGGCCGCCACAGCGCACGACCACGGAAATAGCCTACACCAAAGCAGGGGCTTGCGGGGCGCGGCGTGGGTGCGGCGCCCCGCCAGGACGCCGCGCCGCGACGGAAAGCAACACTCCAGCACCTGCCACCGAGTCGCCCGCGCTCAGACGGCGCACGCGGCGGCAGCGCCGGCCACCGGTACGGTCAGCGGATGCAGGGGACGAAAGCGTGCAGTGAAGAAGCGCAACAGCCGGGGTTCGTACACCATCTCCATGCCGACGATTTCGCGGCGTTTGGCGTAGAGCGCGATGCAGGCGTCGGCGACGACGTCTAGGTGAGCGTAGGTATAGACCCGGCGCGGGATCGTGAGGCGCACAAGTTCAAGCTTGGGCCGGTAGTTCTCGCCGGTTTCCTTGTTGCGCCCGGCCGAAACGATGCCACGCTCCATGCTGCGCACGCCGCTCTCGATGAACAGCTGCGCGGCCAGCGTCTGCGCTGGGAAGTGCTCTTGCCGAAGATGGTCGAGGAAGGCCTTGGCATCGAGGAAGACCGCGTGCCCGCCAACCGGACGCACGATCGGCACGCCCGCCGCGACCAATTTGTCGGCCAGGTAGCGGCACTGGGTGATGCGATGGTGGATGTAGTTGTAATCGACCGACTCGACGATGCCGCGCGCCATCGCCTCCATGTCGCGCCCGGCAAGGCCGCCGTAGGTCGGCATGCCTTCGTACAGCACCACCAGCTCGCAGGCGCGCTGGTAAAGCTCGTCGTCGTTCATGCACAGGAAGCCGCCGATGTTGACCAGGCAATCCTTCTTGCCGCTCATCGTGCAGCCGTCGGCGTAGCTCATCATCTCCTTGAGAATGGCGGCGATGCTGACCTCGGCGTAGCCCTCTTCGCGCTCCTTGATGAAGTAGGCGTTCTCGATGCAGCGCGTCGCGTCGTACATCACCTTGATCCCGTGCCTCGCGCACAGCGCCTTGACCGCGCGCATGTTGGCCATGCTCACCGGCTGGCCGCCGGCGAGGTTCACCGTTACCGCGAGGCAGATGTAGGGAATGCGCGCGGCGCCGACCTGGTCGATCAGACGCTGCAGTTTCTCCAGATCGACGTTGCCCTTGAACGGCAATTCGAGCTGCGAATCGTGCGCCTCGTCGACGATCACATCAACGAACTTTGCACCGTTGAGCTCCTGGTGCGCGCGGGTGGTCGTGAAGTACATGTTGCCCGGCACGTAGTCGCCCGGCTTGATGCACAGCTGCGAGAGCAGGTTCTCGGCGCCGCGCCCCTGGTGGGTCGGCACCACGTGGCGGAAACCGTAGTACTCGCGCACGACCTCCTGCAGGTGGATGAAGTTGCGACTGCCGGCGTAGGCCTCGTCGCCGAGCATCATCCCGGCCCACTGGTTGTCGCTCATCGCCGTCGTGCCGCTGTCGGTCAGCAAGTCGATGTAGCACTGGTCCGAACGCAGGAGGAAGGTGTTGTAGCCGGCTTCCTCCATGAAGCGCTGGCGCGCTTCGCGCGTGGTCACGGCGATCGGCTCGACGACCTTGATCTTGTACGGCTCGGCCACATACGTCTTTTGCATGCTGAACTCCCGGGTCAAAGCTGCGGATTGAGAAGCTGTGGATCGGCGACGAAAGCGCTGAGCGCCTCGGCGTCCGTGAGGGTGAGGCCGTGATCCGTCTCGTCGATCAGCCCGGCGCGGCGGAACAGCCCGAGCGCATTGCTGACGGTGACGCGGTGGATGCCGAGCAGCTCGGCGATGGTGGTGTGGGTGAGCGGCAGGTGCAGCGAATCGCGCGCCTGCGCGAGCCCGCACAGGAAGCGGCCGATGCGCTGCGGCGCGGTGAGGAAGGCGACGTCTTCGATCTGGGTCGAAGCGATGTAGGACTTGGCCGCGAGATTGACGAGCAGCAGGCGGCACAACTCGGGATGGCGGCCGAGGATGTGCTCGTGCACGACGGCGGCCGGAAATTCGACCGCAGTGCTGTCTTCGACGGCGGTGACGTAATGCTGATAGGGCTTGCCGCTGAACAGTGCGGCTTCGCCGAGCAGGCTGCCGGCGCCCATGAACCACAGCGTGCGTTGCAGGCCGTCGTAACTGCCGGCGGCGACCTTGAGCGTGCCGGAACGGATCAGGAAGATGCTGTCGGCCGGATCGCCCGGATGGCGGACGATGTGCTTGCGCGGCCAGGCCACCTCGCGGCCGAGCGAGAGGACCGAAGCCCAAGGCGACTGGTCCTCGAAAAACAGCCAGGGCACCTCGGTGCTGGGGATGCTGGATTTGCTGTTCACGTGCGCGCTTTCGTCACGACCGGCGTCGTCATGACGACGCCCTACGTTTTTGCAATCGACGATGCAAGGATGCGACGGCGAACAGCCTACTGCATGCGGCAAGGAAAAGCTGTAGCGCGGGCTACAGCCCTGCGCGCCGCGTCAGTGACCGGCTTGCCACCGGTCACCGCGGGCAAGGGTCGCCTTACTTGGCGACGGCGGCCTTGAAGCCGGCGCCGGCCGAGAACTTCGGCACGGTGGTCGCGGCGATGGTCAGCTTCTCGCCGGTCTTCGGGTTCTTGCCTTCGCGCTCGGCGCGGTCGGCGGCCTTGAAGGTGCCGAAGCCGATCAGCGAAACGCTGTCGCCGGCGGCAACGGTTTCCACCACGGTGTCAACGAAGGCGTCGAGGGCCTTGGCGGCATCGGTCTTGGTCAGGCCGGCGTGAGCGGCGATCGCGTCGATCAGTTCAGTCTTGGTCATGGTCTTCCCCTTTACAGTGGTTTTGAACAGGGCACCGGGCAAGCCCGAACGCCGAAGGGGCGCCATTCTAGGGATTTTTCCCGACAACGCAACCCGCAGGCGATGGACCGCCGGTCCGTTTTCGCCCCCTGCCGACCCGGCTTCGGCCCGCTCCGGCAGGCTTTTGCCCTATCATGAGTCCCCCGCGCTACCGCCCGCTGCCCGCTTTTTTCCCATGCCCATCCGGCTCGAAATCCCCACGCCCAACGTCCCCGTCAAGGTGTGGACCGACGACCTCGACGACGCTTCGCGCGCCCAGCTGATCAATGTCGCCCGCCTGCCCATCGTGCATCGGCATGTCGCCGCCATGCCCGACGTGCATCTGGGCATCGGCGCCACCATCGGCGCGGTGATCGCCACGCGCGCGGCCATCGTCCCCGCTGCCGTTGGCGTCGACATCGGCTGCGGCATGCTCGCCTGCCGCCTGACGCTTTCCGCCGACGATGTGGATGAAAAACGCCTGCGCCGCCTGTTCGACGACATCGTTCGCAGCGTGCCGGTCGGCCGCGCCCAGCACGCCGATGCCGACGTCCTGAAAGACGTCGCCCGCCCCTTCACGCCGCGCTTGAAGCCGCTGCTCGAACGCCACCCCGAGCTGCTCAAGACGCTCGGCAAGCAATCGAAATGGCCCAACCAGCTCGGCACCCTCGGTTCAGGCAACCACTTCATCGAGCTGTGCCTCGACGAAGCACAGCGCGTCTGGCTGCTGCTCCACTCCGGCAGCCGCGGCATCGGCAAGGCGATGGCCGAGCACTTCATCGCGCTCGCCCGGCGCGAGGCGGCGCGCCAGCAGCTCGATCTGCCCGACCGCGACCTCGCCTGGCTGGCCGAAGGCGACGCGCATTTTGCCGACTACGTCGCCGCCGTCGCCTGGGCGCAGGATTACGCGCAGGCCAACCGCGCGGCGATGAAAGACCTCGTCCTCGCCGCGCTGACCCGCCACCTGCCGAGCTTCGCACTGAGCGGTGAAACGGTCGATTGCCACCACAACTACGTCGCGCAGGAGACGCATTACGGCGCCCGCGTCTGGGTCACGCGCAAGGGCGCGATCCGCGCCCGTCGTGATGACCTCGGCATCATCCCTGGCAGCATGGGCGCGCGCAGCTACATCGTGCGCGGCAAGGGCAATCCCGAGAGCTTCGACTCCTGCGCCCACGGCGCCGGCCGGCGCATGAGCCGCAGCGCCGCACAGCGCGCGTTTTCCGCCGTCGACCTCGTGCGCCAGACCGAGGGCATCCTCTGTCGCAAGGACGCTGGCGTGCTCGACGAAATTCCCGCCGCCTACAAGGACATCGACACCGTCATGGCCCACCAGAGCGACCTCGTCGAGGTGGTGCATACCTTGAAACAGGTGCTCTGCGTGAAGGGTTAGGACTCAGCCCCCGGCGAGGCTTATGGCATGCCCAAAGCATAGAAACCCCTCGCAGCCCGTGGCGAGATTCGCCCGAACTTCATCCCCATTCGGCGTGGGCAAGCGTGTGGAAAACTCGGGGGCAAACGCTCCATCGCCTTGGCGAACAAGGACTTTTTCTCGGCGCCCATTTTTTAGGCAAACCCCTCCGCAGCGTTAACCCAACACCCACAGCGCGCCGGATCACGGCCCAAGCGCTCAATCCGCCCGTGCTTGGAGGGCAGGCTTTATAATTGCGCCCCAGCGCGCTCAGCCGCCCCTCATTCCGCATCCCAACCTTTCCCCTTTCAATCATGGACGAAGCCCACCACCCGCAAACCGCCGCCGACCACCTGCGGCGCAAACTCAAGACCCGCCACCTGACAATGATCGCCATCGGCGGCTCGATCGGCACCGGCCTCTTCGTGGCCTCCGGCACTTCGATCGCACAGGCGGGCCCGGGCGGTGCGCTCGCCGCTTACGCGCTGATCGGCCTGATGGTTTACTTCCTGATGACCAGCCTGGGCGAAATGGCCGCCTACATGCCCGTCGCCGGCTCGTTCTCGACCTACGCCGCGCGCTTCGTCGACCCGGCCTTCGGCTTCGCCATCGGCTGGAACTACTGGTACAACTGGGCGGTGACCATCGCCGTCGAACTCGTCGCGGCCAACCTCGTCATGCAGTACTGGTTTCCCGAGGTGCCCGGCGTCCTCTGGAGCGGCCTCTTCCTCTTCCTGATGTTTGCCCTCAACGCGATCTCGGTGCGCGGCTTCGGCGAGAGCGAATACTGGTTCGCGCTGATCAAGGTGATCACGGTCATCATCTTCATCATCACCGGCCTGACCATGATCTTCGGCGTGATGAACGGCCAGACGCCCGTCGGCCTCGACAACTTCACCTCAGGCGACGGCCCCTTCGTCGGCGGCCTCGCGGCCGTCATCGGCGTGGCCATGATCGCCGGCTTCTCCTTCCAGGGCACCGAGCTGATCGGCATCGCCGCCGGTGAATCGGAGAACCCGGCGCAGAACATCCCCAAGGCCGTCAAACAGGTGTTCTGGCGCATCCTGCTGTTCTATGTGCTGGCCATTCTGGTGATCGGCCTGCTGATCCCCTACACCGACCCGAACCTGCTCAAGAGCGAAGTCACCGACATCGGCGTCAGCCCCTTCACCCTCATCTTCAAGAACGCCGGCATCGCTTTTGCCGCCAGCGTGATGAACGCCGTCATCCTCACCTCGGTGCTCTCGGCCGGCACCTCCGGCATGTACGCCTCGACGCGCATGCTCTACGCCCTCGCCGTCTCCGGCAAGGCGCCCAAGATGTTCGCCAAGCTCACCGCCAACGGCGTTCCGCTCAACGCGCTCTACGCCACCACCCTGGTCGGCGCGCTGTGCTTCTTCACCTCGATCTTCGGCGACAAGACGGTCTACCTCTGGCTGCTCAACACCTCGGGCATGACCGGCTTCATCGCCTGGCTGGGCATCGCCATCTGCCACTACCGCTTCCGTAAGGCCTACGTGGCGCAAGGCCGCGACCTCGCCGCGCTGCCCTACCGCGCGCTGTTCTTCCCCTTCGGGCCGCTGCTCGCCTTCGGCCTCTGCCTCGTGATCGCGCTCGGGCAGAACTACCAGTCCTTCATGGCCGACACGCTCGACTGGACCAGCATTGCCGCCACCTACATCGGCATCCCGCTGTTCCTCGCGATCTGGCTCGGCTACCGCTGGAAGAACGGCACCCGCCTGCTCAAGTACGAGGAGATCGACCTCGACACCGACCGCGACACCAGCCCCGCCCTGCACGGCGCCCGCCCGGTATCGACCGAGCTGGGCAAGGCCCTGACCTAAACGCCCACGGGCGGGACGTCCGCGGGCAGGACATCCGTTTTCGTCCTGCCCCGGAAGGCGCATCCAGATGCGCCTTCCAGCACCTGCCCTGCCGCACGCCGATCCCCATGCGGCCTCCAGGGCACCCTTCATTCACAATCCCCAATCGGCGTGGGCAAGGCTGTGGACAAGCGCTGGACAAGGCCGCCAGCCCCTTGGCGGACAAGGAAATTTCAGGGCTGCGTACTTTTTAGGCAGCGCGCCGACGACGTCCTCGAAGCCCGACAAGATCACAGCCTGCGCCCTTCACGCCCGCCTCACCATGACCGACGCCATCCAGCTCGACGCCCTCGAACTCGAAACCCGCCCCGACCCCGACGCCACCGTCATCTGGCTGCACGGCCTCGGCGCGCACGGCAGCGACTTCATTGACGCCGTTCCCGAACTCGGCCTGCCCGCCTCCGCCGCGCTGCGCTTCGTCTTCCCGCATGCTCCAGTCATTCCAGTGACCTGCAACGGCGGCTACCGGATGCGCGCCTGGTACGACATCCTCGCCCTCGACGCCAGCGGCCGGCGCCTCGATGCCGACGGCCTGTTCGAGAACCGCGCTGCCCTGCGCGCGCTGATCGCGCGCGAGCAGGCACGCGGCATCCCCGCCCGACGCATCTTGATCGCCGGTTTCTCGCAAGGCGGCGCGCTCGCCTACGCCACCGCGCTCACCCACTCCGAACCGCTGGGTGGCCTGATCGCGCTGTCGACCTACCTCCCCATCCCCGAACGCCTGGCGTCGGAATTCACCGCCGCCAACGCCAACCTGCCGCTCTTCATCGCCCACGGCGCGCAGGACGACGTCGTCCCGCCCCAACTCGGCCGCGCGGCCTACGACCAGTTGGCCGAAGCCGGCCACCTCGCGGACTGGCGGCTCTACCGCAACCTGCCGCACGCGGTCGACCGCGAACTACTGCGCGACCTCGGCGCCTGGATCGCGCAGCAGCTGCTCGATTAAAACCGCCGCCGGGCCGCGCCACAAAACGCTTCGAAAGTACGCGGCCCGCGCCGCCGACGCGCACTCGCGCAACGCTTTAGCGCCCCTCCGCATTGCGTGGGCGTCTTGAACGCCGCCGTGGATGAGGCACGCCCCACTCCCACACTGCCGGAACACGGCCAGGCCAAAAACAAACCCTGCAATTGAGAATTGTTGTCATCTTCAATAGAATGGCGGGTCACTTCCACAGCCTCTGCACCCTGTCGCCATGCCCGCCGCCGTTCATCCCCACGTCATTCTCGAATGCCTGATCAGCCGCCGTTTCGGCGTCGAATACCAACCCTTCATCAGCACCGCCAGCGGGGAAATCGTCTGCTACGAAGCGCTGGCCCGCTTCTTCGACGCGCAGAACACCCCGATCGCGCCCGACTGCGTCTTCGAAGCCCTGCACGACAACCCGCTGCTCCTTTTGCACGCCGAGCTCGAAATGAAACGCCTGCAGCTTGCCGAGGCGCCGCCCAACGGACTGCTCTTCGTCAACCTTGACCCCGATAGCTTTGCTGCCGGCGCCACCGAAGACGGTGGCAACCTCTTCCTGCCGCTCTTTGCCGAGCAGCGCAGCCGGCTGGTCATCGAGCTGATTGAAAACCTGCACCTGCAAGACGTGCACCGCTCGGCGCAGATGGTCGAGGCGCTCGAAGCCGCCAAGCTGCGCATCGCCATCGACGACCTCTCCTCCTCGCGCGGCCTGATCTCCTACGCCTCGCTGATGAACGCCAGCTTCGTCAAGTTCGACCGCGCCTGGCTGGCGCGCGAACTCAACGCCCGCCAGCGCACCATCCTCACCTGGGCGCTCTCGCAGGCCGAAGACCTCGGCCTCACCACCGTCCTCGAAGGCGTGGAAACCGAGGCCCACCTCGTCCTGGCGCGGCAGATGGGCTTCGACCTCGTGCAAGGTTTTCTCTACGCCGACCGCTTCATCCGTCGCGGGCATGCCCACCGCCGCACAGCAGCGACTACCGATCAGTCCACTTTAACCTGAAACAGATCGCCCGAATAAAACAATAATATTTCTTAATGAAAACAAAAAACGAAGAATGATTTCACAAACAAGGATCAAAAAGACGAGAAATTGCCTTGTATACAAGTATACTTTCGCGCTCTTTTGACCCTGAAAAACACATCAATGCAACACCTTTCAATCGCAAAACGTCTTCACCTTCTCATCGCCTGCGCCCTGACCGCGCTCCTCACCGTTGGCTTTGTCGGACTTAAAGCCGCGCGTGATGCCAATGCCAGCCTCAAATTGATGCATCAAGACTCTCTCATGAGCATCAAGCTCATCGGCGACGCTCGCAGCTCATTTCAACGACTTCGGGTCAATAGCTTCGCGCATGTCGCCAGCACCGATTCGGCGAACATGCGTGACATCGAGCACATGATCCAACAGACCGAGAACGATTTGCGTACGATTTTCTCAAGCTATGAAAATGTCATAACAAACAACCATGACAAGGCGCTTCTCGCCGCCGACCTGCAGACGACAAATCAATATATAGAAGTTTTGCACACACGCGTTTTGCCTTTATCGCGCAAAAACGAAACCAGCGCCGCTCTTGCGATTCTGATGAAGGAGATGCGCCCGATCGCTCTGCGCGCCGAAGAAACACTCAACAAGCACATTGTGTTCAACGACAGCAATGCAGAAATATATGCTGCCGAAGCGACCACCGCGGTCGAGCGCGCCATCACGATCGCACTCATCACCATCGGCGTAGCCACGCTCGGAATTGGGATGATGGGTTATTTCATGCTCGCAGGAATCAAGAAATCACTTATTCAAATTCAAGAAAATGTCAGTCGGACCGAGCACGACCTCGACTTCACCTTGCGCATTCCGATCCAGCGCCAGGACGAAATTGGTGTTACAGCACAGACGCTCAATCGACTGATCAATCGGATGCAGGACAATCTTCAGAATATCCAAACCCGCGCCTTGACCGTAGCGCACTCGGCCACTGCAATGTCCACCACCTCCGGCCAGGTGGCGACCGCCGCGCACCAGCAGAGCGAAGCCGCCTCGCACATGGCGGCGACGGTCGAGGAATTGACGGTGAGCATCAACCACGTCGGCGACCGTGCGCAAGAAGCGGACAGGCTCTCAAGCGAATCCGAGAAACTCGCCCAATCGGGCGAAGCCATCATTGGACGCACGGTCGATGACATCAACCTCATTGCGAGCACAGTCAACTCCGCCGCCGAAAGCATCCGGAATCTCGAACGTCATAGTCAGGAAATCGCCAATGTCGTGGCGGTGATCAAGGAAGTCGCCGACCAGACCAACTTGCTGGCGCTCAACGCAGCCATCGAAGCCGCGCGTGCGGGCGAACAGGGCCGAGGCTTCGCGGTGGTGGCCGACGAAGTGCGCAAGCTCGCCGAGCGCACCGCCACCTCGACCCAGGAAATCGCATCCACCATCGAGACCATGCGGAGCACGGCCTGCGCCGCCACCTCCGGAATGGAGAGTGTCGTCTCCGAAGTCAAACGCGGCGTCGAATCCGCGCGCGAAGCCAGCGACGCGATTCGCAAGATCGGCACAGGGAGCAGGTAATCCCTCGAGATGGTCAACGAAATCACCTCCGCCATTCACGAGCAGGCCTCGGCGATGACCAGCATCGCCCAACAGGTCGAGCGCATCGCGCAGATGTCCGAAGAAAGCAGCGCCGCCGCTGGCAACAGCGCCCAGATCGCCAAGGACCTCGACACCCTGGCTGCCGAAGTGCAGCAGATCGTCGGCGCCTACCGGCTCTGAGTCAGCGACGCCGGCGCAACCGCGCCCACGCTCGACGTGGAATCCCCAATCCCCAATCCGCGTGGGCAAGGCTGTGGACAAGCGCTGGAGAAAACCGCCAGCGCATTGTCGCAAAAGACATTTTTGCCAACGCTCAAATTTTGAGCATCACGGCAGAATCGGCACCCGCTCCCGCAAAACGCCGCTCAATGCGCCCTGCTGCCGGGCTGCAGGCTAATGTCCATGCGCCTTCCAGAGCATCGCCGAACGCGGCAATCCCCAATCAGCGTGGGCAAGCTTGTGGACAAGCGCTGGGTAAACGCGCCAGCACCTTGGCGCAAAAGGCGTTTTTGGCGGCGCTCAAATTTTGAGCACCAATGAAAACGGCCGGTACAGGACCGGCCGTGACGGAACGTCGGCGGCACGCACAACGGAATGCCTACGTCATCGCAACGAGGCGCGGCGCTAATCCTTCTTTTTACCGCCGGCCAGCAGCGCCTGGAGGTTAGCAAACGGAGAATGCGTCGCCGCCGCGCTCTGCTTGCCTGAACTGCCGCCGCCGGCTTCCAGCTCGAGCTGCTTCTGGTGCTCGTTGTCGTGGCAGTAGAGGCACAGGAGCTCCCAGTTGCTGCCGTCGGGCGGATTGTTGTTGTGGTTGTGGTCGCGGTGATGCACCGTCAGTTCGCGCAGGTTGGTGTGGGTGAACTCGCGCGCACAACGTCCGCAAATCCACGGGTAAATCTTCAGCGCCCGCTCGCGGTAACCCTTGGCCCGCTCGTCCGCCGCCGCGCGTGCCTCGGCGACCACGCGGTCCAACCTCGAAGAATCCATCTGCGCCATGCCCTGCCTGCTCCCTGCCGGTTGAAAACTGCATTCTGCCTCATCGGCGAAGCCAGAAACAGCACCGCCCGAGGCGCGCTACGCGCCCCGGGCGGCGGTCTTGAATCCTGGCCGACGGAGGTCCGCCGAAGGTCAATGCCCCTGCGCGCGCTCAGAAATTCTTCAACGCAGCGGCTTCCGCAGCGCAATGCGCGGGCTGCGCTGGCGAGACAGCCAGGCGCGCCGCAACTTCCTTTTGCGCCTGCGCCATCTGCGCCTCGAAGACGGCGTTGCCGCGCAGAGCCGACACCGCCGCCGAGCCGACGACACGCCCGGCATCCACGTCCGACTGCCAATGGACGCCGCACGCCACCCGGCTTTGACCGAAGGCCACGCCGCGGCGCAAGACCGCCTCACGCCGCATGGGCGCCGCTTCGGACAAAACGAGCGCCCACGCCCAGCCGATCGCCGAATGCCCCGACGGATACGAACCGTCGTGCGAGAGGTGAGCCTCCTCCTCCGGCGTGCAGGATGACTCGCGCATCAGCATGAACGGGCGTTCCCGGCTGTAACGCTTTTTGGCCGTGGACGTCGAGAGCCCGGCATCGGCCATCGTCCGACGCAGGAGCATGACGAGGTGCGGCGTCTCGGCCTCGCTGGGCTCGAAGCCGAGCGCACAGGCAAACGCGCGCGCGGCGGCGGGGAACTTGAGTTCGGCGTCGGCCCGCGCCTGAGTCCAGCGCGCCTGCCCGCGCCCGGAAAACGCCGCCCGCGCGGCAAGATCGTCGCTCGACCCGGGCGCAACCCCCTTGGGCGCCTCGGGCAGGAAGGCCTCGCTGCGCGGCAACGCCTCGGGCGCCAGATAGCCGATCAGGTAGCCCGAGCCCTTCTGCACCTCGGGCACGGCCGCCGCCGAGCTGGGCGGCACCGGCGCCGTAGCGCACGCGGAGAGCAGCAGCAGCGACAGCGACAGCGAACACACGAGGGCAGCGCCGCGGGGCGAAAAAGCTTGGGATGGGTGCATGACGACCTCCAAAAACGTGGTTTACCCGGATGAACTGGTCGGCGCCGGCCGCAGCCTTCCAACGCGCAACGGTCTACTTGGGGAACAGAAAGGTCACATTGAAGCGCAGCCCCCAGTTCGGCCCGCCCTCGGGGCGCTCGATGTAATAGCGCAGCCCGCCCTGCAGGCTGAGCATCTGCTCGCCCCATTTCATGACCTTGGAGTACTGGACGTTCATCGGCACGGTCCATTGCTCGCGCTTCCAGTCGTAGGTGCTTTCGAGGTTGACGGCAATCGTGCGCCCCTGGCCGATGCTCTTGGCGATGAAGGGTTGCAGGAAGGTCGCGCTGACGTCACTGCGGTCGTCGTCGCCCGCGACGGACCACAGATGATTCCCCAGCATACCGTAGGTCCAGCCGTCGCTGGTCTGCTTGAGGGCGACCGCCGTCGGGCCGAGGCCCCATTTCTCGCTCCCCAGTTCTTTCTTGCTCGCCGTGGGCAGCAACAACACCGGGCCGACGCCCCAGATCCA
The DNA here is from genome assembly GCF_041441355.1 of Propionivibrio sp. Classification (GTDB taxonomy): domain Bacteria; phylum Pseudomonadota; class Gammaproteobacteria; order Burkholderiales; family Rhodocyclaceae; genus Propionivibrio. Next base: position 121,599 of record NZ_JASDTF010000011.1, read on the forward strand.
GCCGCTTGCGGTGGGGGCCTTGGGCGAGAAAAAGAAGCTCTGGACGGTATCGCCAAGACCGCTCTGGCGCTCGTCTCCGACCACATTGTTCTGCGTGGTCACCGGCAAAATCGTGCGCGAGATGAGGTTCCAGTCCTCGCTGATGCTCATCGGAATCACCGGCTGGATGTTCAATGTCGTCCGCTGGCCGTTGTTCGCGAAACCGTCGTCGTAGTTGAACTGGAAGGGAACGCTGATCAGCGCGGCCACCGGATTGGAGAGCTGCTTCGCCAACTCGTCGGCACTCGCTTTGTCCTGAGCGTGCGCCTGTGCGCCAGCAAGAAAAAGAGGAAGCGCAAGCCCGGAACACAAGTAGAAATGGGCTCGTTTTGCTTTGCCGGTCCGCATGAAAATCCTTTGAAAATGGAGTCCGCTCACCGAGCCGACGATAGCCTCAAAGCCAAATCCAGGCCACGGAGGCACGAAAAAACGGCGCGGTGCGAAGCACCGAGGTTCTTTGACGCCGCAGGTCATAAGCACGCCCAAAACACCCAACGCGAATGACGATGTCGTCATCGTTTTTAACACAGCGGCACGACGAAGACAACGCACCAGCAGGCAGAGAAAGACACGCCCGCGCCTCTCCTCTGCAACCCGCACCCACAGGCGCTCGCAGGCCTGCGCCGCCAGGATCAAACAATGGTGCGCCATCCCGGGCATCACCATCCCCAGCCCGCGTGGGCAAGCTTGTGGACAAGCGCTGAGTAAGCGTGCCAATGGCTTGGCGCACAAGGGATTTTCTCCCTGCGCTCATTTTTTAGGCGGCAAAGAAAACGGCCGACGCGAGGTCGGCCGTGAGCGATGCGGGCCGGGCGAGCCGGCCAGTACGGCCTAGAGGAAAGCTTCGGCACGCTTGATCAGGTCTTCGAGGCCCGGTTCGTTGGGATTGCGCGGCTTGCCGGGGTGGATGATCGCGACCTGGCAGTTTTCCGCCGCTTCGACGAGTTGGGCGTAGGTGCCGGCGTTGATGTCGACGATGGAGGCCTGCTGGTTACCGTCGTAGGCGAACATCTTGCCGTTGATCTGGATGCACTCGTTGCAGGTGGCGCAACGCGGCGTCTCGATGTAGGCCTCGTCGGCCGAGCGTTCGGGTTCGGTTTCAACCACGGGCGCGGCGGCCACTGCGGGGGCTTCCGTCACGGCAACCGCCGCCGGGGTCGGAGCCGTAACGGCGGCGCACTCGGCGGCGCGCTGGGCTTCTTTGGCCTCCCACTCGGCGCGCGCGACGGCGAGCGCCCGCTCGGCGTGCGAGTTGTGGATGCCGGCCAGTTCCTGCAGGCTGCGCCATTGCGTCTGGCAGCGCCGCGCTTCGCGCACCAGCTTTTCGTCGACCAGCACGCGCTGCAGCACGTTGCCGTCATCGACCATCAGCACGTAAGGCACGGTTTCGACCGTGGCACGGCGCTCGCCGGCCACCGTCTCGGCCACCGGCTCCATGGCCTGGTTCCAGGCCAGCTTGCCGATGCGCGCGTAGTGGCGGCCGTAGCGGGCGTCGAGGGCGACGAAGTCGGCCAGGGTGAAGGCCAGCGTCTCGCGTTGGGTCTGCAGCGCGTCGTCCTGGTAGGTCAGCGTATGCACCGGCCACGCGGCCTCGGGCTGGGCGTTGCCGGCGAGCGAAAAGCGCGCGGCCCAGTCGTTGCCGGCCGAGGGATCGTGGCAGAAGGCCGGGAAGAGCCGCGCCTCGCTGGCAGCGGCACCGACGAGGTAGGCCGGCAAGCTGGCGGTGTGCGTGCCGGCACCCGAGTACACCGAGAAGAGCGCGGCGCCGCCGTGGTCGAGGCCGCGTTGCAGCGCGCCGCGCAGCTGCGGCAGCGCGGCGGCAGCAGCCTGGAGGACGAAGACGCCCATGCCGAGGGCCATGCGCCCGAGAAGCGGGCTGCGCAGCGAGAAGGCGAGCGGACCGTGCTCGACCGGGGATTTCTCCAACAGGTCGTGGCTCTGCACCAGCACCTTGATCGGCAGGTCGGCGGCGAGGATTTCGTTGAGTGTGGCCTGTTCGGCGCCGGCAAGGTCGGCGGCGTCGAGGCGCACCAGGTAATCCGGGAAGAGCGCCAACGTTTCGGCGTCGAGCCCGTTCTCGCCGAAGGCGGCGAAGAGCGGATCGTGGCGCGCCTCGTTGTATTCGCCACGCGCTTCGAGTTCGGCCACGGCCAGCGCCCGCGCCAGCTCGACGAGCTTGGGCTGGCGGTCGTGGAAGGCCTTGAGCGCGGCGGCGCAACTGTCGAAGGCGAAGGAGTACGGCGTGCTCACGGCCCCTTGCGGCGCGCCATGCACGGGGAAGAACTTCTGCGCCTGGAGGACGGCGATGAGGCCGAGGATGCGTTCGCGACGGCGATCGGAGAGCGTGTCGCGCACGCTGACCTTCTTGAGGATGCCGGACATCGCTTCGTGGTTGAAGCGGTTGAGTGCGCCGACGCCCAGCGCTTCGCGCAGGTTGGCGGCGCTCTTGCCGGCGTCGGAATTGACGTAGTCGGCGCGGATGATGTCCGAGAGCTTGAGGATCAGGCGCTTCAGGTCGGCGTTGAAACGCTCGGCGCGGCGCAGCTGAGTCAGCCCCCAGGCATGGCCGACCAGACGCGCCGGCAAGGCGCGATCGCAGTCGAGAACTTCACCGTCGGCGACCAGATTGGCGCGGGCACGCGCCAGGCTCTCGGCGAGCGCCTTGTCTTTCTTGGCGAGTGCCTTGGCCGCCTTGTCCCACAGTTCGGAGAAGAGGCCGCTCGCGCCGCCGGCGACGAGGACGCGAATTTCGCGTTCGAGGGCCAGCACGTGCTTGCGCACGCGGTCGGCGTCGCTGCCCTGCGCCACTTTGGCGAGGATCTGGTCGACGAGGCGCGAGAGCGGTTCGGCGAACGCCCCGCCCTTTTGCTCGAGCAGCACCAGCGGGTAGTCGTAGCGCAACGCGGTGAGGTCGCGGTAGGTGGAAAAGAGCGCCGGGCGCAGCTTCAGCGCGGCGATGTCATCGAGCCGGGTCGGCTGCTTTTTGCCCGTCAGGTAAAAGGCAACGAAGGATTGAAGGTCAGCTTCCATGGTTATCCAGCCATCATGATGGCCCGCGCGCTGATCTGGCGCGCCGAGCCGTTGATCAATGAGCCCGCCGCGGCGCGGCGGGTGTCCATGTGCATCATTGGGCGCAGGTCCGCGAGTCGGTTACACCGAGTACTTGTCGAACTCGTAGTCCAGGCCCTTGCGCACCGACTCCGCGGTATGCATGACGCCGGTCTGACGGGTGTCCTCGTAGCAGGGCACGGCGGGGTTCTGGTAGAGGATGCCGACCGGGACTTTGTCGGTAATCGAGGCGATCTCGCGCGCCCGGTGGATGTCCAGCGGGTCATGGTGCAACTGGTTGCGGTAGACCTTGGCCAGCGTCGGGCTGATTTCCAGCGCGTTCTCGTGGTGCAGGAGCTGGATGTGCTCGGGGTTCTGCATGTCCTGCTCGTGCAGCGCCGGCAGCCATTCCGGGCAGCGCTGCAGGATGCGCACGAACGAGAGGCCCTTGTGGTGGTAGGCCGCCTTGACGATCTGGTACAGGCTCTCGGGAATCCAGTCCACCGCCTGGGCGACGAAGGAGACGTTGGCGACGCCGAGGGTCACGGTCAGCGGGTTCAGGCCGTCGAGGTAGCTGCCGCGCGGCGTGGTGTTGCTCTTGGTGCCGATCGGCGAGGTCGGCGAGGCCTGCTTCTTGGTCAGCCCGTAGATCTGGTTATCGTGCAGGAAGACCGTGAGGTTCATGTTGTAGCGGATGGCGTGGATCCAGTGTGCCGCGCCAATGCTGCAGCAGTCGCCGTCACCGGTGTTCACGAACACCTTGAGGTCGGGCCGCGCCAGGCGGATGCCTTCGGCGATCGGCAGCGCGCGCCCGTGGATGCTGTGGATGCCGTAGGTCTTCATGTAGTGCGGAAAGCGGCTCGAACAGCCGATGCCGGAGACGAACACGGTTTTTTCCGGGCGCAGGCCTTCGTCACGGCACAGGCGCTGCACGGCGGTCAGGATGGCGTTGTCGCCGCAGCCCGTGCACCAGCGCGGCACGCCGCTCTGGTAGTCCTCCAGTTGCTTCTTTTCTTCGTACAGATCGAGCAGGCATTCGGTGGATGAAAATTTCATGGCGTCGATTCCTCAGTGTTGCAACTGTTCTTGGAGCACGCGGCGGATGGTGCTCGGCTTGATCGGCTGGCCGCGGACTTCCGTCCAGCAGTCAACATCGACCAGGTAGCGCGAACGCAGGAGCGTGGCCAGTGCGGCGTAACGGCGGTTGTTCTCGTCGATGATCGCGTCGCTCGGGTTGTCGCTGTAGTTGGTCTCGATGGTCATGACCTTCTTGAAGCGCTGCATGATCTCCTTGATGCCCGGCTGCATCGGCTGCAGGTAGTGCAGGTGCGCGGAGGAGACCTTCTTGCCCTCGGCGCGCAGCGCCGCGGCGGCTTCCTCGATGGCCCCCTTGCTGCTGCCCCAGCCAAGGACGAGCAGGTCGCCTTCGGCCGGCCCGACGACTTCCGGCGGTAGCAACGTCTTCTGCAGCGCGGCGATCTTCAGGCTGCGCGCGCGCAAGCCTTCCTGGTTGATGTCCGGGTCGTAGGCGACGTGGCTGTTGCGGTCGTGCGCCAGGCCGGTGACGGTGTGCATGCCGCCCGGCTGGCCGGGGATGAAGCGGCGCGCGAGGCCCGTGGTGGCGTCCCAGTCGTAGGGCTTGGCGCCGGCCGGCACCGCGCTCTGATCGATGGGCGGGGCCATCCAGGCTTCGTTGAATTCGGGCCGCTTGTACGGCTGCTGCGAGGTGGCAAGCGTGGCGTCGGTCAGCACGACGACGACGGTGTTGAAGGTCTCGGCCAGCTTGCGCGCAGTGATCATCGAGTAGAAGCACTCCTCGATCGTCGCCGGGGCCATGACGATCTTCGGCGCGTCGCCGTGGCTGCCGTAGATGGTGGTCATCAGGTCGCCCTGCTCGGCCTTGGTCGGCTGGCCGGTGCTCGGGCCGCCGCGCTGGACGTTCACCACCACCAGCGGAATCTCGGCCATCACCGCGAGGCCGATGGCTTCCTGCTTGAGCGAGTAGCCGGGGCCGGAGGTGATGGTCACCGGGCACTTGCCGGCGTAGGAGGCGCCGATGGCGAAGGCGCAGGCGGCGATTTCGTCCTCGGCCTGGTGCACCAGGCCGCCGACGCTCTCGAAGACGTCGGAGAGGTAGTGCGAGGCCGAGGTCGCCGGGGTGATCGGGTACATCGAGCAGAGGTCCATGCCCGAAGCCATCACGCCCAGAGCCAGGGCGGTGTTGCCGTTGGTGGCGATCTGCGCGTCGGCGCTCGGCTTGGCCGGAATCGCGAAGCGGAAGTCGAGGTTCTCGGTGGCCCAGGCGTAACCGGCTTCGAGGAGCACGACGTTGGCGTCGATGATGGCCTGCGACTTCTTGCCGAAGGTCAGCGCGATCTGCTCGCGCGCGGCCTGCAGGTCGAAGCTGTAGAGGAAGCAGAGCATGCCGAGGGCGAACATGTTCTTGCCCTTCTTGGCGTCCTGGGTGTGCTTCAGGCACTCCTGCTCCATCGGAATTTCGCGCACCGTGTAGCCCGACTCGACGAGGCGCTTGTGCGTCTCGGCGTAGGCCATGGCGACGTTCACGTCGCTGTGCTTGCGCCACATGCTCTCAAGCAGAATGATGCAGTTGGGCTTGAGTTCACGTGCCCGCACCCGGCCGAGCAGCACCTGCTCGTTGAAGGCGACGACGAGGTCGGTCTGGTCGCCGCCGTTGGTGATGTATTGCGCGCCGATGCGGATGCGGTTGCCGCTGGCGCCGGCCACGCTGCGGGCCGGCGGACGGATTTCGGCGGGGATGATCTCGGTGGTCCAGATGCCGTTGCCCATGCGCGCGGCGATCGAGCCGAGCGACTGGCCGCAGCGCTGGGCGCCTTCGCCGGAGTCGCTGATGATCTCGACGATGTGTTCCTTGAGCTGCATGACGGGCACGGACGAGGCGCCCGCGGCCTTGCCGGGCGCCTTGCCGGCAGTCTTACTGGATTTCTGTGCACTCATATCGGGGTATCCATAATCACGAAAAAGGGTCACGAAGAAGGACGCGGGGCCTTATGCGGTGCGCACCCGGACGAAGTTCTTCTCCTCGGCGGCAATGCCGAACGGGGCGTCGCCGCCGCTGACAAAGGGCTGCGACGCGTCGCGGATGCCGAGGTAGGCCTTCATGCTCGCGGCGGCGCGGCGGCCAGCGCCCATGGCCTGGATCACCGTCGCCGCGCCGGTGACGATGTCACCACCCGCGAAGACGCCGGCGATCGAAGTGGCCAGGCTGTCGTCGGCGGCGATGTAGCCCCACTTGTTGAGCTTCAAGCCGCAGGTCTGGCCCATGATCGGGTTGGCGTTGGTGCCGATCGCATAGACGATCATGTCGACCTCGAAGTCGAACTCGCTGCCGGGCACCGGCACCGGGCGACGGCGGCCCGACTCGTCCGGCTCGCCGAGCTCCATGCGCACACAACGCATGGCGCGCACGTTGCCGGCCTCGTCGCCGAGCACGGCAACCGGGGCAGTCAACCAGTGGAACTCGACGCCCTCTTCCTCGGCGTGATGCAGTTCCTCGGCGCGCGCCGGCGCTTCCTTGTGCGAACGGCGATAGACGCAGTAGACCTTTTCAGCCCCCAGGCGCAGGGAGACGCGCGTGGCGTCCATCGCGGTGTTGCCGGCGCCGACCACCGCGACGCGGCGGCCGATCGGCTGCGGCGTGTCGAAGTTGGGGAAATCGCGCGCGCGCATCAGGTTGCAGCGGGTCAGCAGTTCGTTGGCCGACAGCACGCCGTTGAGCGAGTCGCCGGGGATGCCGAGGGTCGTCGGGTAGCCGGCGCCGACGCCGACGAAGACGGCGTCAAAGCCCATCTCGCTGATCATCTGCTCGATGGTGAACAAGCGGCCGACCAAGGTGTTGCACTCGAACTTGACGCCAAGCTGGTGCAGCTTGTCGATTTCGGCGTCGATCACCGGGTTGGGCAGGCGGAAGTCTGGGATGCCGTATTTGAGCACGCCGCCGGCCTGGTGGAAGGCCTCATAGACCGTCACGTCGCAGCCGGCCTTGGCCATGTCGGCGGCGCAGGCGATGCCCGCCGGACCGGAGCCGACGATGGCGACCTTGTAGCCGGTCTTCTGGACATAGGGCACGGTGGCCCAGCCTTCGCGGATCGCCAGGTCGCCGACGAAGCGCTCCAGGCGGCCGATGGCCACCGCTTCGAGCGACTCGCCGACCGTACACTGCCCTTCGCACTGGTTCTCCTGCGGGCAGACGCGACCGCAGATGGCCGGCAAAAGACTGGTCTCGGCGATGATCTCGTACGCCGCGCGGAAATCCTTTTCGTTGATCTTCTGGATGAAGCCCGGGATGTTGATCCCGACCGGACAGCCCGAGACGCAGGGCTGGTCGGGGCACATCAGGCAACGCTCGGATTCGCGCAGCGCGTCGTCCGGGTGGTAGCCGCAAGCGACTTCTTCAAAGTTCTTGGCCCGGATCGCCGCCGGCTGCTCGGGCATCGGCGTACGTTCCTGCGGGATGGTGCGGATGGTTTTTTTCTTCGCCATGGTGTTCTGCCGTCAAAGATGGGGTTCGTCGGATGTCGAAGGTTCAGGCGCCCGTAGCCGCCTTGGCGGGTTTTACGGTTTTTACTTTTCCGGCCTTCTTGTCGACCGCCTTCTGCAACCGGCAGCCCTTGTCGTGCCCGTCTTCCCAGTGCTCCATCGCCTGGCGTTCTTCCTTGGTGTAGCGGCGCAGGCGATTCATCATGTCGTCGAAGTCGACGTCGTGGCCGTCGAAGTCCGGCCCGTCGACGCAGGCGAACTTCACCTTGTCGCCGATCTTGACGCGGCAGCCGCCGCACATGCCGGTGCCGTCGACCATCAGCGGATTGAGGCTGACCATGGTCTTGATCTTGTGCGGGCGGGTCACCTCGGCACAGCCCTTCATCATGATCATCGGGCCGATGGCGATCACCTCGCCGATGTCGGGATGCTTGGCGATGGCCTGTTCCAGACCGGCAGTGACGCGGCCCTGGATGCCGACCGAACCGTCGTCGGTGCAGATGATGAATTCATCGCAGCAGGCGCGGAACTTGTCGTCCCAGAACACGAGGTCCTTGTTGCGGAAGCCGACCACGCCGATGACATAAGCACCGGCGTCCTTGTAGGCGCGGGCCTGCGGGTAGACCGGGGCGACACCGAGGCCGCCGCCGACGCAGACCACCTTTTTGGCATGCCCGAGCTCGCTCGGCACGCCCATCGGCCCGACCAGCGCGTAGAGCGAGGTGCCGACCTGGCAAGCCTCCTGCATCTCGCGCGTGGTCTTGCCCACGGCCTGGATGACCAGGGTGATGGTGCCCTTGTCGACGTCGTAGTCGGCGATGGTCAGCGGAATGCGTTCGCCATGCTCGTGCAGCATGACGATGACGAACTGACCCGGCTTGGCCGCCTTGGCCATCTGCGGGTGGTGAACTTCCAGGAGATACGTGACGTCGGAAAAATCCTCGCGCGTCACGATTTCAAAATTGGCCATGATGCATTTCCCTTACGCGCAGCTTCATCGTTGGACAAAGCCCGTGTCGGAAAGCGGCCGGCCTGGCGGTCTGATCCGATGCACGAGCGGAATCAAACAACAGTTTCTGTACCTGTACAGCAAGGCGCTCTTGTTCTTTTGATCTGCGCCGCGGGCCTATTCTTCCCCGCCCCCGCCGTATCCACAATTGCTGTGTTGGTATATGTTGATTCCCGCTCGGAACGACACCATTCAATCGCTTATTTTTCAAGGAAAATGCAGGCAGGCATCGACACCGAAATGCCATCCGCAAACGCCATCCCAGGCCCGGCCGCGCCGTTCGGACGCCACTGCGACAGCTTGGTTCCGGACAGGAAGGACGCAAAAAGTGGGGCGCGACGCCTGTTCCGACGCCGCGCGATGACCACGAAAAGAGGCCTTAAGGGGTTTCGCCCGCCTTCAACTTCTGGAACGACGTCTTGATCGAACGCACCCGCGCCGGGTCGCTCAACAGGGCATGCGCCGACAGCGCCACGGCCTTGGCGGCCTGCACGCTCACCGCCCAGCCGGCGTCGGGTACGGTGTATTTGAGCATCGCGTCTTCGTGCAGGGCCACGCTTCTGGGCGCCACCTTGAACATGATGTTTACCGTCGGGTAGGCGTGCCCGACGTTGCCGAGGTCGGACGATCCGAGGGGCGCGCCTTCGCGCGCGATCTCGCTTTCGGCAACGCCGGCCCGAGCAATGCTGGCACGCACCAGATCAAGGTACTCGGGCACCAGCACCGGCGCCAGCAGGGCCGTCCGGGGCGGCTTGTACTCGAGCGTTGCGCCGCTCGCCAGCGCCGCCGCTTCGGCGCTCTTGAGCAGCTTGGCGTAGGCATCGAGCATGGTCGGGGTATCGAGCGCGCGTGCGGCAAACTCGACTTCGGCCAGCGCCGGCACCACGTTGACCACCTCGCCGCCTTTTTTGATGATGCCGTGGATGCGTACATCCTGGCGCAGATGCTGGCGCAAGGCGTTGATGCCGTTGAAGGTCTGAATCGCGGCATCGAGCGCGTTGATGCCCATCTCCGGCGCCGCCGCCGCATGCGCGGCCTTGCCCTTGAAGACGAAAGTGGCACGCTTCATCGCCAGCAAGGGCTTGTCCACCATCCAGGAATCGCCGGGGTGGGTGATCAGCACGACATCGCTGCCCTCGAAATGCTTGCCTTCGAGCAGCGCGATCTTGCCGCCGCCGAGCGAGCCACGCTCTTCGTCGGGGGTGCCGATCACCACCAGCCGGCCCGGCAAGTCCTTCATCACCTGCGCCAGCCCGGCGGCGGCGAGCAGCCCGGAGCCGGAGATCAGGTTGTGGCCGCAGGTATGCCCGTTGGGCAGGGCGTCGTACTCGAGCATCACGGTCACCGTCGGCCCGGGCCCTTTGCCCTTGAGTTCGGCGCGGAACGCGGTCTTGGCAATGCCGCCCTTGACGAGGTCCTCGGGCACCTTGAGGTCGCCCTGCACCGAAAAACCGAGCTTGCGCAGCTCGTCCATCAAGAGTTGCGAACTCTTGAATTCCTGCTGCCCCAGCTCGCGGAACTCGAAAATCTGCTGCGACACCGCCTTGACGGCCTCGGCACGGGCATCGATCGCTGCCAGGAGCTGCGCCTCGTCGGCGCCGGCAAAACCGCCCCACAAGGCGGAGAGCAAAACGGATACGCGAACCAAACGACGGGCCAAAACACGCCCGCTGAAAACTTTTTCAACCATGGCATGACTCCCTGGAGTGGTAATGGGTAAAACGCGAACGGCCGCGTTCACGATACGCCAGCGCCGGCCCGGAAGAAACCCATCGTCATTCCCTCGGGCAAGGCGAAACGCATCCCCAATCCGGCTGGACAAGCTTGTGGATAAGCCCTGGGCAGTCCAGGCAAGCGATTGACGCGATGGACAATCTTGGCACTGCCGCTTTTTTGGGCACCGCCGCGGCTTTCGTAGCGCCTGCATCTCGGCTAGACTGCGGCGCTTTTTTGCCGTGCCCGGGGCACGGCCCGCCTGCATGCTCACACTTCGCAATTCCACCGCGGCCGCCTTCGCCGCGGCGCTGTTCCTGTTGTTCGCTTCCGCCCTGCACGCCGCACAACGCACCCCGCAGGCACTGCACGGCAAGGTCATCGGCGTCGCCGATGGCGACACGGTCAAGGTACTCGACGACACCAACACCACGCACACCATCCGCCTGCTCGGCATCGACGCGCCGGAAAAAGCGCAGGCTTTCGGCACCCGCGCCAAGCACTCTCTGAGCGAACTGGCCTACGGCCAGACGGTCACCGTCAAATGGCGCAAGCGCGACCGCTACGGACGCATCGTCGGCACCTTGCACAACCGCCGCGGCGATGACCTCAACCTCCGCCAAGTCCAACGCGGCATGGCCTGGCATTACGCCGACTACCAGCGTGAGCAACTGCCCGCCGACCGGGAAACCTACGCCGAAGCCGAAGTCGAGGCGCGCCAGCGGCGCATCGGCCTGTGGGCCGATCCCCACGCCGAAGCACCCTGGCAGTACCGGAAAAAAAAGCGCGAACGCAGCTGAACGGTCAGGCTGCCCCGGCGTCCCGGGCGCGCCCGCTCAGGCGTCGGGACGCCCGCCCTTGAGTTCGCCCAGAAGGCGCTCGCTCGCCGCAATCAGGGCATCGATCATCGCCGCCGACGGCGCTGCGCCACCGCGCACGGCCTGCAGGTAACGCTGTGCCTGCACCTCGAACTCGTGGGCACAGAGGTTGCCAGCCATGCCCTTGAGCCGGTGCGCGAGCGTCGCGACCTCCTCGTAGCGCGCCTCGCGCGCCAACGCCTTCAGGCGTTCCGCGTCTTCGACGTGCTGCTCGAACGCCAACGCCAGCAAGCGCTCGATGAACTCGCGCCGCCCGCTGTAACGGGCCTCCAGCGCAGCCCAATCAACCACCGGCAGGGGCGCTTCGCCCTCTGATGACGCGGTTTCGTCCGCCGACGGCGTCATTTCACGCTCCGCCGCAGGCACGGGCGATGGCGCGGGCAAGTGACCGAGCTGGCTGAGGATCATTTCGACCAAGGCTTCGATCTCGATCGGCTTATTCACCGTCGCCACCATTCCCGCCGCCAGGCAGCGCGCGTGCTCGTCCTTGAGCGCATGCGCGGTCTGACCGATCACCGGCAACTGCGGATGCCGGGCGCGGATGCGGCGGGTCGCCTCCAGCCCGTCCATCTCCGGCATCTGCACGTCCATCAGCACAGCGTCGACACGCAGTCCGTCGGCCAGCGTCTGCACCGCCTGCGCCCCGTCGTCGGCCATCACCACCTCGGCGCCTTCGCCTTGCAGCATGGCTTCGATGACCAGGCGATTGACTTCGTTGTCCTCCGCCACCAGGAGGCGCACGCCGTGCAGGCGCCGCTCGCCACGGCCGATTTCGCTGTGCGCCGGCTCCGGCAACGGTGCATCGCTTTCCGGCAAAGGCAGGCGCAGGATGAAAACGCTGCCTTCGCCGACCCGGCTTTCGGCCGTCAGCCGCCCCCCCATCAACGCCGCCAGACGGGCGCTGATGGTCAGTCCGAGGCCCGTACCGCCGTACTTGCGGGTGGTGCTGCTGTCGGCCTGCTCGAAGGGTTCGAACAGCCGGCGCAGGTCGTCGGTGTCGATGCCGATGCCCGAATCGATGACCCGGAACACGAGATCCTCGCCATCGCGGGCGACCGAAAGGCGGATGCCGCCGTGTGCAGTGAACTTGACCGCGTTGGAAAGCAGGTTGAGCAGGATCTGCTGCAAGCGCGCCGGGTCGCCGAGGCAGACCGGCGGCAGCGTGTCGACCTCGCTGACGAGCGACAACGATTTGGCGTCGGCCTCCGGGCGCATGGCGCGCAACGCTTCGGCGATCACCGCGGCGGGGCTGAAGGGCACGCGCTCGACCTCCAGCTTGCCGGCCTCGATTTTGGAGAAATCGAGAATGTCGTTGATGATCCGGAGCAGCAAGCGACCGGAATCGACGATGCGCCGGAACGTCTCGCGGGCCTTGGGCTGAACGCCGCGCTCGCGCAGGCCGATCTGTGCCAGGCCGAGCACGCCGTTGAGCGGCGTGCGGATTTCGTGCGACATGTTGGCAAGGAACAGGCTCTTGGCCGAGCTGGCCTTTTCGGCCGCGAAACGGGCGTGGCGCAGCTCTTCGGTGCGCTGCTCGACCATCGCCGCAAGGCGCACTTCTTCACTGCGCTTGGCGTCCTTGAGGTCCTCGTAGGCACTTTCGACGTGGTGCGCCATGCGGTTGAGCGAATCGGTCAGCTTGCCGAGCTCGTCCTCGGAATGTTTCTCGAAACGATAGGCGTAGTCGCCGGCCTCGACCTTGCGTAGGCCGAGGATCAGCTCGCCGATCCGGCGCGCGATCAGCCAGGCCAGCCAGAAGGCCACGCCGATCACCACGCCGATCATGATCAGCGTCGACCAGACCAGATCGATGCCCAGGCTGCGCACCGATTCACTGATCGATGCACGGATGGCCTGCTGCTGCGTTTCGATGTCGCGCTCCAGGCGACCGACCCGCTGCTCGAGTTGCTCGCCCATGCGCACCGCCGGAAGCTGGAAATCCTCGATGTTGGCGCCGATGGTGACGAAGCCGAAGCCGCGCGGTGTCTGCCCGTACTGGCCGGTGAAATACGGGATCGCCGCAGCGGTGGTGATTTTCCAGACCCCGCTCCAGAGAATCAGGAAGGAGCCGGAACCGCCGCTACGGGTCAGGTCGTGCCAGCCGACGCACTGCGGAGCGAAATTGAGGTAGCGGCAATCGAGCCCCACCGTCCCGGCCGCAGTCAAAGCCGGCGCCGGCCGTTTGGTCCGCGTCTGCGCCTCGAAAGGCTGCACCTGCTCCAAAAAACGCTCGAGGGGCTGCCCGCTCGCCTGCCAGCGCTCATAGATCGACTCCTCCAGCCACGGCATCACCCGCCGCCCGGTGGCGGGATCGAAGCCGACGAGCGAATGATGCCGCGGGTGGGCGATCGCGCGGTCCTTGTGATCCCACATGAAGGCATAGTTGCCGCTGCTCGCGTCGGCGATCCGCGCGTAGCGCTCGGAGGTCGGCAGCAGGTTCTCGGTGATCGCCATGAGGTGGTCATGGTTGAGGGCCAGCGTGACGTACCCGCTGATCCGCCCGTTCTCAACGACCGGCGTCGCCCAGCGCACCAGACCGCGAAAACGCTTGCCGAGGGGATTTTCCCGCCCGGCGTAGGCGTCCTCCTCGGGTGCGAAATCGATGCCCCGAAGCTGCGCCGCAGCCGGCGTGTACTGGCCGATCACCCGCGAACCGACGTAGGGCCCGATGACCTCGGAAACGTAAATCTCTCCAGGCTTGAGCTTCTTGAGTTCGGCGAAATAGGTCTCGGCCTTGCTCCAGGTGTTCTCCGGTCGGCTCACGTCGCGCAACGCGCGCGGCAGTTCGCCGCTGGCGGCGATCTTGATCTTCTCCCACCCGTCGAGGCCGACGAAGGTCATCTCATGGTAAAGCGGCGCCGGCAGGTTCGGGCGCACCGGCTCGGGCGGACGGTAGTGGAAGGCGTTGTCGTTCTCGGTATTGCTCGAGGAACTCCTCACCGGCAGCACCACGGCCTCGCCGTTCTTCTCCTCCGGCACCCAATGGGTGGCGTCGGCGGAAAGCTGCCAGCGCCCGCCATCGACCAAATGACGCGTGCGCCCGGCCATGAACAGCGAATACATCGCCGGGCTCGGGGCCAAGCGAGCGGCTTGCTGGATATCGACGTCGCGGGAATAGAGGAATTCGGCCACCCGACGCGCAGTGTCGGTGGTCAACCGCTCGAGTTCCTCGCGGGCCCGGGCGTTGAGCGCTTCCTGCGCCTGGCGGGAGAGCGTCTCGGCCATGCCGCCGACGGTCAGGCGGACGTCGCCGGTCAACTGCTCGGTCTGGCGCTGCACGCGGTCGCCGAGCAGGCGAAAGCCTTCCCAGGCGAGCACCGCCAGCAGCAGCAAGGGCAGCACCTTGATCACCACGAACAGCCAGATCAGCTTGGTGCGCAAGCTGAGGTGGCGGCTTTGCAATTTCAATCGCATAACGGGTCCAACCACAGCTTGAGGAGAGAACAGCCGTCACCGGCCGGGCATCGCTCGACCGGGGCTCTCCGACACTCCCGGCGCAGTAAGAAAGGTATATGCCAAATGCGCGCAAAGCGCCACCCCGGCGAGATGAGAGGCCGAAGATAGCACCACAACTGAAATGGGTATTTGCCCGAAAAGGACGCGGGGGCGCGCACGAAAACGGTCGCAAGGAACCTTTCCGCAGCCTAGCGCCAGGGGCGTCGGGCCGGTCGGGCCCGACGCACGCATGGTATACTGGCCGCTCTCGGCGCTCGATACGGACCGGGTGGGATGGCTTGAGTTTGCTTGGATCTGGCCGGCCACCGCCAGTAAAGACGGGGCCAGAATGCCCGTGGTGCCGAGAGAGGGACTCGAACCCTCACACCTTGCGGCGGCGGATTTTGAATCCGCTGCGTCTACCGATTCCGCCATCTCGGCCCATCCGGTTCGCCTTGCGCGAACCGCAGGAGGCCGGATTATCCCCGATTCACCCGTCAGCGACAAGCCACCTTACGATACTTTACGTTTTCCGCATGCTCACCCTCGACGATTTCGACTTCCACCTCCCGCCCGAACTGATCGCCCAACACCCGGCCGCGGCCCGCAGCGCGAGCCGTCTGCTGCACGTCGCCGGAAACACGCACCACGACCGCGCCTTCGCCGACCTGCCGCAACTCGTCGCTCCGGGCGACGTGCTGGTGTTCAACGACACGCGCGTGATCAAGGCGCGCTTGTTCGGGCAGAAGGCAAGCGGCGGCAAGGTCGAGATCATGATCGAGCGGGTCGTCGATGCCCGGCACGCGGTGGCCCAGATCCGTGCCAGCAAGTCGCCCAAGCCGGGCAACCGGATCGTCGTCGAAGACGCATTCGAGGTCGAGGTCGGCGGGCGCGTCGGCGAAAACAATGAATTCTTCGCCCTTAAACTCATCGGGGACGACGCGGAAGGCGATTTCTACGCCCGGCTCGAAGCGCATGGCCGCCTGCCCCTGCCGCCTTACATCGCGCACCACGCCGAATGCGAAGACGAGACGCGCTACCAGACGGTCTATGCCCGCCACCAGGGAGCCGTCGCCGCGCCCACCGCGGGGCTGCACTTCGACCAGATGCTGCTCGACCACCTGGCCGAGATCGGCGTCGACCTCGCCTGGCTGACGCTGCACGTCGGTGCCGGCACCTTCCAGCCGGTGCGCGTGCATCATGTCGCCGAACACCGCATGCACGCCGAGCGCTTCGACATCCCGCCCGCCACGGTGGCCGCAATCGCACGCGCCAAGGCGCGCGGCGGCCGGGTGATCGCCGTCGGCACGACCAGCCTGCGCGCGCTCGAAGCCGCCTCGCAATGCGGAACACTCAACGCGGGCGCGGCCGAAACCGACATCTTCATCACCCCCGGCTACCGCTTCCGCACCGTCGACCGCTTGATCACCAATTTCCACCTGCCCAAGTCGACGCTGTTGATGCTGGTCTCGGCCTTCGCCGGACTGGACGAAATGCGCGCTGCCTACCGCCACGCGGTCGAACAACGCTACCGTTTCTTCAGCTACGGCGATGCGATGCTGTTGGAACCGAAAAATTAACTGAATGCATTCCCCCGGGAGAACACGAAACGAAGCCCGTATGATCGAACCTCGATGCCGCATTTAAGGCTGCACGCGTCGGGTCCGCTTCGCATTCTTCACACCCTTTGTGGTTAAGCACTTTTCACTAAAGACCAAAATGCACTTTGAACTCCTCACCACCGACGGCCTCGCCCGGCGCGGCCGTCTGACGCTGGCGCACGGCGTCGTCGAAACGCCGGTCTTCATGCCGGTCGGCACCTACGGCACGGTCAAGGCGATGACGCCCCGCGACCTCGAGGAAATCGGCGCCCAGATCTGCCTCGGCAACACCTTCCACCTCTGGCTGCGCCCCGGCCTCGAAGTCGTCGCCGCGCACGGCGGCCTGCACGGGCTGATGGGCTGGAAGAAGCCCATCCTTACCGATTCGGGCGGGTTCCAGGTGTTCTCGCTCGGCGCGCTGCGCAAGATCACCGAAGAGGGGGTCAAGTTTTCCTCGCCGGTCGACGGCGCCAAACTCTTCCTCACGCCGGAAGAGTCGATGCGCATCCAGCACACGCTCAACTCCGACATCGTGATGATCTTCGACGAATGTACGCCCTACCCGGCCAGCCACGCCGAGGCGGCCAAGTCGATGCGCATGAGCATGCGCTGGGCGCGCCGCTCGCGCGACGAGCACGACCGCCTGGGCAATACCAATGCGCTGTTCGGCATCGTTCAGGGCGGGATGTACGAAGACCTGCGCGAGGAGTCGCTCGCCGGCCTCGTCGACATCGGCTTTAACGGCTACGCCATCGGCGGCTTGTCGGTCGGCGAGCCGAAGGCCGACATGGCGCGCATCCTCGCCCACACCACGCCGCGCCTGCCCACCGGCCGGCCGCGCTACCTGATGGGGGTCGGCACGCCCGAGGATCTGGTGCATGGCGTGCAGCAGGGCGTCGACATGTTCGACTGCGTCATGCCCACGCGCAACGCCCGCAACGGCCACCTGTTCACCCGTTATGGCGACATCAAGATCAAGAACGCCTGCCACAAGAACGACCCGCGCCCGCTCGACGCCACCTGTGAGTGCTACACCTGCCGCAACTTCTCGCGCGCCTACCTGCACCACCTGCACCGTGTCGGCGAAATTCTCGGTTCGCAGCTCAACACCATCCACAACCTGCATTACTACCAGGTACTGATGCGCGAGCTGCGCGAAGGGATCGCCGACGGCCGCCTCGCCGAGGTCGTGACACGCTTCCATGCCGACCGCCGCAGCGAAGCCAGAGTGATACAATGACCCGCTTGTTTTTGACGCCCCGGCGTCGTTTCGCTTTTATTCCAAGGAGAACAATGTGTTGATCAGTAACGCTTACGCCCAGGCCGCTGCCGGAGGTGCCGGCGGCCCGGTGGAAACCATCATGCAGTTCATGCCGATCATCCTGATGTTCGTCGTGCTCTACTTCCTGATGATCCGTCCGCAGATGAAGAAGGCCAAGGAGCACAAGGCCATGATCGACGCGCTCTCCAAGGGCGACGAAGTCGTGACCTCGGGCGGCATCGCCGGCAAGATCACCAAGGTCGGCGACACCTACGTCGGCGTCGAGATTGCCGACAACGTCGAAATCCAGCTGCAAAAGCCCGCCGTGGCGATGGTTCTGCCCAAGGGCACGCTGAAGAGCCTGTAACCGGCCCCATGAGTCCCCAGAGACGGAGCGGCGAACGACCGCTCCGTTTCGCATCGGCGCCCCATGCGCCGAGGGCCGTCCGGCGATCCCGCAGCCCAACCTCAACATCGTCCAGCCTTCCATGAATCGTTATCCGCTCTGGAAATACCTCATCGTCGCCTTTGCGCTGGCGCTCGGCCTCGTCTACACGCTGCCGAACTTCTTTGGCGAATCGCCGGCCGTCCAGGTCTCGAGCGCCAAAGCCACGCTGAAGATCGACACCAAGACCCTCGATCGCGTCGAAACCGCCATCGGCGGCGCGAACATCGAGAACAAGGGAATTTTCCTCGACGCCAACGGCGTCAAGGTCCGCCTCAAGGACACCGACACCCAGCTCAAGGCCAAGGACGTCCTCGAGAAGCATTTCAATCCCGATCCGACCGACCCGCAGTACGTCATTGCGCTCAACCTGCTCTCCAGCTCGCCGCAGTGGCTGACCAAGATGCACGCGCTGCCGATGTACCTCGGCCTCGACCTGCGCGGCGGGGTGCACTTCCTGCTCCAGGTGGACATGAAGGGCGCGCTGACCAAGCGCCTCGACGCCACCGCGGCCGACCTGCGCAGCCTGATGCGCGACAAGAACATCCGCCACGGCGGCATCGCCCGCGACGGCGAACGCATCGTGATCCGCTTCCGCGACGCTGAAACGCGCACCAAGGCGCGCAACGTCCTCGACGACAACCAGCCCGATCTGGCCCTCCTCGACCAGGGCGACGGCAGCGACCTGCGCATCATCGCCAGCCTCAAGCCGCTCGCCCTGAAGCGCATCCAGGAACTGGCGGTGAAACAGAACATGGGCACCCTGCACAACCGGATCAACGAACTCGGCGTCGCCGAGCCGGTGATCGCCCAGCAGGGCCTCGACCGCATCGTCGTGCAACTGCCCGGCGTGCAGGACACGGCCAAGGCCAAGGACATCCTCGGCCGCACCGCGACGCTTGAAATCCGCATGGTCGACGACACGCCGGGCGCGCTCGAAGGCGCGCTCTCCGGCCAGGTTCCTTTCGGCACCGAGCTGTACGTCGAGCGCGGCGGCCGGCCGCTGCTGGTCAAGAAGCAGGTCGTGCTGACCGGCGACCGCCTCACCGACGCTCAGGCCGGCTTCGACAACCAGAGCCAGGAGCCGGCGGTGCACCTCACGCTCGACTCGGCCGGTTCGCGCATCTTCAAGGACATCACGCGCGAAAACGTCGGCAAGCGCATGGCCATCCTGCTGATCGAGAAAGGCAAGGGCGAAGTCGTCACCGCCCCGGTGATCCGCACCGAAATCGGCGGCGGTCGCGTCCAGATCTCGGGCAGCATGACCACCGTCGAAGCCAACGACACCGCGCTGCTGCTGCGTGCCGGCTCGCTCGCCGCGCCGATGGAGATCATCGAGGAACGCACCATCGGCCCGAGCCTCGGCGCCGAGAACATCAAGAAGGGCTTCCATTCGACGCTGTGGGGCTTTGCCGCGATCGCCGTGTTCATGGTCGCCTACTACGTGCTCTTCGGCTTCATTTCGGTCGTCGCGCTGGCCTCCAACGTGCTCTTCCTGATCGCCCTGCTCTCGCTGCTGCAGGCGACGCTGACCCTGCCGGGGATCGCGGCCATCGCGCTCACCCTGGGCATGGCCATCGACGCCAACGTGCTGATCAACGAACGCATCCGAGAGGAGTTACGCCTCGGGCATTCGCCGGCGATGGCCATCCATAACGGTTATGACCACGCCTTCGACACGATTCTCGACTCGAACGTCACCACCCTGATCGCCGGCATCGCCCTGCTCGTCTTCGGCTCCGGCCCGGTGCGCGGCTTCGCCGTGGTGCATTGCCTCGGCATCCTGACCTCGCTCTTCTCGTCGGTGTTCGTCTCGCGCGCCCTGGTCAACCTGATCTATGGCCGCAAGCGCAAGCTCGAGTCGCTGTCGATCGGGCAGATCTGGAAACCCGACACCGCCGCCGGCAAGGCCAAATAAGGACGCACGAACATGGAATTTTTCCGCATCCACAAAGACATTCCGTTCATGCGCCATGCGCTGACGTTCAATGTCATTTCACTCATCACCTTCCTGCTCGCGGTGTTCTTCCTGTTCTCGCGCGGCCTGCACCTGTCGGTCGAGTTCACGGGCGGGACGCTGATCGAAGTCACCTACTCGCAGGCGGCCGACCTCGAAAAGATCCGCGGCGGCCTCTCCAAGGCCGGTTACACCGACATCGCGGTGCAGAACTTCGGTTCGAGCCGCGACGTGATGATCCGCCTGCCGCTCAAGGCCGAGCAGAACTCGGCCAAGATCGGTGAAGCGGTGATGGCCGCGCTGGAAGCCGAAGCCCCCGGCGCCGCCCTGAGCCGCGTCGAGTTCGTCGGTCCGCAGGTCGGCAAGGAGCTTGCCGAGAACGGTGCGCTGGCCTTGCTGCTGGTCATCCTGGGGATCGTCCTCTACCTCGCGGTCCGCTTCGAGTGGCGCTTCTCGGTCTCGGCGATCATCGCCAACCTGCACGACGTAGTCATCATTCTCGGCTTCTTCGCCTTCTTCCAGTGGGAGTTCTCGCTCTCGGTCCTGGCTGCGGTTCTCGCCGTGCTCGGCTACTCGGTCAACGAGTCGGTCGTGGTCTTCGACCGGGTGCGCGAAACCTTCAAGAAAGTGCGCGGCCTGACCACGCCGCAGGTGCTCGACCACGCCATCACCAGCACCATCTCGCGCACCATCATCACCCACGGCAGCACGCAGCTGATGGTGCTCTCGATGCTCGTCTTCGGCGGCGAAACCCTGCATTACTTCGCCCTCGCGCTGACCATCGGCATCTGCTTCGGCATCTACTCGTCGGTGCTCGTCGCCGCGCCGCTGGCGATGTGGCTCGGTGTCTCGCGCGAACACTTCGTCAAGCCCAAGAAGCAAATCGAGGGTGCCAACGACGAGGGCGCGGTGGTCTGAGTCACCCAGCCGCCACACTCCGCAACACCCCGTGCAAGGGCGCCGCAAGGCGCCCTTGGCACATCAGGCTCCGTCGTTCTACCATCCGTTCATCCGCCCTCATGGAGCCCGCGATGAAGTCCGAACGCATCCGCCTCTGGGATCTGCCCACCCGCATCTTCCACTGGTCGCTCGTGCTCTGCGTCCTGGCCGCGATCATCACCGGCAAGCTGGGCGGCAATGCCATGGTCTGGCACGGCCGGATCGGCCTCGTCATTGTCGGCCTCATCACCTTTCGCTTGGTCTGGGGGCTCAACGGCCCGACTTATGCGCGTTTCGCCCAGTTCCTGCCGACCCCCAGGCGGGTCTTCGCCTACCTCGGCGGCCATTGGCAGGGCATTGGTCACAACCCGCTCGGCGCGCTGTCGATCTTTGCCATGCTCGCCATCCTCGCCGCACTGCTCGCCACCGGCATCGCCGGCAACGACGACATCGCCTTCCGCGGACCGCTCTTCGAACTGGCCGGCAAGGACTCAAGCGACCGCCTGATCGGCTGGCACCGCAAGCTGACCAGCGTCCTGATCCTGCTGCTCGTCCTGCACCTGCTGGCCATCGCCTATTACAGCCGCCTCAAGCGCGAGAACCTAGTGCGCCCGATGCTCACCGGCTGGAAAGACGTTCCCGCCCCCCTCGCCGCGCCGACGCGCGGCGGCGGCCCGCGCGCCTTCGTCCTGGCGTTGGCGCTGGCGCTGGCTGCGGTTTACACCGCTTCGGGCCACTGGTTGCCGGCGCCACCGCCCGCACCCGCGCAGCAAGCCCCCGCCTGGTAAGCCCCGGAAGCACCGCCGGACGCGCCTTGCAGCCCGCCTGCAAGGCGCGCCGAATGGCGCGTTCGCAGCGCGCAATTTTCGCCTTTTTTACGTAGAAAACGCTTTTTTCGGCTTGACTTGCACGTGCGGCGAACGACAAAATCGCTGCGCGGGCGAGCGCTTGCCAACGGCACGCCGAGCATAAAATCATCGTAAAAAAGAGGGGAGTTGTTCGATGGATATCGCCATCACTGTGCAGTTTCTCATCATCTTGTTCTGCCTCGTCGCCGGCACCCGTTACGGGGGCTACGGTCTGGGCCTCTTCGGCGGCATCGGGGTTTTGATTTTTGCTTTCGTTTTTCACCTTGCGCCGGGCAAACCGCCCGTCGATGTCCTGCTCACCATCCTCGCCGTGATTGGCTGCGCCTCGGTGCTCCAGTCCGCCGGCGGCCTCAACGTGATGATGCGCTTCGCCGAAAAGCTGCTGCGCAAGCATCCCGATAAAATCACCATCCTCGCGCCGATCACCACCTGGACACTGACCGTCATGTGCGGCACCGGGCACGTCGTTTACACGATGTTCCCGATCATCTACGACATCGCGATCAAGAAGGGCATCCGCCCCGAGCGCCCGATGGCCGTGGCCTCGATTGCCTCGCAGATCGGCATCTGTGCGTCGCCGGTCTCGGTCGCTGTCGTCTCGATGGTCGCCATCTTGGGCAAGACCGATGCCTTCGGCCACCCGATCAGCCTGATCGAGATCCTCTCGGTCGGCATGCCGGCAACGCTCTGCGGCGTCATCGTCGCCGCCCTGTGGAGCCTCAAGCGCGGCAAGGATCTGGAGAACGACCCGGAATTCCAGGCCAAGATCAAGGACCCGGAGCAACGCGACTACATCTACGGCGAAAACACCACCCTGCTCGACAAGGTCTTCCCCAAGGAAGCCTACTGGGCCACCTGGATCTTCTTCGGCGCCATCGCTGCGGTCGTCCTGCTCGGCGCCTTCCCCGAGCTTCGCCCGGCCGTCGGCCCGATCGGGAAGGCCAAGCCCCTGTCGATGAACCTCGCCATCCAGATGATGATGCTCACCGCCGGCTCGCTGATCCTGGTGCTGTGCAAGGTCAAGCCGCAGGAAATCCCCAACGGCACGGTGTTCAAGGCCGGCATGGTGGCCATCGTCTCGGTCTTCGGCGTTGCCTGGATGGCCGACACCTTCTTCGAGGCGCACTTCACGCTGCTCAAGAATGCCCTCGCCGGCATCGTCGCCGCCCAGCCCTGGACCTACGCCCTCGTGCTGTTCATCGTCTCCAAGCTGGTCAATAGCCAAGCCGCGGCCATTGCCGCGATCGCACCGCTGGGCGTCAGCCTCGGCGTCGACCCGAAGGTGATGCTCGCCTTCATGCCCGCGTGCTACGGCTACTTCATTCTGCCAACCTACGCCAGCGACCTCGCCTGCCTCGGCTTTGACCGCTCGGGGACGACGCGCATCGGCAAGTTCGTCATCAACCACAGCTTCATCATCCCAGGCCTCTTGGGCGTCGGGACCGGCTGTGCCGTCGGCTGGATCATCGTCAAGATGTTCTTCTGACCGCCCCCGCCCGGGGACGAAAAAGCCTCCCGCGGGAGGCTTTTTCTTTGACCGTGTCCGGCCGGAGGCTCAGGGAACGGGCGTCCCTTGCCCTCAATCCTTGCGGAAGGCGTCGTGGCAGGCCTTGCACGTGCCACCGGTCTTGCCGAACTGCGCCTTGATCGCGGCCGGATCGCCACCCGCGGCCACCTTGGCCAGTTCGTTGGCCTCCTTATTGAAAGCCATCGCCAGTTCGCGCACTTTTTCGGGTTGCTGGAAGAATTCAGGCTTGACCCGCGTCTTCTCGTTCCCGGCGTCTTTTTCGGTGCCCGGGCCGAACAGCGCCCCCATGCCCGAATTCGCGGTTGCCGCGACGACGTTGGCAGCGGCGATCACCTGCTCCTTGTTGAAGTTACCGTCGAGATTGGCCTTGATCTTGCCCATGTTCCAGGACATGAAGCTGTAACCTGACTTGCGGAACTTGATCATTTCTTCGGGTTTGAGCGGCTGCTGGGCAAAAACGGCGGACGCCAGGCCAGCAAGAACGAGCGCGACGACAGTTTTTTTCATGGTTCTCTCCATCAGGGGATGATCAGAAAACGGAACGGCACGGTGCAAGACACGCCCGAACGCAAAAAGTGCGATCAGGCGACAAAAAAACGGGCCGGAGGCGGCGCTGCCTCCGGCCCGTCGTGCCTTCAATCTAAATCCTTGGCACCGGCTGTCAAATCCGTTTTCGCCTCTGGCGAAGCGGAAGGTCAGAGCGCGAACACGTGCTTGACGCGCAGCGTGCGCCCTTCGGCGACCAGGGCCAGCAGACGATCGATGTTGGCATGCTTGCCGGGATGCGTTCGCGCATCCTCGGTGTGCTCGGCGTACAGCTCCAGCCCCTTGCGCGCGGCCTCGGGGGTGATCGCTCCGTAGGTCTGCGCAAGATGGTTATAAACCGCGAGCGAGCCCTGGCTGCCGGTCTTGTTCTCGATCGTATCGATCACGTTGCCTTCGGCATCGAGCAGATTGATCGCGGCCAGGTGCGAGATCCCCGGGAGCTTCTTGAGGTTGGCGGCAAATTCCGACATGGCCGCGCCTCAGATCCGGCGCGCCAGTTCGGCGGCCTTGCCGGTGTAGTCCCAGGGCGTCAACTTGAGCAGTTCGTCCTTGGCCGCCTGCGGAATGTCGAGCGACTTGACGAATTCCTGCATGCCGTCGCGCGAGACACGGTTGCCGCGGGTCAGGTCCTTGAGCTTCTCGTAGGGATTCTCGATCCCGTAACGGCGCATCACCGTCTGGATCGGTTCGGCCAGGAGCTCCCAATTCGCGTCGAGGTCGGTGCACAGCACGTCGGCATTGGCCTCGAGTTTGCCCAGACCGCGCAGCAAGGAATCGTAGCCAAGCAGCGCATAACCGAGAGCAACGCCCATGTTGCGCAGCACGGTCGAGTCGGTCAGGTCACGCTGCCAGCGCGAAATCGGCAGCTTCTCCGAAAGGTGGCGCAGAACAGCATTGGCCAGACCGAGGTTGCCTTCGGAATTCTCGAAGTCGATCGGATTGACCTTGTGCGGCATCGTCGACGAGCCGATCTCGCCGGCCTTGAGCTTCTGGCGGAAGAAGCCAAGCGAGATGTAGCCCCAAACGTCGCGGTCGAGGTCGACCAAGATGGTGTTGGCGCGGGCGAAGGCGTCGAAAAGCTCGGCCATCGCGTCATGCGGCTCGATCTGAATGGTATAGGGGTTGAATTCCAACCCCAGACCCTCGACAAAGCGGCGCGCGAAACTTTCCCAGTCGTACGCCGGGTAAGCCGCGAGGTGGGCATTGTAGTTACCGACCGCGCCGTTGATCTTGCCCAAGAGGCAGACCCCGACGATGGCCTTGCGCGCCCGATCGAGGCGATAGACGACGTTGGCCAACTCCTTGCCCATGGTCGTCGGCGTCGCGGGCTGACCGTGCGTACGCGACATCATCGGCAGTTCGGCGAGCTGGTGCGCCAGTTCGCGCAGGCGGGCGATCACCTTGTCCAGCGCCGGAACGAGCACCGCGTCGCGCGCTCCCTTGAGCATCAGCGCGTGCGAGAGGTTGTTGATGTCCTCGGAGGTGCAAGCAAAGTGGATGAATTCCTTGACCCGCATCACCTCAGCGTTGGCGGCGAGCTGATCCTTGATCCAGTATTCGAGCGCCTTGACGTCGTGATTGGTGGTCGCCTCGATGGCTTTCACCTCGGCGGCCTGCTCCGGCCCGAATTCGGCAACCAGGCGATCGAGCTCGGCGACGGTCGCTGGCGAGAAGGACGGGATCTCGGCGAAATGCGGCTCGGCGGCCAGCGCCTTGAGCCATTCGACCTCGACCTGCAGGCGGCGGCGGATCAGGCCGAACTCGGAAAAGTGCTCGCGCAGAGCATCGACCTTGGTCGCGTAACGACCGTCGAGCGGCGAGAGCATCGTCAGGTTATTGCAAGACATGGATGGAATCCTTCACTGAGGGGCCGCCATTGTAACTTCCCCGCAAAAACTCCAGCAAATCCGGCCTTTCGCACACGCCGGCGCAACGAGGGTCAGGACTCCGAATGCTATAATCGGCGCATCCCTGCCCCGCGCAGAACCTGAAACCCTCCACAGGCCACCAATGAAGCTTATCGGATCGCTGACCAGCCCCTTCGTGCGCAAGGTGCGCATCGTTCTCGCAGAGAAAAAGATCGACTACGAATTCGTCATCGACTCCCCGTGGTCGCCCGAGTCGGGCGTCGCCAACCTCAACCCGCTGGGCAAGATCCCCGTCCTGGCGCTCGACGACGACACCTCGCTCTTCGACTCGCGCGTCATCAGCGAATACCTCGACAATGTTGCCCCGAACAACAAGCTGATGCCCTCGACCAACCGCGAGCGCACCGAGGTAAAACGCTGGGAAGCCTTGGCCGACGGCATCTGCGACGCCGCAGCGCTGATCTTCCTGGAAAAGAAGCGCCCTGCCGAACAACAAAGCAGCGAGTGGATCGTTCGCCAGCAGAACAAGATCATCGCCGGCCTCGACTACATGGCGGCCGAGCTGGGCGACAGCAACTGGTGCATGGGCACGCATTTTTCGCTCGCCGACATTGCCGCCGGGTGCGCCCTCGGCTACCTGGCCTTCCGCTTCCCGGAGATCGACTGGAACGCCAAACACCCCAACCTCGCCCGCCTCTACGAAAAACTCTCCCACCGTCCGGCCTTCGCCGAGACAATGCCTAAAGCATAAGGTATTGACATATTCGCGCGGTCGCCGTATAAACGGCGCCGCGCCCTGCAGCCCCGGCCACTGCGTCGCTCGACGCCCCTCTCTCCCGCCCGCCGGCGCGCCGTAATGCACTGTCTCTCTCGGTGCACACCCATTGCACAGCCCTCCAAAAAAAAAGTTTTTTGATTGAACAAAAAGCGTTCGCGCGCGTATAGTGCGAAACCAGAACAACAAACCAACGGCTCGGTACATATTCCGAAGGGCTTAGGCCAGAACCGGCTGACCGGCGGCCCGAAATTTCGCAGTTGTTATCTTGCAAACATGGGGGGAATCACAATGAAGCAGCACAACAAGTTGTTGTTGGGCTTTGCCCTGGGCGTCATTCTGGGCCTGATCGGGTATTACAACTTCCCGGCGAAGGAATTCGCCGCCATGGGTCGGGTCACCGAACTCTTCACCTTCGTCGGTGCGACCTTCCTGCGCATGATCTTCATGGTCGTCGTGCCGCTGATCCTCTCGGCGCTGATGCTCGGCGCCATGGAACTCGGACGCGGCGCCGGCCTCGGCCGGGTCGGTGGTTTCTCGCTGCTCTACACCATCCTGCTCAGCGGCTGCGCGGTGCTCGTCGCCGTCTTCTCGACCAACCTGCTCAAGCCGGGTGTCGGCCTCGAGTTCGACAAGGCTGCACTGGCCGCTAACCAGGGCGTGCTGGCGATCCAGAAGAACGTGGCCGCGACGCAGAACAAGCCGTGGTTCCAGTACTTCGTGGATCTGCTGCCGCAGAACCCGATCGATGCCGCTGCTCGCGCCTTCCAGGGTGAAATCGTCGCCCTGATGGTGTTCGCACTGTTCTTCGGCTGGGCGCTGTCGACGGTCATCAAGAGCGAGCAGCATCCGCTCTCGCAGGTGCTCGACGCGATCTTCCAGGCCTGTATGAAGATCATCGAACTGGCGATGAAGCTCGCGCCGTACGCGATCTTCGGCATCGTCTTCAACACCGCCTACCGCATGGGCGCCGGCTTCCTCGGCAACGTCGCCTACTACGCGCTGGTCGTGGTGCTGGGTCTGCTCTTCCAGTTCTTCGTGGTCTATGGCCTCACCTTGAAGATCGTCGGCAAGGTTTCGCCCTTCCACTTCTTCAGCCAGTGTAAGCAAGTCTATCTGTACGCCTTCTCGACGGCCTCGTCCAACGCCACCCTGCCGGTCGCGCTGGAAACTGCCGAACACGTGCTCAAGCTGCCGCCCAAGATCTCGCGCTTCGTGCTGACGGTCGGCGCTTCGGCCAACCAGAACGGCACCGCGCTGTTCGAAGGCGTGACGGTGATCTTCCTGGCACAGGTCTTCGGCATCGACCTCTCCTTCGGTCAGCAGGTCCTCGTCGTCCTGATGTCGGTTCTCGCCGGCGTCGGCACGGCCGGCGTCCCGGGCGGCTCGCTGCCGCTGATCGTGGTGTTGATGGTCCAGGTCGGCATCCCGGCCGAAGGCATCGGCCTGATCCTCGGGGTCGACCGCTTCCTCGACATGTGCCGCACGACGCTCAACGTCGCCGGCGACCTGGTGATTGCCCGCCTGATCACCTCCTCGGTCGAGCAGAAGGACATCGACTCGATCCAGGACGAAGCCGAGCAAGCCGCCTAATCCCGGTTCAGCACCAAGAAAAAGCCCCGCTTCGGCGGGGCTTTTTCGTTTTGGAGGCGCGCGGGCCGTCGGGAAGCTTCGCGGTTAAAGACGGCGCAATGTCACCCGCGCCGCCAGTTGCGCGCGTTGCGCGGGCGAAGGCGGCACCGCGCCGGCAGCGAGGCAGGCCCCCGCACCGGCGGCCAGGGCCGCGCGCAAAGGTTCACCACCCGACATCTCGGCGCCGTCGAGCAGACTGGCAAGCAGGCCGGCCAGACTGCAATCGCCGGCCCCCACGGTGTCGACCACATCGATTGCCGGAGGCACGCCTTCCCAGACGCCCGCAGCGGTGCACCAACGCGCCGGGGCGGCGCCGTCGGTGAAGAAGAACGCGGCCTGCGGATTGCGGGCACGTAAGGCGGCAAGCCCGGCCTCGACGTCGGAGCATCGCAGCAGGCCACGCACGTCGTCGGCGGAAAGCTTGACGAGGTCGGCCAGCACCAGCATGCGCGCCAGCGTCGGGTCGTAGCGCTCGTCCATCAGGACGCGGAAATTGGGGTCGTAGGCGATCTTCGTCCCGCCCCGCTTGAGCCGCTCGGCCAAGGCCAGCAGGCGCCCGGAAAGCGGCTCGCGCGCGAGGCTAATGCCACCGAACAGCGCCCAGCGCAAGCCGGCGAGCCATTCGTCGGGCAAGGCGTCGACGTCGAAATGAAGGTCGGCACTGTCGTCGCCGACGAAGAAATACTGCGGCGGATGCGTGGCGTGCACCATCGCCAGCAGCGGCGATTTGTCGACACGCTGCACGCCGCGCGTATCCAGCCGCGCTTCGAGGCTCGCCTGCCAGAGGGCATCGCCAAAGCAGTCGCGGCTGATCGCCCCGCCAAAGGCGCTCGCTACGCCAAAGGCCGCCATCGCGCGCGCCACGTTCCACGGCGCGCCGCCCGGAACGCTGCGCCAGACATCATCGCCCTGACGCACGAAGTCGGTCAGGGCCTCGCCGAAGGCGGCAAAGCGCGGGGCGGCGCTCATGCCCGGAGCACGGTCAGCCGTTCGCCGCTGGCCCGCTGGCGCAACGCAGCCTGGACGTCGAAACAAGCACCGATGTCGTGATAATCGACCTTGCCGGCCGGGCTCTTTTCGCGGGTGTGGTTGCGGTTCGCCGCATCGAGGATGCGGAACCAGGCGCCCCCGCGGTGATCGACGAAATGCTTCCAGCAGTAGTCCCAGAGGCGGTCGTACCACGCCCAGTAGTCGCGGTTGCCGGTGCGCAGGGCAAGCAGCGCGGCGGCGGCGAGCGTTTCGGCCTGCACCCAGTGGTACTTGTCGCTGTCGCAGATCGTACCGTCAGGCGCAAAACCGTAGAACATGCCCCCGTGCTCGTGATCCCAGGCGCGCTCAACCGCGGCCAAAAACAGCGCTTCGGCCCGCGGCAGGTGCCAGGCCGCCGGGTGCAGGGCATCGAGCTGGACGAGCAGCTTGGCCCATTCGGTGAGGTGGCCGGGCTGGTAGCCCCAGGGGCGGAAGATGTTGCTCTTGTCGTGGCGGTTGTAGTCCCAGTCGACAGTCCAGTCGGCGTTGTAATGCTCCCAGACGAGGTCGTCGGCAAGCGCCGCCTGGCGGCGGGTGATCGCCTCGGCGAGGGTCTCCGCGCGCTCGATGTAGCGGGCTTCGCCGGTCGCCGCGAAGGCCGCCAGCATGGCCTCGCAGGCATGCATGTTGGCGTTCTGGCCACGGTAGGGCGAGAGCACCCAGTCGACCGTCGCTTCGTCGGCATACAGGCCGACGAGCGACTCCCAGAAGCGTTTTTCGGCAACCTCGAAGGTCTCCGCCAGCCAGCCGCGCGCCTCGTCGATGCCGCACATCGCCGCATGCGCGTAGGCGAGCATGACGAAGGCCATGCCATAGCAATGACGCGTGCTGTCGAGCACCGTCGAACGTCCGTTGCGCCAGTCGATCAGCCAGGCATAACCGCCGGTCTGCGGATCGCGGAAGGCATCGCGCACGAAATCGACGGCATGCCGGGCGTTCGAGAGGTAGGGCGCCTCGCCGCTTTCGCGGTAGAGCATGGCGTTGGTGACCACGAAGCGCGTCGCACTCACCAGGTGCCGCGTGTGCACGTCGTACACCGTGCCGTCGTCGAGGTAGAAGTGGTACATCCCGCCGCTCGGATCAAACGAGCGCCGGTTGTAGAAATCCATGACCCAATGCATGTGCCGGCGCAGGAAATCCGAGGAACGGAAATCGGGGGATGGAGGAATGTTCATCGCCAATGGCCTTCCGAGAAAAACGCCGCAGCGCCTACAGTTTGAGCTTCTTGAAATAGCCTTCGGGGAGATGGCGGATGATCCACATGATCGGCCACCAGAACCCCGGCAGGTAGACAACGTCGCGCCGCGTGTCGATGGCGCGCACGATGCCGCGCGCGACCTGGTCGGCGCTTGCCCACAAAGGCCCCTTGTCGAAACCGGACGTCATCGGCGTATCGACGAAACCCGGCTTGACCGTCAGCACTTGGACCCCGTGCTTGAACATGCGGTTGCGCAGCCCCTGCAGGAACAGGCTCACCATGCCCTTGGCCGCACCATAGACGTAATTGCTCTGGCGGCCACGGTCGCCGGCCACCGAGGAAATCACCGCCAGCGTCCCCTTTTCCTGCCAGGCAAGACGGTTGGCGATCAGCGTCGACAGCGCGATCACCGACAGCGCATTGGTCTCGATCTCGGCCAGCGTCAAGTCGACCGAAAGTTCACAGGCGCGCTGATCGGGCAAGGACCCGTGCGCGATCAGCGCCACGTCGATGCCGCACAGAAAATTGTCGGCGGCCGTCAACATCGCCTCATGCTGACTGCGCTCGCAGGCGTCCATGACCTGCGTTTCGACCCGCGCCGCACCGCGTACCTTAAGATCGTCGGCGATGCTCACGAGCCGTTCGGCATTACGCCCGACGAGGTAGAACGCCGCGCCGCGCGGCGCCCAGAGGCGGGCTGCGGCTTCAGCAATCGCCGAGGTGGCGCCGATGATCAGTATTTTCTGCATGTCTCCGATTATCCAAAACGATTGAAATCAAGATAGAACAGACGCGCGACAATGTGCATCGCGGAAACTACGGAATCCACACGACCACCAAGCACCGCTTCATCGCTCACACGATCCCCACCCGGCGTGAGAAATCCGAAGCGAAACGCGGATCGAGGTAGGCCGCAAACTCGCCCAGGCGCGGATAGCTGCGCTGGAAGAAGTCGCCGGCCATGCGCGCATCCTTGGCCGCGTAGAGCCGGCCGCCGGCCGCTTCGACGATGGCGTCGAGGCGCGCGAACAAGGCCAGCGTCGCCTCACCGTGGTTCGGAAAATCGAGCGCCAGCGTCACCCCGGCTTTGGGGAAGGACAGCATTCCGGGGCTCGGCAGCTCGCCGAAGGTCTTGAGCACTGCCAGGAAGGAGCCCTGTCCGCTCGCGGCGATGGTGGCGAAGATTTCGTCGAGCGCGGCACGTTCGGTTTGCGGCACGACGAACTGATACTGAAAGAAGCCGCGCCGGCCGTAGAGACGGTTCCAGTGGCGCACCCCGTCGAGCGGGTAGAAGAAGGGCGCGTAATGCACCCGCCCCTGCGCCGGCACAGGCCGGTGGTAATAGGCGAAGTTGAAGGCGTGCAGCGACAGGCTGTTGATCAGCGAGATCGGCGGCTTGAAGGGCACCGCCGGGCCGCCGTCGCCGCGGGCCGGCGCGCCCGTAAAACCGGGCGTCTCGGCGTGGTCGCCGGCCATGAAGATGCCGCGCGGCTTGTCCGCGAGGCAATCGATCCAGGCCACCGTGTATTCGTGCCGCGCTTCGAGTTCGGCGTTGTGGGCGAAGAACTCGTCGAGGCCGACGAAACGCCGGTTCACGACGTCGATGTGCACGCCCGGAATCCGCCGTAATTCGATCTCGGCCCAGGTAATCAGGCCGGTCAGCCCCAGGCCGCCGACCGTCGCCGCGAACCATTCGGCATGTTCATGGCGCGAACAGACGCGCCGGCTGCCATCCGAACGCAGCAACTCGAAGCGATGCACATGGCAGCCGAAAGTGCCGGCGCCGTGATGGTTCTTGCTATGCACGTCGTTGGCGATCGCGCCGCCGACGGTGACGTAGCGCGTGCCGGGCGTCACCGGCAGGAACCAGCCGCGCGGCACGAAAACGGCGAGAATCTCCGAAAGCAGCACCCCGGCCTCGCAAACGAGGCGCCCGGTGGCTTCGTCAAAGGCGATGAAACGATCAAGGCCGCGCGTGTGCAGCAGGGTGCCGGTGCTGTTGAGGCCCACG
Source organism: Propionivibrio sp. (assembly GCF_041441355.1). Taxonomy (GTDB): domain Bacteria; phylum Pseudomonadota; class Gammaproteobacteria; order Burkholderiales; family Rhodocyclaceae; genus Propionivibrio. The sequence goes on from NZ_JASDTF010000011.1 coordinate 153,898, forward strand.
TCGCCGTAGCTCCGCCCGTTGCCGTAGGCGAGCAGGCTCGCCGTGTCATCCGGCAACGCCGCGTGACGGTCATGCCACCACAGTTCGCGCTGCGCCAGCATGGCTGGCAGTTGCCCCCAGGCGGTCAGGCTCATGCGCGCCGCCTCCCAAGGAAAAGCGCCCCAAGACCGACCGCGAACCACAGTGTCGCCAGGCGGCAGATCAGCGTCGCGCTCACCGCCGAAGCTTCGGGAAAGCCGTTGAGCGACAGCAGCGCCACCATTGCTGCTTCGCTGCCGCCAAGGCCGCCAGGCAGGAAGGAGAGGGCACCGACGAGCATCGCGAAGGCGTAGATGAAAACCGCCGTGGAGAGCGGCAGAGGATGATCGAGGGCCAGCAACAGCCACCAGAAACCGAGCCCTTCAGCGAACCAGGCGACGACCCCGAGCGCGAGCCCCATGCCCATCGCCGGCAGGCTGAAGCAGCGGCGAAAATGCAGCACCACCTCGCACAGTTTGACCACCAGGCGCGCCCACTTCTGCGGCCGGGCCTGCGCCCAACGGTCGATGGCGGCGATCAGCGCCGTCCACTGCACCAGAAGCAGGGCAACGACGACGGCAGCCAGTGCCAGCCCGACAATCGGCCGCGCCGGCGCATAGGCCCACAGGCCAACGGCGGCGAGCACCAGGATGGCCAGCAGGTCGCTGACCCGTTCCGCAAAGAACGCCGCGACGCTCGCCGCGGGCGGCACGCCGTGCGGCTTGAGCAACACCGAACGCAGCATCTCGCCGACCTTGCCCGGGCTGGTGGTCAGCGCAAAACCCGCGAAATAGGCGTCGAGGTTGATCCGCCACGGCACCGGCGCGTCAAGCAGCGCGAGGTAACGCGCCCAGCGCAGAAAGCGCAGCAGGTAATTGACGAGCGAGAGGACGAGCAGGCCGGCAAGCACCCACGGCCCGACCTGCACCACGGCGGCCACCACATCGCGCCAGCCGGCCCACAGCGACAGGCCGAGGTAGCCGAGCGCGGCCAGGGCCACGCTCCAGAACACGGCGCGCAGCGGCAGGCGCTGCGAGGAGGAAAAAAGCATTGAAAACCTATCCGACCACGAAGGACGCGAAGAAAAAACAGCGTTGATGCCGGTTCAGGCGCCCGCCCGCCGGTCCCGCTGCCTCGTCTCGAACACAGGGATCGTACGCTCCGTGGTCCAACGATCGTGCGCAGAAAAGCGGCGTCAAACGATCACCCCGCCGCCGAGACAGACCCGGCTCTCATAGACGACCAGCGACTGCCCCGGAGTCACCGCCCACTGTTTTTCGGCGAAGGCGACGCGACAGGTCTCGTCCGTCAGTCGTTCGATGCTGCACGGTGCGTCAGGCTGGCGGTAACGCGTCTTGGCGGCATAGACCCAATGCTCGCGCGGCGGCTGGCCGGCGACCCAGGACAACTGCTCAGCGTCGAGCGCTTCGGAAAGCAGCGCCGGGTGGTCGTGCCCCTGCACCACGTAGAGGATGTTGCGCGCCATGTCTTTTTTTGCCACGAACCACGCCGCATGCTCGCCGCCCTGGGCGTAGTTCTTGGTGCCGCCGATGTGCAGCCCTTTACGCTGGCCGATGGTGTGGTAGGTCAGGCCGTCGTGCTCGCCGAGCACGCGCTCGTCGTCGAGGCAGCGGATTTCGCCCTTCTTCGGCGCCAGGTAGCGCATCAGGAATTCCTTGAACGGCCGCTCGCCGATGAAGCAGATCCCCGTCGAATCCTTTTTCACCGCCACGTGCAGCCCGGCCTCCTCGGCGATGCGGCGCACCTCGCGCTTGTAGGTGTCGGCAAGCGGGAACAGCGTCTTGGACAGCTGCGCCTGATTGAGGCGATGCAGGAAGTAGCTCTGGTCCTTGGTCCCGTCCTCGGCCTTGAGCAGCTGGAACGCCCCGTCAAATTCGCGCACCCCGGCGTAGTGGCCGGTGGCGATCTTGTCGGCGCCCATCTGCAGGGCGTGCTCGAGGAAGGCGCGGAACTTGATCTCCGAGTTGCACAGCACGTCGGGGTTGGGCGTGCGCCCGGCCTGATACTCGCGCAGGAATTCGGCGAACACCCGTTCCTTGTATTCCTTGGCAAAATTGACCACTTCGACGTCGATGCCGATGGTGTCGGCCACGCTCATCACGTCAATCAGGTCCTGGCGCGACGAGCAATACTCGTCGGTGTCGTCGTCCTCCCAGTTCTTCATGAACAGGCCGACCACGTTCCACCCTTGGCGCTTGAGCAGCAGCGCCGCCACCGAGGAATCGACGCCGCCCGACAGGCCGACGACGACCGTCTTTCCTTTTCCTTCAGAACCCGACATCGGGACCCTCTCCTGCATTCCAGTCGGCCAGCGGCAGAATCGCCGCCGGCAGGCCATTATCATAAAACCAACTATCGACGGCAAATCGCGCCGCCATCGGGATAGCCGCCACCTTTGCGTCGCGGCTATCGCTCACCACCCCCGGCACTTCTGCCACTTCAAGCTGCGCGCGCGGCGCGGAATCACGCTCGACGATCTGGGCCGCGTAATGCTGAAAGAGCAGGAAGCGGCTGCGCAGCACGCGCTCTTCCACCGTGTGATAGCGCAACATCCCCCGCGCTTCCAGAAGGCGCAGGAAGCGCGTCGTGGTCAGCGAATGGTCGATGCAGTCCATGCGCCCATAAACCGCGTCGTCGGCAAAATTGCCGCCCTTGTCGGCAGCGATCGGCGATTGCGCCCCGGCCCAGGCGTAGAGCCGGCCAATGGCTTCGCCCAGCCGGGCTCGCTCGCCGGCCGCATCGCCCGCGCGCAGCAAAACCGTGATTTCATCCAGTTGAGCCGGGGAAAAACTGACCTCAGCCTCGGCCAGGCAGCCGTAGTTGAAACACACCTTGAGCGTCGCTCCTTCGCTGGCCGGCACCGTGGACACCTGCGCCCATGCCGAGACCGCCAGCCCGCAGGCCAGCACAGCGCTCGCCAGCCGCCCAAGGATCATGCGCCCGCCCCCCTCCCCGCTGCGCCTGAAAAATGCGTCAGCAGGTCAAGCGGATAACGCCGACCAGCCAGCAAATCCTCGCAGCACCGCAACACCAGCGGACTGCGCAGCGCTTCGGATTGCTGGCGGGCCAGAATTTCGTCCATCGACAACCAGCGTGGAGCGATGATTCCGGCATCGAGCGCGCGCCCGGCATCGTGTTCACCGAGGCGGCCACCGAAAGCGAAACGCAGGTAGGTGAGGTCGCGCGTCGGATGCGGCCAGCGGTAGATGCCGACCAGATACTCGGGGACGAACGCATACGCCGTCTCCTCGAGCACTTCGCGCGCCACCGCCTCGAGCAAGGATTCGTCGGCCTCGAGGTGGCCGGCCGGCTGATTGAAGCGCACGCCGTCGTCCGTCTCCTCCTCGACGAGCAGGAAACGGCCTTCGCGTTCGACGACCGCAGCAACGGTCACATGGGGCATCCAGACCATGAGGACTCAGAACAGGTGGACGAAACATCGCGGACGCGCGGGACCCAAGGCCCGCCGCCAGCGGCCAAAGCCACCATTTTACAGCCAAGCGACCGACAAAATCGGCTAGAATTTCCGTTTCCCGAAACGCCCGACGGAGGTTCTCCCGTGTCCATGGCTGATCGTGACGGCCGCATCGGTGACGACGGCGCCCCCCTCCTCAGGCGCGAGGCGACACCCCGTCTCGCGCCCCGCTCACAGTGCGCCTCCCCGGGCGTCCGCAGTTGTCCGCATCTCACCCCGGCCGAGACCTTCCCGGCCTGAACCACTGCCTTTGCCACCTTCCGCCGACCGCCCCCTACAGGACCCATCATGGCCGAACAACGTCCCCTCCCCGTCACCGCCCACGACCTGCCGCTGCACTGCCCGCAGCCCAACGCCCCGCTTTGGTCGCAGCACCCGCGCGTTTTTCTCGACGTGCTGCACACCGGCGAGGTGAAGTGCCCGTACTGCGGCACCCGCTACGTGTTCTCCGGTGAAGCGCCCAAGGGCCATTGAGCCGTCGTAAGGAATCTCCCGTTTTGCCAGAAATCGCTTCGCATCCGCTCTCCGCAACCCGTGCCCTGATCGTCGCTCCGGCCTGGATCGGCGACGCCGTCATGGCCCAGGTCCTGTTCCAACGCCTGCACGCGGCGACCCCAGGCCTCACGCTCGACGCACTCGCCCCGCGCTGGGTGGCGCCCGTTCTCCAGCGCATGCCGGAAATCGCCGAGGTCGTCGACAGCCCCTTCGGGCACGGCGAACTCGCGCTCGGCGCCCGTCTGCGCCTCGCGCGCAGCCTGCGTGCGCGCGGCTACGACCGCGTCTACGTCCTGCCCAATTCGCTCAAATCGGCGCTCGTCCCCTGGTTTGCCGGCATTCCTGAACGCATCGGTTTCGTCGGCGAGGCGCGCTACGGCCTGCTCAACCGCCGGCACGTGCTCGACAAGGCGGCCTTGCCGCAGATGGCCGAGCGCTTCGCGCAACTCGCCGAGGCACCCGGCATGCCGCTGCCGCGCCCGCTGCCCCTGCCGCGCCTCACCTCGACGCCGGCGCAGCAAGCGGCAACCAACGCCACGCTCGGCATCGACCGGCCAACGCGAGTTGCGATCTTCTGCCCCGGAGCCGAATACGGCCCGGCCAAACGCTGGCCGGCGCGGCATTTCGCGGCCCTCGCCGAAGATCTCGCCACGCGCGGCTATACCGTCTGGCTGCTCGGCTCGGGCAAGGACCGGGCGATCGGCGACGACATCATCGGCCTCGCCGCGCCCGGCATGCCGATCGTCAATTTCTGCGGCACGACCTCGCTCGACCAGGCCATCGACCTCATCGCCCAGGCCGAATTCGTGGTCTGCAACGATTCCGGCTTGATGCACGTCGCCGCCGCGCTCGACCGGCCGCTGATTGCCGTCTACGGCTCGTCCTCACCGGGCTTCACCCCGCCGCTCTCGCCGCGCGCCCGCATCGTCAGCCTGAACCTGCCCTGCAGCCCGTGCTTCAAGCGCACCTGCCCGCTTGGCCACCTTGACTGCTTGAACGGCATCAGCCCGCAACGCGTCCTTGAAGACTGTCTGGACGACCGCCCGGCAGCCGCCTCAGCACCGCCGGAGACGCCCCGATGAGCACCCTGTACACCACCCCCGAAGACGCCGAAGACGCCTTCTACGACGCCATCAGCCGCGCCGACCTCGACGCCCTGATGAACGTCTGGGCGGAGGACGAGGAAATCGTCTGCATCCACCCCACCGGCCAACGCCTCACCGGCGCGCGCGCAATCCGCGAGAGCTGGCGCGCGATCTTCTCCGGCAATCAGCGGCTGACGGTCCATCTGCGCCGCAGCGTGCAGTGGAAGGGCGGCCTGCTCGCCGTGCACAGCGTCATCGAGACGCTCTACCTCGGTGACGAACCGACGCCGCACGGGCCGATGCTGTCGACCAACGTCTTCCAGCGCGGCGCCGACGGCTGGCGCCTGATCGCTCACCACACGTCGACGGCCGGCGACGGCGAAGCGGCTCCCGACGACGCGCAGCCGCGCACGCTGCACTAAAGGCCGCACAGTGGACCTGGACGATCCGCAGCCCTACCGTGCCCCGGCCTGGTTGCCGGGCGGCCACCTGCAGACGGTCTATCCCCTGCTCATCGAACCCGACGACCATCCTTACCGACGCGAGCGCTGGGAAACGCCGGACGGCGACTTCATCGACCTCGACTGGAATGCCCACGTCCCGCCGCCGGCAGAACCGGGCGCAGACCCGACTACAGGGCCCACGCCGCTACGCAACCCGCTGCTGATCCTCTTCCATGGCCTCGAAGGCAGCTCCGGCAGCCCCTATGCGCGCGCCTTGATGCACGCCCTGACCGCTGCCGGCTGGGGCGGCGGCGTGGTGCACTTTCGCGGCTGTTCGGGCGAAGCCAACCGCCTGCCGCGCGCCTATCACTCCGGCGACAGCGCCGAGATCGACTGGGTGCTGCGTCGGGTGCGCGCCGCCCACCCCGACCGCCCCCTGTATGCCGTCGGCGTTTCGCTCGGCGGTAACGTCCTGCTCAAATGGCTGGGGGAACGCGGCGCCGAAGCACGCACGCTGGTGCGTGCCGCCGCCGCGGTCAGCGTGCCCTTCGACCTCACAGCCAGCGGCCATCAGCTGGCGCGCGGCCTCAACCGCCTGTACACCCGGCACTTCCTGGCCACCCTCAAGCCGCGCTCGCTGGCCAAGCTGCGGCGCTTTCCCGGACTGTTCGACGAACGGCGCCTGCAACGCGCGACGACCTTGCACGACTTCGACAACGCCGTCACCGCTCCGCTGCACGGTTTTGCCAATGCCGACGATTACTGGCAGCGTGCCTCGAGCAAACCCTGGCTGCGCACGATCGAGGTGCCGACCCTGCTCGTCAATGCGCGCAACGACCCCTTCCTGCCGGCGCAAGCGCTGCCCGGTGCGGACGAGGTGGCGCCGGCCGTCCGCCTCGATTTTTCCGCCGAAGGCGGCCACGTCGGCTTCGTCAGCGGCGACTGGCCTGGTCACCTCGACTGGCTGCCGCGCCGCCTGATGCACTTTTTACGCCATGCACCTTGAGCGACGCGCCTCGAGCCTGAACGCGATGCTAAGATGCCCTGCTCACCCGACCGACTGCGAGCTTCCGTAATGACAGACTTGGCCCACAGCGACGGCTTTCTCGGCCGCCAACCCATTCTCGATCGGGCACAGCGCCTCTTCGCCTACGAACTCCTGTTCCGTGAAGGCGGCCGCGACAATTATGCCGCCTTCGCCGACGGCAACCTGGCCAGCGCCCGGGTCATCGCCAACGCCTTCAGCGAACTGTCGATGGCCAACGCCCTCGGCCCCTACCAGGGCTTCATCAAGATCGACCAGGGCCTGCTCACCAGCGACCTGATCGAGGCCCTTCCAGCGCATGTCGTCGTCCTCGAAATCCTCGAAACCGTGATTCCCAGCCCGACCATCCTGGCCCGCTGCGCTGCGCTGCGCGCCGCTGGTTTCGCCCTGGCGGTGCGGGTGCGCCCCGAGTCACCGGCGCAAAGCCGGCCGCTGCTCGAACTGGCCGAAGTGATCAAGGTCGACCTGAGCCGCGTCGCCCCTGAACGCCTGTCCGCGCTCGCCGCCGAGCTACGCCCCTACGGCCGCACCCTGCTGGCCGAGAAGGTCGAAAGCGTGGAGCAGATGGAAACCTGCCGCACCCTGGGCTTCGAACTCTTCCAGGGCTACTACTTCGCACGCCCGCTGATCATCCAGGGGCGCCGGCTGCAGCCCTCCGAGCTCGCCCTCCTGCGCCTGCTCGCCCTGCTCAGCCGCGACGCCGACAACAGCGCGGTGGAAAAGGCGCTCAAACAGGAGCCGGCGCTCACCCTCAACCTGCTGCGCCTGACCAACTCGGCCGGCAGCGGCATGACCACGCGCATCACCTCGCTCGGCCACGCCATCACCCTGCTCGGCCGGCGCCAACTGATGCGCTGGTTGCAACTCCTGCTCTACAGCGCGACGCCGGGCGACGAACACGGCGTCAGCCCGCTGCTCCAGCTCGCCGCCACCCGCGGCCGACTGATGGAGCTGCTCGTCGACCGCTGCCCGGAAGCGCCGACCGGCGGGCGCGAGCTGATCGACCAGGCCTACCTGACCGGCATTCTCTCGCTGATGCCTGCGCTGCTCGGCTGCCCGTTGGCCCTCGTCCTCGCCGAACTGCCCGTCGCCCCCGCCGTACAGGGCGCGCTCGACGCGCATGCCGGCGTACTCGGCGACCTGCTGAGGCTGGTCGAAGCGCTCGAACGCGACGACACCGAAGCCCTCGCCGCGGCCTGCGCCCGGCGTCCCGAGATCGATGCGCCCTTCGCCAACGCCTGCCTGAGCCGGGCGCTGGGCTGGGCCAACAACCTCGCGCGCGAGGCCCAATAAACGAAAACCGCACCCATGTCCGAAAGCCAAGACCGCGCCATCCTTCTCGGCCGCCAGCCCATCCTCGGGCGTGAACAGCAACTGCTCGCCTACGAACTGCTCTTCCGCGACGGCGCCATCGCCACCGCCAATCGCGCCGAGGTGCTCGACGGCGCACAGGCCACCGCGACGGTGATCGCCAACACCTTCGCCGAATTTTCCGCCAACCACGCGCTCGGGCCTTATCGCGGCTTCATCAACGTCGATCAGGCGCTGCTCTTCAGCGACCTGCTCGAAGTCCTGCCGCCACAACTCGTGGTGCTGGAGATTCTCGAAACCGTACCACCGACGCCGGACGTCATCGACCGCTGCGCCGCGCTCAAGGCGGCCGGCTTCACCCTGGCGATGGACGACGTCGTCCAGGCCGACGCCGCGCACCGCCCGCTCTTCGCCCAGGCCGACATCATCAAGATCGACATCGCCGGCCTCGACACCGCCGCGCTGCGCGCGCTGGTCGCCCAACTCCGACCACTGGGCAAGAAGCTGCTGGCCGAAAAGGTCGAGACCGCGGAAGAGCTCGCGCTCTGCCGCGAACTCGGCTTCGACCTCTTCCAGGGCTACTACTTCGCCCGTCCGACGCTGATCGTCGGAAAAAAGCTCACGCCCGCGCAAACCGTCCTGCTGCGCCTGCTCTCGCTGGTCATGGAAGACGCCGACACCTCAGCGATCGAACAGGCCTTCAAGCTCGAACCGGGGCTCACGGTGAACCTGCTGCGGCTCACCAACTCCGTCAGCTCAGGCCTGTCGACGCACATCACCTCGCTGCGCCACGCCATCACCTTGCTCGGCCGACGCCAGCTCATGCGCTGGCTGCAACTGCTCATCTACACCAGCCCGCAGCGCGGCGACAGCAACGGCAGCGGCAACCCGCTCTTCGCCCTGGCCGCGACGCGCGGCCGGATGATGGAACTGCTCGCCGAACGGGCCCGCCCCGGACAACGCGACTTTGCCGAGCAAGCCTTCATGGTCGGCATCATGTCGCTGATCCCGGCGCTGCTCGGAGTGAGCATGGACGACATCCTCGGCCAGTTGCCGGTGACTGCGCGCGTGCGCGAAGCGCTGGTCGACCGGCAAGGCCCCTTCGGCGCGCTGCTTGAACTGGCCACGGCCAGCGAAAACGTCGCCGACGCGCCGCCGAGCGACGCCCTCCTCGCTGCCCGCCGCGCCCATCCCGAACTGGGCGAGCGCACCGTGAGCCTGTGCCTCGAGCACGCGCTGGCCTGGGCCAACAACCTCGACCGGACCAAGGACTGACCCGGAGCTTCGCCCGCGCCGCCACCATGAGCGTCTCCGCCCTCGACCACGTTCTCCTGCGCCGCCAGGCCATCCTCGACGCCAAGAGTGAACTCGTCGGCTACAGCCTCGCCCTCGCCGAAGGGAGCCCGCCAGCGCTGCCCGAAAACACCCGCGTCGCAGCCCTGGTCTGCGCTGCCTACGCCGAGCTCGGCATCCGCAGCGCCCTCGGCCAAAAGCTCGCCTACCTGCACGCCGACCCCGGCTTCATTCACGACGACGTCATCGAAGCGCTCCCGCCCGACGGCGTGGTGCTCGAACTCGTCCTCGACCCCGACCTCGCCCCCGACGCGCCCACGCTCGAACGCTGCCGCGCCCTGCGCGAACGCCATTACGCGCTGGCGCTGGCCGACTACCGCGGCCTCGACGAGCGCAGCCGGCCGCTGCTGGCCCTGGTCGACATCATCCAGATCGACATTCGCGGCCGCGACGGCGACGCGCTGCAACAACTCGCCGGCCCACTCCTGCACCTGCCACTCAAGCTGCAAGCCGTCGGCGTCGACACCCCGGCCGATTTTTCCCGCTGCCGCGCCCTTGGTTTTCACCTCTTCCAGGGCAATCACTTCGCGCAAGCCGAAACCGTCAGCGGTCGCCGTCTCTCCCCCACCCAAGCCGGGCTGATCCAGGTCATCAACCTCGCCGCGCGCGACGTCGACACCGCGCGCCTCGAAGAGCGCATCAAGCACGAGCCGGCGCTCGCCGTGAACCTGCTGCGCATCGTCAACTCGGTCGGCTTCGGGCTCGGCCGGCGCATCACCTCGCTGCGCCAGGCCATCACCCTGCTCGGCCGGCGCCAGCTCATGCGCTGGCTGCAACTGCTGCTCATGACCCCGGCCGGCCAGGCGCCCGACGCCCAACGCCAACCGCTGCTGCAAGTCGCCGCCCTGCGCGGGCGGATGATGGAAATCCTCGCCGAACGCAGCCACCCGCGTCAGCGCCCGCTCGCCGACCAGGCCTTCATCGCCGGCTTGATGTCGATGATGCCCGCCGCGCTCGGCCTGCCGATGCCCGAAATCATCGCCCAGATCGACCTCGAAGCCGAAATCGTCGCCGCCCTCGACACCCGCGCCGGCCCGCTCGGCCACCTGCTCGCCCTGATCGAGGCCTACGACGCCGAAGACGCACACGCCTGCGCCACCCTCCTCGCCGCCCACCCCGCCGCCCAACTGACACTGGGTCTGCTCAACGCCAGCCTGGCGGACGCACTGCGCTGGGTGAACGGCGAGGCTAATTGAATTATCTGGGCAAATCATTCCGCCCACACAGAAAACCGTCACTACCCCATCTACCGCTCTTCACACAAAAACTTCAACCGCATCTTGTGCTGATCACTTCGTAGTCATAGCACGGGAGAGCAAGGTATCCAATTACTCTCTCCACAACACGCCATGAATATGTAAAATGCAATTGGTTTTTTGGAGAGGACCATGGCATATACAAAACATAAATTATTCAGCATTTTTTCAATTCTTGCGCTCAGCGGCTGTGCAACCCAAGCGCCACACATCACACAACAAAATGCTCCACAAAGCGCCACAGTACAGCGGCAGGCGCAACAAGCTTTGCAGGCACAACCCCCTGCAGCACCAACGCTCAAACACAAAATTGCCCTCGGCCGCATCACAAACGAAACGAACTACGGCCGCTCCTTGCTTCGTGACAGCCATGGTGATCCCCTCGGCAAGCAAGTCACCGACTTGATGAGCAAGGCATTAACTGAAACCAATGCCTACATCGTTCTTGAGCGTCCAGACATCTCACGCATTCAGGCTGAAGGGGCTCTCACGGGCGTCAAACAGGATTTGATCGGGGTTGATGCTCTAATTATCGGCTCTCTGACGGAATTCGGACGTAAGGTTGTTGGTGCGACGGGTTTTGTTTCAGACAGCAAGAAACAAGTCGCCTTTGCCAAGGTAGACATCCGGGTGGTTGACGTAAAAACCGGACAGGCCTTTTTCGCCACTTCGGGCGCAGGAGAATCCTCCACTGAAACTGCTTCAACATTCGGCTTTGGCTCTCGTGCCGGTTACGACGGAACACTGAACGACTCAGCGATCCGACAAGCCGTTTCTGAAGCGGTGAATCGCTTGACCACCGAGATGGCTCGTCGCCCATGGCAAACCTACATTCTCAAAGCTGACGGACGTCAAGTATTCATCGGCGGCGGAAAAAGCCAAGGCATCCAGCCTGGGATGATTTTTTCGGTCCAAACGCAGGGGGAACGCATTAAGTCGCCGCAAACTGGCGCGCTCATCGCTCTACCCGGACGCGAAGTAGCACAGATCCGAATCGATGCAACCTTTGGCGACAGCGAACTCAACGAAGGCGCGCAAGCCAGTCTGGTTTCCGGCAGCCTAAACGGACACAAGAGCGATCAACTGGTGGTGCGTTTTGAAGGAGGCAAGCAGTGAAACGCTTACTCAATCTGCTTCTTGTGTTGGTGGGATTTCTCCTGACCACGGCATGCACCCAAATGCCGACCGAAAAATCAAATGTCGTCGATCTGCGCCCGGCACTCACGTTCCGGATTGAAAACCCGGCTGCAAATACAGCTCGAGTGAACGTCGATGGACTCGATATGGGGCAGGTCGAAGCCTACCTCGAAGGCAAGGCCGTATTGCGTATTTTTCCTGGGACGCACCGGGTTCAGGTGATTTCCGGCAGCACGGTATGGCTCGACGAACGCCTCTATCTCGCCGACGGCGTCGTCCGCGCGCTGATCATCCGCTAGGGAGAAATAATGCGGACACTACTGACACTGCTCTGTGTTGCATTGCTTTCGGGCTGTGTAACGACGCGGCAATACCAATGGGGCTCGTATGAAAACGACCTCTATGCCGCCTACAAAGATCCGGCTCGCTCGGAGCGCCTGATGGAAGGTTTGCAGTCCTTGATCAGCGAACTCGAAGCCTCCAAGCAGAAAGTTCCGCCGGGAATTTATGCCGAGTTGGGCACGCTTTACTACCAATCTGGAAAACTCGACGACGCCCGCGCACTTTATGAAAAGGAGCGATCCGCCTGGCCCGAAAGCCAAGGGTTGATGGCGGCACTGATTCAGTCCATCGAGCGTCAGCGAAACAAACCCCAGACGGCTGCAAATGTGCAGGAAGGAGGCGTGAAATGAGAACCCGCTACTGGACTCTCCTGGTCGCCTCCTGCGTATGGCTCTCCGGATGCGTCACCCCGCCCAAGAAAGACCTGAGCGCCTTCACCAGCGCTGCGCCAAGATCGGTTCTGGTCGTTCCCGTCGTCAACAAATCGCTCGACGTTGACGCCCAGAACTACGTACTTACGACACTCCCGGTCCCAGTCGCAGAAAAGGGCTATTACGTTTTCCCCATCAACACCAGCAAATTCGTCCTTGAACAGGAAGGCTACTACGAACCCGAGCGGGTTCATCAAATGTCGCCGCAGGAACTGGCCAAGCTGTTTGACGCTGACGCGGTGTTGTATGTCACGATCAACCGCTGGGATGCCCAATATGTCGTTCTGTCGACCACGGTCACAGTTGAGTTCGATTACCGGATTGTTGGACGGGATGGCGCAACCCTTTGGACGGATAGACAGCGCTTGGTCTATAGCCCAAATAATTCGCAAGGCGGCCTGATCGGAGCCATGGTCAATGCCGCCATCGCCCGGGCTGCACCCAACTATATGCCGCTGACCCGGCAAGCGAACGGACAAGCGTTCTATGGCCATGGGGCAATCCCGGATGGGCCATACAAAGCAACTGCAAAGAAATAAACTGCCCCCCTGCTCTGTCAGGGGGTTTTAATTTCCGGCAAATAGAAATCGGCCTTCATAATTGCCCAGATCGACGTACTGCTCGATAGCTAACTGCGACACGGTATAAATTGCCCCCTGAAAGGCACATCCCGATGCCCCTTCCAGGTCACAACCACAACTACCGCAACACGGCCTCCGGCCGATTATCGATGCCAATGACAAGGCGTACGATGGCGCCGACTCGGAACGGGAAGCAGGCAAGAAAAAGAGAGCAACAATACCCTGCGGCAGGTTCCGATTTCCTTGCCTCTACCTGGACACTGCCCGATGCGCCTCTCCGCCCTTCTTGCCGTCGCCGTCCTCCTGAGCGTACAGACGTCTACGGCCGAAGCCGGCCTGTTCACCACTCAATGCGCCGGGCGTAAGCTGGGCGAGGCCTACCAGAACCCGCAGGCCGTGGCGGTGGTCCGCGCGGCCGCGCGCGGCGACGCCACCGCCGTTGCGTCCCTGATCGCGCACACCCCGGCCTTGGCCAACTGGCTTGAAGACGGCGCCGTGCCGCCGCTGTTGTGGGCCATCTGCGCCGATAGCGTGGAGGGCTTCGAAGCGCTGCTCAAGGCCGGCGCCGACCCGAATCTGGGCGGGAAGGGGTCGGGGCGCGGGGATGCCAACGGCGATGGACGCAAGGAGCACGGCTCAATCATTGAGCGCGGCTGGTCAGCAACGGTGATGGCCGCCGGCAGCGGGCGCCCGGATTTCCTGCGCCTGGCCCTCCGCCACGGCGGCGACGTGAATGCCAGCAAGGGTGAGCGGGAGCCCAACCGCCCCCTGCTTAAGGCCGCCGAAGCGGGCTTGTTGGATAACATCAAGGCGCTGATTGCCGCCGGCGCCGACATCAACACCCATGATCGCGGCGGTTCAGCGCCACATTATGCAATCGGCGGAAGAGGTCGCTTCGACATTGCCGTCTGGCTGCTCGAGCACGGCTATAACCATGATTTGGCAGGACTCGCACGTGGTGCGGAGGTTCGTTATGTGCCGCGTGAGGGTAAACAGCAGCGCTGGAAGGAAACGCTGATCAGCATGCTGCGCGAGCGCGGCCTCGTCTTTCCGGCCACCGAGCGCTTGCGCGCCGCCATCGAGCGCGACCGCATCGTTCCGCCGGAAGGCATCGAAGACCTCATCATGGGGCGCAAGAGCGTTGAAGACTTTCCGGAGCGGAAGAAGCCCTGAGGCCGGCCAACGCTTCAAGCGACTCGCACTCAGCGCCCCTACCCCCCATCGCCGCTGCGCGACAGGCAAAACCTCAATACCGTGCCGCCGCAAAATCCACCGCGGTCGCCACGTCGGCCTGCAGCGCGGCGATCAGCGGGCGGGTGTCGTCGCGCCGCCAGTGCAGGGCGTAAGGCAGGCCGGCGAGTGCGGGTCGAGCGGCGGGCAGGACGAGGCGCCCCTCGGCGGCGAGCGCGCGTGCCCACGGCTCGGGCAGGATGCCAACGCCCAGCCCCTCGACCAGCATGCCGGCGACGGCGCCCCAGGCATTGCAGTCGATGCGCCGCACCTCCGGCACGCGCTGGGCGCGTAACCAATCGTCGATCAGGCGGGTGGTGCCGGCGCCCGCCGGCTGGCTGACCAGCGGCCAGCGCGCGAACACGGCGGCGTCGAGCCGCGCGCCGGCGGGCAGCACCTCGGGCGCGGCGCACCAGACGAAGGCGGCTTCGGCCACCGGCTGCGAGGCGATGCCGCTGTGCGAGGAGCGCCCGGCGATCACGGCGACGTCGAGGTCGCCCTGCGCCAATTGACGCTCCAGCGCGGCGCCGACACTGACCACCGGCTCGACGACGAGGCCCGGGTGGCGCGTGCCGAGCGTCTTGACGAAACGCGGCAGCCAGGTCAGCGCGCTCAGTTCGCCGACGCCGAAGCGGCAGCGCCCGCGAAGTTCAGCGGGCGCCGGCGCCATGCCGGCGCGCAGTGCCTCGGCCGCGGCAAGCAGGCTATGCGCCTGCGGCACCAGCCGCTGCCCGGCTTCGGTCAATACCGCGCGATGCCCGGCGCGGTCGAAGAGCGCCTGCCCGAGCGAAGCTTCCAGTTCGGCGATGCGCTTGGAGAGCGATGAGAGCGAGAGATTGACGCGCTGCGCAGCCACCGCGAAGTTGCGGCAGGTTGCGGCCCAGTAAAAGGCTTCGAGCTGTTTGAGGGTCATGCTTGGCAGTCAGGACATTTAAGCGCGGCGGACACGGCAGGCAAGGCAAAAAACAAGGCGAAAAGCTTTAAGCACTGAGAACACCAAGCACACGGAGAAAATCGCTCCGGGTGATGGGCGCAGACTTGCAGAAGCGCCGTACTTGCTCAGCTTGCCGTCAACATATTCTCTTTTTTCGTATTGTCTTACTACAAAATTTTTCGCTTTCTTCGCAGTTAATTGGTGCTTAGAGTAGGCGCATCAACGGTTTGCACGGAGCCTTTCATGACTGCGCAAGACAGCACCTTCGCCAAAGCCGGCAGCTACCTCAATCCGGGCGCCCACCAGGGGCCACGCCGGCTGGCGGGCATCCTGTCACTCGACGATTTCGAGCCCGCCGCCCGCGCCTTCCTGCCCCGTCCGCTGTTCGGCTACGTGGCCGGCGCCGCCGAACGCAACGCCTCGCTCGCGGCCAACCGCGATGCCTTTGCCGACTACGCCTTCCGCCCGCGCGTGCTGGTCGACGTCTCCAAGCGCACGCAGGCGGTCGAACTCTTCGGCGAAACCTGGGACGCCCCCTTTGCCATCGCGCCGATGGGGCTGTGCGCACTCACCGCCTACCGCGGCGACCTCGTCCTGGCGCGCGCCGCACAGGCCGCCAACATCCCGATGGTTCTCGCCGGCTCGTCGCTGATCCGCATGGAGGACGTTGCCCAGGCCGCGCCGCGCAGCTGGTTCCAGGCCTACGTGCCGGGCGCTCCGAAGCGCATCGACGCGCTCATCGGGCGCGTCGCCGACGCCGGCTACCGGGTGCTGGTGGTGACCGTCGATCTCGCGGTGGCCGGCAACCGCGAGAACAACGTGCGCAATGGTTTCTCCACCCCCCTGCGCCCGAGCCTGCGCCTGGCCTGGGACGGCCTCACCCGTCCGCGCTGGCTGCTCGGCACTTTCGCCCGCACCCTGCTCGCGCATGGCATCCCGCATTTCGAGAATTCCTTTTTCGAGCGCGGGGCACCGATCATCTCTCCGTCGGTGCTCCGCGATTTTTCTGCCCGCGACCACCTCAACTGGACGCACCTCGAACGCATCCGCGCGCAGTGGAAAGGGCCGCTCGTCGTCAAGGGCATCCTCGACCCGGCCGACGCAATCCTCGCCCGCGACTGCGGCGCCGACGGCCTCGTCGTCTCCAACCACGGCGGGCGCCAACTCGATGGCGCGATCGCGCCGCTGCACGCGCTACCGGCGATCGCCGCCGCGGTGCCGGAGCTGCCGCTGCTGCTCGACGGCGGCGTGCGCCGCGGCACCGACGTGCTCAAAGCGCTGGCCCTCGGCGCCAAGGCCGTGCTGGTCGGCCGCCCGTTCAGCTACGCCGCGTCGATCGCCGGCGAGGCCGGCGTCGCGCACGGCATCGAGCTGCTCAAGGACGAGATCGACCGCAACCTGGCGATGCTCGGCGTGAACACCTGCGCCGAAATGACACGCGACCGACTGCTCAGCGGACAGTAACGCCTAGGCCTGCGCCACCATTTCAAGCGCGCCGTCGGCGTCGCGCCCGGGCAGTGGCGGCGCAATTTTCCACCCGCTGTCCAAGGGGGCCGTCACGCCGCATCGGGCAGACGCGGCGATGCGTCCGCGACCACGGGCGTTGGCGCGGACGCCGCTTCGCCTTCCTGCTGCTGCGGCACCATCGCGGCAATGATGGCGGAGAGCGAAACGGTGCCCAGATGGCGCCCGCGCCGGCTGACGAGGTTGGCCTGCTCCAGGTTTTCCGTGCTGAGGACGCGCGCCGCATCCTCCAGCACCGTGTTGGCATCGAGCGATGGCCCTTCGACCGGAACCCCGATGCTGCCCGGCGCCACCAGCGCGCGGCAACGGATCACCCGACCGCGATTGACGTTGCGCACGAAGCTCGAGATGTACTCGTCGGCGGGCTTGAGGACGATCTCCTGCCCCGTCCCCTGCTGGATGATCTCGCCGTCGCGCAGGATGGCGATGCGGTCACCGAGGCGCAGCGCTTCGTCGAGGTCGTGGGTGATGAAGACGATGGTCTTGGCCAGCTCCTGCTGCAGGTCGAGCAGCACCGACTGCATGTCGGTGCGGATCATCGGATCGAGCGCCGAGAAGGCCTCGTCCATGAGCAGGATCGGCGCATCGTTGGCCAGCGCGCGGGCGAGGCCGACGCGCTGCTGCATGCCGCCGGAAAGCTGGTTGGGGTAACTCTGCTCGTAGCCGGCAAGCCCCACCCGCTCGATCCACTGGCGCGCCGCCTGGTGCCGCTTCTTGCCCGAAACGCCCTGCACGCGCAGGCCGTACTCGGCGTTCTCGAGCACGGTGTAGTGCGGAAAGAGGGCGAATTTCTGGAACACCATGGCCGTCGAATGGCTGCGGAAGCGGCGCAGTTCGCGCGCGCCCATCTCGAGGACGTTCTTGCCGCCGATCAGGATCTCGCCCGCAGTCGGTTCGATCAGCCGGTTGATGTGCCGGATCAGCGTGCTCTTGCCTGAGCCCGAGAGCCCCATGACGACCTGAATCTCACCCGGACGGATCTCGAGGTTGATGTCGCGCAAGCCCAGAACGTGCCCCTGCGTATCGCGCAGGGTTGCTTTATCCATACCGTTCATGACCGCATCGAGATGGCGCTCGGGCGTCGGGCCGAAGATTTTGTAAAGCTTGCGGATGGTGATCCCGACCTGATTTTCGCTGTGCTTATCCATGTTGCACCTCCAGATGACGTTGCTTGCGCCGGCCGTAGGCTTGCGAAGCGCGGTCGAAGACGATGGCGATGCCGACGATGGCCAGACCGTTGAGCATGCCCATGGTGAAGTACTGATTGGCAATGGCCTTGAGCACCGGCTGACCGAGACCGGGAACGCCGATCATCGAGGCGATGACGACCATCGACAGCGCCATCATGATGGTCTGGTTGATGCCACCCATGATGGTCGGCAAGGCCAAGGGCAGCTGCACCTGCAACAGCCTTTGCAGCGGGTTGGCGCCGAAGGCGTCGGCGGCTTCGAGCAGGTCCTTGTCGACCAGCCGGATGCCGAGGTTGGTGAAGCGGATCACCGGCGGAATGGCGTAGATCACCACCGCGATCATCCCCGGCACGCGGCCGATGCCCAGCAGCATCACCACCGGAATCAGGTACACGAAGCTCGGCATCGTCTGCATCACGTCGAGCGCCGGGCTGATCCAGCGCTGCAGGCGGTCGGAACGGCTCATCGCGATGCCCACCGGCAACCCCAGCAGGACAGCCAGCAAGGTGCTGACGAAGATCATCGACAAGGTGCGCATGGTGTCCTGCCACATGCCGAGATAGCCGATCAGCAGCAGCGTCACCAACGCGCCGCAGACGATGCGCCGCGAGCGCGACGACAGCCAGATCAGCGCGAGTACCGCCGCCATGACCACAGGCCACGGCGACTGGGTCAACAGGCGTTCGCAGAAGAGGAGGAAATCCCCCAAGGGCGCGAAGAACTGTTCGATCCCCGCGCCGGAATCCCGCGTGAACTCGCGGAAGCCTGAATCGACGGCGCGTTTGAGCTGACGCAGGGTTTCGGCCTCCATGGCCGGAAAATCGTTCCATAAAGACATCGAATGTCTCCTTTCAAGGCTCTGGACGGTCGCCCCCGCGACCCATGCCGCCAGTGCGGGCGGACCGCGCCAGAGCGTTCGGAAAATCCGTCACCGACGCACTCGCCCACCGCCTCGAACGCCGAAGGCGAAAAGGCCTCCGCGCGAAGCGTCGGAAACGGCGTGCGGCGGATGCAGGGAATGCGGCCCAGGAACGGGCCGCCGGAGCTTAGAGGCCGGCTTTGACGCGCTCGGCGATTTCCGGGCTAACCCAGGACGTCCAGACTTCGGGCGATGTCTTCAGGAAGTGATGCGCACCGTCCTCACCGGTGGCCTGGTTGTCCTGCATCCAGGCGAGGAGCGCACTGACGGTCTCGTTGTTCCAACCGCGCACGCTCAGGTAGGCAAAGGCCTCCGGCTCGGCGCGCTTGAAGCGATCGGTCACCACGGTCTTGACGATGGAGCGCGGCCAGTCATTCTTCTTCGGATTTTCGCAATCCGCACGGGTGTTGCAATTCATCCACGCCTCGGCATCGTAGGGCACGCCGGTCTCGAGCTTCACCATCTCATACTTGCCGAGGATGGCCGTCGGCGCCCAGTAGTACCCGAGCCAGCCCTGGCGGCGCTCATAGGCCTTGGCGATCGAGCCGTCGAGGCCGGCCGCCGAGCCGGTCTCGACCAGCGCGAAGTTTTTCTGCGCCGCCCCCCAGGCCTTGAAGGCGTTATTCGTCGAGATCTGGCAGTTCCACCCCGACGGACAGGTATGAACGGCCCCCTTCGACTTGTCATCGGCAAAGGGAAAGAGGTCGGGACGCGCCAGTGCATCGTCGATCGTCTTGATTTCCGGGTTGGCATCGGCCACATACTTCGGGATCCACCAACCATCGATTCCCCCGTCGATCAGCGAATCAGCACCGTAGTGGAGTTTCCCTTCGTTGATCGCCGCCGTCAGCGGCACATAGACCGCCAGGGGCCAAAGTTCGGGCGCCACGTCCGGCTGGCCTTTTTCGGTCATCGAAGACATGGTCGGCATCGTATCGCCGGGCACCAACTCGACTTCGCAGCCGTAGCCCTTCTCGAGGATGATCTTGTCGACCTCGGCCAGCACTTCGGCCGACTGCCAGTTCATGTTGGCGATGCTCACCCGCCCACACTCGGCTGCCGCCGCTTGGGTTGCTGCCAGACTCAGCGCGAGCACGCCCAGCGTCATGCCAATTCGGTTTTGTTTGCAGGTCATTCGGCACTCTCCTTTCCAATTTTCGAGATCGCGAAACACGCAGGAGGAATCCCCCTGGAATCGTTTCGCGCTAAAAAACGGATGCCGCGCCAAGCCCGACAACCGCACCGCAAGGAAGGCCGCGTAGCGGAGCGACGTTCCGGAAGAGACGGCACACAGACGGAATCGCCCGACGCGCCACCCCCCTTGGAACACAATCGCGCCAGCGGCATTCCGCGTGGACACGTGCGGGCCAGTGCCTGACCGCGCAGGTTACGACGGCAAATCTACATTTATTCTAAATATTTTGCCGACGCCATAAACCAGCCCAGGCAAAACCTGCCGTGGGCCAAGATCGCCGCACAAACCCTGTCAAACCCATAAATAATGACAGAGGCAATCTTGAAATAAAGCGCTTATCGGAGAGTCTTAGAACCAAGACCTCCTAGACCGCAAAACCCCAAATTATTTACATTTGTATTAAATGTACTTTAAAGCAGGACATTTGTCCACCCTGAGGCCCAAGCTGCAATGCTGCGCCACACCGTCCGCGCCCAGCACGCAACGCTTCCGGCCGCTGAAAAGCCAAGCCTCCGCACAGGCGCCGACGCGGAATCACACACAGGAGGAAAAGGCGGCGCATGCCGCTGCAGCGAAACGACACTCAAGCCACACCGAGAACGGCACGGCAAAGCGTTTTACAGTCCCGCATCGGTCGCGTGCGGACCGAAGCTCCGAAACCCAGACGCTCAGCCGCCGCGACGGACGAGCTGCCAGTGCTCCTGGACGACCGAGAGCATGCCGACGACGGCCGGGTCGTTCTCGCGCGAGAGACGATGGACAAAAGACAGGCTGGCGTCGATCCGGCCGTGCGGCCAGATGACGACTTCGCCGCGCTCGGCAGCGTCGAGCGCCAGCTCCTCGCGCACCAGCCCCAGGCCCAAACCGGAACGGACGAGGTCGAGCATCGACGGCAACTGCTCGCACTCGACGGCCTCGTTGGGAACCACGCCCTGCTGGGCGAACAACTCGCGCAACAGGCGCGCGACGTGAGAACGGCGCGGCGCGGCGATCCACGGCAAGGCCGCCACGTCGCGCCAGCCGGCACCGGCGATGCGGCCTGCAAAGGCGACCGGAGCGACGGTACAGTAGGTCAACGTGCGCAGGCGCAAGGCGGCCAGTTCGGGATGCTCGACGGTGCCGATGTAGAAACCGGCGTCGAAGGTGCCATTCACCAAGCCGTCGAGAACGTCGTCGGCGAGCACCAGCCGGGTCTTGGCCTGGAGCAGCGGCAAGGCGTCGCGCAGGCTGGCGAGCAGACTGCCCAGGCGGGTAAAATCGGCATCATCGATGCTGGCGATGAGCAGGTTGCCGGCGATCTCGCCCTTGATCTGACGCGCCTTGCTGGAAAATCCCTCGAACACGGTGAGGACGTGCTCGGCCTCCGCCAGCAGGATCTCGCCGGAGCGGGTCAGGGTGATCTTGCCCGGCGCCCGGTCGAAGAGCGCCAGGCCGATCTCCTGCTCAATGGCCTTGATGTGCGCGGTCACCGCCGGCTGGGTGAGGAACAGCTTCTCAGCCGCGCGGGTCAGGTGCCCGAGGCGGGCAACCATGACGAAGGAACGCAGCTTGAGGATGTCCATGGCGGGCTCAGGCCGAAGTCACGGAACTCACCGGAGCAAACTCGACCGGCAACAGGTCGGCGCCGGGGTCGGCGAAGAGCCGCGCCTGCGCCGGCTCGAAACCGACGATCACCGGCGTGCCGTAGGGCGAAACCGGCGCGCCGGTGAAGTGCGGCTGGTTGACGCTCAGCTGGATACCGCCGACCTCGACCTGGTAGCGCACACTTTCGCCGAGGAATTCGCTCGCCAGGAGGCGCCCTTCGAGCCAGGCGTAACGCCCGTCGCGGAAGCTGTCGATCGGCATGATGCGCAGCGCGTGCGGGCGCACAGACAGCACCGCCGGCCCGTCGGCCTTGGCCTGGCGGGTCGCCGGCCAGACATGGCGGCCGATGAAGGGCGAGTCGAACTCGATGGTGCTCTCGTCGAGGCGCCGCAAATAACCGGCAAGGAAGTTGGTGACGCCGACGAAGCGCGCCACGGCGATCGTCGCCGGAAAATCGTAGATCGCCGCCGGCGTGCCGACCTGCTGGATGATGCCGTCGGCCAGCAGCGCGACGCGGTCGGAAATCGCCAGCGCATCATCCTGGTCGTGGGTGACCAGGATGGTGGTGATGCCCAGCCGGCGCTGCAGGCGGCGCAGGTCGCGGCGCATCTGGATGCGCAGCTCGGACTCGAGGTTGGAGAACGGGTCGTCGAGCAGCAGCATGCGCGGCTCGGTGACCAGCGCCCGCGCCAGCGCCACGCGTTGCTGCTGGCCGAGCGAGAGCTGTTCGGGACGCGCGTCGCGTTTGTGTGCGATCTCAAGCAGTTCGAGCATGGCCTCGACGCGTTGCCGCACGTCATCTTCCGGCATCCTCCGCTCGTCGAGCGCAAAAGCGACGTTGTCGAAGACGCTCATGTGCGGCCACAGCGCGAAATTCTGGAAGACCATGCCGACGGCACGCCCGGCCGGCGGGTTGTCGCGCACTTCAACGTCGTTGATGCGCAGGTTGCCGCGCGAAGGCCGCTCGAGCCCGGCAAGCAGGCGCAGCAAGGTGCTCTTGCCCGAGCCGGAGGGACCAAGGACGGTGTACAACTCGCCCGGCTCGACGCGCAGGCTCACATCACGCAAGACGGGTTTGAGCTCGTAGGCGAATTCGAGGTTGACCGCTTCGATGGTGACTCTGTCCATGCTCATACTCAGGTCTGGGCACTGCCCGTAAACAGGATGCGGCGAACGCCCGCCCCGCCGTCCGCGCGGCGCCGCGCCACCACCGCCAGGACGAAGAGCGCCAGTGCCGCCAGGCCGAAGGCGAGGATGGCCAGCGCCGCTCCGGTGCCGAGCCCGGTGCGCGACAGGAGGTGCAGGTAAATGTTATACGCCAGCGGCGCGCTGTTCTCGCTCGGCACGAGCAGCATCACCGAGGACAGGTCGACGGCCGAAATGCCGAAGCAGAGGATGAAGGCGACGGTCAGGCCGAAGGCCATCATCGGCAGAACCACGCGCAGCAGCACCCCGCGCCAGCTTGCACCGAGCGTGCGTGCCGCTTCGACGTGGCTGACCGGGACGCTTTGCCGGGCAATCTCGCAGGCACGCAAAGCAAAGGGCAAGCCGCGCACCGAAAAGGCCATGGTCAACAGGAAGCCGGTAGCGTCGAGCGGCTGGTTCATGAAGGGCACATGCACGTCGCGGAAGAACTGCAGGTAAGCGATCGCCAACGCAACCCCGGGCACGCTCAGCAGGCCGGCCACCAGCCAGGTCAGACGGCGCTTCCAGACCGGGCTGGCACGGGCGATGGCCGAGGCCAGCACCAGGCCGACGACGAGGTCGATCAGCGCCGCGATGCCGCAATACACGAGGGTGTTGTAGAAGCTGCCCAGCTCGTCGCGGAGCACTTTCTGGTAATGCGTCAGAACGTACTGCTCGGGCAGCGCGCTGTGGCTCCACAGGCCAGCCAGCGAGGACAACAGCAAACCGGCGTAGCACGCGGCGTAGAGCACGAAGAGCCCGCCGAGAATGAGCTTGCCGAGGCGCGCGGTGCCTGCGTCCCCGTGCGACGGCCGCGCCCGGCCGGAGTTGAAGAAGGTGGCGTGCTGCCGCACGAGGCCCAGCGCGGCGAACCAGCACAGCGCCGAGACGGCAAACAGGAGGATGGCGATCAGCGAGGCCAGCGGGTCCTGCGCACCGTAGGAAGCGACGCGGTAATAGGCCTGCGGCGCCAGCATGTTGGTGATGCCGAGGGCGAGCGGCGTCGCCAGGTCGTCGAGCACCTTGAGGAAGGTCAGCGCCATGCCGAAGGCCAGTCCGGGCATAGCCAGCGGCAAGAAGACACGGCGCACGAGCCGCCCCCAGCGGGTACCGAGCTCGGCCGCTTCGCGCGCCTGGCGGCTCGAATCTCCGGTGGTGAGCATCAGCGCCATGAGCACGAAGGGGAAGTAATGCAGGGCTTCGACGACGATCAGGCTGAGCAGCCCCGCCTGCGCCGGGTCCATGTCGAGCACGTCCTTGAGCAGGAAGCCGAGGCCACCGCCGCGCCCGAGCACGGCCTGCAGCGAGGCGGCGAGGACGAAAGGCGGCACGAACAGCGGCAGGAAGCCGCACAACTCAAGGAAGGGCGACGGACGCACGTTGCAGCGCCAGAGCACCCCGGCGATCGGCAACGCCAGCGCACCGGCAAGCAGCGCCGCGCCGGCGCCGGCGAGCAGGCTGTTGAGCAGCCCTTCGGCGTACAGCGGGTTGGCAAGGAAAAGCCCGACAAATTCGAGCCCGAGGCCGCCTTCGCTGCCGCGTAACCCCTGTACCAGCAAGGAGGCAACCGGCAGGAAGAGAAAGAGCAGCAGATACGTCAGGAGCAGAAGCGCCAACGCGGCAATCAAGCCGCGCTCCCAGGACTTGCCCGGCGTCAGGAGGGTGAAGATGCGCCTGGCCCGCTCCATGCTCGCCTCCTTCAGCGGACTCTCGCCAGCGCCTGCTCGGCCAGCCGGCGCGCCTTGGCGTAATTGGCTTCGGCCTGCTGGCCCCAGGCGGCCTCGTACGCGGCCAGTTGGGCAATGTCGGCACGGGCATTGCCGTTCCGGTGTGCGAGCAGCGCCTCCTGTTCACCGACCGGCGGACGGAAGGCAAGTTCGCGCGCCTCTTCGAGCAAGGCCGACGCCTTGCGGTCGGGACGGCTGGCGAGCAGCTTCTCGGCGGCATGCAGCAGGCGGCTGACCTCGACGAGGTTGTCGTGGCGGTAGGTGACGAGCTGGTCGAAAATGGCGCCGACGACCTGATAGCGCATTTCGGAGAGGTCGGGGTCGTAGTCGCCGACGCTGCGCTCGACGACGTCCTTGATGCGCGGGTAGTTCTTCGGCAGTTGCGGCCCGCCGTACACCGAGGCCAGCACCGGCAGGCGGCTGATCTCGGGCCGCAGGAGCAGCTCCTGCCCGGCCGCGGACAGGGCGAACTCGATGAAGCGCTTGCCGCCGGCGGGATTGCGCGCGCCACGGACAAGCGCGATGTTGGCCACCGAAACGACGCTCGGCCGGGCATAGGTGAAGTCCACCGGCAGGCCGCCGTAACGCGCCGTAAGGCCGAGAAAATCGACCACCAGCCCGGCGCCGAAGCGGCCGCTGGTCACGTTGTTGGGCACCCCCGAACTGCGGTCAGCGATCAACCCGCAGTTGCCGGCGATGCGCAGAATCTGCGCCCAGCCCTCGCGCCAGCCCTCGCCCTGGAGAATGGCTTCGATCATCAGGTGGTTGGTGCTTGAGCGCGACGGCGAGGACATCACCACATGACCGAAGTATTCGGGGCGGGTGAGGTCGCGCCAGTCGCGCGGCGCGGCGATGCCGCGCGCCGCGAGGTAGCGGGTGTTCCACATGATGCCGTAGCCC
The DNA here is from genome assembly GCF_041441355.1 of Propionivibrio sp. Taxonomy (GTDB): domain Bacteria; phylum Pseudomonadota; class Gammaproteobacteria; order Burkholderiales; family Rhodocyclaceae; genus Propionivibrio. Next base: position 179,279 of record NZ_JASDTF010000011.1, read on the forward strand.
GACAACGCCTGCCCCTTGAAATAGCCCTCGCTGTCGTTGACCTGCAGACGACCGATGCGCTCGGGAATTCCACGGTCGCCGAGGTCGCCGAGCTGTTCGAGCAGGCCGTTGCGGCGCAGCGAGAGGAAGGTATCGGGGGCCGAGCCCCAGAACACGTCGGGGCGGGTGCCGGGCGCCCGGTCCTGGAGGAAGGAGACGGCGTTGGTGGCAGGAAAATGCACGTATTGCACGCGCAGGCCAGGGTACTGTTCTTCGATGGCCCGTTTGTAGACCATCAGCAATTCTTTCGGAAACGGCGAGGCCACGGTGATCACCTCGCTGCGCACGACGGCCGCCCACAGCAAGGCTGCGAGGGTCGCCAGCACGCGCAGCGCCAGGCTCATCGCACCGCCCCGCGCACGCCAACTTCGTTCATCGTCGTTCCTTGTTCCATTGCTCCGCAGCTCCAGCCCAGCCCTGAATTCTACGCTACTACGTGAGTGCGCGAAGGCGGGGCCGGACCGGAGGCTGCGGCTTAGTGGCGCAGCGCGGGTTGCGCGTTACGCTCGCCGACCCGCACGATCTTCAGGGTGTTGGTGGCCCCCGGCATGTTCACCTGCTCGCCGGCGGTAAGCACGACGATGTCGCCCTTGGCGACGACGCCGGCCGAGAGCATCACCTCTTCGCCCGCGCTGAGCAGGTTATCGAGGTCGCTCGGCACTTCCGGGATCAGCAGCGGATGCACGCCACGGTACAGGCACATCTTGGTCATGACTTCGGTCGCGGTGGTCAGCGCGTAGATCGGCAGGCCGCAGTTGAGGCGGCTCATCCACAGCGGGATCGAACCCGACTCGGTGTACGCGGTCACTGCACGCCCCTGCATGTGGTGCGCGGTCCACACCGCGGCCATGGCCACCGATTCGTCGATGCGCGAGAAAACGCGATTGAGCACGTCGCGGTCGAGCGTCACTTCGGCCGACTCCTCGGCGGCCAGACAGATGCGGGCCATCGCCTCGACGGTTTCGACCGGGTACTTGCCGGCGGCGCTCTCGGCCGAGAGCATCACCGCATCGCTGCCGTCGAGCACCGCGTTGGCAACGTCGGAGACTTCGGCGCGGGTCGGCACCGGCGAGTTGATCATCGATTCCATCATCTGCGTGGCGGTGATCACCAGGCGGTTCTTTTCGCGCGCCAGGGCGATCATGCGCTTTTGCAGCGCCGGCACAGCAGCATCGCCGACTTCGACGGCGAGGTCGCCGCGCGCCACCATCAGGCCGTCCGAGGCTTCGACGATCTCTTCCAGCGCAGCCACGGCTTCGACGCGCTCAATCTTGGCGATGGTCAGCGCGTGACCACCGATGGCGCGGATCAGCTGACGGGCCATGTACATGTCTTCGGCGCCCTTGGGGAAAGAGACGGCGATGTAATCGGCCTGCAGGCTCACCGCGGTGCGGATGTCGGCCATGTCCTTGGCGGTCAGCGCCGGGGCCGAGAGGCCACCGCCCTGCCGGTTGATGCCCTTGTTGTTCGAGAGTTCGCCGCCGTGACGGACGATGGTGTGGATCTCTTCGCCGTCGACGCACTCGACGTCGAGGATGATGCGGCCATCGTCGAGCAGAAGCACGGCCCCTGCCTCGACGTCACGCGGCAGTTCCTTGTAGTCAAGGCCGACGCGCGTCTCGTCGCCAATGTCGCAGTTGGCGTCGAGGATGAAGGGGGCCCCGGGAGCAAGCTCGATGCGGCCGCGGGCGAACTTGCCGACGCGGATTTTCGGCCCCTGCAGGTCGGCCAGGATGCCGACCGGACGGCCGACTTTCAGCGCAGCTTCGCGCACGGCCTGGGCACGGGCCAGGTGATCTTCGGGCTTACCGTGCGAGAAGTTCAGGCGCACGACGTCAACCCCGGCGAGCAGCATGCGCTCGAGGACAAGGGGATCGGAGGACGACGGGCCGAGGGTGGCAACGATTTTGGTATGACGCATCATGGAAGCTCTATCGAATTCGGTAAAAAAAGAGCCCGGCGTACCGGCAAGGGCGCATGACCTGCCAACACGCCGGGCTACAGGAGGCAACTTTTAGGCGCGCGCCCCAGCGGTGGCAACGTCGCCAGCGTCCAGCGTGTCGGCCTTGGCCAGATCGGCCTGCTTCTTGGCTTCGAGTTCGAGCGAGCCGAGGTGCGACAGGACACCGAAGACGATGGCCAGCACGGCGCCGGTGAGCAGGGTGTAGAAGCCCGCCGACCAGCCGTAGAGGTCAACCAGCTTGCCGATCAGGGCGGTGCCCATGGTCGTGCCGACGATGTAGCTCATGAAGCCGCGCAGACCGACGGCCGAACCGACGGCGAAGGAAGGAACGACTTCCATGGTCACCACCGAGGCCAGGAACTGCGGCACGTAGATGAAGGCACCGATGGCACCGGCGGCGGCCGTGACGACGATCAGGTCGTTGCTGCTCCAGTAGAAGAACAGGGCGCCGAGGATGACCATCAGGCAGCCGATGGCGACCGGCATGCGACGACCCTTCAGGTACTTGTCGGTGAGGACGCCAGCGACCAGGGTGGCGGGAATCGCGGCCCATTCGAAGATGGCGAAGGCCATGCCCATCTGGCCCTTGGTGAAGCCCTTGACCTGCAGCAGGTAGATCGGCAGCCAGGTGATGACGCCGAAGCGGACGAGATAGACGAAGGCGTCGAACATCGAGACGTACCACACGTGCTTGCTCTTCAGCGCGTACTGCACAAAGATCTGGAACGGGGTCATGTTGTCCGGAGCGTGATCGGCCTTGGTCGACACCAGGGCGTTCTTCTGCTCGTCCTTGAGGATCTTTTCCAGCGGCGGCATGCCTTCGTTGTAGGGCGTGCCCAGACCGCCGAAGACCACGATGGCGGCGATGATCAGCGCCAGGACGGCCGGAACGGTGTAGCTGGCGATCTGCCAGTGCTCGGCGCCGAACATGGCGAAGGCGCCCGTGGCGATCGGGGCCACCAGGCCGCCACCGATGTTGTGCGAGATGTTCCAGATCGCGCCGGTACGGCCGCGCTGCATGCGCGGGAACCAGTTGGCGATGGTGATGAACGACGGGCCGACGCCCATGCCCTGCACCAGGCCGTTGACGACCACCAGGGCAACGAACATCCAGTAGGCGGTGCTGAAGCCGAGCATGAAGTTGACGATGCTCGAGAGCAGCAGACCGAAGGCCATGTAGTACTTGGGGTTGCACTTGTCGGCGAGGCTGCTCATCAGGCCCTTGCTGATGCCGTAGGTGATCAGCATGGCGCTCGACAGGAGACCGATGTCGGTCTTGGTCAGTTGCAGCGCCTTCATCAGGTAAGGCGTCGACAGCGTGAAGTTGGAACGGACGAGGTAATAACCGACGTAGCCGATGAACACGCCGAACAGCGCCTGCATCCGCATCGCGTAGTAGCGCGATTCGACTTCGCCCTCAGGCACCGTCTTGGCACCCGGCTTGGAAAGAAGGAAACCCAGCATTTGAACACTCCTCTAGATCAAGAAAAATCCTTCCGCGGGTTGGGGCTTGGCGTTGAAGCGCCCTCTTTTTTAGGTCGCCGCGAAAGACTTGGCGCGACTCTAGGGAGGGCCAATAAGGCGGGCAAATCATGATTTTTGATGCCGCCGATAACGTCGATTTTGGTCGGCAGAAACCTTTGCCCGGCAAGGGTTTCGCGCAATCAAATGCATTTTCGGCGGAAAAAAGCAAAGCCCGCTTTCACCCCTCCGGCGCCGGGCACGTCGACGCACAATGACAAGAACATAGGCTTTAAATGGCGCAAACGCCGGCTACAAGGGCGATGGCGACTATGCCCTTCGTCATAGCAATGACGTCTTGGCGATGGCTTGCCGCCGCCTGAGGCCGCAAAAAAGGCAAAAAAACGCCGTGCGCGCAAGGCGACACGGCGTTGGGCCCGCAGGCCGTCGGCAGCGCCCGCGCGAACGCGGACGCAGGCCGGGCTTACAGGACGATCTGCGTTCCGAGCTCGACGACGCGGTTGGTCGGAATCTTGTAGAAGCTCGTGGCGCTGCCCGAGTTGCGGTACATGAAGATGAACAGCTTCTCGCGCCAGAAGGCCATGGCCGAGCCCACGCGCGGCACCAGGGTCGCGCGCCCGAGGAAGAACGAGGTTTCCAGGGGCTCGAGGTGAACGCCGAAGTTGGCGCACTGGGCCAGCGCCTGCGGCAAATCGGGTTCGTCCTTGAAGCCGTACTGCACCGTCACCCGGAAGAAGCCGCCGGGCAGCTTCTCCACTTCGACACGGTCGATCTCGGGCACGAAGGGCACGTCGAAGACCGAGACCGAAACGATCAGCACCTGCTCGTGCAGCACCTTGTTGTGCATCAGGTTGTGCAGCATGGCGTTGGGCACGCGGTCGTTGCGCGAAGTCATGAACACCGCGGTGCCATGCACCCGCGCCGGCATCGAGACGAGCAGCGCATCGATGAAGGCCTTGAGGTCGATCGAATCGCCGCTGGTGCGCTCGGTGAGCAGACGCCGCCCCTGCTTCCAGGTGCTCATCAGGAGGAAGATCAGGCTGCCCGCAGCGAGCGGGAACCAGCCGCCATCGGGAATCTTCAGCAGGTTGGCGTACAGGAAGGTCAGTTCGACCACCAGGAAAAGCGAGAACAGCGCCAGCGCCTTGCCGAGCCCCCAACCCCAGCGCATCGTGGCGACGAAGATGGCGAGGATCGAGGTGATGACCATGTCGCCGGTCACCGCGATGCCGTAGGCGCCGGCCAGGTTGTTGGTCGAGCGGAAACCGAGCACGAGGATGACCACGGCGATGAACAGCCCCCAGTTGACGCCCGGCAGGTAGACCTGTCCCTGCGCTTTCTCCGAGGTGTATTGCACCGTGAAGCGCGGCACGAAACCGAGCTGCATGGCCTGGCGCGACACCGAGAAGGCGCCCGAAATCACGGCCTGCGAGGCAATCACGGTGGCCAGCGTCGACAGTGCGACGAGCGGATAGAGCAGCCAGTCGGGCGCCAGGTGGTAGAAGGGGTTGGCCGCCGCGGCCGGGTCCGCGAGCAGCAGCGCGCCCTGACCGAAATAGTTGAGGATCAGCGCGGGCAGGACGAAGCTGAACCAGGCCTGACGGATCGGGCGGCTGCCGAAGTGTCCCATGTCGGCGTAGAGTGCCTCGGCGCCGGTGACCGAGAGCACGACGGCGCCCATGGCGACGATGGCGATGGTCCGGTTCTCGATCAGGAAGTTGAGCCCGTAGAACGGGTTGAGCGCCTCAAACACCGCCGGATTGCCGGCAATGCTGAACAGACCGAGACACGCCAGGGTGCCGAACCAGAGCAGCATCACCGGCCCGAAGAGCGCGCCGACCTTGGCCGTGCCGCGCTTCTGGAAAAAGAACAGGACGAAGAGGACGATCAGCGTCAACGGAATGATGAAGGGACGGAAGGCCGGCGTCGCCACGTCAAGCCCTTCGAGCGCGGAGAGCACCGAGATCGCCGGCGTCACCATGCCGTCGCCGTAGAACATGCCGGCGCCGAGCAGACCGGCGATCAGGATGGCGCGTTCGCGGCGCGGATTGCCGCGCGCATCGTGCAGGGCCAGCGCGATCAAGGCCATGATCCCGCCTTCGCCGCGGTTGTCCGCGCGCATCACGAAGACCACGTACTTGATCGAGACCACGACGATCAGCGACCACACGATCAGCGACAGGATGCCGAGCACATTCTCCGGAGTGAGCGGAATCGGATGGTTGCCGGCGAAGACTTCCTTCATCGTGTACAACGGACTGGTGCCGATGTCGCCATAGACGACGCCCAGCGCAGCCAGCGCCAGTGCGGCCTGCTGGGGCAGGCTGCGGGTTTCGGTCGAATGCATGCGGGAACTCAAGAGGGTGAAGAAGCGCGAGGCGCGGATTGCGCGACCGTACTCCATCACGCGCAACAAAAAAAGGGGTGCGGAGCATACCTCTCCACACCCCAGGGCCGCAACTCCCGGAATAAAACCCGGGCCGGGCTCAGTACATACAACGGAGATTTATTCGATCAGAACCAGCGTGGCCCCCTTGGCAACGTTGTCGCCGCTGGCGAACTTGACCGCCTTGACCACGCCGTCGCACGGCGCCACCAAGGCGTTTTCCATCTTCATCGCCTCGAGCACGACGACGCCTTCGCCCTTCTTGACCGCATCGCCGACCTGCTTCAGGTAACGGATGATCAGGCCGGGCATCGGTGCCTTGAGCGGCGTTCCGCTGCCGTCTGCGGCTTCGCTGGCGGCCGGTGCGGCCGGCTTGGCCTGTTGCGCCGGCGCCACAGCCGCGGGCTTGGCGGCGGCCGCGGCCGGCCGCGCGACGGGAGCCGCGGCCACCGGAGCCGCCACGGGGACGGCCACCGGCACGTAGTCGCCGGTCGGGTCGACTTCGACGTTGAAGAATTCGTTATCGACGAAGACGTTGAAGCTGCGCACGTTACCCGACTTCTCGGGCGCGCCGGTCTTCTTCTCGACGAGCTGGCCGGCCTTGGCTTTCTTGACGATCTCGTCCTGCTTCTTCACTTGCTCGAGGGTGATCGGCTTGACGCTTTCCGGCACTTCGGCGCGGCCGTACTTCCATTCGAGGAATTTCTTGCCGGTGACCGGGAACTGCGCGTAGATCAAGAGATCATCCATGTCGACCGCGAGGTCGCCGATCTCGGCCTTGGCCTTCTCCAGTTCCGGTTCCAGCACCACGGCCGGACGGCAGGTGATCGGATCTTCGCCGCGCGGATAGCCCTTGAGCGCCTTCTTCTGCACGTCCGGATCGATCGGCACGGCGGTCTTGCCGTAGAGGCCGTAGCAGAGGTCCTTCACCTGCCCGGTGATCATCTTGTAGCGCTCGTCCGGCGTGTCGTGCAACACGTTGTTGACCGTCTGCACGCCGACGATCTGGCTGGTCGGGGTGACGAGCGGGATCTGGCCGAGCTCCTTGCGCACGCGCGGCAGCTCCTTGTAAACCTCGTCGATCTTGTCCAGCGCGTCCATCTCGCGCAGTTGGCTGACGAGGTTGGAGAGCATGCCGCCCGGGGTCTGGTGTAGCAGAACGTTGATGTCGATGATCGAGACCTTGGAGTCGTCGAGCAGGTGCTTGTACTTCGGCATCACCTGCTTTTCGAGGACGTCGTTGATTTCCGCCAGCTTGAGGATGTCGAAGCCGGTGTCGCGGTCGGTGCCGATCAGGGTCATCACCAGCGGCTCGATGGCCGGGTGCGAAGTCCGGTAGGCATAGGGCGTCATGCAAGTATCGACGATATCGACGCCCGCTTCGATAGCCTTGAGGTGGCTCATCGAGGCCATGCCCGAAGTGAAGTGGCTGTGCAGGTGGATGGGGATCGTCACGGCCGCCTTGAGCGCCTTGACGAGATCATAGGCGTCGTAGGGCGCGATCAGGCCGGCCATGTCCTTGATGCAGATGGAATCGGCGCCCATGGCCACGAGTTCCTTGGCCTTGGCGACGTAATACTCGAGGTTGTACACGTCGCCGCCGAGGCGCGGCTCGGTCAGGGTGTAGCACATGCAGCCCTGGAAGTGCTTGCCGCTCTTCTTGATCTGGCGCACCACCGTCTCGAAGTTGCGGTAGTCGTTGAGCGCGTCGAAGGTGCGGAAAACATCGACGCCGTTTTCCGCCGCGCGGTCGACGAAGGCGGTGGCCACGTCGTCGGCGTAGTTGCGGTAGCCGACGAGGTTCTGCGCGCGCAAGAGCATCGAGAACGGCGTTTTCTTGGCGTAGCGCTTGAGCGTGCGCAGGCGCTCCCACGGGTCTTCGTTGAGGAAGCGGTGCATGGTGTCGAAGGTCGCGCCGCCCCAGGTTTCGAGCGCCCAGAAACCGACCTCGTCGAGCATCTCGGCGACCGGGATCATGTCCTCGGTGCGCCCGCGGGTGGCGAAGATCGACTGGTGCCCGTCGCGCAGCGACAGGTCCATGACCTTCACGGGATTGCTGGCTTTGGGGCGGTCGCTGGCGTAGTTGAGCGCCGTCTTGGCTTGCGATTTACTCATTTTCTTCAGCTCCACAAAGGCTAAGGCTAGATTGATTGCAAATGTTCAAATTCGGGTCGATTCGGTCCTCGGGCCGGGTCGGCGGGATCAGCGGAAGGCGCGCAGTTGCATCATGCGCCGCCCCGCCATCATCTCCACCCGTCCCGAAACGGCCCACTGCCCGGGCTCGGCCGGCGGCACGACGGGTGCCACCGACACGGCAGCGTCCTGGGCCGCCGCGGCGGCGGCCGCGTCCTCATCCTGCTGCAGGTAGAGCCGCACGGCGGCCAGCGCCGCAGCGAGCTTTTTCTCTTGGCTAGACATGGTCATCCTCGTTCGTCGCGTGGCCGCTCACAGCGGGATGTTCCCGTGTTTCTTCATCGGGTTGGTATCGCGCTTGTTCTGCAGCAAGCCGAGCGCCCGGATGATGCGCGAGCGGGTCAGCGACGGCACGATGATGTCGTCGATGTAGCCGCGCTGTGCCGCCACGTACGGGTTGGCCACGGTGTCGTGGTACTCCTCTTCCTTCTGGTTGAGGAAGGCCGCGGGGTTGTCCGACTCACGCGCCTGCCGGCCGTAGAGCACTTCGGCCGCGCCCTTGGCGCCCATCACCGCGATCTCGGCGGTCGGCCAGGCGTAGTTGATGTCGCCGCGCAGGTGCTTCGAGGACATCACGCAGTACGCGCCGCCGTAGGCCTTGCGGGTGATCACCGTGACCTTGGGCACGGTCGCCTCGGCATAGGCATAGAGCATCTTGGCGCCATTGCGGATGACACCGCCGTACTCCTGCGCCGTCCCCGGCAAGAAGCCCGGGACGTCGACGAAGGTGACGATGGGGATGTTGAAGCAGTCGCAGAAGCGCACGAAACGCGCGCCCTTGATCGACGAGTCGATGTCCAGCACGCCCGAGAGGTAGGCCGGCTGGTTGGCGACGATGCCGACGCTGACGCCGTTGTAGCGCGCGAAGCCGACGATCAGGTTGGGCGCGAACTGCTCCTTCACTTCCAGGAACTCGCCGTTATCCACCGTCTCGAGGATCACGTCCTTCATGTCGTAGGCGGCATTCGGGTTGTTCGGGATGATCTTGGCGAGCACGTCCGAAGCCCGGTTGGCCGGGTCGGCGCAGGGAATCGCCGGCGCCGCCTCGAAGTTGTTCTGCGGCACAAAGGACAGCAGGCGCTTGATGTAGTGGATCGCATCGGCCGTCGAGCTCGAAGCGTAGTCGCAGATCCCGCTTTGCGACGAATGCATGTCGGCACCGCCGAGCTGCTCAACCGTCACGTCCTCGTGGGTCACCGACTTCACGACCTTCGGCCCGGTGAGGAACATATAGGAATTGTGCCGTTCCATGACCACGAAGTCGGTCAGCGCTGGCGAATACACCGCGCCGCCGGCGCAGGGCCCGAAGATCGCCGAGATCTGCGGCACCACGCCCGAGGCCATCACGTTGCGCAGAAAAATGTCGGAATACCCGGCCAGGCTTTCGATGCCTTCCTGGATGCGGGCGCCGCCCGAATCGTTGAGGCCGATCACCGGGGCGCCGTTCTTCATCGCCAGATCCATGATCTTGCAGATCTTCTCGGCGAAGGTTTCGGACAGCGAGCCGCCGAGCACGGTGAAGTCCTGCGCGAAGACATAGACGGTACGCCCGTCGATCGTCCCGTGGCCGGTGACCACGCCGTCGCCCGGATAGACCGTGTCCTGCATCCCGAACTCATGGCAGCGGTGGGTCTTGAACATGTCGAACTCTTCGAACGAGTCCGGATCGAGCAAGAGGTCGATGCGCTCGCGCGCGGTCAACCGCCCCGCCGCATGCTGTTTGTCGATCCGCTCCTGCCCGCCACCGAGGCGGGCTTCAGCCCGCCGCTGCATCAACAACTCCAGTTGCTTCTCTGTTTCCATGGTATCTACCTGACAATAAAAAACCTGAAAACCGCACCGGCTGTCGGAGGACCGACGGCGTTGATGCGAGCTTCAGGTCAGGTAGATTGCCTGCGACTCTATCCGGCTACATCCTGGGCCTGCTCGCGCAACGCCTGCGGGCGGCAGCTTCGTCTGCCAGCGTGCCGCGCCTGCACACGCCGCGCCAATTGCTTTTTCTGATCCGCCCCATCACTTCGTCAGCCGACTACACATTCGCACAACTCGATTGATTGCATTCTTATTCGTGATGAATACCCCAACAAGCAATTGTTTCGCACAAGTTGATTCGTTTTCGGAATAAACAATGGAAGCGCGTCCCGCATTCCGGAAACGCCAGTCACCTGCAGGCCAAGCCCCGCCCCGAACCCGCGCCGTAACGCCAGCCTTTACCGCGCCGTCATCGCACAGAGGCGCAGCGCCGGCCGCGCAAAGCGCGCGGCAAGGCTGAATCACGGGGGCAGAGGCACGCGGCTCAGCGTGCGCGCCAGTTGCGCAGCGCCTTGACGAGCCCGTCCTCGGCCTGGGTCCGCGCCTGCCGCACGGCATCGGTGGCACAGCCGCCGGATTTCTTGAGCAGGTCGCGGACGATGAAATCGCCGAGCTTGTGCGTCGCCCCGAGCTGCAGGGAAAACGCTGCCTGAAAATCCTCGGGCATTTTCTGCACGTCGCGCTCGAGCTCCGCACCCGGGTCCTGGGCGCGCTTGCTCCCGCCTTCGCCCGGACAGTTCAGCTCAAGCCGCTTGAGCACTGAGGCGTGAAGCAAGACTTCGCCGGAAAGGCGCCCGAGGCGCTCCATCTCGGCGGCTTCAAGCTCCGCCGCCGCGACCGGCGCGGCTGTAAGCAAAGCCAAGAAGGCCGCGACGATCCCGGCCCGACGGGGCGAACGCCGACGCAAAACAACAACACCTGACTGCAACTCAAACATCCTTTCCTCCGCATGCGGAGCGTTTGCGGATCGCCGCGATCTCCTGCGGCGTAATCCCCAGCGATTCGAGAAAATCCTGATGCGCCTCGGGGAAACGCCCTTCGAAGGCCGCATGCCAGGCATCCATGTCGGCATCGCTCATGCCCGAAGACGCCAGCAGCGCCACCCACTGCGCCTTGCCCAGCGCCCGGCTGCCGCGCACAGCCTGCGCGCCGCCTTCGTCCTGCAGCAAGGCCCCGAGGCAACGCTGCTGCTCGCGCAGGCGGGCGATCTCCCGGCTCAAGGTGTGCAGTTGCCGTTCGAGCAGCGCCGGGATCGCATCGTTCCCCGCGCCGCCCTCGTCCTGCAGCAAGGCGCCGATGGCCTCGAGCGGCAAGCCGGCTTCGCGGTAGACCTTGATCCGCTCCAGCAGGCGCGCATCGGCTTCGGAATACAGGCGGTAGTTGGCCGAACTCCTCGCCGAAGGCTTGAGGAGCCCGATCGCGTTGTAATACAGGAGGGTGCTGCGGCAAAGCCCGAACCTCTTGGCAAGCCGTCCGACGGTGTACATGGCCATGATCGACAAAGACTAACGCGGCCCCTGCGCGCGCCCTCGCCCGCCGGCCCGCGCCCATCCTACCTGCCCGCCCATGCCATCGACAACCGCGCCCTGAAACGACTGCCGGATGCGGCCTGCAGCCCGGCGCCAGGGCAGAAAGGGTCTGCCTTCCAGGATGGCGGCCCGGAGGATCCATCCACAGCCATCGCCCGGAGCACGCAAGGCTCCGGGCGGTCGTTCTGCAGGCTTAACGGAACGGCCGGTTGTTCACAGGCTCGCCCTTGCGCCCGCAGGTCGGCGGATTGGTCATCCCGAAACTCAAGGCATTCCCGCCGTTGATGATGCAGGTGTACTCCTTCTTGTCCTTGATTCCGACGAGTTGCGCATAGGTGTTCGTGCCCTCGGTGCGTCGGCTGACAAGCTTCAGCTCGTTCGGCGCGTAGCCGAGCGCACCGGCCGATTGCGACAGCACCTTTTCGTCGCTCAGGGTATTGGTCTTTTCGGCGATTCCGGCGCACCCCGCCAGCAGCACGGTTCCCAACACGGCAAGGCCCAACGCACGGGCGTTCTTGGTATGGCTCATGTGCATCTCCTCCGGTCTGTTATCCGATCTGCGCGCCGGTCCTGGCCCGCAAGTCGATTCTACTATACAGAATCGATTCACCAATCGATAACAGCCACCCACCCACGGCAGCCCCACACGAGACAGCGGCAAACCTTGCCGCTCCGGTGTTCGACCGGCCCAGCACATCATGCACAGGCATCACCCTCATTGCGCAGGCAAACACCGTCCAGCGCCTCCCGAAGTCGTGGGGACACCGTCGCAATCAGGACGCGCGTCCTAACGGCGCACCAGCACGGGCATGCCCCTGAAACGACCGCTGAACGCGGTCTGCAGCCCGGCGCCAGGGCAGCCGGGATCAGTCTTCCGGGACGGCTGCCTCGCCGAGGCGAGCGCTGAACGCCGCGCCCCACGCGGAAGACGGATCGCGTTGTGCGGTCGGCGGGCTGGCGTGCAGGCGAGCGAGGAGATCATCCAGCGGCGGCATGGCCGCGAAATGCGCGCGCCCTTTGGGCGTTTCTTCCCAACCGGCTTTCGAGGCCAGATGCAGGTCGACGACAAACTCGAGCGCCTCGAGCGCCGCCTCGCCGTCGAGCAGCCCGGCCGGCACCCACAGGTAGGGCTGCCCGCGCAGGGGGTTGGGCACCGGCGAGCCGCAGGCGCGGCAGAAATCGGACCGAAAGCCGCTCGCCTTCGTCCACGAGCCGATCTCGCGTCGCCCGGACAACCAGCGGAAACGCTCGGCCGCGATCAGCGTCGCGGCGTTGCCCGCCGTCCCGCTCTGCCGTCGGCACAGCGAGCAATGGCAACGGTAGAACTTCGGCAAGGGCCCGTCGAATTCAAAACGCACGGCGCCACACAGGCAGGCGCCGTGGAAGCAGTGTGGCGTCGCAGCCAACCCATCGTTCGTATCCAAAAATTTCCTTTCAGAACTCACAAAAACGCCATCGCGCAGCCTCCGTCAGCCGAGCTTGAGCTTCATGCCCTCGTGCGTGGCGACGAAACCGAGCTGCTCGTAAAAGCGCTTCGCCTCCGGGCGCTGCTTGTCGGTGGTCAACTGAAACTGGTGGCAGCCCCGCGCCTTGGCGCGCTCGATGGCCCAGGCGAAGAGCCGGCGCCCGAGGCCCGTGCCGCGATGGCGGGCCTCGACGCGCACGCCTTCGACCGTGGCACGCCAACCGCCCTGATGCGTGAGGTGCGGCGTGAAGATGAGCTGGAGGACGGCGATGGCGGCCCCGTTTTCGTCCTCGGCGACGATCAACTCGTGGTTCGGATCGCGATCGATGGCTTCGAACGCCTGCCGGTACGCCGTGGGCAGCGGAGACTCGGCGCGTTCGCGCGTCGCACCGAGCGGGTCGTCGGCCAGCATGCGCACGATGGCCTCGAGATCATCGGCAACGGCCAGGCGAAAACGCGGCCAAGCCTCGGGAGAAGGAGATGGAAAAGACATGGACGCTCGACAATGGGATGGACGACGCAGGGCAACCGGCAGAGCCCAAGTTTACTCCACGACCTCGGCGCCCCAGCCATCGTAGCGTGCGCCATGCGCGTCAGCGAGCGCCTCGAACCGGGCGCTGAGCCGGACCAAGGTATCCAGCTCAAGCAGCATGCAACGCTTGGCCACGACCAGATGATCGGGATTTTCATCGTTCGGGGCGTAAAGCTCAACCTCGAAACCGAGCGCACGCACGCGATCACCGATGGTCATGGCGCAGGCCAGGGTGTCGGCCTCAAAAACAAACTCGGGTTCGTGCGGCTTGCCTAGATCGGCGCCAAGGCTTGCCATCTGGATCAATACTTTGGCATCCGGGTCGGCGCTGCCTTCCAAGGCGGCAATCACATCAGGGGACGTTGGCATATTCACGCTGAGCTTCAATACAGGGCAAGGGATTGAGCCGGAACGCCCTACACGAGCGCCACGCCTGCCCTCGAGCCGCGCGGCCAAGGAAGGTTCCGGCTTCATGTCGCCATCCTAGCAAGAGTCGCCGCGCACGGGCCAAGCAAACACAAAAAAGCCCCCGCATGGCGGGGGCTCGGGCGATGCGCGACAGGCTTACTTCAAGGACTCGCCGTAGTAGGCGGCGACGTAGATGCGCTGCACGTCGGCCACCGTCGGCTGGCCGGGGTTGGTCAGCGTGCAGGGGTCGGCGTGGGCGTTGGCGCTCATGCGTTCGAGCACGGCCTTGAACTTCGCTTCGTTGAAGTCGACTTCGTCGCAGGCCTTGAAGGTTGCCGGGATGCCCAGGCGGCGGTTGAGGTCGCGGACCGCTTGCGCCAGATCGGCGATGCCCAGCAGCTTTTCGACCAAGGCGTATTTGTCGCTCGAACGCCGGTTGAAGTCGATGATGTAGGGCAGCAGGATGGCGTTGGCGAGGCCGTGGGTGACGCCGAACTCGCCGCCGATCTTGTGCGCCAGCGAATGCACGAGGCCCAGCGAAGCGTTGGTGAAGGCCATTCCGGCCAGCGCCGAAGCGTTGTGCATGTGGGCGCGCGCGGCCTTGTCGTCGGGCTTTTCGTAGGCGGTGGTGAGGTGCTCGAAGACGAGCCGGATCGCCTCGATGGCGTAGGGATCGGTGAAGGACGTGGCGGCGATCGAGGCCACGGCTTCGACGGCGTGGGCCATCACGTCCATGCCGGTGTTGGCCGTCACGTTCGGCGGCATCTTCGCCGGTAGCGCCGGGTCGAGGATGGCGAGGTCGGGCACCATGTCGAGCGCGACGATCGGGTACTTGATGTGCTTCTCGGTGTCGGTGATCACCGAGAACGCGGTGATCTCGGAGGCCGTGCCGCTGGTCGACGGAATGGCCACGAAGCGCGCCTTGCTGCGCAGCGGCGGCATCGCCCCGACGGGAATGATGTCCTCGAAGCTGAGCTGCGGATGCTCGTAGAAGCACCACATCACCTTGGCCGCGTCGAGCGCCGAGCCGCCGCCGATGGCCACAATCCAGTCGGGGCCGAAGGCCAGCATCTCCTGCGCGCCACGCTGGACGGTGGCGACCGATGGATTGGGCTCGACGCCGTCGATGACGATGGTCTGCATCCCGGCCTGCTGCAAGAGTGCGGCGGCGCGATCGAGGAATCCGTGCTTCTTCATCGAGCTGCCGCCGGTGACGATGGCCGCGCGTTTGCCGACCAAGGTGCCCAGTTTCTCCAGCGCGTTCTCGCCGTAGACGATGTGCCTGGGGACGGAGAAATTCGAGTAACTCATGGAGCCTCCTGACGATGACATTAAGAACAAGACGAATTCGGTTGAAGCGCGCGGCTGAACTGCGCGGTCTGAAATGTCGTGCGGAGTGGCCAGGCCGTCGGCGAGCGTTCGCATCTGGCGGTTCGGCGCCTTGCCCTCAGGGCGCGCCGTGGCAGAGCCAATCCGACGCATCTCGAATGCGGTGGCGCGTCACCGCGCCTCAAGCCGATTATTCGCCCATGCCATTCGCCTGACAAACCACATTTCCGAACATCATCTTTCCGTCAGCGAATGAGGTGGTCTTTGATAAGCCGGCGAGGACGCTCTGCGTTGCAGGATGGCCGGCTCTCCTTTAGGGCGGGGAAAGAAGAGTGCTCTTCATCCGATTAGAGGTTGTCGCTAGGTGATCGCGTTGTCCGAGGAGTTAACGATCTCAGAAGCAACAAGACGCAATGCTGATAAAAATCCAAGCAGCTCCTGTGGGTAATACCGAAATTTAGCCTCTTCTAACGGAGCATCTTTGCTCATCCATTTCTCGCCAAGGGTTAAATATTGTTCTTCGGACAACCCTTCGTAACTCTCCCATGGGTAGCGCAAATCAACGAAGTTCTTTCCCCATTTTTGAAGAACCAACTCATGATTCTCGACTAAAGCGGAAGGCCCAACTCGCTCTCCCGCCAAGGCAAGCAATTTTGTTTGAAGACTTGGTGGCAGTTCTCCGAACAACTTCTCATACGCGTGCCCTCCACCAGGCTTGTTGAGTTCAGCCTCAAATACGATTTTGAGCAAAAGCTCCAAGCCCAACAGCTTAAGTAAATAAGCGGAATCCGAGTTCTCTTCGGGCGGCATCGCTTTGGACAGTATCTCGGCATCAGCGAGTCGCCGCAACGCTTCCCGATGCATGAGCTGCAATTTCAACTTATTCATTTGTAGAGGCCCGTTTGAAGATAGGAATCTACCCAGTCGGTATCCAGGACGCGCACCTTTGGCTGCATAGGGCCGAGACTCCGTGGAGTTAATTGTCACATGCGCCACGACATACGCATTCAGCATTAAAGATTACGGACTGAACTAGCCGCTGTCCACCGCCTCCCTCGCTCGGGGCCACGACATCACTGAGACGCCTCGCGTAGACAAAAAAACGGCGCCAGGGCCCTGCATTCCCTGTCGCCGCAAGAAAGCCGGGGGAGGCTTTGGAACTTACTGGATGAGCGTCTCCGGGCGTACGTAGTCGTAGCCGAGGTCGCGCGCCACCGCTTCGTAGGTGACCTTGCCTTCGGCGACGTTGAGGCCCATGCGCAGGTGCGCGTCGTCGCGCAGCGCCTGCTTCCAGCCCTTGTCGGCGAGGGCAACGGCGTGGCCGATGGTGGCGTTGTTGAGGGCGAAGGTCGAGGTGCGGGCCACGGCGCCGGGCATGTTGGCGACACAGTAGTGGACGACGCCGTCGACCACGTAGGTCGGCTCGGCGTGGGTGGTCGGGTGCGAGGTCTCGCAGCAGCCGCCTTGGTCGATGGCGACGTCGACGACGACGGCGCCCTTCTTCATGCGCGAAACCATGCTGGCCGTGACGAGCTTGGGCGCAGCCGCACCAGGGATGAGCACGCCACCGATGACGAGATCGGCGTCGAGCACGGCTTCCTCGATGTTGTGCGCGGTCGAATAGACGGTGCTGATGCGGTTGCCGAAAATGAGGTCGAGCTGGCGCAGGCGGTCGACCGACTTGTCGATGACGGTGACGCGGGCGCCCAGACCGACGGCCATTTGCAGCGCGTTGGTGCCGACCATGCCGGCGCCGATGATGACCACGTGCGCGGCGGGCACGCCCGGCACGCCGCCGAGCAGGACGCCGCGACCGCCCTTGGATTTTTCCAGGTGCGCGGCGCCGGCCTGCACGGCCATGCGCCCGGCGACTTCGCTCATCGGTGCCAGCAGCGGCAGACCGCCGCCCGCGCCGGTGATGGTTTCGTAGGCGATGCAGATGGCGCCGGACTTGATCAGCGCCGCCGTTTGCTCGGGATCGGGCGCGAGATGAAGGTAGGTGTAGAGGATCTGGCCTGGACGCAGCATCGCGCATTCCTGCGGCTGCGGTTCCTTGACCTTGACGATCATGTCGCAGGCGGCGAAAACGCTCGCTGCGTCGGGGGCGAGTTCGGCGCCTGCGGCGAGGTATTCCTCGTCGGAAAGGCCGATGCCCGCGCCGGCGCTGGTCTGGACCAGCACTTTGTGACCACGGAGCGTCAGTTCGCGCACGCTGGCGGGCGTCAAACCGACGCGATATTCATGGTTTTTGATTTCTTTCGGGACACCGATTTTCATTCCTGGCCTCTTGGATGGATAAAACGACAGCGGACGTCATGTTCTTGTTCTGCTGACAGTCTCCGCGAGAAGCCGGTCGAAATACAGTCTTATCAATTCCTTTCAGAATTGATAAGTTTTGCTAATATTTTTCACACACCCTTCAGCCCCCTTTTTCCACGCGCCATCCCAGCCCCGGACGACCATGAAGCTCTTCGCCCCCGAACTGCTCGAATGCCTGACCGCGCTGGTCGAGGAAGGCGGTTTCGAGCGCGCCGCACGGCGCCTGTCGATCACCCAGTCGGCGGTGTCGCAGCGCCTGCGTACGCTCGAAGGCCTGGCCGGCACGGTGCTGATCGCCCGCGACCGACCGTTGCGCGCCACCCCCGCGGGGCGCCTCCTGTTCAAGCACGCGCTGCAACTGCGCCTGCTGCGCGCCGACCTCGGCCAGGAACTGCAGCGCCTCGGCCCGGCAACCGCCGGCCAACGTTTCGAGGACGAACGCGCGGCCATCGCCGTCAATGCCGACAGCATTGCCACCTGGGCCTTGCCGGCGTTCGACGCAGCGGTGCGCGACGGGCTGCAGCTCGAAATCATCGCCGACGACCAGGACTTCACCCAGGACTGGCTTCGCGAAGGCCAGGTGCTCGGCTGCGTGACCACGCTCGGCAAGCCCTTGCGCGGCTGCAAGGTGGTGGCGCTCGGGAGCATGGATTACGTCGCCGCGGCCAGCCCGGCCGCCGTTGCCCGCCTCTGCCCGCAGGGCTACAGCCCGCGCCACCTGCGCGACCTGCCCTTCGTCGCCTTCAACCGCAAGGACGACCTGCAGGGCGAGTTCGTCTGCAAAGCCCTGAATTTGCGCCAGGTGGCCTTGCAGCAGTGTTTCGTTCCCAGCCCGCAGGGCCAGTTGCGCGCCCTGCTCGCCGACTGGGGCGCCAGCGTGCTGCCCGAGCAGTTGGTGCGCCCGTGGCTGGAGAGCGGCCAATTGATCGACCTTGCGCCCGAAACGCGCCTCCCGGTCGCGCTCTACTGGCACTGCTGGAACCTCGACTCACCCTTGCTCGACCGCCTGACGCGCGCGGTGATCGCCGCCGCCGACACGGCGCTGCGCCGCACTTGATTTCCCGGCCCTTTTTCGTCAAAAAAAGCTGTGCATATTCAGCAATTTGACCTTTAGTAGTCCGAAAGCGATACTTGCCCCCGCTCGATTCGGAACCAAGCGCTTTGTATACAAGTCTTTCGAGCGTTTCGACCCGCGGTCTTCCCCTCCGAATCCATCCTCACCGGTGCCTCCAGACCATCATGCAAAAACACTCGCTCAAGTACCTCCAACTGCTTTCCGAGAAATACCCCACCATTCAGTCGGCTTCGACGGCGATCATCAACCTCTCCGCCCAGATTCAATTGCCCAAGGGCACCGAGCACTTTCTCTCCGACGTGCACGGCGAACATGAAGCCTTCGCCCACGTGGTGCGCAACGGTGCCGGCTCGATCGTGCGCAAGATCGACGAGATGTTCGGCAACTCGATGTCCAAGGGCGAGCGGCGCAAGCTGGCGACGCTGATCTACTACCCGGAATTGAAAGTGCCGCTGATGCTCCAGTCGGTGCCGGACAAGGACGAATGGAGCCGCCTGACGCTGGTGCGCCTCGTCAAGTTCACCCGCCGCCTGAGCGCCAAGTACCGGCGCGACACGGTGCGCCGCCTCTTACCGGCGAGCGTCGCCGAGACCATCGAGGAGCTGCTCTACGACCAGGAAGGCGTCGAGCACAAGGCGGCGTACTACCAGAGCCAGATCGACACCATCGTGTCGACCGGCAGCGCGCAGACCTTCATCGTCACCCTCGCCGAACTGATCCAGCGCCTCGCCGTCGAGCGCCTGCACATCATCGGCGACATCTACGACCGCGGCCCGGGCGCGCACATCATCCTCGACCAGCTGATGGAACACCATCAGGTCGACATCCAGTGGGGCAACCACGACATCCTGTGGATGGGTGCCGCCGCCGGCAGCGAGGCCTGCATCGCCAACGTCATCCGCACCGCCGTGCGCTACGGCAACATGGAGACCATCGAGAACGGCTACGGCATCAGCCTCCTGCCGCTCGCCACCTTCGTCCTCGAAACCTACAAGGACGACCCGTGCGAACTGTTCACGCCCAAGGTCTCGCCCGACGACAACTTCACCGCCCAGGAAATCCGCCTGATGGCGCTGATGCAAAAAGCGATGGCGGTGATCCAGTTCAAGATCGAAAGCCAGATCATCAAGCGCCGCCCGGACTTCCAGATGGACGACCGGCTGCTGCTCGACAAGATCGACTACGCGCGCGGCACGGTCAACGTCGGCGGCACCGACTACCCGATGCTCGACATGGTCTTCCCGACCATCGACCCGCAGAACCCGGACGTACTCACCCCCGAGGAGCAGCTGGTGGTCGACCGCCTGGTCGACGCCTTCGTCAACAGCAAGAAGCTGCAGCAGCACGTGCGCTTCCTCTTTGCCAAGGGCAGCATCTACCTCGTGCATGACAACAACCTGCTCTACCACGGCTGCATCGCCATGAACGAGGACGGCGAGTTCCGCGCCTTCCACGTCGACGGCAAGCCGTACGCCGGCAAGGCCTACCTCGACCGCGCCGACCGCATCGCGCGCCAGGGCTACTTCGACACCGAGCACCCCGAGCACAAGCGCTACGGCATGGACGCCATGTGGTTCCTGTGGTGCGCGCCGCAGTCGCCGCTGTTCGGCAAGGAGAAGATGGCCACCTTCGAGCGC
This sequence comes from Propionivibrio sp., assembly GCF_041441355.1. GTDB lineage: Bacteria > Pseudomonadota > Gammaproteobacteria > Burkholderiales > Rhodocyclaceae > Propionivibrio. The sequence goes on from NZ_JASDTF010000011.1 coordinate 199,448, forward strand.
TACTTCATCGCCGACAAGGCCACTCATGCCGAGAAGCGCAACCCCTACTACGACCTGCGCGACGACGAAACGACGGCGCGCAAGATCCTCGCCGAATTCGGCGTCGATCCGGACGAAGGCCGCATCATCAACGGCCACGTTCCAGTCAAGGTCGCCAAGGGGGAGAAGCCGATCAAGGCCGGCGGCAAGATGATCGTCATCGACGGCGGCTTCTCGCGCGCCTACCAGAAGCAGACGGGGATCGCCGGCTACACGCTGATCACCAACTCGCGCGGCATGCTGCTCGCGGCACACCAGCCCTTCGAGTCGACGCAGAAGGCGGTGTCTGAGGAAGCCGACATGGACACCCGTACCGAGATCATCCACACCTACCCGAGCCGCCGCCGCGTCTGCGACACCGACCGCGGCAAGGAAATCCAGGAACTGATCGACGACCTCACGGCCCTGCTCCACGCCTACCGCGAGGGCGAGATCAAGGAGCACTCGGTGCGCTGAACGCCAAGCGCGCCAACACCGACGACGGCCTCCTGCAGGAGGCCGTTTTCGTTTTCATTGCATACACTGTGCAAGAGACCTCCCCGAGACCGCCGCCGATGCGTGCTTCCGCGCTTTTCCGCCTGGCCTGGGCACTGGCCGCCGGGCTCTTTGCCGCCTGGGCGATGGCCGCGCCGCTCAAGGTCGGCACCGACGAGAGCCTGCCACCCTACAGCTTCGTGCGCGAAGGCCAGGCCGTGGGCATCGACGTCGACATGCTGCGCCTCGCCGCCCAGCGCCTGCAACTCGAGGTCGAAATCGTCCCCCTGCCCTGGAAGCGCGTTCTGGCGCGCATTGAAAGCGGCGAACTGCCGCTCGCCATGCCGCTCTTCCGTACCCCCCTGCGCGAACGCTTCGCCCTATTCACCGGCCCGGTACATCTCAGCCAAAGCGGCTTGTTCGTGCACCGCGACCGCAGCTTTCCCTTCGCCACCATCGACGACCTCGCTGGCAAGCGCATCGGCATCAGCCGCGGCTTCGTCATTCAGGATGAGCTCGACTACGCCATCCGCAGCCGGCTGGTCATCGCCGAGGAAGTCGGCAGCATCGAGCAGAACCTGCGCAAGCTGCTCGCCGGCCGCATCGACGCCTACGCCGGCAACATGGTGAGCACCCGCTACGTGCTGCGGCAATGGCCGCAGGCCGCTGAGCTGGAAGTGCTGCCGAAAAGGCTCACCGAGGCACGCCCGGCCTTTCTCGTCGTTTCCCGCGCAGCGACGCTGCCCGATCGCGACCAGTTGGTCGAAGCCCTGCGCCAAGCCCTCGAAGCGCTGCACCGCGACGGCACCTACACGCGCCTCGTCGAGCACTACCTGCGCAACTGAATGCGGCGAAAAAAAACGGCCGTCCGACGCTTACGCGCCGACCGGCCGTGCCATGAAACCGTAGAACGCTCAGCGGATGACGCGCGCGCCTTTGCCCTTCATCGCCGCCTCGACCTCTTCGACGCGCACCATCGAGGTGTCGCCCGGAGTGGTCATCGCCAGCGCGCCATGCGCCGCGCCGTATTCGACGGCGGCCTGCGGACCCTTGCCCTCAAGGAAGCCGTAGGCAACGCCGGAAGCAAAGCCGTCGCCGCCGCCAACGCGGTCGTAGATTTCCAGGTTGTCGCGTTTCATCGACTGATAGAGCTGGCCCTGGTAGTAGAGCAGCGCCGACCAGTCGTTGAAGGTCGCCGTCGTCGCCTTGCGCAGCGTCGTCGCCGCGACCTTGAAGTTGGGGAACTCGGCGACCGCGGCGCGAATCATCTTCTCGAAGCTGGCGGTCTCGATGTTGGTCAGGTGCTCGTCGGCGCCCTCGACCTCGAAGCCCAGGCAGGCGGTGAAGTCTTCCTCGTTGCCGATCATCACGTCGACGTACTTGGCGATCTCGCGGTTCACGCGCTGCGCCGCCTCCTTGCCGCCCTGGCTCTTCCACAGCGAGGCGCGGTAGTTGAGGTCATAGGCGACGACAGTGCCGTATTTCTTGGCCACTTCGACGGCTTCGATCACTGCTTCGGCGGTGTTCGAAGCCAGCGCGGCGAAAATGCCGCCGGTGTGGAACCAGCGCACGCCCTCTTCACCGAACAGTTTTTCCCAGTTCACTTCGCCCGGGCGGATCTGCGACGCGGCCGAGTGGCCGCGGTCGGAGCAACCGAGCGCCGGACGGATGCCGAAGCCCTTCTCGGTAAAGTTGAGGCCAACGCGGGTGTTCTTGCCCAGGCCGTCGAAGTCGCGCCAGATGACGTGCGACATGTCGACGCCGCCCTGCATGATCAGGTCCTCGACCAGCCAGCCGAGGTCGTTCTTCGGCAGCGCGGTGACCACGGCGGCGCGCTTGCCCCAGCACTTGCGCATGGCACGCGCGACGTTGTACTCACCGCCGCCTTCCCAGACCTGGAAGGAACGGGCGTTGCGCACGCGGCCGAAGCCGGGGTCGAAGCGGAGCATGACTTCGCCGAAGGAAGCGCAATCCCAGCGGGTTTCGCTGGCCGGTTTGATGATCAGTTCAGACATTTGGATTCTCCAGCATTAGGGGCAGCGGCTTATTTGGCGGCCAGCTCGGCACGCACGTTCTTGACGAGTTCGACCACCGCACGCACGTTGTTCTCGATGCCCTTGTAATCGCGGGCCTCGAGCAGCGGCTTGGTGATCATGTTCGAACCGATGCCACAGGCAACGATGCCGGCGCCAAACCATTTGCGCAGCGACTCCTCGGTCGGCTCGACGCCGCCGGTGGGCATGATCCGCGTCCAGGGCATGGGGCCCATGACGTTCTTGACGAATTCCGGGCCACCGACCGACGAGCCGGGGAAGACTTTGACGATCTCGCAGCCGAGTTCCTGCGCGTCGCCGATCTCCGTCGCCGAGCCGCAACCGGGGCTGTAGGGAACGCCGCGACGGTTGCACAGGCGCCCGACCTCGGCGTTGAGCAAGGGGCCGACCACGAAGCGGGCACCACTGGCGATGTACAGGGCGGCGGTCGGCGCGTCGACGATCGAGCCGACGCCGAGCACGACCGACCGGTCGGCGCTGGCGAAGTGGCGGGCGAGGTCATGGAAGACATGCGCCGCGAAATCGCCGCGGTTGGTGAATTCCACGCACTTGGCGCCGGCATTGGCGCACGCCTGGATGACGTTTTTACACACGTCGACATCCGGATGATAGAACACCGGGATAACGCCCTGCGAGATCATCGCCTGCAGTACGAACAAGCGGTCGTGGTTAGCCATTTTCTGAAGACTCCCTTTTTGTTTCGATGTCATACATTGCGGTCGCCGCGGACTGCGGCGGAATCAATCAACGTCCCTGTTCCAAGGTCTGGATGCGCGCCCATACCGTCGCGTCAACCGGAATGCCGTTGGCCAGATGCTCGGCACGGCATTCGAGCACCCGCGCCCCGGGGTAACGCACCGGGCGCGTCGAATCAACCGGTTTGGAGTCGGCGACATAGGCGAGCATTTCGCCGACCACGCGTTCGATCAGCGCCTCTCCCGCGATTTTCTTGGCATCGAAGGCGATGAACACTTGCGACAAGCCGTATTCGTCACCCAGATCGCCCACCCCCTTGGTCGTCAGCCCACCGGAGAGCACCGCGGCGACGAGATCGAGCACCAGCGACAGCGCCGAGCCCTTCCAGTAGCCGATCGGCAGCACGCGACCGCTGGCGGTGATCGCCGCCGGGTCGGTCGACAACCGGCCCTCGGCGTCGAAACCGCCCGGCACCGGCAAGGACTCGCCATTCAGGGCAGCGGTTTCCATGCGTCCGTAGGAGAACTGCGCCAGCGCCGCATCAACGACCACCGGTGCCGCGCCGTTGGGCACGGCGATGACCAGCGGATTGTTGCCGAGCCGCGGATCGCGCCCGCCCCAGGCGGGCATGTTGGGCATGGTGTTGGTCCAGCACAGGCCGACGCAGCCGGCCTCCGCCGCCTGCCAGCCGTAGCTGCCGCCGCGCAGCCAGTGGTTGGTGTTGGCCAGCGC
>NZ_JASDTF010000012.1:0-3667 GCF_041441355.1 Propionivibrio sp.
TGGCGCAGAAGGTGCCGGTGACCGGCGCGGTGATCGTCACCACGCCGCAGGACATCGCGCTGATCGACGCACGCAAGGGGCTCAAGATGTTCGACAAGGTCGGCATCCCTATCCTCGGCCTCGTCGAGAACATGAGCATCCACATCTGCTCGCAGTGCGGCCACGAGGAGCACATCTTCGGGCACGGCGGCGGCGAGAAGATGTGCGCCGACTACAACGCCGAGTTCCTTGGTGCACTGCCGCTTGAGCTTGCGATCCGCGAAATGGCCGACGCCGGCAAGCCGACCGTGGTCGGCGCCCCGGAATCGCGCGCCGCCGAGCTCTACCGCGCCATTGCCCGTCGCGTCGCGGTCAAGGTCGCCGAACGGGCCAAGGACATGAGCGGTAAGTTCCCCAACATCGTGGTGCAGAACACCTGAGCCTGAGTACGAGGAGCAACGTGGCCGGCCGAGGGCGCGCGCAGTTCTGGCGCCCCGCGCAAGGCGCTTACGCGGAATGCCGCCGCGCCTGCGACAGTGCGGCCTGTTACCGGCCGCATGCGCACGAGACGCTCTCGCTCGGCGCGGTCGATCGCGGTGCAAGCGACTTTTCATTGGCGGGCGACCGCCGCCGCCTGCAGGCCGGCGACGTCGTTCTGATCCCGCGCGATGAGGTGCATGCCTGTAATCCGCTACCGGGCCAGGCCTGGAGTTACCAGATGCTGTATCTGGACGAGGCCTGGCTGCGCGGCGTACTGGACGAAATGAACCCCGTGCCGCCCGGCTGGACGCCGCGTCTGCCGACGAGCGTGCCGCCACAGGCGCTCCATCGCCGGCTGTCGTGTTTGACCGCGACCCTGCTCGGAGCGGCCGACGAGGCCGAAAAAGAAACGGCGCTCCTGCTCTTCGCAGGACGCTTTTTTGCCGCCGATTTTTCAGCCCGGATTGCTTCAGCCCATTTCGCGCCGCTCGAAACCGGCGGCGCATCGCCGCTGCGACAGCGGATGTACGCGCTGCGGGCCTTGATCGCCGAGCGGTGTGCCGAATCCTTGCCCCTCTCCTGGCTGGCCGAACAAGCCGGCTTGAGCCGTTACCATTTCGTGCGCGCCTTCCGCGACGTGGTGGGAATGACCCCGCATGCCTGGCAGACCGACCGACGCATCGTCCGGGCGCGGGCCTTGCTGGCCGAGGGCGCGCCCTTGGCCGACCTGGCCCAGCAGCTCGGGTTTGCCGACCAGAGCCATTTTCAGCGCGCCTTCAAGGCCCGCATCGCGGCGACGCCGGGCGCCTACCGCCGCGCCCTGGCGGGGCGGCGCCGGGCGCAATAACGTTCAAGACCCGAGCGGCCTCGCCTCGTCACACTGCGCTTTTCATGCGGAGTGACGTGATGATGGGGTGGCAGCAGTTTTTTCTGGTGGCCGGGGCGCACTTTCTGGCTTTGCTGAGTCCCGGGCCGGATTTCTTCCTGGTCCTGCGCAGTGCGCTGCGGCAGGGGCGGCGTCAGGCGAATGCCGTTTGCGTCGGGATCGCCTTGGCCAACGGCGTTTATATCGCCCTGGCCGTGACCGGGGTTGCCCTGCTGCAGCCGGGCAGTGCCGCCTTCGAAGCTTTGCGCTGGGGCGGTTGTGCGTACTTGGCCTGGCTCGGCTGGGCTTGCGTGCGTGCCGCCGGTGAGGCGGTCGAAATCAAGCCTGCCAACCTTCCGCTCCCGGCGGCAGATCGTTCGACGGCCCGCGCCGGAGATTTGCGTCCAGCGCAGGGACGCGTCGCCGGGGCGCGCGAACGGTGGTTTCGGGAGCGGTCTGATTGGCTGGCCGCGTTCTCGTCCGGTTTTCTATCCGGCCTCCTCAACCCCAAGAACGCGCTGTTCTACGCCAGCCTGTTCGCCTTTGTCGGCGCCGAGTCGGCGGATGCTGCGGTCCTGTTCGGCTATGGTGTCTGGATGTTCTCGGTCGTGCTGGGCTGGGATATGTTCGTTGCGCGGATGGCCGGGCACCCGGCGGTCGTCGGGCGGATGGCGGCGCACGCGGGGCGTTTTTCGTTGGCGACGGGCGCGGTGTTCTTCGTTCTCGCCGCGCTGCTGGCGTGGGGGGGCTGACGCTGGCCTACGGTTGCGGTTCGAGAAGGCGAATTCACCCTTGTCCTTCAGGGCTTTAAAGCGGTTCCCCAAGACGCCGCCTTGGCCTAAAATGGCGCCCTTTCGTTTTCTGCCGCAGGGGTGTTCCGATGTCCATCAAGTCCGATAAGTGGATCCGCCGCATGGCCGAGGCGCACGGCATGATCGAGCCTTTCGAGCCGGGTCAGGTGCGCCACGTCGATGGGCGCAAGATCGTGTCCTACGGCACCTCGAGCTATGGTTACGATATCCGCTGCTCGAACGAATTCCGGTTGTTCACCAACCTCAATTCGACCATCGTCGATCCGAAGAACTTCGATCCGAACTCTTTCGTCGAGGTCAATGCCGACCACTGCATCATCCCGCCCAACTCCTTCGCCCTGGCGCGTACGGTCGAGTACTTCCGCATCCCGCGCAACGTGCTGACGGTGTGTCTGGGCAAGAGCACTTACGCGCGCTGCGGCATCATCGTGAACGTGACGCCCTTCGAGCCCGAGTGGGAAGGCTACGTGACGCTCGAGTTCTCCAACACCACGCCGTTGCCGGCCAAGATTTACGCCAACGAAGGCTGCGCGCAGGTGTTGTTTTTCGAGTCGGACGAAGTCTGCGAGACGTCGTACAAGGATCGCGGCGGCAAATATCAGGGGCAGGTCGGCGTGACCTTGCCTAAAATCTAAAGATTCCTCAACGTCGGGCAGACCACCCGGCACTTTCCCGTGACTCTCCGGCGGGGGCTGTTTCTGCATCCCGCCGGGCGTGCTTTTCTATTTCCACCTTTCTCCGCACGGAGTTTTCAGCATGCGTTTCAACTTTCCGGTCATCATCATTGACGAGGACTTTCGCTCCGAGAACGCCTCCGGCCTGGGCATCCGCGCCCTCGCCGACGCCATCCAGACCGAAGGCTTCGAAGTCCTGGGCGTTACCAACTACGGTGACCTGACGACCTTTGCCCAGCAGCAGAGCCGGGCCTCGACCTTCATCCTGTCGATCGACGACGAGGAGTTCAAGAGCGGCATGGCCGAAAAGACGGTGGCCAAGCTGCGCGCCTTCGTGACCGAGATCCGTTGCCGCAACGAGGACATCCCGATCTTCCTGCACGGTGAGACGCGCACCTCGCGCCACCTGCCGAACGACGTCCTGCGCGAGCTGCATGGCTTCATTCACATGTTCGAGGACACGCCGGAATTCATCGCCCGCTACGTGGTGCGCGAAGCGCGCGCCTACGTCGAGAGCCTGCCGCCGCCGTTCTTCCGCGCACTGACCCAGTACGCGGCCGACGGCTCGTATTCCTGGCACTGCCCGGGGCACTCGGGCGGCGTCGCCTTCCTGAAGAGCCCGGTCGGCCAGATGTTCCACCAGTTCTTCGGCGAGAACATGCTGCGCGCCGACGTCTGCAACGCGGTCGAGGAACTCGGCCAGCTGCTCGATCACACCGGCCCGGTGGCTGCCTCGGAGCGCAACGCGGCGCGCATCTTCAACGCCGACCACCTGTTCTTCGTCACCAACGGCACCTCGACCTCGAACAAGATCGTCTGGCACTCGACCGTCGCGCCGGGCGACATCGTCGTCGTCG
>NZ_JASDTF010000013.1:0-23125 GCF_041441355.1 Propionivibrio sp.
CGCTGCGCATCGCCGGCGGCATCTTCACCAAGATCGCCGACATCGGCGCCGACCTGATGAAGATCGTCTTCAAGGTCAAGGAGGACGACGCCCGCAATCCCGGCGTCATTGCCGACTGCACGGGCGACAACGCCGGCGACTCGGTCGGCCCGACCGCAGACGGCTTCGAAACCTACGGCGTCACCGGCGTCGCGCTGATCAGCTTCATCATGCTTGCCGTGCCCGAAGCCGCGGTGCAGGTGCAGCTGCTGGTGTGGCTGTTCGTCATGCGGGTGATGATGATCCTCGCCTCGGGCGCGGCTTACCTCGGCAACGAGGCCTTCGTGCGCCGCCGCTACGCCCGCGCCGAACGCTTCAATTTCGAAGCGCCGCTCACCTCGCTGGTGTGGGTCACCTCGATCCTCTCGGTGCTGCTCACCTTCGTCGTCTCCAAGGCGCTGATCGGCGACCTGAGCCTCGCCGGCCAGGCCTACCCCGCGCTGTGGTGGCAGCTGTCGCTGATCATCACTTTCGGCACCCTCGCCGGGGCGATCATCCCCGAGGTGGTCAAGGTCTTCACCTCGACCCAGTCGCGCCACGTGCGCGAAGTCGTCACCGCCTCGCGCGAAGGCGGCGCCAGCCTCAACATCCTGGCCGGCTTCACCGCCGGCAACTTCTCCGCCTTCTGGCTCGGCGTGGTGATCATCGCCCTGATGGCCGGCGCCAGCCTGGTCGCGCAGGGCGAACTCTCGGCGATCATCAACCCCGACCCGGAAAAAGCGGCGATCATGGCCGCCGTCTTCTCCTTCGGCCTCGTCGCCTTCGGTTTCCTCGGCATGGGGCCGGTGACCATCGCCGTCGACTCCTACGGCCCGGTCACCGACAACGCTCAGTCGGTCTATGAGCTGTCGACCATCGAGCAGCAGCCGGACATCGAAAACGAAATCCGGCGCGACTTCGGCCTCACGCCCAACTTCCACCACGCCAAGGACCTGCTCGAAGAGAACGACGGCGCCGGCAACACCTTCAAGGCCACCGCCAAGCCGGTGCTGATCGGCACCGCCGTCGTCGGCGCGGCAACCATGGTCTTCTCGATCATCATGCTGCTCACCGACGGCCTCTCCGAAAACGTCAGCCGCCTCTCGATCCTGCACCCGCCCTTCCTGCTCGGGCTGATCGCCGGCGGCGCCACCATCTACTGGTTCTCGGGCGCGGCAACGCAGGCCGTGTCGACCGGCGCCTACCGCGCCGTCGACTTCATCAAGCGCAACATGCGCCTCGACGACGCGGCCCCCAAGGCCTCGATCGAAGACAGCAAGAAGGTCGTCGCCATCTGCACCCAATACGCGCAGATGGGCATGTTCAACATCTTCATGGCGGTCTTTTTCGGCACCCTCGCCTGCGCCTTCATCGAGCCCTTCTTCTTCATCGGCTACCTCATCTCGCTGGCGACGATCGGGCTCTATCAGGCGGTGTTCATGGCCAACGCCGGCGGCGCCTGGGACAACGCCAAGAAGATCGTCGAAACCGAACTGCGCGCCAAGGGCAGCGACCTGCACGCCGCGGCGGTGATCGGCGACACCGTCGGCGACCCGTTCAAGGACACCTCCTCGGTGGCGATGAACCCGATCATCAAGTTCACCACGCTGTTCGGCCTGCTCGCGGTGGAAATGGCCGTCGGCCTGATGGCGCAGGGGCGCAGCACGCTGACCTGGACGCTGGCCGCGATCTTCCTCGCGCTCAACCTCGTCTTCGTCTACCGCAGCTTCTACCGCATGCGCATCGAAGACACGCCGCCGCTCGAACTGCCGGCGCAAACGGCCACTGCCGAAGGCTCGGCACGCTAGGCCCAGGAACGCCCGCGGGATGCGCCCTCCAGCGCCCCGCGGGCGCCCGTTTTATGGACCTTTCGGACATAGCCTCAACGCCACACGGCGTGCTAAACATGCTCAGCAGGCTGATTGAGGATGCTGTTACAAACGACGCAAAATGGGATGTGACGTAAAAAGATCGACAGCCTGAGATATTATTAACGTCCACTTTTAGATGGGGGAAAAAGTGTATTCCGCGCCGACATTTGGGCTCACGTTTGACAATATTCCACTCATTAACTTGCGGTTGGAATTCAACAGAACATATCAATTCATCCATTCGCCGGAAGCCGGCGAAATCCTCCGCACCCCTATCAAGCAAATTCAAACCCCCTTGTTTATCTGGAACGGCATGTCGGAGGACTGCATGACGCTTCTCCTTCAACGTGCGATTCTTGGCGTCGAAGCGTATTTGCCTGGTGCGCTTAAACATACGTCCGCTGTTCTTGGCAACCTATCGAAGGAACTTTTCGAGAAACTGGACGCCCCTTTCTCTTTCGGTGCCAAATCCGCCGTTGCAAACATTTATCACCGCATGCCGGAGGCGGTTCATCCCGAACTCAGTCTTCGCCATCTCGAACAACAGCTTTACGAGACTACTATCGCTTTCTACCGAGAGGTTCGTAATCCAATTTTTCACGGACAGCAATTATGTAATTCTGACCTCTCAAAAATTCAATACGCTTTTCTTCATGTAGCGCGCATTTACGAATGGATCGACCATTGGTTTGACCCCGAAAATTTAGTCCCCGGGGGCAAAGCTCTTTCGGGCGCTCATCTGTGCGGCCCTATAGGAACAGGGCACGCAGCCACCTAGGGCCATCAGCAGATACGCTTGATCTGTGTCGACATGAATTAAACACTCGGAGCGTCCATCGCAACAAAGACGCCCTTGCCAGCAAGGTGGTTTAGCCGCCGCCTTCCACGTATCCCAACGTCACCTCACCACACCAATTCGCCTGCCAGCGCCCCCGCTTGTCCTCGGCGCCGAGCAGGCGCGGCGAGACGGTAACGCTGGCCGCGAAACCTGGATCGCCGTCGAGCGCGCGCACGTTGGCCGTGCCGTAGAGGCGCCCGTCGAGGCGGCTCACCACGGCGACGAAGACGCCGCAGTGCGCGCAGCACAGGCACTCGGCCTGGCCGCTGCCCTGGCGGTAATGCACGAGGTCGGCCGCCCGCCCAGCCTCGATGCGCAGCGCGCCGGCCGGGTCGGAGACGAAGGCCGCGCCGTGCTTGTGGCAAAAGCTGCAATCGCAGGCGCGCGGCGCGTAATCGCCGGGCGCGCCGGGCAGCGTGAGCTGCAAGCGCACGGCGCCGCAGTGGCAGCCGCCGGAGCATGCGTTCATGCGTTTCCCTTCCCGCCGGGCGCGCGCTGACGGCGCCGCTCGCTGACCAGCACGCCGCCTTCGGCCCAGTCGTCGGCATCGAGCTCGCGGAGCAGTACGGTCACCGATTCGCGGCGCTTGCCGAGCACCGCTTCCATGAGCGCGGTGATGCCTTCGGCGAGGGCTTTTTTCTGCTCGCGCGTGGTCGGCGTGTCGCGGCGAGCGAGTTGGACGGTGACGATGGGCATGCGGGCCTCAGCTTTCGTCGCGTGCGTGCCGCAGGAGCAGCAGCAGGCGCTTGTGGATGTTGATCAGGCGGCGGCGGTTGAACTTCTGTTCTGGCGTGAATTCGTGGCGCGAGCGCAGGTCTTTGAGCTTGTCGTAGATGTTGCTCACCAGCGCGGCCGTGGTCTTGCCCGACCAGGGCGCGAGATCGCTCGCGGCGAGGCCGGGATAAGGCGCAATGCGCCGCCGCTGCAAGGCGTTGAAGTCGAAGCCGGCGGCGTTGAGGCGGTCGAAGACGGTGGTGGAGAGTTTCGGGATCACCTGCCGGTGGTCGACACCGTCGGCGACGACGCGAAAGCACAGGCGCGAGTTTTCCTTCAGCTCCTCGATCAGCGCCCGCGCCTCGCCGCGCTGCGCCTTGCGAAAGGCGTCGAACGAGGCCATCGCCTTGGTGGCGTTGATCAGCCCTTGCAGGACGGGCAGCAGCGATTCAAACATCGGCGCCTCACACCTCGATCGTGGCGGCCATGTACGTCACGGCCCGGCCGCGCAGGATCACGCGCTCGCCGGCCAGCGTGCATTGCAGGCGGCCGCCGCGCCGCGACACCTGCCGCGCTTCGAGCGTCGCCTTGCCCAGGCGCGCGGCCCAGAATGGCGTCAGCGAGCAATGCGCCGAGCCGGTCACCGGGTCTTCGTCGACGCCGAATTTGGGGACGAAAAAGCGGCTGACGAAATCGACGTCACCGTCCTCCGCGCCCCCGGGCGCGGTGACGATCACCCCGTGCCGGTCAAGCTCGGCCAGCCGGCGCGGGTCGGGCCTCAGCGCCCGCACCTCGGCCGCGTCGGCAAAGACCGCGAGGTAGTCGCGCCCGCCGTAAACCTTGAGCGGCGCACGCCCCAGGCCCTCGATGAGCGCGCCCGGCGCGGCACAGGGTTCAACCGCCTTGGCCGGGAAGTCCATCGCCAGCCGGTCGCCCGCGCGCGTCACGCGCAAGGCGCCGCTGCGCGTCGAGAAAACGATCTCGGCGCCGGCAAAGCCGAGGTGTTCGAAGAGCACATGCGCGGTCGCCAGCGTGGCGTGGCCGCAGAGGTCGATTTCCTTGAGCGGGGTGAACCAGCGCAAGCCGTAGCCCTCGCCCTCGGGCACGCAGAACGCGGTTTCAGAGAGGTTGTTCTCGGCGGCGATGGCCTGCATCAGCGCCTCGGGCAGCCAGGCTTCGAGCGGGCACACCGCCGCCGGGTTGCCTTGAAAGACGCGCTCGGCAAAGGCGTCGATCTGGAACAGTGGCAAGCGCATCGTCCCGCTCCCGCAGAAAAAAGATGCGGCCAGTGTATTCCAGATCGATGCCCGCGGGCAGGCTGGCATCCCGAAGATGAACGTCGTATCGTGTCGAGCCGGACACGCGCGAAGCGCGTCGAAAAGAACGGATCAAGGATAGCCATGAACGCCATCAGCAAAGACCGCATCAGCGCCCAGATTTCGCCCACCGGCCGCATGGCCATGCTCTCCAAGGCCGAGGCCGCCAAGCTCCTCGACCGCGGCCACGGCGGGCTGCACCAGCTCTTCCGCAACTGCTCGCTGGCGGTGCTCAACTGCGGCAGCGAAATGGACGACGGCAAGGAGCTGCTCGAGCTGTACCATGACTTCGACATCCGCCTCATCCCGCGCGAACGCGGCGTCAAGCTCGACATCAGCAACGCGCCGGGCAACGCCCTCGTCGACGGCAAGATGATCGCCGGCATCCAGGAGCACCTGTTTGCCGTGCTGCGCGACGTGCTTTACCTGAGCGCCGAAGTCACCGGCAATCCGCGCTTCGACCTCGAAACCTCCGACGGGCTGACCGACACCGTCTTTCACATCCTGCGCAACGCCGGCACCCTGCTGCCGACGACCGACCCCCGGCTGATCGTCTGCTGGGGCGGGCACTCGATCAGCCGCGAGGAGTACGAATACACCAAATACGTCGGCTACAAGCTCGGCCTGCGCGGCCTGGACATCTGCACCGGCTGCGGCCCGGGCGCGATGAAGGGGCCGATGAAGGGCGCCGCGGTCGGCCACGCCAAGCAGCGCACCGCCGGCCGCTTCCTCGGCTTCACCGAGCCGGGCATCATCGCCGCAGAGGCGCCCAACCCGATCTGCACCGAGCTCGTGATCTTTCCCGACATCGAGAAACGCCTCGAAGCCTTCGTCCGCACCGGGCACGGCATCATCGTCTTCCCCGGCGGCGTCGGCACCGCCGAGGAAATCCTCTACATCCTCGGCATCCTGCTCCACCCGGACAATGCCGAGCTGCCCCTCCCCCTCGTATTCACCGGCCCGAAGAGCGCCGAAGCCTACTTCCGCACCATCGACACCTTCATCGGCGACACGCTCGGTCGCGCCGCACAGCAACGCTACAAGATCATCATCGACGATCCCGACGCGGTGGCGCGCGAGATGAAACAGGGGCTGATGCTGGTGCGCGAATACCGCAAGGCGACGCACGACGCCTTCAACTTCAACTGGATGCTCACCATCGACCACGCCTTCCAGCAGCCCTTCGAACCGACGCACGCCAACATGCGCGACCTGACACTGTCGCACGACGTCCCGGCGCACCAGCTGGCGGCCAACCTGCGCCGCGCCTTCTCCGGCGTCGTCGCCGGCAACGTCAAGGCCGACGGCATCCGCGAGATCGAGCGGCACGGCCCCTTCGAACTGCACGGCGAACGCGCCGTCGTGGAGCGCATGGACGCCCTGCTCGCCGCCTTCGTCGCGCAGCAGCGGATGAAGCTTCCGGGCAAGGCCTACAACCCGTGCTACCGGCTGGTCGGCAAGGGCTGAGAGCTCAGGTGGTGCCCGCGCGGCACCTCAGTCGCGCGTCAGAAAAGCCTCCAGGTGCGCGGCAACCTGTTCGGGCTGATCGTGCTGGACGTTATGCCCGGAGTCTTCGACCGTCACCTGGGTGAGGTTCTGGAAGCAGCCGGCGCGGCGGGAAAACTCGGCCGAGTCGCCGCCGAAGCGCTGCCGGATCAGGCCGTGCTCGGCCACCTGCAACTGCACCGGCGCGGTGATTTTCCGCCAGCACTCCATCGCATCCTCGGCGTGATAGACCGTCGGCGCGGCGATGCGCTGCCACGGGTCGCAGGCCACGTCGAGCGCACCGTCGTCGCGCACCCGGCTGGTGGCGCGCGCAAGGAAGGCGGCGCGCTCGGGGGTGAGGCGCGGGTTGAGGTCGAGCAGACGGCCGGCAAACTCGTCGGTGTGGTAGAAGATGCCGGGCACCGGCTCGCGCCGCAAATCCTTGAGCCAGGCGTCGATGAGGCGCGGCGAGGTGTCGTCGAACGAACGCTTGAGGCCCAGGAAGTCGAGCATGACGAGTTGCGCCACCCGCTCCGGACGCGCCCCGGCGTAAGAGCCGGCGATGTTGGCGCCCATGCTGTGGGCGACGATGCGCGCCGGCCGCTGCGGCGAGTAGTGATCGAGCAGTGCGTGCAGGTCGGCGTAGTAGTCGTAGAACCAGTAGGGGCGCCCCAGCCATTCGCTCTCGCCGTAACCGCGCCAATCCGGCGCGATGACGTGCCATTGCTGCTGCAAGGCGTCGACGACGAACTGGAAGGTCGGCGAGCAGTCCATCCGCCCGTGCAGGAAAAACACCGCCGGCGCCTCCTGCGGCCCCCAGTGGCGGACGTTGTAGCGCAGACCACGGAGGTCGATCTTCTCGGTACGGGAACGGTGGCGGGGAATCATCGGCGGCAGACCTCTCCAGGGCAACGCGGCGGCGCTCGCAAAAAGCAGGAAAGCCGCATTGTCGCGCGGATGGCGGCCGAATTCAAAGCGCCGCCAAGCGCCACCGGGCCTGCGCGGCACGGATGGCCGGCGGCCGCTTTTTTTGCCATCATAGTCGGCTGACATATCCGCCGCGCATGCCCTCGGCGCGGCGCCCCGACCTCAAGGATTCCCGATGGAAAACATGTCGCTGACCACCCCGGCCCTGCTCTTCCCGGCCATTTCGCTGCTGCTGCTGGCCTACACCAACCGCTTTCTGACCCTGGCCCAGGTCATCCGCCAGATGCACGCCGGCAGCAAGGACGACGTGCCCGACTTGGTCCTGCGCCAACTCAAAGGCCTCAAGCACCGCATCCGCCTGATCAAGCAGATGCAAGGCTTCGGCGTCACGAGCTTCATCCTCTGCGCGCTGTCGATGTTCGTCCTCTTCCTCGAACTGCAGACCGCCGGCAAGGTGCTGTTCGGTCTCTCCCTGCTCGCGCTCGCCGTCTCGCTGTTGCTCTCGCTGCTCGAAGTGATGGTCTCGACCGATGCACTCAACATCGTTCTCGGCGACCTCGAACAGAAAAAAACCGTGCGCGCCAGCGCCGACGAAGACACGGCCGACGGGCGGTTCTAAACGCCCGCAGCAGACGCGCACATCGGCATACCCGCTGGCCTGGAAGGCGCATCCAGATGCGCCTTCCAGGCCAGCGCTCATCCGCATCGCCGCGTGCGCTTGAGCGTCCCGCATTTAATAATTCCTCATATGCAACATGGTTGCGGACTTGTGATTCGGTATGCTAAAAAGCCCGAGTAGCACCGATCACCAACCGGCACGTCCGTGCCATGGAGAGGAAGATGAAAAAAACGATACTTGCCATGTCTTTGGCGACAGGGCTTGCGGTCGCATCATCGGTCGCAGCCGCCAACAAGCAACCCAATATCCTGGTCATCTGGGGCGATGACATCGGCTGGCAGAACGTCAGCGCCTACGGCATGGGCACGATGGGCTACACCACGCCGGCCATCGACAGCATCGGCCTGCAGGGCATCCGCTTCACCGACCACTATGCCCAGCCCAGTTCGACGGCCGGCCGGGCGTCGTTCATCACCGGCCAGTACCCGATCCGCTCCGGGATGACCACCGTCGGCCAGGCAGGCGACGTGCTCGGCCTGCAAGCCGCGTCACCGAGCATCGCGGAGGTGCTCAAAGGCGCCGGCTATGCGACCGGCCACTACGGCAAGAACCACCTCGGCGACCGCAACGAGCACCTGCCGACGGTGCACGGCTTCGACGAATTCTTCGGCAACCTCTACCACCTCAACACGCAGGAAGAGGCCGAACAGCGCGACTATCAGGCCTTCGGCAAGAAATTCTCCGGCAGCCTCGAAGCCTACGAGAAGCGCTTCGGCACGCGCGGTGTGCTGCATTGCGTCGCCTCCAGCACGAGCGACAACACCACCGACCCACGCTTCGGTAAGGTCGGCAAGTAGAAATGTACCGACACCGGGCCACTGACCCAGGAACGGATGAAGGATTTCGACGGTAGCGAGGCCATCCCGCGCGCTACGACCTTCATGAAACAGGCCCAGAAAGACGGCAAGCCGTTCTTTGTCTGGCTCAACACCAGCCGGATGCACCTTTACACCCGGCTGAACGACAAATGGCGCTACGCCGCCGAGAAGCACACCTCGGAATCCGACTACCACGGCAGCGGCATGCTCCAGCACGACCACGACATCAAGGGCGTGCTGCAATTCCTCAAGGACAATGGCCTCGACGAGAACACCATCATCTGGTATTCGACCGATAACGGCCCCGAGCACGCCTCGTGGCCGCACGGTGCGACGACGCCGTTCCGCGGCGAGAAGATGACGACTTACGAGGGCGGCGTGCGTGTGGTCTCGATGCTCAAGTGGCCGGGTGTCGTCCAGCCGGGCCAAGTTAAAAACGGCATCCAGTCGCACATGGACATGTTCACCTCGCTAGCGACGGCGGCGGGCGTGGATAACGTCGCCGAAAAGATGAAGAAGGAGAAGAAGCAGTACATCGACGGGGTGAACAACGTCCCCTACTGGACGGGCAAGAGCGAGGAATCGGCGCGCGACCACCTCTTCTACTACTACGAGAGCAAGCTCACCGCGGTGCGCATGGGCCCGTGGAAGTGGCACTTCTCGACCAAGGAGGACTACTACGCCAACGTCGTTCCGCGCACGGTCCCCCTGGTGTTCAACCTGCGCATGGACCCGTTCGAATCCTATGACAACAAGGACTCGTACGGCCATCTGTTGCAGAAAGTCAGCTGGATGATGCAGCCGATGGGCCAACTCGTTGGCCAGCACTTGGCGACGCTCAAGGAGTATCCGCCGGTTCAGGGCGGCAAGAGCTTCGACATGTCCAACATGGTCAGCGACTTCATCAAGAAGGGCAAGGACTGACCGCTGACGAGGCGCCGGCCGTGCCGGCGCCTCTTTTCAGGACGCGACCCCATGATTCCGCTGCACCCCCGCCCGCCCGAGCCGCCGCAGCAACGGGCGAAGCTGCCGCCCGGGCAGACCTTCCGTTTTCATACCATGGTCAAGCCGGCCGGGGCGCAGTGCAATCTCGATTGCAGCTACTGCTTCTACCTGCACAAGGAAGACCTGCTGCAGCAACCGAAGATGCCGCGCATGAGTGAATCTCTGCTCGAAGCGCACATCCGGCAATACATCGAAGGACAGAACGGCCCCGAGGTCGTCTTCAGTTGGCAAGGCGGCGAACCGACGCTGATGGGCCTGCCCTTCTTCCGACGCATCGTTGAGCTCCAACGCAAGTACCGTCAGCCCCAGCAGCGCATCGAAAACGACCTGCAGACCAACGGCATTCTGCTCGACGACGACTGGTGCGCCTTTCTCAAGGCCGAGAATTTCCTCGTCGGGCTGTCGATCGACGGCCCGGCCGAACTGCACGACCGCCACCGTTACAGCAAGGGCGGCCAGCCGACGCACGCCCGGGTGATGGCCGCGGTCGAACGCCTGCACCGGCACGGTGTCCCCTTTTCCGCCTTGTGCGTGGTCAACCGCGACACCGCCAAGCGCCCGATCGACGTCTACCGCTTCCTGCGCGACCAGGTGCGTCCGCGCCTGATCCAATTCACCCCCTGCATCGAGCGTCGCGACTTCCGTCACGCCGCGCCCGGCCACTGGCCGACCGAGCGTCTGCCGGTACAGGGCAGCGAACGCGCCCGCCCCGGCCACCCCGATTCGGTCGTCACCGAGTGGTCGATCGATCCCGACGACTGGGGCTATTTCCTCGGCCGCGTCTGGGACGAATGGTTCGCCAAGGACTTCGGCACGGTCTTCGTCGACCAGTTCGAGAACATCGTCTCGATGCTCTTCGGCGCCGGCGCGCAGAAATGCATCTCGGCCGAAATTTGCGGCAAGGCCCTGGCGCTCGAACACGACGGCACACTCTACGCCTGCGACCACTTCGTCTACCCCGAGTACCGCCTGGGCAACATCGGCGACACCCACGAGGGTGACCTCGCCTTCTCCGAAGCGCAGAAGAAATTCGCCTACGCCAAGTCGGGCACCCTGCCCGGCTGCTGCAAGGCCTGCCCATACCTGCGCCTGTGCTGGGGCGACTGCCCGAAAGACCGCTTCACCACCTCGGCGGACGGCGAACCCGGGCTGCACTACCTGTGCTCGGGCCTCAAGCGCTTCTTCCACAAGGCCACCGCCGCACGCGGCGAACTGGCGCGGCGCCTGCAACGTCCCTGACGCGAGCGCATCCGAGGTCTTTGCGGACGGCTCGCGCACGGCGACGGCGTGAGCATCCGCACACGCCGCCCACCGCGTGCCCAGGCTTAAAAGGCAAGGGTAGCGTTAAAGCGCAGATCCCACAGGTCAAGGTCGCGCCGCCCCAGGCTGTAGTAACCGCCCAGCAGTTCGAAGCGCACCCGCTTCTCGGGTAGGAAAGCGACACCCGCCCGCACGCTGCCGCTCCACGGGCGGTTGTCGACTTCATCGAACAGCGCGTCGTAGGTCTTGCCGTCGTTCGGGCGATGCAGGTCGTAACGCAGGCCCAGGCGCAGCGACGGGACCAGCAGACCGCCGTCGCGTCCCACCGGCAGGGGGCGGCTGATTTCGGCCGACAACTCGCTCGTCACGTAGCTGAAGACATCGTCGTCGATGCGCAGGGTCAGCGACTGGCTCATACCCGGGATCACCCCCCGGTAATCGAAAGCGTCGGTGCGGCTACGGCTGGCGTAGAACGAGGCTTTCGGCCGCAGCAGGTAGTCCCCGTAGATGTAGCGCCCGGTCAGGTTGGCCGAGAAAAGCCAGGTCCAGGTGTCGTAACGGCCCTTGAGGACATCGAGCCTGCTGTCGACGTCCTGCGTCCCGTAGGCCAGCCAGGCATCGCCGACCCAGGTTGGCGAGAAGCGGTAGCCGAGGTAGGGCCCGCCCTGAACACCGCGGCTGTCATTGCGCAAGGAACGCCCATAGGCATCGAATTCGGTGCGGTCGACGGCCACGGCGACGCCGGCAACGAGGTCGCTCCCGAAACGGCGGTGCGCGCCCAGCAACAGGTCGTCGGCCTTGCCCGTTCCGTCCTGCCCATGCCGCTCGTCGTTCAGCCCGGTGCGACGCGCCTCGGTCCAGGCCTGCCAGGTGGCATCCGCCGGCGCGACCACGTCCACACCGGCGACAATGCGCTCGGTGATGCTAAAGGCACGATTCTGGTAGGTGGTCAGGAAGGCTTGGTTGACGTTGGAAACGACACGATCGAGCGGACCGTCACCGCCACCGTACCCGCCCCCACTTCCGCCACTCCCTCCTCCGCCGCCCCCGCCACCGATGACGAGGCCTCCGCTTTGAAGTTTGCTGTCCATCAGGCAGTGCCCGTCGCCGATGTCGTAGAGCGAATGCTGGCCGGCGGCGCCGGTCTGGACGATCGGCGAAGAGAGCAGACGCAAGGTGTTCTTATGCTGGTCGAAAGTCTCGAGCGACTGGTTGGCCGGACCCCGGAAATCGGTCGAGGTCACCGACCAACGCGGGTTGCCGAAAGCCGAAATCCAGATCGACGCCGAATCATCGGCCATGCGCCCCACGTAAAGCAGGGAATGGTATTGGCCGCAAGGCCCGTTCCCGGCCACAGCCGGTCCACTCAGCCCGCCCAGAAGTCCCAGCGTGGCGGCAATCAATGTACGACGCAACATAGCGCTCCCTCTATCCTGGCCTCGACGCAGCGCGTCCGCACCCGTCGCCAATAGCACGCAAGGATATACTTTTGGAATATTTATGAACAGGCCGCGAGACCTGCCCGCAGCCGCCCAGCGTCGAATGCCGCGCTCCACTCGGCGCGCCAGGCGCGGCGCGTGCTGTCATCGATCCAGGCCGCATCGAGGCCGTTCAGCAGGCACGCGCGCAGATCGTCGAGCGTGTAGCCGAAGTCGCGCGCCATCATCGTCCAGGCCTGTGTCGGCGTCACGTGGTGCAGGGTCGGGTCGTCGGTATTGGGATGCACGCGCAGCCCGAGGGCACGCATCGCCCGGATCGGATGATCCCGTGCCCAGCGTTCGGGCGGCAAGGTGCGCAGGTAGTACGAGTTGGTCGGCACGACGGTAAAGACGATGCCGCGCTCGGCACACTCCCGCGCATAATCCGGCGCATCGACAATGGTGTAGCCGTGGTCGACGCGATCGACCTGCAAGGTTTCGATCGCCGTGCGCACGTTGCGCCAGGGCATGCCGAACTCGCCGGCATGCGCCGTGCGCCGCAGGCCGGCGCGCCCAGCAGCAGCATAGGCCGCAGCAAAGAGTTCGGGCGGCCGGTCATTCTCGCGGTAGTCGATGCCGATGCCCAGCACTTCGTCGCAGCGTGCCGCACACACCCAGTCGACCATCGCCACCGCCGCGTCGGGCGAGGCCTCGCGGTCGATGCTCGGGATCAACCGGCCGACGATGCCGTGGTCGCGCTCGGCGTCGTGGATTGCGCGCACGATGCCTGTCAGCGCACGGACATAGGGGATGCCCGACATCACGGCGGTGCCGGTCGGATTCCAGAAGAATTCGCTGTAGCGCACGTGATGCGCGGCGGCGTCCTCGAGGTACTCGTAGGTCAGGCGATACAAATCGTCGGGCGAACGGATGAGGCATTCGTCGAGCGCCCGCAGGACGCGCAGGACGCCCACCGGCTTCTCGCCGCGGGTGTAGAAGGCGGCGATGTCCTCGTCGCTGATCGGCGCCTGCGCCCGGCGCACGAAATCGGTGAACGTGGCGCGGCGCACGGTGCCAAACAGGTGGCAGTGCAGTTCGACTTTGGGCAACTCGTGCAGGAAGGCTTCCAGCGTTGCAGCAGCAGACTCGGCTTCGGGGGCAGGCATCGCTCTCTCGTGGCGGCTCAAGACGACAGCCATTGTCGCGCAGCCGGATGATCCGGGCCAGCACACCCCGCCGCGTTCACAGCCCGAGATACAGCGCCAGCGGCACGAAGGCCAGCGAAGCGAGGTTGCCGCCCACGACGATGGCCGAGACAAGGCCTGGGTCCTGCCCGTAGCGGTCGGCCAAAATGTAGTTCATCACCGCCGGCGGCAGCGCGGCATAGAGCAGCAGCAAGCCGCGTTGCGCCGGTTCAAGGTCGAAGACGCCGAGCAGCGGCCAGAGCACGATCAAGCTGGAAAGCGGGCACAACAACGCACCGACGATGCCGATGCTCCAGCGTTCGACGCGAAAGCCGGAAAAGCCGACGCCCAAGGTGAGCAGCCCGAGCGGAATCGCCGCCTCGCCGATCATCTTCAAGCCCGTGGCCAGCCACGGCGGCAGGGAAACACGAAACAGGCTCAGCAGCACGCCGAGCAGCATGGCCCACAGCATCGGCCCCTGCAGGATGCCGCGCAGGCTGGCCTGCGGCGCGGTGATGCGGATGCCGAGGGTGAAGTGCAGCAGACTGGAGACCATGAACAGGGCCACCGCCGGCGGCAGCAGCTCCGGCCCGAACGCGAACAGGGTCAGCGGCAGGCCCATGTTGGCGGTGTTGGTGAACATCATCGAGGGCACGAAGGCATGCACGTTGTAGCCCAGCACGCGGGCCGCGCCCCAGCCGACCACGCCCGAACCGAGCATCATCAAGGTCCCCGCGGCGAGCAACGGACCTTGCTCGGCGATGACGAAGTCCTTGGCCGCCATGGACGAGAAGATCAGCGCCGGGAAGAGCACGTCGGTGCTCAGCCGGTTGACCGCGGCCATGTTCGGGCGCACCCGCCGGCCGTAGGCGTAGCCGACGGCGCCGACGAGAAGAACGGGAGTGATGATGCCGACGATGCGTAACAATAATTCCATTCAGATGCTCAGTGTTGAAGGCCATCGCCGGGCGTCGACGCACAAAAATCCTGCGGACGGGCAATCCTGGCAAGCTCCAGGTACATATTTTTCAGACTATAAAGCAGCATGATCGCACCGGTGATCGGCATGCAGGCGTAGAGCCATTTTTTCGACATCGCGAAGGCCGTCGTCTGCTCCTCGGTTTGCAGGGTGAGCTGCAGCGCGTACCAGAAGAAAATGGCGATGAAGACGAGCGAGGCGAGTTCCACGAAGAAGCGGTAGACGAGGCGCGAACGCGCTCCGGGCAGGAATTTCGAGATCCAGTCGCCGACACTGAAATGCCCGTGCGCCACCCACACTGCCGCCGCGCCGTAAAACACCAGCGCCCCGTAGAGCAGTTCGAGGATTTCGTCGAACCAGTGCATCGACATGAAGGGAAGGAAGCGCACGACGATGTTCAGCGTCAGGATGACGGTGATCGCCGCGAAAAGCGCGATGCAGATCCATTCGAGAACCAGCGTCAGCCCGCGGTCGAAACGGGCCATGGCGGCAAGGACAGTCTGTTTCATGAGGTGTTCCTTGGTGGCGCGGGCTCAGGAGGCGGGGCCCATCAGGTAATTCGGCAGCCAGAGGGCGATCTCGGGCACGAAGGCACAGAGGATGGTCACCGCCAGAATGGCCAACAGGTACGGCAGGCATTCGGCCGCCAGGGTCCATAAGCCGACCTTGGCGAAACTTTCCACCGCAAAGAGGCACATGCCGACCGGCGGCGTGAGATTGCCGATCATGATCAAGAGGGTCATCACCACGCCGAAGTTCACCATGTCGATGCCGAAGAGCGGGCAGATTTTCATGAAGATCGGCAGGGTGATGAGGAAGATCGCATTACCGTCGAGAAAGCACCCGAGCACCAGGATGATGCCGATGACGATCCACATGAACGCCGCCGCCGAGGCGCCGAAGGCCGACAGCTGCAGGATGAGCGCATCGGGAATGCGTTCGAAGATCGTGAACCAGCCGAAGAAATTGGCCGTGGCGATGATGAACATCAGGCCGCAGGTCTGCTTGAGCGACGTAAATAGGATGGCCGGCAGATCGCGCCAGCGCAGGTCCTTGTACAGGAAGCCCAGCCCAAGGGCATACAGCGAAGCGACGACCGAGGCTTCGGTCGGCGTGAAAAAGCCGGTGGTGATGCCACCGATGATGATCACCGGCGCCATCAGCGGCAGAAAGGCGGCCCGCGTGCTGTCGACGATCTCGCGCAGGTTGGCGCGCGGATCGCGCGGCAAGCCGCGCGGCCCGGCCATCAGCCAAATCGCCACCATCATCGCAATGCCCATGAACACCCCGGGCACGGCTCCGGCGAGAAACAGGCGGCTGACCGAAACCGAAGTGATCGCGCCGTAGAGCACGAAGGGAATCGACGGCGGAATGACCGGGCCGATGGTCGACGCGCCGGCAACGATGGCCGCCGAGATCTTGGGCTTGTAGCCGGCGTCGACCATCGCCCGGTGCTGGATCTGCCCGAGCCCGGCGGCATCGGCCACCGCCGATCCGGACATGCCCGAGAAGATCATCGACGACACCACGCTGACCTGCCCGAGCCCGCCCGGCACATGCCCGACCAGCGCCCGCGCGAAACGGAACAGACGCTGCGTCGTTCCGCCGACGTTCATCAGGTTTCCGGCCAGGATGAAGAAGGGAATGGCCAGCAGCGTAAACCCCGTGGTTCCGGAATACATGCGCTGCGGCAACATGGCCAGGAAGCTGCTCTGCCCCTGGATAATGAAGAAGCCGACGGCCGTCAGCCCGATCGCCACGGCGATCGGCACGTCGATCATCAGCAGCACCAGCAGCACGGCAAAGATGGCGAAGGTCAGCATGGACGATCCTTGCGCAAAGCCCCGGGATTTCGCTCCCCCGGCAAAACGAACTCAAAAAAAACGGCGGGCGACGCGTGCGCGCCCCCGCCAGCGATGCGGCGCGGCGCCTTACTTGCTGTTCTTGTCCACCATCTCCATGAAGCGTTTGAAGTTGTCGGCGCCAACCCGCACCTTCACCTTGTCCCACGCCGGCCCCATGGCGGCTTTCCACGGCCCGAGGTCGGGGCGCGCGACGACGATGCCCTTGCTCGTTTCCAGGTCCTTGAGCTGCACGGCCTCGTTGTCGCGCAAGGTCTTGCGTGCCAGTTTGGCGGCGGCGGCGGACTCCTCGGCGACGATCTTCTGCTGCGCGGGCGTCAGCTTGTCCCAGCTCTTCTTGTTCACCACATGCACCATTGAGCTGTAGGTGTAGTTGAGGATCGACATGTACTTCTGGGTCTCGTAGAGCTTGAGGTCGTAAATCGTCCCCACCGGGTTTTCCTGCCCGTCGACCACGCCCTGCTTCATGGCCATGACCAGTTCGGAGAAAGCGATGGTCACCGCGTTGCCGCCCGCAGCCTCAACAAAGGCCTGATAGGCGAAGGCCGGCGGCGTGCGAATCTTCATGCCCTTGAGGTCAGCGGGAACGACCACCGGCTTGCGCGAGTTGGTCAGCTGGCGGAAACCCCACTCCCAGTCCGAGACATGCACCAGGTTTTTCTTCAGCAGCTCCGGCGCCGCCCAGGCCTTGAAATCGCCGTCGATGATCCGGTCGGCCATCGCGTAGTCCTTGAAGGCGAAGGGCGTGCTGATCACGTCGTAGAACGGCAGGTGCTTGGCCAGCTGGTCCTGGCCGGAAAGGCTCATGTCGACCGCGCCGAGGATGACCTGCTCGAGCACCTCGGGCGGCGAGCCGAGCACGTTGTTGCCGAACAGGGCGATCTTCACCTCGCCGTTGGTGCGCTTTTCCACATTGTTCTTGAACTGCACCGCGGCGATGCCGCAGGGGTGGGTATCGGAAGCGAAGTGCCCGAGCTTGAGCTCGACTGCGGCCAGGGTACACGTCGATCCAAACGCCAACATCATTGCCAATGCAAGCTTCTTCATCGCCTCACTCCTGAGTGTCCGCACCGCCGATGTCTCCCCGTCGTTCCACCCCGGCCGGGCCCGGTGCGTTCCGGCCGCGGCAAGGCTTCACCCCCGAAGCAGCGGAATCGCCCGATCGAAAGCACCGCTAAGCGCCATAACGCGACAAACCGCTGATATCAACGATATTGGAACGACGTTCCAAAACAATCAAACGGTTTTCGACGACACACGCCTTTGCGAATTTCGGATCGCACCGGAAAACCACGACGAAAAGAAATCTCCGGCCCCGGAAACGATCACAGGCTGACCGAAACCTCGGGAAAAGCCTTGCCCCAAGTGAGCAACGTATAGGAACGATACGCAGGCTCGTAATACGGATCGGCTTCGATCAGTTCGACGGCGCGCTCGCGCGAGGGCACTTCGAGCACCCACAGGCCGCCGACGAACGCCTCGCCCGGCGCCGGCCGGCAGCCGCCGGCCAGGACGATCTCGGTGCGATGCCGGGAGAGGTATTCGAGGTGCAAGGGCTCGCGCTCGGCGCGCACCGCCAACATGGCCGGCGTGTCTTCGAAAATGGCCACCCAGCGCATCGCGATCCTCTCCCGGAGAACAGTCCGTCGGAACTTAGTCGGTCGCCTTGTCGAAACGCAGGCAGAAGAGCATCAGCACGAAGACGATTACCGCCGTCGCGCCGACGTTGCGCAGGAAGCTGAGTTCTTCGTACATGACGCCCAGCATCTTGATCGGAAAGCCGACCATGAAGGCGAGGATGAAGAAGCGGCTGAAGTTGAGCGTCTGGCGGATCGGCTGCTCGCAGTGCGGGCAGGTCTGTCGGCGACGCCAGCCATGCACCGCGCGCGAGAAGAAGGAAATGCGCCCCTGGCAATGCGGACACTGGAAAACCATGGTTCTGACGGACTCCAAAAACGAAGGTGCGCCCTGTGCCCTTATTCCGGGCACGGGTAGGAGGAATACTGGTCGGCGACGGCCCACCAGCGGCCATTTTCGCGCACCAGGACGAACATGTCGCGCCCCCCGGTTTCGATGCGCTGCCCGCCCATCTCGAACTGGATGTCGTAGTAATACGTCACCACCGCCGTCTCGCCGTAGATCTGCACCTTCGGCTCGCGCTCGGCCCAGTGGAGGATGCGTGCCGACTGGGCGAAGCCCTTCCAGCCGGCGATGCAGGCCGCCCCTCCTTCGCGGCGCAAGCGGTCGCTGGCGGTGATGGCGACCATGTCGCGGTGGAAGTAGTGGACGAGGTCGTCCGGATTACCGCGCGTCCAGGCCTCGTTGATCACACGCACGGTCGCCCAGGCCAAGGCCTGATCGGGATCGGAGAAGACGAAGGACATGGTCGAAATCTTTCTCGAGGAAAACCGATTCGCCGCGTTCAGTCGGCACTCCGGCGATAAAGCGCCAGCCCGCCGGCCAACGCCAGCAGTCCGGCGGCGCAGGCGCGGTTGAGCCGCCGCGCCGCCGCCAGCGACAGGCGGCGAACGAGGTGCGCGCCACCCAGCGCGTACACGGCCATCACTGCCAGATCAAGCGCGGCGGTCGCCACGCCCAGGGTGGCGTATTGCGGCCATTGCGCCGCATGCGGGTCGATGAACTGCGGCAGAAAGGCGGAGAAGAAGAGCAGGCCCTTGGGGTTGGAGAGGGCGACCAGCAGGCTGCGCCGGAAGGCCAGGCGCGCGGTGCGGTCAACATCCGCGGCCGAGATCGCCACGGCCGTCGGCGGTGCCCGCCAGAGCTGGAGCGCCAGCCAGGCGAGGTAGAGCACGCCAAGTCCGCGCACCAGCGAGAAGAGGGTTTCGGAGGCCGCCAGCAGGGCGCCCAAGCCGAGGCCGACCGCGCTGATCAGCACGAGGTCCGACGCTGCCGCGCCGAGCATGCCCATCGCCGCGACGCGCCAGCGCCCGGAGGCGCCGTTGCTCAAGGCAAGCAGCATGGTCGGCCCGGGCGTGATCGTGACCACGAAGCACGCCGCCAGGTAGAGCATCACGTTGTCCAGGTTCATGGCCAGCTCGGCAAAGGACGATGGAGAAACGTCGTCGCCGCGCGGCCGAGGACCCGAAGCCCCACGGCGGCGCAACGACGGGGGCGCAGGATCAGGCCAGCTTGGTCAGGATCTCGCGCAGCAGACGCCAGCAGCGCTCAACCGAGGCCACGTCGACCGACTCGCCGGGCGCGTGCGCACCGCGGATGTTGGGGCCGAAGGAGACCATGTCCAGCTCCGGATACTTGCCGCCGATGAGGCCACACTCGAGGCCGGCATGAACGACGTGGGTTTCCGATTCGCCGCCGAAGACCTCGGTATAGACGGCCTGGCAGGTCGCGAGCAGCGGCGAGGCCGGGTTCGGTGCCCAGCCGGGGTAGAAGCCGAAGACCTTGGCTTCGGTGCCGGAGAGCGCGAACAGGCTGACGATCTCGTTGGCCAGCTCGACGCCCGGCCCTTCGACCAGGAAGCGAACCATGAAGGTGCAGCTGCCGGCCTGCGGCGACACGTCGACCACACCGAGGTTGTCCGAAGTTTCGACCACGCCCGGCACCGCCACGCTCATGCGCCGGACGCCGTGCGGCGCGGCGTGCAGCGAAGCGAGCCACATCGACTGATCGGCGCCCGAAAGCACGGTTTCGATCGCGCACGGCTCGACGCTCACCGTCGCGCCGTCATCGACCCCCGCCAGTTCGAGGCGCAGCGCGGCCTGGAAGGCCGCTGCAAGGCCCGCCAGTTCGGCCGCCGCGGCTTGCGGCAGGGCCAGCGTCGCCGAGGCTTCGCGCGCCAGCGCGTTGCGCGCCGTGCCGCCCTTGAGCGTCGAGAGGCGCAGTTCCGGCCAGCGGCCTTCGAGCTGGCGCACCAAGCGCACCAGCTGCTTGAT
The DNA here is from genome assembly GCF_041441355.1 of Propionivibrio sp. Classification (GTDB taxonomy): domain Bacteria; phylum Pseudomonadota; class Gammaproteobacteria; order Burkholderiales; family Rhodocyclaceae; genus Propionivibrio. The sequence continues at coordinate 20,286 of NZ_JASDTF010000013.1, forward strand.
GGCGTTGCCGCGCCCTTCGTGGATGTCGATCCCCGAGTGGCCGCCGCGCAGCCCCTTGAGGTCGATACGCCAGCCGGTCAGCCCGGCCGGGACGGCCTCGGGCGTGCCCGGGCGGTCGACCGCAACGTTGATCCCGCCGGCGCAGCCGAGGAAGAATTCGCCCCAGGCCTCGGTGTCGAGGTTGATCATCAGCGAGCCCTTGAGCGCATCCGGCTCGAGGCCGCGTGCGCCGCCCATGCCGGCCTCTTCGTCGACCGTGAACAAGGCTTCGAGCGGGCCGTGCACCAGCGTCTCGTCTTCCAGCGCGGCGAGGATCAGCGCCGCGCCGATGCCGTTGTCGGCGCCCAGCGTGGTGTTCGGGGCAACCAGCCAGCCATCGTCGCGCAGGACCGGCAGGATGGGGTCGCGGGTGAAATCATGTTCGGTGCCGGCGTTGGCCTGGCAGACCATGTCCAGGTGGGCCTGCATGACGACGATCGGCGCCTTTTCGTGCCCCGGCGTCGCCGCCTTGCGCACGACCATGTTGCCGGTGGCATCGACGCTCACCGCGAGGCCGCGCGCCTCGGCCCAAGTCTTGAGGTGCTCGCGCAGTGCCGCTTCGCCCTTGGACGGACGCGGGATCGCGCAGAAGGTGGAGAAATGCTGCCAGACGATGGCCGGAGCCAGACCATCGAAGACGGGCGAACGTACCAGCGAAGCCATGATGCCTACCCTTTTCTGTGTGCTTTGCGTTCAGGAAACCCGGTCGGCCCGGAGCCGGCCGGAACAAAAAGGGCAGTGTACCGCCAAGCGCCGCCGCAAGGTGCACAGGCTTGAATTTAGAGCCTAAAAAATACAGCCCAGCATTGACCCAACCCGCCCGCAACGCCGATACTATGCGGCGTTTCCGCCTTGTTTGCTCTTGCTCCGGCGGCCCATCAACACTCGAGACACAACGCCCGACAGAAGGCTTTTCCCCATGACCACCCCTCTGAGCGTCAAACAGATTCTCGGCGGCCAGGCGCCCGCCGACACCCCGGTCACCGTCAAAGGCTGGGTCCGCACCCGGCGCGACTCCAAGGCCGGCCTTTCCTTCGTGAACGTCTCCGACGGCTCCTGCTTCAACCCGGTGCAGGTCGTCGCCCCGAGCACGCTCGCCAACTACAGCCAGGAAATCGCCCACCTCACCGCCGGCTGCGCCGTCGAAGCCACGGGCATCGTCGTTCCGTCGCCGGCCAAGGGCCAGCCCTTCGAGATGCAGGCGACCGAAGTGCGCGTCGTCGGCTGGGTCGACGACCCCGACACCTACCCGATCCAGCCCAAGCCGCACAGCATGGAGTACCTGCGCGAAGTGGCCCACCTGCGCCCGCGCACCAACGTCATCGCCGCCGCCACGCGCGTGCGCCACACCGTCGCCCAGGCCATCCACCGCTTCTTCCACGAACGCGAGTTCTTCTGGGTGCACACCCCGATCATCACCGCCTCCGACTGCGAAGGCGCCGGCGAACTGTTCCGCGTCTCGACGCTCGATCTGCATAACCTGCCGCGCAACGACAAGGGCGGCATCGACTTCTCGCAGGATTTCTTCGGCCGCGAATCCTTCCTCACCGTCTCGGGTCAGCTCAACGTCGAGACCTACTGCATGGCGATGAGCAAGGTCTACACCTTCGGGCCGACCTTCCGCGCCGAGAACTCCAACACCAGCCGCCACCTCGCCGAGTTCTGGATGATTGAGCCCGAGATCGCTTTCGCCGACCTCGCCGACGATGCCGCGCTCGCCGAAGCGATGCTCAAGTACGTCTTCAAGGCCGTGCTCGATGAGCGCGCCGACGACATGGCCTTCTTCGAGGAGCGCATCGAGAAGGGCGTCATCGCCAAGCTGCAGGGCATGGTTGAGCGCGAGTTCGTGCGCATGGACTACACCGACGCCATCGACATTCTTAAGAAGAGCGGCGAGAAGTTCGTCTACCCGGTCGAATGGGGCATGGACCTGCAGAGCGAGCACGAACGCTACCTAGCCGAGAAGCACGTCAACGGCCCGCTGGTGCTGATGAACTATCCCAAGGACATCAAGGCTTTCTACATGCGCCTCAACGACGACGGCAAGACCGTCGCAGCGATGGACGTGCTCGCCCCCGGCATCGGCGAGATCATCGGCGGCTCGCAACGCGAGGAACGCCTCTCGGTGCTCGACGCGCGCATGGTCGAAGTCGGCCTCGACCCCTCGCACTACAGCTGGTACCGCGACCTGCGCCGCTACGGCACGGTGCCGCACGCCGGCTTCGGCCTCGGTTTCGAGCGCACCATCTCCTACATCACCGGCCTTGCCAACGTGCGCGACGTCATCCCCTTCCCGCGCACGCCGGGGAATGCGCGCTACTGAGCCCGATGAGGCGACCCAGCCGCGCCATGGAAAAAGCCAACCCGCCGGGTTGGCTTTTTTGTATCCTCAATATGCGATCCCAAAGTCCCCTGGATAGCTTTCAGCTGAAATCCATCCAAGATCACTCGCGCTGCCTTTAGCTCATTTGTTTCTTATCATTTTTTCCCTGAGGGGTCGCCAAGAGATGAGCGCACCAAATCACTATGTTGAATCTCGAGTCGCAGTTCTAGTGGATTGCGACAATACGAGCCCGGAAATTTTGGAATACGCTCTTCGAATAGTGGCCCAATTCGGGCGCGTGGTGCTTCGTCGAGGATACGGAAATCACAGCACCCTCGCAAAAACATGGCAGGAAGCCTTGGTTCGATTGGCCTTCACTCCATGCCTACAGTACCAATACGCAGCGGGGAAAAACACGGCAGATAGATCGTGTCCCGGGACGTGGTGTAAGAAGCGTCAGCAGAAGCGGTCAGCGGGT
>NZ_JASDTF010000014.1:0-6513 GCF_041441355.1 Propionivibrio sp.
GTTTACCCACACAAAAACCTCAGCAAAACACCTCCCAATACCTACCAAAAACACGGCGCAGCTGCACGCAAGACATTGCGTTTGCTCGGTGAGTTGGCCGCAGTTCTCGTTCGTACGTGCAATTGATCGGCGATTCATCGCGCTTTGGTCACAAAACCATGGCCTGATCAGGCGAAAACCAAACGCCGGGGGCATGGTCCTAGCGAAGCAGACGGGCATCTTTGGACTTCCGAAGCGGATCTAATCGCGTCGTCGCGGTCCGTGCCCATGCTTGTAAGCGTCGTCGCCGCACGGGCGGCGGACGGACGACCATGAGGAGGGGCGATGATTACGGATCGCGAGCGTGAGACAGGGCTGGACGCTACGTTGCAGGCAACCTTCGGTGGCGGGTGTTTCTGGTGTCTGCATGCTGTTTTCGAGCAGGTTGAAGGCGTTGCCGAGGTGCGCTCGGGATATTGTGGCGGTGCCCTGCCTGATCCCGACTACGCTGCAGTCTGCAGCGGGACGACCGGCCACATCGAGGTCGTGACTTTGCGCTACGCGCCGGAACAGGTCGATTACGCTGATTTGCTGGCGATTTTCTTTGCCATTCACGATCCGACCAGCCTCGACCGTCAGGGGCACGACACCGGCCCCCAGTATCGCTCGGCGATCTTCTGGCATTCGGAGGCGCAACGCGAAGCCGCGCAAAGCGCGATCACGCAGCTCGCAGCCGAGCTGGGGCGCCCGGTGGTGACCGAATTACGGCCCGCAGAACCCGTTTACGCAGCGGAGCCCGAGCATCAAGCCTACTTCAGACGAAACCCCGGGCAAGCGTATTGCGCGGTCGTGATCGCGCCCAAGTTGCGCAAATTCCGGATGAATTTTCCACGCTTGCAGCGGGCGGATACAATCTAAGCTTCGCGCCCTTTCTCGACGGGCGAGCCAAACTGAAAACGAGGAGTGATGCAGCCGATGGAGCGAGTGACCGCTTACGAGCACGGTATTTATGCCATCGATGCCGTGTACATGCGGCCACAGTTGGTGGCCATCCACCTGATCGTCGAATCGGGGCGCGTGGCCGTGGTCGACACCGGGACCAGCCATGCCTTGCCGACCGTCCTGGCGACGCTGGCGCGCTTAGGCCTGACGGTGGATGCCGTCGACTGGGTCATCCTCACACACGTGCACCTCGACCACGCCGGCGGCGCCGGTGCGATGATGCAGACTTTCCCTGCGGCCAAGCTTCTGGTGCATCCGCGCGGTGCGCGGCACATGATCGATCCATCGAAGCTGATCGCCGGAACGCAGGCGGTTTACGGTGTTGAAGCCACCCAGCGCCTTTATGGTGAGATCGTCCCGGTCGATGCCGCGCGTGTCGTCGAGGCGCACGACGGTTTCGTCGCGACCTTGGCCGGGCGCGAACTGCTCTGCCTGGATACGCCGGGCCACGCCCGTCACCACATCGCCGTGGTCGATCGCGGCAGCGGCGGCATCTTCACCGGCGACAACTTTGGCGTCAGCTATCGCGAACTTGACGACGGCGCGCGGCAGTTCGTGTTCCCGACCACGACGCCGGTCCAGCTCGAGCCCGAGGCCATGCACGCCACGCTCGACCGGTTGCTCGGCTTTGCCCCGTCGGCGCTCTACCTCACCCATTTCGGGCGCCTGGTCGACGCGCCGGCGCGCGGGGCTGACCTGCATCGTCAGGTCAAAGCACACGTCCGCCTGGCCTTGGGTGTCGAAGCCGACGGCTTGACTGGAGAAGCTCGCCACGCCCGCCTGCGCGCCGGTGTCGAAGCCATTGTGCGCGACGAGCTGCTGCGTTACGCGGGGCCCTTGCCGCTCAAGGACGCCGTGGCGCTGCATGCCAACGATATCGAACTCAACGCCCAAGGGTTGGGCGTCTGGCTGGACACGCGGGCCAAGGCCTGATTCGGTCCCGCGTGGCCGAGCGGCGCATGGTCTGCAAGCGCCCTCCATGTTGGCTCGCCGCCGACCGTGCAGCGACGTCGAACCTAGGCCTGCGTCAGGCGACGCAGGACAATGCCCGCCGCGAACAGGCCAAAGGGCGCCGTAATGCACACCGATGAGCCGTAGCCGGCGCAATTGAGGCCGCTGCCGGCGGGGCGCGCGTCGCAGGCCGCCCCCTCGCCCGCGCCCGGAGCGCGTAGCGGTTCGTCGGAATAAACCGCTTCGACACCGAACTTGCGCCTCGGGTCGCGGGGGAATCCGTAGGTTTTGCGCAACTGGGAGCGCACCTTGGCGAGGAGCGGGTCCTGCTCGGTGCGCGAGAGGTCGGCGACGGTGATGCGCGTCGGGTCGATCTGGCCGCCAGCGCCCCCGGCGGTAACGATGGGGATTCCCCGCTCGACGCAACGGGCGATCATCGCAACCTTGATCCGCGTCTGATCGATGGCGTCGATGACGTAGTCGTAGCCCGCGTCGAGCAGCGCATCGAGGTTCTCTTCGGTGACGAAATCCTCGACTTCATGGACCCGGCAGGCCGGGTTGATCGCTGCGATGCGTTCGGCCATGGCGCGCACTTTGGCCTTTCCGAATTCGTCGCCAAGCGCGTGGATCTGGCGATTGACGTTCGACTCCGCAACCATGTCGAGGTCGATCAGGGTCAGCGCGCCGACGGCGGTACGGGCGAGGGCTTCGGCCGCCCAGGAGCCGACGCCGCCGATGCCGACGACGCAGACGTGCGCGGCTTGCAGCCGCGCCAGCCCCTCGGCGCCGTAAAGGCGGGCGACGCCCGCAAAGCGGCGCGTGTAGTCGACCTCGGGGGGCGTCTCAACAGCTTCTGACATCAAGCCTCCACCGTGCGTCGGATGACGCGGTTGAAGGGTTCGATCCACTCCGGTGCGAATTGGGTGTCGCAGGCGTTGATTTCGGCAATGGCGCGCAGCACCGAGCGGTTGCGGCCGCGGTGGATGTGCTTGAGCATCACCGCCTCGAAGGCGTCGACGATGGCCAGGATTTTCGCGCCGGCGCAGATTTCATCGGCGCTCAGCGCATGCGGATAGCCTTCGCCGCAAGGGCGTTCGTGGTGCTGCGCCACCATCTCGGCCGCTTCCTCCCAGCCGGGCATGCGGCCCAGCAGGCCCGCGGCGTGGGCCGGGTGCGCGTGCAGCGCCAGCTTTTCCTCCGGGGTGATGCGATCGACTTTGAGCCAGACCGACTCGGGCAGGAACATCATTCCGACGTCGTGCATGTAGACGGCGGCCTCGAGCTGCAGCGGGTCGACCGGCTTGTCCATTTCGAGGTTGGTTTCGTTGGCCAGGCGCAGCAGGCGCGTGGTGCGCCCTTTGAAAAGCAGCGAGCGCGTCTCGAGTTGGTTGGCCAGGGCGCGGAAGAAGCGCAGATCCTCGCTTTGCGGGCGCGTGCCCCGGCTGCGCGCGACGGGACGCCCGTGCCAAGTGCCTGATGTGGCACTCGAGGGGCGAAACCCGGTGACCGCGACGATCATCTCCGCTGCCTGCTCGTCGAGCGCGGAGGCTTCGGCCGTGGACAGCGCTTCCAGGCCGGCAACCATCACCGGAAGGCTCAGGTTGGCGAGCGGCTTGCCGGCCAGCAAAGCCTCCGCGGCCAGTTCGAGTCGGTCGACCGCGAGCAGGATGGCCTCGGCCAGCACGTCACTGAAGGCGATTTCATCGTTGCGCAGGCGGGCCAAAACCGTCTCGATCGGGTGGGCGATGGAGACGGCCAGGTCAACCTTGCTCAGGGTCGCGTCGCCTTTGATGTTGTGTACGGCGCGGAAAAGACTGGCGATGACTTCGCGGTCGTCCACGTGCCGACGCAGGTCGGCAACGTCGCGCTCGATCCCCGGCGCGAGGTCGCTCAACGCTTCGACAAATTCTTCCAGCGCCTGCCGGTCGGCGATCGTCGGATGGGTCAAATGGCGCGCATCCATGAAAATTCTCCACAAAAGCGATGGCGCTCAGTGTAGCGGAAAGGCTGCGGCCTTGCCGCTGCCTTCCGTGTTCTTACGTGGTGCGTGGCGGCCCCTACGGATGGACAGCACGAATGCCTGTGTTAACGTCCGCAACGCCCCTTTTGCGCGCAAGGGGCCTCCGTCCGTGGGTGAGCCTGGATGGGGATGGCGACGACGCGCATGGCCGAAGCGTTTGGGGGTGCTGTATGCGAGTCAACATGCCGGTGACCCATCGCGAATACGATTACGCCGATGGACAGTTCATCGTCACCAAGACCGATCTGAAAGGGCGGATCACGTATGCCAATCCGACCTTCGTCGAAATCAGTGGCTTTACTGCCGAGGAGTTGATCGGCGCATCGCACAACATTGTCCGTCACCCGGACATGCCACCCGTGGCCTTCGCCGACCTGTGGAAGACGATCAAGGCCGGCAAGCCCTGGCGCGGGCTGGTGATGAACCGGCGCAAGAACGGCGATCATTACTGGGTCGAGGCCAACGTCAATCCGCTCTGGGAGAACGGACAGATGGTTGGTTACGTTTCCTTGCGCACCAAGCCGACGCGGGCGCAGATCACGGCGGCCGAGGAGTTCTACCGAAGCCTCCGCGAAGGCCGTGCCGCCGGTGTTGCGTTGCGCGAAGGCCGCATCGAGCAGGGCGTTTGGGGGCGACTGGGGCGGCTCAAGGCCCTGCGCTTCCGGACGGGGCTGCGGGTGCTGGCCGTCCTCGTCGCCCTCTTCGTTGCCGCGCTCGGCGCCGGCATCACCTGGAAACTGGCCGAAGACGGTTCCTCCTGGCAGTGGCCTGTCGCGGCGCTTGGTGGCGCACTGGCCCTTGCGCTCGGTGGCGGCTTATGGGGGCTCGGCGGCCATATCCATGCCGTGCTCGAGCAGGTGGTTCGTGCCTGTCACACCATTGCCGGTGGCAGCGTCGGTTTTACCCGCGCCGAGGAATACCACACCGAAGCCGGACGCATCATGCATGCGATCCGCATGCTCTCGGGCAACACCGCGTCGATCGTCGGCAATGTCGAGGGCGCGATGGCATCGCTGCTCAACTCGACCGAACAGGTTGCCGAAACCTCGCAATTGCTGGCGCGCGGGGCCTCCGAGCAGGCCGCTAGCGTCGAGGAGACGACGGCCTCGGTCGAGCAGATCAGCGCCAGCATCGAGCAGAACAGCGAGAACGCGCAACGCACCGACCGGATGGCGGCGACCGCCTCGGAGCAGGCGGCGCAAGGCGGGCGAACGGTCAAGGACACGATGGCGGCGATGCATCAGATTGCCGAAAAGATCGGCATCGTCGACGACATCGCCTACCAGACCAACCTGCTGGCGCTCAACGCGGCCATCGAGGCCGCCCGCGCCGGCGATCACGGCAAGGGCTTCGCGGTGGTCGCGGCCGAGGTGCGCAAACTGGCCGAGCGCAGCCGGCAGGCGGCGCAGGAAATCGGCGAGCTTTCAGCCCGCTCGGTCGCCCAGGCTGAGTCGGCCGGGCAGATGCTCGACGAGATCATCCCGACCATCCGCCAGACCTCCGGGCTGGTGCAGGAGATCGCCCAGGCTTCGTCCGAGCAGAGCAACGGTGTCGGACAGATCAGCGACGCGATGGGGATACTCAACCAGACCGCGCAGCAGAGTGCCTCGGCCTCGGAAGAACTGGCCGCGACGGCGGCCGAAATGGGCGGTCAGGCGCAGGCACTCAAGCAGGTGATGGGTTTCTTCGTGCGGGCGCAGGGCGGTGCTTCGGGCTGAGGCGCCGCCGGCCGCGGCGTTTTTTGGGGCGACGAAAGCGAGTCGACGTCTGTCAAGCTGGTCGCGGCGGGAGGGGTCGTCTACACTTCGCTTTTAAACGCGAAGGAAACTCCATGTCCATCATTACCACCGAAACCGGCCTGCAGATCGAGGAAATCAAGGTCGGCGACGGCGAGACCGCCGCGAGCGGCCAGTTTGTCAGCGTCCACTACACCGGCTGGCTGACCGACGGCAGCAAGTTCGATTCGAGCAAGGATCGCGACGAACCCTTCGAGTTTCCGCTCGGCCGACGCAACGTCATCGCCGGCTGGGACGAAGGCGTGCAAGGCATGCGCGTCGGCGGTGTGCGCAAGCTCACCATCCCGCCGCAGCTCGGCTACGGCGCACGCGGCGCGGGCGGTGTGATCCCGCCCAACGCGACGCTGGTCTTCGAAGTCGAACTGCTCGACATCCTGGGCTGACGATGGCCGATACGCCTCGCAAGACCCTGCGTCTGCCGGATCGACCGGCGGATGCCGCGGCTGCCAATTCCAAGCGCAAACCTTTGCGGGTGAGCAAGGCGCCGCGTTCGCGCGCGCCTTCGGCCGCCCCGGTTGCGGCGGCGCCGAGCGCGCCGCAGGCCAAGAAGGATTGGCGCAACAAGAGCAAGCCTGCCGGCGGACCGACGGATGGCTCACGCCCGCGCTCCGTGGCCCGGCCGGCGAGCGCCGATGGCGCCGCCCCCAAGCGCTGGCGCCAGGATGGCCCCGATGGCGGGCGCAGCGCGGGTCGTGATTTCAACCGTGACGGCGAGCGTCGCCCGCGCGAAGGTTTTGGCGACCGCAGCGGCGGCCGCGACTTCAA
>NZ_JASDTF010000014.1:6613-78745 GCF_041441355.1 Propionivibrio sp.
GGCCGCGACTTCAACCGTGATTCCGGGCGTGAGGCCGACCGCGGCTTCAAGCGCGAGCAGGACGGTGAACGCCGCCCCTGGCGCGGTGCCGACGAGGCGCCGCGTGCCCGGGGCGAACGTCCGGCGCGGCCCGAGTTCGGTGGCGAGCGTCGCCCGCGCGAAGGTTTCGGTGAACGCAGCGGCGGCCGCGACTTCAACCGCGATTCCGGGCGTGAGGCCGACCGCGGCTTCAAGCGCGCGCAGGACGGCGAACGCCGGCCCTGGCGCGGTGCCGACGAGGCGCCGCGTGCCCGGGGCGAACGTCCGGCACGGCCCGAGTTCGGCGGCGAGCGCCGGCCGCGCGAAGGTTTTGGCGATCGCAGCGAGGGCCGGGACTTCAACCGGAATTCCGAGCGTGACGGTGGCCGGAGCTTCAACCGCGAACGCGACGGCTACGCTGCGCCGCGTCCGGCACCGACGCAGCCCAAGCCGTTCAAGGCCCCGCCCACGGGCGGCGAACGTCCGGCGCGGATGCCGCGCGAGAAGGTCGTTCCCGTGCGCCAGGCCCCGCTGGATGCCGGTGTGCGCGTCGCCAAGTTGATGGCCGAGCGCGGCCTGTGCTCGCGGCGCGAGGCCGACGTGTACATCGAGCGCGGCTGGGTCTTCGTCGACGGGCAACGGGTGACCGAGCTCGGGACGCGCGTCCAGCCGTCGGCCAACATCAGCCTGGACAAGCAGGCGCGCGCCTCACAGGCGCGGCAGATGACGGTGCTGCTGCACAAGCCGGTCGGTTTCGTCTCCGGTCAGCCCGAGCCCGGTTTCCGCCCGGCGGTCAGCCTGATCGTGCCGGAGAACCAGTGCTGCACGCCCGACACGCCGCTTTTCCATCCCGCCTGTCTCAAGGGCTTGGCGCCGGCCGGTCGGCTCGACATCGATTCGACCGGCCTGCTGGTCCTGACCCAGGACGGCCGCGTCGCACGCCAGCTGATCGGCGACGATTCGGACGTGGAGAAGGAATACCTGGTGCGCGTTGCCGGTAACCTGATCGAGAACGGCCTGGCGCTGCTCAACCACGGGCTGACGCTCGACGGTGTCGAACTGCGTCCGGCGCAGGTCGAGTGGCTCAACGACGATCAGTTGCGCTTCGTCCTCAAGGAAGGGCGCAAGCGCCAGATCCGCCGCATGTGCGAGCTGGTCGGGTTGCGCGTCGTGGGCTTGAAGCGCGTGCGCATCGGTCAGATCCGTCTGGCCGACTTGCCGCCGGGGCAGTGGCGCTACCTGGGCGAGGACGAAGGCTTCTAGCCGAGAAGCATCGCCCTGGGAGGTCCATTCCATGCGCCCTGCAGCCCTGCTGCAGGGCGCATTTCTATTGGCTTGCGGAAAGCGGTGTTGGGCTTCCGGCGAGGTGCACCACGCGCTGCGGGTAGGGAATCTCGATGCCGTCGGCGCGGAAGGCGGCGAGCACGGCCTGGTGGATCTCGCTCGTCGCGGCTTCGTAGTCAGGCACTTTGACCCAGGGCGCGATGGTGATGCTGATGGCGCTGTCGCCGAGCTGACCGACGCCGACCACGGGCGCCGGCGTTTCGAGCACGCGCGGGTTGGCGCTGAGCAAGGCGTTGATTCGCGCCAAAACGGCGGGCAGGTCGCTGCCGTAGGCGACGCCGACGGAGAGCGAGAGGCGGCGGATCTGGCCGCAGTTGTGCAGGATCTCGCCGACGATCTTGCGGTTGGGGATGATCACCTTGGAACGGTCGGTGTGGCCGAGGGTGGTCGAAAAGAGGTTGATGTCGAGCACCTCGCCTTCTTCCTTGGCGATCGAGATGTAATCGCCGACATGGAAGGGCCGGGTGAAGATGATGGTGAGGCCGGCGGCGACGTTGCCGAGCACGCCTTGCAGGGCCAGCGCGATGCCGGCGCCGGCGACGCCGAGCCCGGCGACCAGCGGCAGCAGTTCGACGCCGAGGTTCTGCATGGCCATGATGGCGAAGAGCCCGAAGACCAGGATCTGGACGACGCGGGTGAGCAGGGCGCGGATCGGCGCTTCGAGGTGCAGGCGCACCAGCAGGCGTTCGACCAGGCCGCCGACCCAGCGCGCCGCGAGGTAGCCGGCAAAGGCGATGAGCAGCGCGACGAAGAGCTTGGGGCCAAAGCGCAGCCCCATGTCGATGGCGGAAGCGCGAATGTGATCGAGGGTCTGCAGCGAGTCTCCCACGGCGGTCTCCTTGGCGGTCGATGTCCGCAGTCTAGCGCATTCGCATGCGTCGGCGCGGCGTTCGCGCAGGCTCAGGGGGGCGGCGCAAGGAAGAGCTCCGGATCGACCATCGCCCCGTTGAGGATCACGCTCCAGTGCAGATGCGGCCCGCTCGCCCGACCGCTGGCGCCCGAGCGCCCGAGCGCCTGGGCGCGGGCGAGGCGTTCGCCGGGGCGGACGTCGATGCGGTCGAGGTGGCAGTACATGCTCAGCAGGCCTTGCCCGTGATCGACGAAAACCGTCTTGCCGTTGAAGAAATAATCGCCCGTGGCCAGCACCGTTCCGGCCGCGGCGCTTTTGACCGGCGTGCCGCGGCCGACGGCGATGTCGAGCCCCACGTGCGGCGCGCGCGGCTCGCCGTTGAACACCCGGCGCAGGCCGAAGCGGCCGCTCAGCCGACCGTCGGCGGGGCGCACGAAATCCAGGTCGGGCGCTTGCCCAGGCACCGCCTGCCAATGCCGCTTGAGCGCCCGGATCTCTTCGATCTCGCGTTCGGCACGCGCCGCGTTGTCGGGCGCGAGCGTCACCATGCCCTGGTTCTTGAGGGTGATGCGTTGCTCGGGGTAGCGCTTGTCGCGCACAGTGAACGCGACCGCCTGCGTTCCCGCAGGCGTAAGCACCTCAAGCCTGTGCTCGCCCGCGGGCAGATCGAGCGGCAGGCCGACGAGCGCCTGCCAGGCGCCGTTGCGGCGGGTGACCAGCACCGATGCGCCGGCAAAGCGCGCTTGCGGTGCCGGGGCGGCGTTGGCCGGGGCGAGCGTGACGTAGGCCACGCCGCCGGGCACCCGCGCTTCGCGCGGTGCCGCCGTTGCTCCGAGGGAAATGCACAACAGCAGGAGGGTGCTGAGGCACATCCGCGTTCCCCGGGCAAGAAAAGCGCGTGGCATCGGCGCGACTCGGCGCGGGCGGGTGGTGGGCGCGCTCATGGCGTTTCCTTCGGCGAGGGGGGCGCCGCTTCGGAAGACTCGGCAGGGGCGGCGCCCGGGTTGGCCGCATCGGTTTTTTTCGCAGCCCGTTGCTGCTTTTGTTCGAGGCGGGCGTTCTTGCCCGGATCGAAGAAGACGAAGCGGCCGTAAAGCTCGCAGCCCTTCATGCCCGGATCGCATGGGCGGTGGGCCAGTTTGCCGCACACCCCGTCGATCTCGTGCGGACATCCCCATCCGCCTGCGCTCATCTTGACCCCTGGCCGCTCACGTAAAAACCGCTATTGTTAACGCCGTAGGGCGTCGGCGACAAGCGTCGACGCCCGTTGCCGTCACTGCCAAAGAATATGTATGGTAGTATTCAAGTGTCGCCGCACGCAGTTTCGCGTGGGGTGATGCCGCCCCGGTTCGTTTCCCCCTGACGACCCCGGGGCGGATTCCTGAACGAGGTATGAGGTCTACGATGCCCGCTGCTTCCGCCCTCCACCTGCACGCCGATGACGACGTGCTGATCGCGCTGCGTCAGCTTCTGCCCGGCGAAACCGTCGCTGCCGGGATTTCCGTCCGCGACCCGATTCCGCCCGGACACAAGCTCGCCGCGCGCCTGATCCGCAAAGGCTCGCCGCTGCGCCGCTACGGCCAGATCATCGGTGTCGCGCTGGCCGACATCGAAGCCGGCCGTCATGTGCACGCGCACAACCTCGGGATGGGCGAATTTGCCCGCGAAGCCGGCGCCTGGACTCCACCCGCAGCCATTGCGCCCGATCCCGCCGCGCCGCGCGCGACCTTTCTCGGTTATCGCCGCGCCAACGGCAAGGTCGGCACGCGCAACTACCTGGCGGTGATCCCGACCGTCAATTGCTCGGCCACCGTGGCGCGCGCCATTGCCGACCATTTCAGCCCCGAGCGGCTGGCGGCCTGGCCGGGCGTCGACGGCGTTCTGGCCTTGCCGCATGCGCTTGGCTGCGGTCTCGACACCGCCGGCGAGGGAATGCAGCTCCTGCGCCGCACGCTGGTTGGTTATGCGCGCCATCCCAATTTCATCGGCGTGCTTTTCGTTGGTCTCGGCTGCGAGCAGAATCAGGTCGCGCCGCTCGTCGAACTGGTCGGCGCGCATGCGCCCGGCATGTTGCGCCACCTGACGATGCAAGGCGAGGGCGGCACCCGCGCGGCGATCGCGCGCGGCATCGCCGAGGTGCGCGAGATGCTGGCCGCGGCCGGGCCTTGCAAGCGCGAGCCGGTCTCGGTCGAGCACCTCATCGTTGGCCTCAACTGCGGCGGTTCCGACGGCTATTCGGGCATCACCGCCAACCCGGCGCTGGGCTTCGCCTCCGACCTGCTGGTCGCGCAGGGCGCGACCACCGTGCTATCCGAAACGCCGGAGATCTACGGCGCCGAACACCTGTTGACGCGCCGCGCGGCAGCGCCCGAAGTCGCCGCCAAGCTCTTGGAACGCATCGAGTGGTGGCGCGAGTACACGCGCAAGAACGGTGGCGAGATGGACAACAACCCCTCGGTCGGCAACAAGGCCGGTGGGCTGACGACGATCCTCGAAAAGTCGCTCGGGGCCGTGGCCAAGGGCGGGACCAGCCCGCTGGCGGCGGTCTACCGGTATGCCGAGGCGATCGAGGCGCGCGGCTTCGTGTTCATGGACACGCCGGGCTACGACCCGGTGTCGGTCACCGGGCAGGCCGCCGGCGGGGCGCAGATCGTGTGCTTCACCACCGGGCGCGGCTCGGCCTTCGGCTGCGCCGGCGTGCCGACGCTCAAGCTGGCGAGCAACAGCGCGCTCTTCGAACGCATGCGCGACGACATGGACGTGAACTGCGGCGACGTACTCGACGGCACCCCGCTGCCCGATGTCGGCCGGCGCATCTTCGACGCCATCGTTCGCCATGCCTCGGGCGAACCGGTGCGCAGCGAGGCGCTCGGTTACGGCCAGCATGAATTCCTCCCCTGGCAGGTCGGCGCGGTGATGTAAATCGGCCCCGAACGGGTGCTGAAAGCAGAACGAAAGCCGAGTAACAGCCAAACGAAAGCCTGCGCCCGTGCGCACGCTTTCGGCTGCGCCGCGCCGAGCGGCGGAGGGAGTAGTATCCGACGGTAGCCATTCGTTCAACATCGCGCCTTGCGGCGAGCGTTTCCGGCCGGCGGGTGCGCCATCGAGGGGGATCGTCATGAATGCACGCAGGGGAATGCCGTACCGCAGGTCGTCCATCGCGCTGAGTCTCGGTTTCGGGCTGGCGTTGGCAGCGGGAAGTGCCGCCGCGCAAGGGAGCCTGACCGTTTATTGCAGTTACCAGATCGACTGGTGTACGGCGATGGTCAATGCCTTCGCCAAGGACACCGGGATCAAGGTGGCGATGACGCAGAAGCCGGCGGGCGAGACGTTCGCCCAGATCAAGGCCGAAGCGGCCAATCCCAAGGGCGACATCTGGTGGACCGGCAGCGGCGACGCGCACGTCCAGGCCGCCGGCGAGAACCTGACCCAGGCCTACCAGTCGCCGCGCCTCGCCGACCTGCACGACTGGGCGCGCAAGCAGGCCGAACAGACCGGCTACAAGACGGTCGGCATCTACGCCGGCCCGCTCGGCTACGGCTACAACGCCGACATGCTGGCGAAGAAGAACGTGCCGCCGCCCAAGTGCTGGAGCGACCTCGTCAAGCCCGAGTACAAGGGCGAGGTGCAGATCGCCAACCCCAACTCCTCGGGCACGGCCTACGTCGCGGTCGCCACCCTGGTCCAGCTGATGGGCGAGGACGAGGCCTTCAAGTACCTCAAGAAGATGCATGCCAACGTCAATCAGTACACCAAGTCCGGCGCCGGCCCGGTGAAGGCCGTCGGCCGCGGCGAGACGGCGGTGGGCGTGGCTTTCCTGCACGACGCGGTGGCGGAAAAGGCGGCCGGCTTCCCGGTGACGCCGGGCACCCCGTGCGAGGGGACCGGCTACGAGATCGGCTCGATGAGCATCATCAAGGGCGCGCGCAACCTCGACAATGCCAAGAAGTTCTACGACTGGGCGCTGACCCCGGCGGCGCAGGAGATCGGCGCGGCGAACAAGGCCTTCCCGATCCCGTCGAACAAGAACGCCAAGATGTCGCCGCTGATGCCCAAACTGTCTGAGGTCAAGCTGATCGACTACGACTTCGCCAAGTACGGTTCGGCCAGCGAGCGCCGCCGCCTGCTCGAGAAGTGGGAGCAGGAGGTTAACGCGCTGCCGCGCTGAGCGTTCGGCGATCCGCCTCGCTGCGAAAACTGCATCCAGCACCGCGGATACGAAGCCCACGAAGAAAGCGGGAAGCCTTGCGTTTTGAGGCTTCCTCTTCGTTCTCCTCTCGTGTCCTTCGTGTTTGACGGTCGTTCCCGAGCCCCTCGTTTCTTCCGAAAGTCCGTTCGTCATGCGCGACCCCGTCGTCAAACCGAGCCTCTGCTGGATCGCCCTCGGCCTCTTCGCTTACGCCCTGTTGCCCTGGTACGCCTTGCAGGACGGGCTGCTCGCCGGTGCATGGCTGCAGGGGCTCGTCAGTGGCCCGGCCGCGGCCTCGGCCTTGTTCCAGACGGGGCTGCACGGCAAGCCCTGGCTGGGCGTGCCCGGCGTCCTGCTCGTCGGCATCGGCCTCGGGCTGCTGCTCTTGCGCGAGCGCCGGCAACTCGCCGGACTGCTGCTCGTCGGCGGTTCGGCTGGGCTGCTGTGGCTGGCGGCGCAGGGCTTGGCGATCGGCATTGGCGGCTGGCAGTTTGAATGGCTCAAAGCGCTCGCCGGAACCGACGGGCCGGTGCAGTACGGCATCGGCCTGGGCGCGGTGCCGGTGCTCGCCGCCTTCCTCTTCCTGTTCACCAACGGCATCGCCGCGCGCGGCCTGCTCAAGGGCGACCGTTTCGTCGCCGGGGCGCTGGGCCTGTGCTGCGCGCTGGTGCTGACCTTCACCTTCTTCCCGGTCGGCAAGATCCTGCTCAGCGCCTTCCACGGGCCGGACGGTTACGGGTTTGGCGCCGTCGCCGCGCGCCTCTTCTCGCCCCGCGTCTGGAGCCTCGCCTGCCTGGCCGGCGGCGGGCGCTGCGGCGTGGCCTGGAACACCCTCCTGCTGGCGACGCTGACCGCGAGCGGATGCACGCTGCTGGGGCTGGCCTTCGCCCTGATCGTGACGCGCACCGATTTTGCCGCCAAGAAATTCCTGCGCGTGCTCACCGTGCTGCCGATCATCACCCCGCCTTTCGTCATCGGCCTCGGCCTGATCCTGCTGTTCGGCCGCGCCGGGGTGGTCAACCAGTTTCTCGAATACGCCTTCGGCATTCCGCAGACGCGCTGGATCTACGGCCTGCAGGGCGTGCTGCTGGCGCAAATCTTCGCGTTTACGCCGATCGCCTTCCTGGTCCTGATCGGCGTCGTCCAGGGCATCAGCCCCTCGCTCGAGGAGGCGGCGCAGACGCTGCGCGCCGACCGCTGGCAGACCTTTCGCACCATCAGCTGGCCCTTGATGCTGCCGGGCCTCGCCAACGCCTGGCTGGTGGCCTTCATCGAATCGGTCGCCGACTTCGGCAATCCCATAGTCCTGGGCGGCAACTTCGGCGTGCTGTCGACCGAAATCTTCTTCTCCATCGTCGGTGCGCAGCTCGACCAGGGCAAGGCGGCGACGCTGGCGCTGATCCTGCTCGTCTTCGCGCTCGGCGCCTTCACCCTGCAGCGGCGGCTGGTCGGGCGCAAGGTGTTCACCACCCTGAGCGGCAAGGGCGACAGCGGCCTGCCGGTGCCGCTGCCGACGACGCTGCGCCGGGTCTGCTACGGCGTGGCGCTGCCCTGGGCCGGGCTGACGGTGATCATCTACCTGATGGCGGTCGCCGGCGGTTTCGTCGAGACCTGGGGGCTCAACTACACGCCGACGCTCAAGCACTACGTCAAGACTTTCGGCATCGAGCAGGGCGCGCACGGCCTCGTGTGGACCGGGACGGCGTGGGCCTCGTTCTTCACCACGGTCAAGCTGGCGAGCCTGGCCGCGCCGCTCACCGCCGCGCTGGGCCTCGTCACCGCCTACCTCATCGTGCGCCAGCAGTTCGTCGGGCGGTCGGCCTTCGAGTTCGCGACCATGCTGTCCTTCGCCGTGCCCGGGACGGTGATCGGCGTTGCCTACATCCTGGCCTTCAACGTGCCGCCGATCGAAATCACCGGCACCTGGATCATCCTCGTGGTGTGCTTCATGTTCCGCAACATGCCGGTCGGCGTGCGCGCCGGCATGGCGGCGATGGCGCAGATCGACAAGTCGCTCGACGAAGCCTCGACGACGCTTGGCGGGCGCGGCTTTTCCACCCTGCGCTATGTCATCCTGCCGCTGCTCAAGCCGGCCATCGTCGGCGCGCTGGTCTATAGCTTCGTGCGCGCGGTGACGACGCTCTCGGCGGTGGTCTTCCTCATCTCGGCGGAATACGAGATGGCGACGACCTTCATCATCAACCGCGTGGTGACCGGCGACTACGGCGTGGCGATCGCCTATTGCTCGGTGCTGATCGCGCTGTGCATCGCGGTGATCGGGCTGA
Organism: Propionivibrio sp.; assembly: GCF_041441355.1. Classification (GTDB taxonomy): domain Bacteria; phylum Pseudomonadota; class Gammaproteobacteria; order Burkholderiales; family Rhodocyclaceae; genus Propionivibrio. The sequence continues at coordinate 15,300 of NZ_JASDTF010000014.1, forward strand.
TCCGCGCCCTGATCGGCGAGCGCAGCCTGGCGCGGCGCCTGGCGCCTCAGGCGGGGTGAGCGGGGGACGGCAGGGGCCGGAATGGTCGGCGCCGACGATCGCGGAGAACACGAAGAGCGCACGAAGAACGCACGAAGAACGCACGAAGAACGGCGGCGTTGAGGCGGGGACGCACTCGGGCGCGCCGGTGCGGGGCATTTCGTCCTTGCCCCTCGCCGGAAGCGCCATTCCATGCGCCCTGCAGCCGGCCTGCCGGGCCGGCGGGATGCGGCTTCCGGGATGTTGCCCGGGGGTGCTGAAACTCAGCGGATTTCGAAACGCGCGCTGCCGCGCCGGTCGCCCTTGTAAGGGCGGCCGAAGAACAGGTGGCCGGGCCGGTCGAGCGTGACCGAGGCCTTCTTCACGGTGTAGGGCGAGCCCTGCACCGGAACGATGGTGGTGCCGTTGGTGCTCAGGTCGGTGAGCACGAAACTCTGTCCGTCGAAGACGATGCGGCAGTGGTGGCGCGAGCTGTGGACGTCGTCGACCACGAGCCCGCTCTTCGGGTCGCGGCCGATGCTCAGGTGCGGCGCTTCGGCGTCGACGATGAGGTTGCGTTCGCCGTAGTGCAGGCTCAGCGCCGCCGGCCGGCGCGCGGCCGGATCGTCGACCCGCGAATCGGGGAAGGCCGCGCTGGCGTTGCGGCCGCGCCAGTCGATGCCCTGCGCGAGGCCGTTGGCGCCGGCGTTCTGCAGCTGCGCCATGGCGTCCGCCGGCAAGGGGCGCAGCAGGCCCTGGAGGTCTTTGTTCAACGCGCCGGCGAGACAGGGCGCGACGACGATGCCGTCGTCGAGCACGGCCAGGCGCGTGGCTTCGACCGGCGGCTGAGATTGCCCATCCTGTCCGTCCTGGGCGCGTTGGCGGAGGCGCTGGCATTCGATTCCGATGCGCAGCACCATCTTCAGTTGGGCGACCTGCGGCAATTGCGCGCAGCGCAGCTGCATCTCGCAGGCGCTCTGCAAGGCGGCGTCGGCGTCGTCGAAGAGGATGCGCATGCCCTCGGCGAAGCGCAGCTGGATGCGTCCGCCGAAGGTGGCGGCGGCGCGTTCGGTGCGGTTGAGCCGACGTTCGAGCGGGTGCCCGGCCGTGGCGTCGTCGAACGCTTCCGAGTGGTCGCCGAGGCGGACGACTTCGGCATGCAGGATGTAGGTCTGGCGAACGCTTCTCATGGCCGGTCTGGGAGGGTGAATGCGTTGGGCATCGTGGCTCGGCACAGCGCTAAGCTCATCGTAGACGCAGATTGAGCGCCGCGATGAGGATTTGTTCCGGAAAAACTTATTTTATCGCCTTTGCGTCGATATGACATCGGCCTTGCCAGGTGGCCCGGGCGGCGAGGCGCGCCTCGAGCAGCGGCGGAAACGCGGCTAGGCGCAGGCCCCAGTCCGGCGACAGGCGCAGGCGCGGCGGCACTTCGCTGCCCAGGCGCTGGATTTTGACCTGCGGCGGCAGCAGCTCGAGGACGTCGATGACTGCGTCGAGGTAGGGCTCGGGCGCGAGCAAGGGCACGCTCGCTGGGTCGGCGCGGTACTGGTTGGCGAGGCGGGTGCCGCGCACGATCTGCAGCTGGTGAAACTTGAGCGCGTCGATGGGCAGCTGCGCCAGCGCCCGCGCGCCGGCCAACAGCGAGGCCTGCGTTTCGCCCGGCAGGCCGAGCAACAGGTGGCCGGTGATGAACAGCCCACGCCGGGCGGCGCGCCGGATGGCGTCCGCGGTGCAGGCGAAGTCGTGGCCGCGGTTGCAGGCTTCGAGGACGCCGTCGTCGCAGGATTCGATGCCGATCTCCAGTTCGACGAGGCGGGTCTTGGCCAGCTCGGCCAAGTAATCGAGTGTTTCCTCAGGCAGGCAGTCGGGGCGGGTGCCGATGACCAGGCCGGTGATGTCGGGGTGTTCGAGCGCGATGGCGTAGATCGCCTTGAGCCGGTCGAGCTCGTCGTAGGTGTTCGAATAGCTCTGGAAGTAGGCGAGGAAGCCGCGACAGTCGGGGTAGCGGCGGCGCGCGAAGGCGATGCCGGTGTCGATCTGCTGGCGGATGTCAGCCTGTTCGCGCAGGTAACTGGGGGTGAAACCTTCGTTGTTGCAGAAGGTGCAGCCGCCGATGCCGCGCGTGCCGTCGCGGTTGGGGCAGGTGAAAGCGGCGTCGATGGAAACCTTTTGCAGGCGTCCGCCGTGCGCCTGTTTCACCCAGTCGTTGTAGGCGTGGTAGCGGCGGCCGGAGAAAAGCTCAGAAAAAGGGGCGGGCGGGGCGGTGTCGGGCATGGGCGGGATGAGGCTTGCGGGCGGGTGGGGCGGAGGGCGGCGGCGCCATCTTAGCGGTTCGCCGCCAGCTTGCGAGGGCTTGGTTTATTCCAAAAACGGATAATCAAATAAATAAATAGACTTTGGTGTTCTATGGGCCGCGCGTATAGTCGGCTCATCGTCACTTCCTCAGTCAGGAGCTTTTCATGTCCCCGACCCTGCGTTCCCTGCTTTTCGCCACCGCCGCCGCCTGGGCCGTGCCCGTTTCGACCGCGCTGGCCGCGAACAGCCTGCTCAACGTTTCCTACGACGTTTCGCGCGATTTCTACAAGGACTACAACCCGATCTTCCAGAAGCACTGGAAGGCCAAGAGCGGCGAGACGCTCGAACTCAAGCAGTCGCATGCCGGTTCGAGCAAGCAGGTGCGTGCCGTCGCCGACGGGCTGGAAGCCGACGTGGTGACCATGAACCAGGCCTCCGACGTCGATTATCTGGCCGAGAAGGGCCTTGTGGCCAAGGATTACGCCAAGAAGTTCCCGACCAACGCCTCGCCCTACACGTCGACGATGGTGTTCATCGTGCGCAAGGGCAACCCCAAGGCGCTGCGCGACTGGTCCGACCTGACGCAGGCGGGCGTGCAGGTGATCCTGCCGCACCCCAAGAACACCGGCAACGGCCGCTATTCCTACCTCGCGGCCTGGGGCTACGCGCTCAAGCAGCCGGGCGGCAACGACAAGACGGCGCAGGAGTTCGTCGGCAAGCTGCTCAAGAATGCACCGCTCTTTGCCGCCGGCGGCCGCGACGCGACGACGACCTTCATGCAGCGTCGCCTGGGCGACGTGCTGGTGACCTTCGAGTCCGAGGCCGAGCTGATCGCCAAGGAATTCGGCAAGGGCGACTTCGAGGTCGTCTATCCCTCGCTCTCGGTGCTTGCCGAGTTCCCGGTGGCGGTGGTCGAGAAGGTGGTCGACAAGAAGAACAGCCGCACTCAGGCCAAGGCCTACCTTGACTACCTGTGGTCGAAGGAAGGGCAGGAGGTCGCGGCGCAGAACTACTTGCGTCCGCGCGATGCCGAACTGCTCAAGAAGTACGGCGCGCAGTTCCCGACGATCAAGACCTTCACCGTCGATGACGTGTTCGGTGGCTGGTCTAAGGCGGTGCCGACCCACTTCAAGGACGGCGGCAGCTTCGACCAGATCTACCAGAGCAAGTGAACAGGGTCTAAAACGAATTAACCACGGCGAAAGCCCGGCCGCAGTTGTGGGCAGGACTTTTCGCCGTGTTCTTGCTGCTCGCCGTGGTTAACAAAGAACTCATATGAAACAACGCGTCCTCCCCGGTTTCGGCCTCTCGCTCGGCACGACGCTGGTCTACCTCTCGCTGCTCGTCCTGCTGCCGCTTTCGGCGCTGGCCTTCAAGGCCTCGACGCTCAGCGTCGAGCAGTTCTGGAGCATCGCCACCGGCGAACGGGCGCTCGCCGCCTACCGTGTGACCTTCGGCGCCTCGCTCCTGGCGGCGCTGATCAACGCCGTCTTCGGCCTCATCGTCGCCTGGGTGCTGGTGCGCTACCCCTTCCCCGGCAAGCGCTTCGTCGATTCGCTGGTGGATCTGCCCTTCGCCCTGCCCACCGCCGTCGCCGGCATCACCCTGGCCACGCTCTACGCCGGCAACGGCTGGATCGGCCGCCACCTCGAACCGCACGGCCTGAAAGTCGCCTTCACCCCGCTCGGCATCGTCGTCGCGCTGACCTTCATCGGCCTGCCCTTCGTGGTGCGCACGCTGCAGCCGGTGATCGAGGACATCGAGCCGGAGATCGAGGAAGCCGCCGCCTCGCTTGGCGCTTCGCGCTGGCAGACCTTCCGCCGCGTGCTCTTTCCGGCCATCTTCCCGGCGCTGCTCACCGGCTTCACGCTCGCCTTCTCGCGCGCCATCGGCGAGTACGGCTCGGTGATCTTCATCGCCGGCAACATGCCGCTGGTGTCCGAGATCACGCCCTTGCTGATCATCTCCAAGCTCGAGCAGTACGACATCGTCGGCGCCACCGCGCTGGCCATGGTCATGCTCGTCATTTCCTTCGTCCTGCTGCTGGCGGTCAATGGCCTGCAGTGGTGGGCGGCCAACCGTCATCACGGCAAGGACAGGGTGAGTCTATGAGCGGCCGCACTTCCCGCATGGCCACGGCCGAACCGCGCTGGCTGCGCTACGCGCTGACCGCGCTCGGCCTGGGTTTTCTCTTCTTCTTCCTTGCGTTGCCGCTGGTGGCGGTCTTTGTCGAGGCGTTCTCGGGCGGCTTTTCGGCCTACACCGCGGCGCTTGCCGACGGCGAGACGCGTTCCGCGATCGTCCTGACCCTGGTCATCGCCCTGATTGCGCTGCCGTTCAACGTCGCCGTCGGCGTCGCCGCGGCGTGGGCGATCGCCAAGTTCGACTTTCGCGGCAAGAGCCTGCTGATCACCCTGATTGACCTGCCTTTCGCCGTCTCGCCGGTGGTCGTCGGCCTCGTCTTCCTGCTGCTCTTCGGCGCGCAGGGGCTGTTCGGGCCGTGGCTCGCGGCGCACGACATCAAGATCGTCTTCGCCCTGCCGGCGATGATCCTGGTCACCCTCTTCGTCACCTTCCCCTTCGTCGCGCGCGAGCTGATCCCGCTGATGCAGACCCAGGGCAAGGACGAGGAGGAAGCGGCGATCTCGCTCGGCGCCTCGGGCTGGCAGATGTTCTTCCGCGTCACCCTGCCCAACATCAAGTGGGGCCTGCTCTACGGCGTGATCCTCGCCAACGCCCGGGCGATGGGCGAGTTCGGCGCGGTGTCGGTGGTTTCCGGGCACATCCGCGGTGAAACCAACACCCTGCCGCTGCACGTCGAGATCCTTTACAACGAATACAACGCGGTCGGCGCCTTCGCGTCGGCCTCGGTCCTCGCGCTGCTGGCGCTCGTCACTCTGGTCGCCAAGACCGTCGTCGAATGGCGCATGCGCCGTGAGACGGCGATGCTCGACGCCGCGCTGGCGCCGGAGGGTGGCCAGGCCACGCGTCCGTCATGAACCCGCATCCTTGCACTCTTTCCGCCTGAGCCCACACCATGAGCATTGAAATTTGCGGCGTCGGCAAGCGCTTCGGCAACTTCGTCGCGCTCGACCACATCGACCTCAACATCCCGACCGGCGAACTCGTCGCCCTGCTCGGTCCCTCGGGCTGCGGCAAGACCACGCTCTTGCGCATCATCGCCGGCATGGAGTCGGCCGATTCCGGGCACGTCAAATTCGCCGGCGAGGAGGCGACCCACCTGCACGCGCGCGAGCGCCAGGTCGGCTTCGTCTTCCAGCATTACGCGCTCTTCCGCCACATGACGGTGTTTGAGAACGTCGCCTTCGGCCTGCGCGTGAAGCCGCGCGACGAGCGGCCCAGCGAAGCCGAGATTCGCCGCCGGGTGCATGAACTGCTGGGCCTCGTGCAACTCGACTGGCTGGCCGACCGCTACCCCTCGCAGCTTTCGGGCGGGCAGCGGCAGCGCATCGCGCTCGCCCGCGCGCTGGCCGTCGAACCCAAGGTGCTGCTGCTCGACGAACCCTTCGGCGCGCTCGACACCAAGGTGCGCAAGGAACTGCGCCGCTGGCTGCGCCGCCTGCACGACGAAATGCACATCTCCAGCGTCTTCGTCACCCACGACCAGGAAGAAGCGCTCGAAGTCGCCGACCGCGTGGTGGTGATGAACCAGGGCAAGATCGAGCAGATCGGCACCCCGGACGAGGTGTACTCCAACCCGGCCTCGCCCTTCGTGTACCAGTTCCTCGGCAACGTGAACGTCTTCCACAGCCGGGTGCATGGGCAGTGGGCCGAGGTCGGGCGCGGCGAGGCGGCCGGCAACGGTGCCGCAACGCCGGCCTCCGACGGTGGTGCGCTGGCCTTCGTCCGCCCGCACGACATTGACATCGAGCGTACGCCGGTCGCCACCGGCCTCGAAGCGCGGGTGCAGAGCGTGCATGCGATCGGCCCGCTGGTGCGCGTCGAACTTGCGCACGGGAGCGAACTCGTCGAGGTCGAGCTGACCCGCGAGCGCGCCAATGCCCTGGCCCTCGAACGGCAGCAGACGGTGTGGCTCAAGCCGCGCCAGGTCAAAGTCTTCGCCGCTTCGGGGCTGGAAGAGGGCGGTTCGGGAATCTGACGATCTGACACACCGCGCGCCAACTGGGGCGCGGCCCAGGGGCGGCCTGGAGGGCGCATCCAGATGCGCTTTCCCGCGTGCCCCGGCCCGCAGGGCGCTTTTGGATGCGGCCTGCAGGGCCGGTTCAAAGGATGTTGAGCCCTCCAGGGCGGGCGCAAGCTGACGTCGCCGTGTGTTTCGGAGGAAAGCGAGATTGACGTCAAGCGGCGCTCGCTCCTACGATGCTGCGTTTCTTCTCTATCCCCCGATCCCCGTTCCCGCGATGAGCCGAGTTTGCCCCAACTGCCGACACCTTCGTCCCGCCGATACGATCGCCCCGGAGTGGCAGTGTCCGGCGTGCGGCAAGGCCTACAACAAGGGTGAAGGCGCGCCCGTCGATGCCAGTTACGGCCGGTCGGGCGACGTGGGGCCCGCAGGCCGGCCGGCCTCACGACGTTCGCCGCTGCTGCGCCTGCTGCTCGTTGGCGCCTTGCTCGGCGGCGCCCTTCATTACTGGCCGGAAGGCGGTCTCGACGCCTTCCGCAGCGCCAAGGTTCAGGCGGCGCCCCGCGAACAGCCGAAAGTGATCATGTATGCCACGCAGTGGTGCGGTTATTGTGCGGCAGCACGTGAATTCTTTGCGGCCAACGGCGTGCGCTACGACGAGCGCGACATCGAGCAATCGAGTGTCTATGCCGACGAGCATCGCCGTCTCGGCGGCAGCGGCGTACCCTTGATCCTGGTCGGCGACGACCGCATCAACGGTTACAACGAGGGGACGCTGCGCAGCCTGCTCAGACACTGGCTGAAAGGCTAGCCCTCGCCTCGTGTGGCCGCCGTCGGCACCCCCGCGTCGGGCCAGCCGGTCGTGCCGTGGGAACCGCCTGCGTTCGCGGTGGTCTTTGTTCCGATGCCCGAGGCTGCACGCCGGGCTTGTTTTTTGCCGCGGGCGCCGGTAAGTTCGCGGCCGCGCGTGACGCTGTCCGTCCGCCCCGGGTTTTGTGGGCCGACGGATTTACCCTGCCAGGAGACCTTTATGAAGAAAACGCCCGAACAAATTCTTGCCGACTGGATGCGGGGAATCAACAACGGCGACCTCGACGCCCTGATCGCGCTTTATGACGATGCCGCGGTGCTCATCCCGACCTTCTCCAACCGCCTGCTGAGCACGCCGGCGGCGCGGCAGGAGTATTTTTCCCGCCTTGCCGCGCGCGAGGACCTGAGCATCGCGCTGCACGAGAAGACACTGCTCAGCCAGGAGCTGGGTGGCAGCGTGCACGCTTTGCACGGCATCTATTGCTGGCGTTTTGCCGTCGACGGCGAACTCTTGAGCTTCGAGGCGCGCTTTAGCTACATCCTCGACCTGGCGCGCGAAAAGCCCATCGTCCATCACCACTCCTCGCAGATTCCGCGCATGCTCTGAGCGTGTTCTGGTGGCGCGCGGCCCTCGTGCCGAGGCGTGAGTGTCCGCCGTATCCGCCGTATTCGCCGACCCTTGCAGAAACGGACCCGATGGGTCCGTTTCTCGTTGACGCCAGGAAAAGCCGTCCTCAGTCCGAAACCGGTTGCAGGATCCAGGCCGCAATGCGGTCGACGACCTCGTCCTCCTGGCCGATGTAGCCGTGGTGGTGGAAGGCGCCGCAAGGCTCGCCCTGCGGCGTGCCGCCGCCTTCGATGAACACGAGGCGGCGCGGCGTGGGCGGTACGAGCTGGCGGCCGAGGGCGCGTGCTTCGTGCGGTCGGCACGCCCAGCACGCGTCGTTGGCGTGGTGTACGACGAGGGTCGGAACGCGCAGGGACTCGATTTTTTGCGTGGGGACGGCGCCATCGACCTTGTAGGCGACGATCGAGGACGTGAGCACCAGTCCGGCGACCAGCGCCTCGCGGTCGGCGAGCGCGGCGGCGGTGGCCGAGATCGTGCCCATGCTGGTGCCGACGAGCCAGATCGGCGCACGGCTTCTTTCGTGCACGGCGCGCAGGACGGCGCGGTTATCGGCGGCGTGCTCGGCGCTGATGCGCACCCGGCCCTGCGCCAGATCGAGGCCGTCCGAGGGGCGGCCGACCATCACCACGTTGAACGGGTGCGCGGCCCAGCGCTTGCCGCTGCGGATCAGGAAATTGCCGCTGCCCGGCCAGCCGTCGGCGCCGATTTGTCCAAAACCGCCGCCGCCGCCCGAGAAGAGCACCACCGTGGCGCGCGCGTCGGCGCGCCAGACGGCGTAGATCGGAACCTCGACGCCCGGCCGCGTGTCGATGCGTCGCAGGTTGCCGGCCGCCGGGGTGTCCTGGGCCTGCGTGCTCGACAGCGACAGGGCGAGAACGCCGGCCAGCAGCAAGCGTCGGCCCAGGGCGCGGAAGCCGCGCGCGCGCCGTTCAGTCATCGGCCAGCAGGTCGAGCGCTTTTTCGGGCGGGCGGGCGATGACGGCGCGCTCGCCGCGCACGACGATCGGGCGCTCGATCAGGATGGGATGGGCGATGAGCGCCTCCAGCCATTCGTCTTCGCTCAGCGTGCGTCCGGCGTAGTGTTCCTTGAAGACACTTTCGCCGCGCCGCACGAGGTCGGCGGCGGCGATCCCGAGCTTGCCGAGCAGTTCGCGCAGGGTCTCGCGGCTGGGCGGCGTTTCGAGGTAATTGACGATGCGAGCCTCGGCGCCGTGCTCGGCGATGAGCTGGCAGGCGGCGCGGCTCTTCGAGCAGCGGGCGTTGTGATAGACGACGAGCGTCGGGGCTTGGGACATGGCATCTCCTGAGGACGGGTGAGGCTCAGCGCCAGACGCTGAGCGGTGGGTCGTTGACCACGGCGGCGAGGATGTCGCTGCGCGAGATGAAGCCGAGCAGGCGGCCGCCTTCGGTGGTGATCGGAACGCCGTCGACGTCGCGCGCGAGCATCACCCGCACGATCTGGCGCAGCTCGGTGTCCGGCGAGGCGGCGACGACCGGCGAGGTCATCACGTCGCGCACTTGTTTGTGCAGCACGTCGCGTACGCCGGCTTCGTCGACGTTGAAGGCGGTGAGCAGGTTCCGTTCACTGACGATGCCGACCAGCGCCTCCGAGGCGTCGAGCACCGGCGCCTGGTGAATGCGCTGTCCGGCCAGGGTGCGCCAGGCGTGCGCCACCGGGTCGTCGGCATGCACCGCGATGACCTCGCTCTGCATGATCTGGTGGGCGTAGAAGATCGGCCCGCGCTCCAGGCTTTCGGGCAGCATTTCGCGGTAGGCGTGGACGGCGCCCTGCGCTGCGGGCGCTGCCGCTTGCGCCGCAGCATGGCCGCCTGCCGGCAGCGTGAATTCCTCGCCGACGCGGCGGGCCGCGGCGATCGGGCGCTGGCGCGTAACGGGCGGCAGGCGCCCGAGGTTTTCGAGCGTGCCCTGGAAGACCGGGCCGCTGATGCCGTAGAGCGAGAACATGGGCGGTGCGCCGAGGCGAACGAGGGTGAAGGATGCTTCATCCTACCGCGAAGCCGTTGCGGCAGCGAGTGCCAGCGCGGCCTCGTGGCGGGAGGGGGCCGGGCCCTTGCGGCCCGGGGCTGGACTTCGCGCCGGCCCTCGCGTAGGATCGCGCCCCCCACCGTCGTACCCCGTTTTTCCCCCATGCCTCACATCCCCTTCGCCCGCGCCTGCGGCATCGACTTCGGCACGTCCAATTCCACGGCCGGTTGCCTGCGCGAGGGCCGCGCCGTCCTGTTCCCGCTCGAAGACGGCCGGCCGACCCTGCCTTCGGTCGTCTTCTTCAACGCCGAGGACGGGCGCACCCGCTTCGGGCGCGAGGGGCTGGACGAATACCTTGCCGGCTACGAGGGCCGGCTGATGCGCGCCCTGAAGAGCCTGCTCGGCAGCCGCCTGATCGAGGGGCAGACCGAGGTGAACGGACGGGTGCTGCATTTTCGCGAGCTGCTGGCCCAGTTCATCGCCGACTTGAAGCGGCGCGTCGAGACGCAGGCCGAGCGGCCGTTCGAGCAGGTGGTGCTCGGGCGCCCGGTGCATTTCGTCGACGACGATGCCGCCGCCGACCGGCTGGCCGAGGAAACGCTGGCGAGTATCGCGCGCGACGTCGGTTTTCGCGAGGTGAGCTTCCAGTTCGAGCCGATCGCTGCGGCCTTCGACTACGAGACGCGGATCACGCGCGAGGAACTGGTGCTGGTGGTCGACATCGGCGGCGGTACCTCGGACTTCTCGCTCGTCCGCCTCTCGCCCGAGCGGGCGCGAAAAAGCGAGCGCCAGCACGACATCCTGGCCAACGGCGGCGTGCATGTCGGCGGTACCGATTTCGACCGACTGTTCAGCCTCGCCAGCGTGATGCCTTTGCTCGGCTATCGCGGCCAGCTCCATTCCGGGCGTGAAATGCCGTCGAGCATTTTCTTCAACCTCGCGACCTGGCACACGATCAACTCCGCCTATACGCGGCAATCGCTGACCGAGCAGCGCCGGTTGGCCAACGACGCCGCCTGCGCGCAGCGCGCGGCGCGCCTCATGACCCTGCTCGAAACGCGCGCCGGGCACTGGCTGGCCAACGAGGTCGAGCAGGCGAAGATCGCCCTCTCGGCGCAGGCGGCGGTCAAGCTGGGACTCGATCGCCTGGAAGCCGGGCTCGAAGTCGAGCTTGAGCGCGCAGCCTTCGACGAGGCGAGTGCGAGCCTCATCGCGCGCATCGAAACGACCGTCACCGGTGTGCTCGACGCCGCGGGCGTGCGCCCGGCGGCAGTCGATACGGTGTTCTTCACCGGCGGCTCGAGCGGCATTCCCCGTCTGCGCGCGCGCATCGCCGAGTTGCTGCCGCAAGCGCGGGCGGTGGAAGGCGACCTCTTCGGCAGCATCGGCGCCGGCCTCGCGGTCGAAGCCGCGCGCCGCTACGCCTGAGTTTCGGCGCCGTCCGCCTCCGGCGCCTCGGGCGGCGGGTAGCGCAGTTCGACGACGCGGTTGCGGCCGCCCTGCTTGGCCGCGTAGAGCGCCTTGTCGGCCCGTTCCAGCAGGGGCTCGATGTCGTCGACGGCCTGCGCGGCGACGCTGACCACCCCGATGCTGACGGTGACCGTCAGCGACTGTTCGCCGGCGTCGTTCGTGACGGTGACCGGCGTGCGCTCGCTTTCCCGGCGGATTTCCTCGGTCACGCGCCGGGCGCTGACCTCATCGGCCTGCGGCAGGAGCAGGCAGAACTCTTCACCGCCGATGCGCGCCAGCATGTCCGATGTGCGGATGCGCGACGACCAGCGGTGCGCCATTTCGCGCAGGACCTCGTCGCCGGCGGCGTGGCCGTAGGTGTCGTTGACCGCCTTGAAGTGGTCGATGTCGAGCATGGCAACGGCCAGCACCTGCCGGTTCTGGCGCGTGCTGGCCAGGGCCTGGGCGGAAAAATGCTCGAAGGCGCGACGGTTGGGCAGGAGCGTGAGCGGGTCGGTGTTGGCTTCGTTGTCGAGGCTCTGGTTGATGCGGGTCAGTTCTTCGCGCAGGGCGCGCTCGCGGTCGAGGCGTTCGGAGAGCTGGATGGCTTCGGTGATGTCGCTGTAGAAGGCGACGTAGCGGGTGATGTTCCCCCAGGCGTCGAAGTACGGAACGATGGTGGTGCTGACCCAGAAAATCCGGCCGTCCTTGTTCAGGTTGCGGAAGGTGCCCTTCCAGATCTGGCCCGAGGAGAGAATCTCCCACAGTGCGCTAAAGAACTCCGGGTTGTGGAGGTTGGAATTGAAGATGCCGTATTTTTGCCCGACGAGTTCCTCCAGGCGGTAGCCCGACGCCTCCAGGAACGCGGCGTTGGCGGCGACGATCCGGCCTTCCGGGTCCGATTCGCTCACCATCAGGTGGGCGCCGATGGCCGTGGCCTGGTTGATCAGTTCGGCGACCGAGTCCTCGTAGCGCAGGTAGCTGCGGTAGAAGGCGATGCACAAGGCCAGGGCCAGCAGGGAGGCGCCGATGGCCACGGCCCGGAAACGCAACAGGTCGCCGGCCAGTTGCTCTGCCGCTTGCTCGCGGTCGCCGATCACCGCGACGATCAGCGGATGCGCCGTGCTGGTGCGATAGACGGCAAGCCGCCGGGGCGGGGCGGTGGATTCAACGCGGCCGTTGTCGTTGATGTCGGCGTGCTTGGCGATTTCGCTCGTCAGCGGGTCGTTCGTGTCGATCATCGCCGGCAGGGCGGAGACGAGGTTGGCCTTATAGTCGAGCAGCCGCACTTCGTGCGGCTCGCTGCCGAGGACGCGCAACCAGAAATTTCCGAAGAAGTTGGGGTTGATCACCGCGATCCATTGGAAGACCTGTTCGCCGAAGTGGACGTCGATCGCCTCCAGCCACAGCGAAACGCCTTCGGGCGCTTGCGTGTGGCCGACGTCCGCCAGGGTGCGGAAAGGCAGGAGTTGGCCGAAACGCGGCTCGCCGCTGCGCGCGTTCAGGGTGCGCGGCGGCAGGTATTGCGCGGCGATCTGGTGGCCGATGTTCGGCTGCCACGAACTGGCGACGACCTTGCCGTCCGGGTCGAGCAGCGAAATGCTGCGCATCAGGGGGTCGTCGAAAATGATCTCGTCGAGCAGGGCCGGCGTCAGGCGCTCTTGTTGCAGGGCTTCGGGCGTGGTCAGGGAAGCGAGAACCCGGAGGCGTCCGGAGACGGTGTCGAGCGCGTTCGAGACGTGCTCGTTGAGAATCAGTGCCAGGGCCTCGAGGCGGTCCCGGAACGCGTCCTCGGCCTTGCGTTCGAGCACGCTGACGCTGTTGAGGTAGGTCGCCCAGACGAGGGCCTGCAAGGCGACGACGAAAAACACGAACAGCCAGCGCAGGCGCCGCGGCGAAAGACGATGCTCGACCAGCCGCCCCAGGGTGCCATGGGTTTCAGGCGAGAGGGCGGGGCGCCCACGGGGACGGGACGGGGGCGGCAGGACAGGCGGGGGCAGGGGGGCGGACAAAGGCTCTCCTTGGTGTCATATGGCTCAGTCTAGGTGCACGCGCACGCGTTCTCCAGTCGCTCGCGGCTCGGACGGGCTCGAGTCCGCGGCCCGCACCGGGCAGCGCTTACTCGCTGACGACGATCGGCGTCAGCTGATGTCTTTGGGCCGCGCTGCGCAAGCGCCCGTCGGCCTTGATCCGGGTGACGAACTGGTTGACCCGGGCGAGCCAGGGCGCGTCGCCCTGGGCGACGGCGTACGCGTAGTCCGTGAGCTGTACCGTCTGGGTGGGTTCGATGCGCCGGGCCCAGTCGGTGCTGGCGAGCATGCGCTGGCTGTAGGGGTAGTCGGTGATGAACGCGTCGGCACGACCCGAGGAGACCTCGCGTTCGCGTTCGCCGGGGCGCTCGGTGACGATCAACCGGGCGTGGGCGAGCGTGCGCCGCATCAAGGACTCCATGTAGGTGTCCTTCTGCACTGCGATCGAGCGGCCGGGCCGGTCGATGTCGGCCCAGGTTTTGAGCGTGGCGTTGTCGCGCGTGGTGATGGCGTAAATGTCGCTGCGCAGGTAAGGCAGAGAGAAGGCCAACTGCTGCTTGCGTTCGGGCGTGACCCCGATGCCCATCATGCCGATCTGGCACTTGCCGGCGATGAGGTCGTCGATCAGCGTGTTGAAGGACGTTTCGATATGGACGAGGCGTACGCCGAGGTCTTTGGCCAGCGCCAGCGAAAGGTCGATGTCGATGCCCTGGAGGGTGCCCGTACGCGGATTGCGATAGCTGATGCCGTAGTAATCCGGCCAGATGCAGACCTTGAGTTCGCCGCTGGCCTTGACGTCGTCGAGTACGCCGGCCTGCGCCGGCAGGGTGGCGAACAGGCTGAAGGCGAATGCAAGAAGTCGGGAGTACATGATGGTGCCAATGTTGCCAATGTTGCCGTGTGTGCTCAAACGCATGCGACGTCGGTTGTTCCGGCGAAATAAAACCCTGCCGTTGTCACGAGTATGCGTGAATCACCAGAGCGGCTCAAGCGGGCAACGGCCCGGCGGGCGCCACCACCGGGGCCTGCGGCGTCCTTGCAACAGGCGGCGCGGCTTATTCGGCGCGCAATGCTTCGACCGGGTCGAGGCGCGCGGCGCGTCGGGCGGGCAGGACGCCTGCGACGAGGCCGATGACGATGGCAATCACTTCGGCGAGGATGACGAAAGTGAGCGGCGTATGCACCGGCAGGGCCGGGACGAGCAGGCGCACCAGTTGCGCGAGGCCGACGCCGAGGACGAGGCCGGCCAGGCCGCCGAGCGCCGAGAGTGCCACCGCCTCGCCGAGGAAGAGGCCGAGGATGGTGCGGCGCGGCGCGCCGAGGGCGACCATCAGGCCGATTTCGCTGGTGCGTTCGCTGACCGCGATGGTCATGATGGTGACGATGCCGACACCGCCGACGAGCAGCGAGATGCTGCCCAGCGCGCCGACCGCCATGGTCAGCACGCCGAGGATGTTGGACAGGGTGCGCAGCATGTCTTCCTGGGTGGTGACGGTGAAGTCCTCGCGTCCGTGGCGGGCGATCAGCAGCGACTTGATCGAGCGGCTCACCTCGGCCGCCGGAACGCCCTCGGCGTAGGCCACGTCGAGGGTCATCAACCCTTCCTTGTTGTACAGCTCGAAGGCGCGCGCGGTCGGGATGTAGGCCGAGTCGTCGAGGTCGATGCCGAGGAACTGCCCCTTGGCCTCGAGCACGCCGACGATGCGGAACTGCATGTGCCCGATGGTGAGGCGCGCGCCGAGCGGGTTTTCGCTGCCGAACAGTTCCTGCTTGAGCTTGGCGCCGAGCACCGCGAAAGGGCGGGCGTTTTCGATTTCGTCGGCCGGCAGAAACTGGCCGCTGGCCAGGCGCATGCTGTAGACGCGCAGCATCTCGGGCGTGGTGCCGTTGATCGTGGTGCGGCGCAGGCGGCCATTGGCCTTGGCTTCGGTGTTGCCCCACACCAGCGCCGAGATGCCCGTGACATTGGGCAGGCGGCGCACCGCCTGCGCGTCGGCCAGGGTGAGCGGGCGCACCGAACTCGGGATGCCCGCCGGGGCAGGGCCGGAGGTCTTGGTCTTGCCGGGGGTGACCGCGATCAGGTTGGTGCCGAACTGGGTGAATTCGGCGAGCACGAAGCGATGTACGCCTTCGCCGATCGAGGTCAGCAGGATCACCGCGGCGATACCGACGGCGATGCCGAGCAGGGTCAGCGCACTGCGCTGGCGGTGCGCGGTGACGGCGCGCAGGGCGAGATGGAGCGAGTCGATCGGGCGGATCATGGCGTCAGCGCTTGGCCAGTGCCTGCACCGGGTCGAGGCGGGCGGCCTGGCGGGCGGGCTGGACGCCGAACAGGATGCCGGTGACGAGCGCCGTGCCGAGCCCGGCAAGCACCGCCCAGGCCGGTGGCCAGGCCGGGAAGGCCGGGTAGAGCTGGCGGATCAGTGCTGCGCCGGCGTGCCCGAGCAGGAAGCCGAGCACGGCGCCGGCGAGCGAGAGCAGCACCGCTTCGACCAGGAAGGCGTTGCGGATCGTCGCCGCGTCGGCGCCGAGCGCTTTGAGCAGCCCGATTTCGGCGGTGCGTTGGGCGACCGAGACGAGCATCACGTTCATCACCAGGATGCCGGCCACGGCGAGGCTGATCGCGGCGATGCCGGCGACGGCCAGGGTCAGCGCAGCGAGCAGCTTGTCGAAGGTGGCGAGCACCGCGTCCTGGGTGATCACCGTCACGTCGGCCTCGCCCTCGTGGCGCAGCTTGATGATTTCGGTGACCTGCGCTTTCGCCGGCTCGATCGCCTCGCGGCTGTTGGCCTCGACGAGGATGCGGAACAGGGTGTTGCTGTTGAACATGGCCTGCGCCAGCGCCACCGGGACGATCACCAGCTCGTCGGTGTTCATGCCCAAGCCTTGACCGGTCGAGGCCATCACCCCGGCGATGCGGAAGCGGCGGTCGCCGACGCGCACCAGCTGGCCGAGCGGGTTCTCGGCGCCGAAGAGTTCATCGCGGACCTTGGCGCCGATCACCGCCACCGGCGCGCCGCGCCGCCAGTCGCCTTCGGGCAGGAAGCGGCCTTGCGCCAGTTGCAGCCGGCGCACTTCGATGAATTCGGCCGTCGTCCCGGCCACCATCACCTCGCGCAGGCGGCCGCGGGCGCTGATCTCGGAGGTGCCGACGGTGAGCGGTGCGACGCGGCGCACGGCGCTGGCGCGCAGCAGCGCTTGCGCGTCGTCGACGGTCAGGTCGCGCGGGGTCGTAGTCACCGCGTTGCCGGGGTTGAAGCCGCCGGTCTGCGAGCGGCCGGGCAGGACGATGACGAGGTTGCTGCCAAGCGAGGAAAATTCCTGCAGCACGTAGCGCCGCGCGCCGTCGCCGAGCGCGGTGAGCACCACCACGGCGCCGACGCCGATGGCCATCGCCAGCATCAGCAGCACGGTACGCAGCGGGTTTCCGGTTGCGGCGTCGCGGGCGAAGCGGACGAGGTCAGCGGGGCGCATGGCGGACGCAGACCGGCCTTGAGCATGACGGGTGCGGTGGGCGCGGTGAAAAACGGGCGCCAGCGACACACGTCCCGGGCGCGTGGTTCGGGCTTGTTTTTTCGGCGTGAGCGCCGTGGTTCATGGTTGCGCGCCCGGTTTGGCACCCGTATCCACGCGCAATTCGCCGTCTTCCATGTGCAATTGGCGCCGGGCGCGGGCGCCGAGGGCGGTATCGTGGGTGACGACGATCAGCGTCACCCCGCGCGCGTTGAGTTCTTCGAGAAGCCGCATCACGTCTTCGCCGGTGGCGCGGTCGAGGTTGCCGGTCGGCTCGTCGGCGAGCAGGATCGCCGGCTGCATGACCGTCGCGCGTGCGATGGCGACGCGCTGGCGCTGGCCGCCCGAGAGCTGGTGCGGACGGTGGTCGGCCCGGTTGGCGAGGCCGTAATCGGCGAGCGCGCGTTCGACGCGGCGGGCGCGCTCGGCCGGGGCGATGCCGGCCAGGGTCATCGGCAGGGCGATGTTCTCGGCGGCAGTGAGGCGCGGCACGAGGTGAAAGCTCTGGAAGACAAAGCCGATGCGCTCGCTGCGCACGCGCGCCTGTTCATCCGGGCTGAGCGTGGTGACGTCGCGCCCTTCGAGCGTGTAGGTGCCGGCGTCGGGCCGGTCGAGCAGGCCGAGCAGGTTGAGCAGGGTCGATTTTCCGGAGCCGGAGGGCCCCATGACGGCGACGTACTCGCCGTCGCGGATGACGAGGTCGAGGCCGCGCAGGGCGTGCACCTCGCTGTCGCCGAGGCGGAAGGTGCGTGCGATGCCGCAAAGCTCGACGAGCGGGGCGCCCATCATGGGGCCGTGCCGCGCGCCGCGCTCTTGTCGTCGCTGCTGTAGCGCGCGCCGGCTTTGACGCCGACGCGTTCGAGCGAGGTGACGACGCGTTCCCCTGCGGCGAGGCCCTCGCTCACCTCGGTGTATTCCCAGTTGCTGAGCCCGGTCTTGAGGCGCCGTTCGGCGAGCGTTCCGTCGGGGCTGGCGACCAAGACCCGTGCGCCTTCCAGCAGGGCGGCGGTGGGCACGCGGACGACGTCCTCGCGGCGGTCGAGGACGACCTCGACGTCGGCGCTGTAGCCGACGAGCAGCTTGCCCGGCGCTTTCGGATCGTCGAAGGTGGCTTCGATATCGACCGTGCGGGCCTGCTTCTCGACGGCCGTCACGTAGGGGGCGACGCGCTTGACCTTGCCCGCGAAGTGCCGGCCCGGCAAGGCGTCGAGCGAAATGCGGACGTTCTGGCCGGCGCTGATCTTGGGCGCGTCGACCTCATCCATCGGCGCCTTCACGTACAGGCAGCTGTCGTCGATCAGGTCGATCGCCGGCGGCGTCGGCACGCCGGGCGGTGAGGGGGTCGAGTATTCGCCGACTTCGCCGACGATCTTGGCCACCGTGCCGTCGAAGGGCGCGTGCAGCACGGTCCGCGCCAGCTCGACCTGGGTGGCGTCGACTTTGGCCAGCGTCTGCGCCACGTCGGCTTGTGCCGCCGCGCAGGCCGCGCGCCGGGCTTCGGCTTCGGTGCGCGCCGATTCCTCGCGCGAAGTCGAGACGAAGCCGCGCTCGCGCAGCGATCCCTGGCGCGCGGCCTCGCGCTCGGCGTTGGCGGCCTGGGCGCAGGCTTCGGTGACGCGTTGCCGGGCGGACAGCACCTGGGTCTTGGCCAGGGCGTTCTGGGCACGCTGGTCGTCGTTCCAGAGCTTCATCAGGAGCTGCCCCTTCTTGACCTGGTCGCCTTCCTTTACGGCCAGAACCTCGATCCGGCCGCCGACGATCGTCGACAGCTTGGTGCGCAGGCAGGCCTCGACCGTTCCGGCACGGGTGTTGGCGATGCTGGCCTCGACGGTGCCGCGCTCGATGGTCTTGAGCGTCACGGCGACGGGCTGCGGTCGTCCGATCCACCAGAACGCCAGGACGGAGAGGCCGACAACGGGGGCTGCGATCAGCAGGCGACGGGAGAGGCGGGTCATGGCGGCAAAGGCAGGAGAGGCCGACGCAGGCGGAAATGACATGCTCGTGCAAAACGTCGGATCAGGCAAGCGCAGGGTGCGCCTTGTCCTGTCTCATGGATTGCATGTAGATCGCTCAAAAAGCACTGTGTTTTTTCGCTGTTTTGCGCCGGCGAAGGCAATGACAAAAGCATTGAAAATCGAGTTTTTTGGGTATATAACTTTGGTTAGTACGCCTTAAGTTAATAGCCTGAATTGCTTAGTAATTTAATTCTAGAACTAAAGTTATATATACGCCAACTATATGAATTTGTTGAAAAAATAAGTGTGCTTTGGTCTTGTTTTAGATCGCTGTGACAGGCGGCTTTTTGCAATACAAAACGTTTGTCGGGCTAATTAAAAAAACGATTGACCCCCGGATAAAAAGGGGTAACATTGGGTGCGTGGTTTTGTATTTTTCGAGGCCGAAAGGCCTCTTTGATAAGAGAGAGGAGAGGTAGTCATGATGCGTCCGAAAATGAAGCTTTGTGCCGCCGCGGTCGCCTTGGGCGTGCTGTCCATGGGTGCGAGCGCACAGGAAAAGCTCTACGTTTATACGTCGATGAAGGACTCGATCACCAACGAGCTGAAGAAGGGCTTCGCCAAGAAGCACCCGGAAGTGAAGCTGGACTTCCAGGTCGCCGGTGCCGGCAAGCTGATGGCCAAGCTCGCGGCCGAGCGTGAGTCGGGCAAGATTCTCGCCGACATCCTCTGGACCAGCGAAGTGCCGGACTTCTATCAGCTCAAGTCGCGCGGCCAACTGCTGCCCTACATGCCGGCTGAAATCAAGTCGCTGATCCAGCCGCTGGCCGACTACGACGGTTCGTTCACCGCCGTCCGTCTGGGCACCCTGGGCGTGGTGTACAACACCAAGAAGATCAAGGAAGCGCCGAAGAGCTGGGACGACCTGAAGAAGCCCGAGTACAAGGGCGCCTACGGCATCGCCAACCCCGCCCTCTCCGGCACCGCCTACATGAGCGTCGCGCTGCTCGCGCAGACCTTCGGCTGGGAGTACTTCGAAGCCCTGCGCGCCAACGGCGCCAAGATGGGCAAGGGCTCGGGTCAGGTGGTTGACGATACCGCTTCGGGCGACCTCGTGGCCGCGCTGGGCGTCGACTACATCGTCCTCGACAAGATCGACAAGGGCGCCACCCTGGGCTTCGCCTTCCCGAAAGAAATGCTCGTTCTGCCGAGCCCGATCGCGATCATGAAGGGCACCCCGAACGAAGTCGCCGCCAAGAAGTTCGTCGACTACGTGCTCTCCAAGGACGGTCAGCAGGTTATCGCCGATGAAGGCACGATCCCGGTCCGCACCGACGTCAAGAGCCCCGAGCGCTTCAAGCTCCCGGCTGCCGACGAAGCCATGAAGCGCGCGATCAAGATCGACTACTCGAAGGTCATGAACGAGAAGGAACCGACCGTCAAGAAGTTCACCGACATCATGCAGAAGAAATAATCGACAAAAAATGGCTAACGTTCAAATCAAAGGCGTCACCAAGCGCTACGAAGAGAAGACCGTGTTGTCTTCCTTCGACCTGGAGCTGAAGGACGGTGAATGTTTCACCTTGCTCGGGCCCTCGGGCTGCGGCAAGACCGTCCTGATGCGTTTGATCGCCGGCTTCGAGAAGGCCGATGCCGGCGTAATTTCTATCGACGGAACCGTGGTCACCAACCCCGCGGACGGCACGATGATCTCGCCCGACAAGCGGGCGCTCGGCATGGTCTTCCAAGACTACGCCGTGTGGCCGCACATGACGGTGTTCGACAACATTGCTTATCCGCTCAAGCTTGCCGGCGTCGAAGCCGGTGAACTCAAGACGCGGACGATGCGGGCGGTCGAACTCGTCGGTCTGAAGGGCATGGATCAGCGCTTCCCGTCGATGCTCTCCGGCGGTCAGCAGCAGCGTGTGGCCTTGGCCCGCGCCCTGATCTCCGAACCGCAACTGCTGCTGCTCGACGAACCGCTGAACAACCTCGACGCCAACCTGCGCGAGGAAATGCGTTTCGAGATCAAGGCGCTGCAGCAGAAGCTCGGGGTGACGATTTTCTACGTCACGCACGACCAGGAAATTGCCCTGGCGATCGCCGACCGCGTCGCCGTCATGGACGACAAGGGCCAGCTGCGCCAGATCGGCACGCCGGAAGAAATCTACGAGAAGCCGGCCGACGATTACGTCTTCCGCTTCCTCGGCGTCGCCAACTACCTGCCGGTGCGGCGCAAGGGCGACAAGCTCTACGCCGGGACGGCCGACTCGAAGGTCGAGTGGGTCGGTGAGGCACCGAGCAAGACGGGTGCGGTGGTGACCGGCGGTTTCCGCCCGGGCGACCTCGTGCTCGCGCGCGACGGTGCCGGGATGGAAGCCACGATCAAGCGCGTCAGCTTCCTGGGCGCCCAGTTCGACTTCCTGATCGACATCGGCGGCACCATGGTGCGTGCGGCATTGCCGAGCCACGTGTGCGTGGATCAGGGCCTGCTCTTCGAGGACGGCGACAAGTGCGTCGTCAATCTCGCGGCGGTGACCTGGTTCGATGGCGAGATCGTCGTTGAGAGCAAGGTGAACAAATGAGCATCAAGACTGAATCGCGCATTGGCGCACCGGAAGTACTGTTCGGCCTCGCGACGGCCATCCTGTTGATCGTCGTGGGCGTGCCCATGGCGCTCATCTTCTTCAACGCCTTCTGGGTCGACGGCGCGCTCAACGTCGCCGACGTGATGAAGGTGCTGAAGAGCCCCGAGACCTTCCAGGCGCTCGGCAACTCCCTCGTCCTCGCGGGCGGCGTGACGGTCACCGGCACTCTGGTCGGCACCTTCTTCGCCTGGCTGGTCACCCGGACCGACCTGCCGTTCAAGAAGACGATGAAGCTGATGTTCCTCGTGCCCTTCATGCTGCCCGCCTTCATCGGTGCGCTGGCCTGGAAGATGTTGCTGTCGCCGCGCGCCGGCTACGTCAACCGCTTCTGGATGGACACGCTGGGCTTCGAGTCGCCGCTCTTCGACATCTATAGCTACGCCGGCATCATCCTGATCGAGACGATGTACCTGTTCCCCTTCGTCTTCATCCAGGTGAGCGGCGCGCTGGAGCGGATGGACCCGACGCTGGAAGAATCGGCGCGGATCTCCGGGGCCGACCTCTTCACCATCACGCGCAAGATCACGATCCCGCTGATCATGCCGTCGATCGTCTCGGGCGCCCTGCTGATCTGCCTGTACTCGATGGCGCACTTCGGTACGGTGGCCGTTCTCGGTATGGAAGTCGGTATCTACAACATCCCGACCCTGATCTACGAGAAGATCCACCAGAGTGCCGGTAGCTGGAACTCGATCCGAACGGCCACCGTTCTGTCGATGGTGCTGGTGACCACTGCGGCGATCATCCTCTGGATCCAGAACCGCGTGCTCTCCAAGGGCAAGTACCAGATCATCGCCGGTAAGAGCTTCCGTCCGACGGAACTCCGTCTGGGCGTGTTCCGTACCCCGATGCTGATCTTCTGCTGCGTCTATATCTTCGTCACCATCATCGTTCCGACCGCCACGATCTTCGGTGTCGGCGCGCTCAAGACCTACGGTCTGCCGCTGTCGCTCGAGAACATGACGCTGCACAACTTCGAGTACATCCTGTTCGAGTGGGAACTCACCCGCGACTCGATCTGGAACAGTATCTCGTTGGGTCTGGCTTCGGCGCTGGTCACCATGTTCTGCGGCGTGATCATCTCCTACGTCATCGTCAAGATGAAGGTGCGCGGCAAGGGCTTCCTCGAGTTCCTCGGCATGCTGCCCTTCTCGGTGCCGGGTTCGGTGATCGCCCTGGGCGTCATCCTGGCGTGGAGCGGCAAGCTCGGGATCAACATCTACAACACGGTGTGGATCATCCTGGTCGCCTACATCGCCCGCTACATGGCCTTCTCGCTGAAAGCCAACTCGGCGGCGCTGGAGCAGGTGCATGACTCGCTGGTCGAAGCGGCCCGTGCCTCGGGGGCCTCGATGGGTCAAGCCTTGCGCGACATCGTGGTGCCGCTGGTTCGTCCCGGCATGGTGGCTGCGTTCTTCCTGATCTTCCTGCCGGCCCTGCGCGAACTGACGGTTTCGGTGCTGCTCTACGGCCCGAACACGCGGACCCTCGGCGTGGCGATCTACACGCTCAACGAAGACGGCGAAACGGTCTACTCGGCTGCCCTCGCGGCCATCGCCCTGATCATCATCGTGGTCGGTGAAAGCCTGGTCAAGCGCCTGGTTACCGGCAAGACGGCCAAGTAAGGAGTTAGAGAAAAATGGCTTATATCGACCTGAACCAGGTTACCAAGCGCTTCGGCAAAGTCATTGCCGTCGATAGCCTGAACCTGCAGATCAACAAGGGCGAATGCGTGGCCATGCTCGGCCCGTCGGGCTGCGGCAAGACGACCACGCTGCGCATGGTTGCCGGTTTCGAAGACCTCGACGAGGGCGAAATCCGCTCCGGCGATACGCTCCTCTCCTCGTCGCGGCAGAAGTATTACCTGCCGCCCGAGCATCGCAACTTCGGCATGGTGTTCCAGGCCTTCGCGGTTTGGCCGCACATGTCGGTGTTCGAGAACGTGGCCTTCCCGTTGCGCATCCGTAACGTGCCCAAGGACGAGATCATCGCCCGCACGACGGAAGCTCTGAAGCACACCAACCTCCTGTCGGTGGCCGAAGGCAGCCCGGACGACCTGTCCGGCGGCGGTAAGCAGCGCGTCGCGCTGGCCCGCGCCCTGGCCATCCGTCCGGACGTGATGCTGCTCGACGAGCCGCTCTCGAGTCTTGACCCGCACCTGCGGGAAGAGATGCGTTTCGAGATCAAGGACCTGCAGCGCCGCTTCGGCTTCTCGATCCTCTACGTGACGCACGACCAGTCGGAAGCCATGGCGCTCTCCGATCGCATCCTGGTCATGAAGCACGGCGTCGTGCAGCAGATCGGCACGCCGCTCGAGGTCTACGGCAACCCCGCCAACCGCTTCGTGTTCGAGTTCATCGGCCTCTCCTGCTTCCTCAAGGCCAAGGTGACCGCGACCACGATGACCATCGGCGGCGAGACCTACGGCTTCCCGCACGGCATCGCCCCGGCGGCCGAGATCCTCAAGGCCGGCGAAGGCTTCCTCGCCGCTCGGCCGTCGGAAATCGAGTTTACCGGCGACAAGGGCGTCAAGGCCGTCGTGGCCCGCAAGTCCTACCTCGGCGAAATCATCGACTACCGCGTCATGGTGGGCGATGCCGAGGTCCGGGTGCAGAAGACCCGCCGCGATCCGAGCTACTCGGTCGGCGACACCTGCTTCCTGGAGTTCCCCCACCCGCACTGGTACCCGGTCGAATAAAACCGGCGCCCCGGCCGGCGCAAGACGCCGGCCGGGCGGGTGGCGGAACGCCACAAAGTCCCGTTTTTCCCGCGTACTGCCTTCGGGCAGTTCGTTCCGGAACGTTCAATCCCCTGACGTTCCGGAATTTTTTTTGGGCGTTCGCTTCGGCTTCAGTAGTGACTGACCACGATGCGCCCTTCCTGGATCAGGCGCTCGAGCAATTGTTGCGTCGACTCCACGGCCGGATATTGCGCAGGCAGATTGCTGCCGGCGTCGGCCAGCGTCACGAGCAAGCCCATCGCGCCGCCGCCGTCGCGGTCGACCCACAACTGCAGATCGTCCTTGAACGTTTGCGCGTTGGTCTTGCGAACGAGTTCAATGAATCCGCCGGCAACCAAGTTGCTGGCATCGGTCTTTGCATTGCCGGTGGCTTTGAAATTGGCTTCGAAGAGCTGCGAGAGGTCGAGGCGGTCGTTGTCGGTCTCAAGCGGTGCCGTAAAGGTGAAGTCGGTGATGATGTCCCCCGATGAGCCGCCAAGCCCTGCCGCCGCACCGCCCGGAACTTCCTTGCGGTAGAGGAAGGTGTCGGAGCCGCGCCCGCCGGTCAGCAGGTCGGCGCCAAGACCGCCGGCGATCAGATCGTTGGCTGAGGTGCCCAGGATTTGGTCGGCCCCCGCACCGCCGAGGAAGCTGACTCCGCGCGCCTTTTCTGTACTGGAGAGGGCCGCACCATCCAGGACATCGGCGCCGTCCGTGCCGAGAATCCAGGTGTTGTGCCGGAACGAGCGCCCGGCGTCGTCCACCAGTCCGCCGGTGTAGCTGAGCTTGAGTGGCGCGACTTGCGGGCCGGACAGGGTGAGCGCGACGCCTTGGCGAAGGTCGATGGACGTCGCCGACAGGGCAAAAATCGACGGTCCGCCATAACTGGTGAGCGCGAAATCGCCAGCCTGGACGCTGCCATTCAGCGCATGATCGAAAGCGATGTGCAGCTGATTGAGCGCCGGAATGCTGCGAAAACCGACGGCTTCCGGCGGGCGGTCGCCGCCGCGCGCATAAAGCGTGTAGGTGTTCGCCCCCTCCGTATAGGTGTAGCGGTGATCGTACCAGGCGTTGTTGAAGTGGAAGATTCCCTCGCTTGCGAAAGGCGAAGCGAACCCCGTGGTCCGGAGGACGTCCTGGCGGCCGAGGAGGATTTCGACGACGCCGGTCTCGGACAGTTGGCGGACGTCCTGCGCGCTGATGGTCAGCACCTGGCGCAGGTTTTCGAGCCCGCCTTCCTGGACGAGGTTGATCTTTTCGAAGCCGAGCAGGCGGTGGAATCCGGCGTCATTGACCCGGGCATTGGCTTCGGCCGTACCGTAGAGCCCGCGGGCATTGCTGATGAAATCGGAAAAATCGATCTCGCTCCGCCCGCGGTACTGGGTGCCGAAAGCGAGCGTGTCGGTGCCGAGTCCGCCGTCGAGCAGACGGAAAGCGAGATCTTTGATGGTGACGACGTCATTGCCGCTGCCGGTGGTGACGTAATCGGCGCCCGCGGTGACGACGAAGTCGTCGCTCAGGATGTCGTTGAGCTTGAGGATCTGGTCGATGATGGCGCCGGGGACGTTGCTGGTGGCCAGGTCGTAGTCGGTCTTGCTGCGATCGGCATGGCGCTCGGCGACGGCCCCGGTGCTTTGGTATTTGGCGGCGAGGTAGGCTCCGATTTCCTGTTGGTAAGCCCAGTTGGTGCTGACCGAGACGCTGATCTGGTCGCCGAGGACACCGGCGCCCCCGCCGCCGATTTGGAAACGGCGTTGTTCGGCATCCGGGGCGAATGCCTGGAGGTAATCCATGGCCGCCAAGGGGTTGTTGGCTGTCGGGATGTAGTTGCTTAGGGTGACCGTCTGGTTGAGCCGCATCTGGTTGTAGAAGCTCATGCCGTAGCCTTTGGCCGCCTCGGTAACCATCTGCCACGCCCCGAGGGAAATGACGTTGGTCATCGAGGTGTCCCACCAGGAACCGGTATAGGGCGAATCGACCGAGCGGACGGTGCTGCTCAGTCCCTGGAAGGTGTATTGAAGGTACGGGGATTTCAGGAGCTGGGTGTAGGGTGCGACGGTAACCGGCGCCCCCCCGTTCTGCGGGGTATAGGTGATCGGGGTGGCGTTGGCGGTGAAGCGGAAGGTCGGGTGGCGCATGACGACCTGGCTGCCTTCGACCACCGGCATGAACATCATGAAATCGGTGTACCCGGCCGTCGGCATCGTCGCGTCGTTGGCGTGGCGGGCCATCGTCGGTGCCTGGTAGAGGTATTTTCCGCCGACTGCGGTTTCGAGGAATTTCGAACCGGCGTCGAGCATCAGGTAGGCGTGCCCGTTGTTCGGGTCGATTTTTACAACCGTCCGCCCGGCCGGGTTGGCATTGGCCACCGAAATTCCGCCGGCACTGGCCGTCCATTGGGTGACGACGCTTCCTTCGGGGACCGTGAGGCTGTCGGGGTCGAACCAATAGACTTTTCCGGCATACGCCGCCTCCTGCGACCAGTGCGACTGATCGGCCGCCACATAGACGCTGCGCAGGAAGGAGGTGGTCGTGGTGTCGCCGCGGGTCAACGAACTCGTCAACTGGCGTTCGCCGTCGGCGCCCCAGGCGTTCCCGGCGACGTTAAAGCTGACTTCGTTTTGATTGTCGGCAGTGACCGTGGTGCTCGCGATTTCGCGGCCGTCGATGAAGAGTTTGACCACGTCGCCCGCCTTGGCCTTGGCGAGCGAGATGCTGACCGGGGTGGCGGAACTCGTGCTCTCGATGACGTTATTGCCGCTGACATTGGCAATCTGCGGACGCTCGGCGGCGGAAATCAAGGTCTCTGGCACGGTGACCGAAACTTCGTTGGCGACCGTGTTGCTGTTGCCGGCGAGGTCGAACACTTTGCCCGGCGTCAGGGTGAGGCGCTCGTTCGGGGCCAGGGTGGCGCCCGCCCCGAGGCGGATTTGCCAGAGCTGGCTGTACCCGTTCTCGCTACCGATCGGGGTAACGACGGGGTTGAGGCCGCAGCTGGCCGGCAAGGCCGAGAAGTTGAACTGGACGGCTTCGGAAAAGCGGATTTCGATGACGTCGCCGGCATCGAGCTGACCATTGGCGTTGCGGTCGCTCTGGAGACGGATGCTCTCGATGGTGTCGACGACGGTGTCGAGGCGGATTTGCTTGGGGGCGGAGTAGACCGAACTCAATTGTCCGTCGGCGGTGACGATCTGGGCCGTCAGCTGCTTGAGTCCGTCGTCCATCCCGTCCCACGCCGTGGTCGGAAGGCTGACCAACTGGTTGGTGGTGATCGTGCTCGAATGGATTGCGATCTGCGGGTGGAGGTGGCTGATCGAGCCGGGGACGTAGGCGATTCCCTGGATCTTGCTGACGTCGATCTCGGGCGGGAAAGCGCCGTAGAACTGGATCGGATAATTGCTCAGCACCTGGTTGCCGGTGGCCGTCAAAGTGATGTCGCGCGAGGCCAGTCCGCTGCCGGACTTGAAGGTGACGCGTACGACTGCCGTCATCGTCTCGCCGGCCTGGAGTTTGAAGCCCGTCCCCCAGCCGCTGGAATTGCCGAACTGGTTTTCCCAGGTCGGGGTGAGGTTGAGAAACAGCGAGCTGATGCCCATGCTCACCGGGTCGCTGACGGCTTTGCCGTCGACAAAAAGCGTGATCTTCCGTCCCGCTGCGGCCAGCGCATCCGACAGGCTTTGCGTAAATTCGATCTTGTTGGGATCGCTGCGACTGTAGCTCAGGGATTGCCCTGTCCCGGCGATGGGTGCGTTGTTCTTGTCGAGCAGGGTGGTCGTCAGGGTGTCGTTGCCGTCCAGCGCGGCGTTTGGGACGACGATGCTGGTGTCGTAGCCAGCCACGATGCGCGGCGCATCCGTGCCAGAAATCACGGGCTTTATCGCGGTGTCGAGCGTGATGCCGCCATAGCTTTCCCAGAAGAAATCGCTGGTCGTCGAGGACGGGCGTTGTACCGTGGCGGTATAGGTCAGCTTGCTGACGCCGGCCGCGGTTTCTGCTGTGCCCGGGGCCGAGACGAGCGTGACCTGTTCCCAGCGATTGATGTCGGTGAAGTAGGCATAGACCTGGGCGGTCGCCGTCTTACCGCTCGCCAGGTGGACGAGATTCGGGAAGTCCAGGGTCAGGTTGAAGGTCGATTGCGGCGAGGCGCCCCCTGTGCTGCTGTGGGCGAGCTGTGAGTTGGGTTGGGTGAGGCCCCAGAGGTTGCTGTCGACGTAACTGATCTGGGCGACGTTGTTCAGGTCGGCGACTTCCCGGCTCGTGAACCGGAAGGTGTTCGAGGCGCTGGCGGCCGAGGCGGCATCGCCCGTACTGTGGAGGGTCAGGAGTTGGCTGCTGCCATCGAGAAAGGTGACGCGGACGCGCGCCGAGATTGACGTGCCCGGCGGCAGTTTGACGGCTTTGGTGAGCGTCAGGTCGAGCGCAAGCGTGTTGACTTTGGGCAGCACGCGGTCGATGACCTGGCCGTCGAGGGCGATTTCGAGCAGGCCGCCCTGGGCCGCATTCAGCTGGTCGGGCGTACTCGTGTTGCTGAAGTACAGCCGCGTCACGCCCTGGCCTTCGTCCGCGTTGATCCGGTTGTCCTCCATGATGTCGAGCGGCGGCGTCGGCAGGCCGGGCGAGACGCGGTTGGGCACCAGCAAGGCGAGGTCCTGGCTGGCCGGGTTGCCGCCGGCGTCAACGACGCTCGCTTTGCGGAGCGTGATCCGGTCGTTGGCCGTAAGGTTGCAGTCCGAGTCGAGATACAGGCGGAATTGGGTGGCGTAGAACTGGCCGTTGATTGAAACGCTGTCGACGGCTTCGATCCGTGCGTCGGTGCCGAAGGTTTTGCCCGGCGGCAGGACGAAGTTGCTCAGGCGCCGCAGCTCGAGCACCGCCACCGGCTCGGCGAAGGCAATCAGCAAACCGTCGTTGTTGGCGCCGTCGCCGTTGCCGTCAAAGCGCGCGAGCGGCTGGGTCGCGTGCAGTGTCGGCGGTCGGCGGTCGATGTAGAACTCTTGGTGCGCGGGACCGGAAACGGCACCTTCGCTGTCGGTTTGCTTGGCGCGGATCAGGACATTGCCCTGCCCGGAGGGCGAGATCGCGGCGAAGTCGCTGGCACTCAAGGTGAGCGACCAACTGCCGTTGGCCCCGACGGTGACGCCGCCGCGGCTCAGGCGCGGATTGCTTTCGTACTCACCATTCGCGGTCTTGACGAAAAACTCCAGGCTGACGGTCGCGCCGGCCTCGCCCAGTCCGGCGTAGGTTGTGGCCCCCGCATTGGCCTCATGTGCGCCCACGACGTTGTCGGGCGTCATCAGCAGCAAGGTGGGCGGGGGAACCGAGAGATGCAACTGGAAGCCGCCGCTGGCGGCTTCGGAGGTGTTGAGCGCGGCGTCGGTTTGGGTGACGCGATAGCTGACCGGGCCATCGCCGAGATCCTGCATGTCGCGTGGCGAAAGGGTGACCTTGAAGCTGCCGTCGGCCTGCGCGGTCGAAGGCAGCAGCAAGGAAGTCCCGAGCACTCCGGTCAGGACGACCGCAATGCTGGCGCCCGCTTCGGCGCCCGCGCCGTAAAAATCGACCGGTGCGTTCGACTGCGCCTTGGTGATTCCGGCGGCCGCGCCACGGCTGACATCGATGCTCGGGACGAGGACGATGGTGTCGAGGCGGGTCTCGATGACGTTCGAGTTCTCGGAAACGTTGCCACCCTGGTCCTCGATGCGGGCCTGGAGGCGGACGCTGAGGTTGGGGGCTTCGCCCGGGGCTTGCAAGGCCACGTCGGCCGGAACGCGGAGCACCAGCAACCCGCTGGCAATTTCGGCCGCGGTCAGGGTGTGGACATGGTCGCGGGCGAAGCCGGAGATGACGATGCGATCGCCGGCGACGGCCTGCGTGTCGGCGAGGGAAATGCGCAGCTCGACCCGCTCGCTTCCCGCATCGCGCAGGTTGATCCAGCCGTCATCGGTGCACGGGGCTGCGATCAAGGCCGGGCGCCCGGGCCGTGTCCGGTCCATGTAGTACTGCTGGATCTGCGTCGGGCTGACGTTGCCGGCGAGGTCCGTTTGTTTGACCTCGATCGAAAACGCGCCGTCGCCGATCCGCTGCAGGGCGTTGAGCAGTTCGTTGCGGTCGATCGTCCAGCTGCCGTTGGCGCCGCTGCTGGCGGCGAGGTCGATGAAGGTGTCGCCCTGGCGCAGACGCGCCGTCAACGTTGCCCCGGCCTCGAGCAATTGGCCGGTGATCGGGGCGATGAGGTCGGTATCCCATTCCTGCTTGTTGATCCGGTCGTCGGCCATCCAGCTGTCGAGACGCGGAGGCAGCGGGCTTAGGGTGTCGACATCGAACGCATGCGCGGGTGAAAGCGGCGAGGCGTTGCCGGAAGCATCGCGGAGTTGGAGGCTGATCTCGGCGCGTCCGGAAACATTGCCGATGTCGTCCAGACCCAGGCTGAACGTGGCCTGGCCGTTGGCGACTTCCAGTGCCGTCAACACCCGGCTGCGCGTGACCGATACGCCGCCGGCGCGCCAGATGACGATGAGGGTGTCGCCGCCGCGGACGTCGCACGCGTTCAAGCTGACCTGGACATCGATGCCCTGGCGCGCCTCTTCGCGGTTGATGATGCTGCCGCCGGGCGTGTCGGGCGCGCTTTCGGCCACGCCGAGGAGTTGCGGCGTTCCGGGTTGCTGGGTGTCGACCAGCACGGGCACCGGCGGGAGGGTCAGGCTGGTGCTGGCGGCGGCGTTGCCGGCCCGGTCTTCGAGGGCGGCGCCGTTGAGGGCGAGCGAGTTGGCGACGAGGCCGACCTCTTCGGTGTTGTCGCCGGCGACGACGGTATAAACGAAAACGAGCTTGTCGGCTCCCGCGGAGGCTGAGGCCGCCGCGTCGTAAATCGCGGTGCGCGTGCCCCCTGCGCCAAAATCCAAGGTCAGCGAGGGCGGGTTGCGCGGGTCGAGATTCACGAGGGTCAGCGCTTCCGAGGCCTGGACCGTGAGCAGAATCCGATCGCCGGCGCGCGCGTTGCCATGGTCGCCGCTGGCAGTCACGCTGGCATTGACCAGCGAAGGGGTCAGCGTGTCGATGATGAAGCTGTTGTCTACGCTTCCCGTGGCGAACGGAACGGTGACGGATTCGTCGTGTTGCGGCGAGATCTGGACGGCCTGAACCTGAATTCGCCCTTGTCCCAGTTGGGCCAGTTCGCTCGGCGACAGCGCGGCGCTCCAGCGTCCGCTGCCCGCGGCGACATCGACGAGGTGGGTGAAACTGGCCCCGTCGGCGTTGATGAAGGTCAGCCGGATGCGGTAGCCGGGGCTGAGACCATGACCTTGGCCCTCGACGGTGAACGCGCCGTTCGCAGCATTGAGTGCTGCGAGGTCGGCGGCGTTGAAGCACAGGTCGCGCCCCGATTCGATGCCGCTGACGGCGAGAATCGAGGGCGCCGGAACCGCCTCGGCGGTGTAGAAGAAGGAATGTGTGGTCGGGGGCGAGGCATTTCCGGCCGGATCGGTCTGAACCACTTCGATCCCGATCGCCTCGTTGCCCCCACCGAGCTGTCGAAGCTCCTCCGGGGTGAGCACGCAGGCCCAGCGCCCGCCGCTGACGGTGGCGCTCTTGCGCAGCGTCTGCCCGGCGTGCTGGAGGACGAGGCTCACCCGCGCCCCGTCTTCGCCGCGGCCGCTCAGAACGACCTCGCTCTGGCCCTCGCTGAAGCTGACCCGGTTGTCCGCGGTGACCGGGTCGATGAGCACGCCAGCCGGCGGTTCCAGGTCGATTTCGAACTGGCGCGCGCACGGCGCCGAGGGGTTTCCGCCCGGATCGCCGGCGTGTTCGCTGCGATCGTATTGGGTCGCCACGAGGCGCGTCGTTCCATTGCCGAGCAGGCGCGCTTCGTCCTGGCCGAGGGGCAGGGTCCAGCGTCCGTCGGCATCGACTTCCAGCGCGGGTGAGGTCCAGCGGACAGGGTTGCCCTGCGCGTCGCGTGCGCTGCCTTCCAAAACGACGATGACGCTGTGGCCGGGAATGCCGTTGCCGGTGATCTGCCAGCCGGCCTGGGCTTGCGCCGCGTTAACGTAATTGTCGGTTTCGACCGGCGCGACGTCGGGGCTGCGCGGGGCGGCGTCGACCGGGCCGCTCCAGACGTGATAGCGGGGCCCCGCGTTTCCGGCCCGGTCGGTGAGGTGCGCTTCAACGCGCAGGTAGTCGTGATCGCCTTCCTGGGTGATGAGGGCGCTGCTGACGTTGAAGCGGACCACGCCACGCTCGATGTCGGCCTGCTGGACGAGGACGGAAAGGGTCTGCTTCCCCCAGTGCAGCGTCAGGGTGTCGCCGTTTTGTGCGTCGGCCCCCAGGGCCACGCAAACGCTGACATTCTCTGCGGCTTCGGTGACCGCGCCGTTCATGCGGATGAGCCCGCCGGCGAGTTTGCCGCGCGCGTTTTCTTCCGCCGCGATCAGCAGGCGGTCGGCCGGAGGCGCTTCCGGCGCGACGGTGTCGACCAGGAAGTGGCTGCTCGCCGGCGGCGAAGCGGCGCCGGCGTTGTCGGTGAAGATGGCCTTGGCTTCGATGCGCCCTTCGCCGAGGCGGTGCAGCTCGGTCGCCGACAGAGGGGCGAGCCATGAGCCGCCAGTCACCGGCAGGCGGTCGAGGATCAGGGTGGTGCCGTTGCTGCCCGTCAGTTCGAGGCGGACGCTGCCGTTGCCGATGGCCGTGCCGCGCAGTCCGCCACCACCGCTGGTGAGGTTCTCGAATTCGCGGGCATTGAGGTAGCCGTCGTCGGCCAGGAGGTCGAACTGCGGGGGCGGGGGCGGCGCGGCGACCAGGGTCTGCGGGGCGATGATGACGGGGGCCGACGCATTGCCGGCCCGGTCGATGAACTGGACGCTGAGGTCGTGGAGCCCGCTGCCCGCCGCGACGATGGTGCCGCTGGGCACGTCCAGGCTGATGACGCGCGCGCTGCCGTCAGCCAGGTGGGCGGCCGTGATGGCCTTGACGATTTCCTGGCTGCCCCAGCGAAAGACCAGCTTGTCGCCGGCCTGGGCGTCGGCCGGCAAGGGAATGGCGACGATGACCCCGTCGCTGGCTTCCGCCACCGTGATGCCGTCGCGCAGATCGCTTTGCGTGGCATTGAATGCCGTGGCCCGGCTCAGGTCGCTGGCCAGCGGTGCGGCCGGGGGGCGGGTGTCGATGACGAACTGTCCCTGGGTTTCGAGTGACAACGGAGCATCGGCGGCGGTGTGCGGTTTCTGGACGATGCTGACGGCGACCTCGCCCTCGCCGAGGGCTGCGACCTCTCCGGGCGTCAGCGTGAGCTGCCACTTGCGATCCGCGCCGACCCTGACGCTCTGGGTGATGCGTTGTCCGGAGCGCCCCTGCAGGGTGACGTCCACCACGTGCCCGGCTTCGCCGCCGCCGGAAACGACGAGGTCGTTTTGGGCTTCGGCGCGATTGACGAAACCGTCGCTGCCGACGCGCCCCAGGCTGGCGGAGGGCACCCCGCGTTCGATGCGGAATTCATGCGAGGTCAAGGGCGTCGCCTGCTGGTGGGCGTTCACCGCCCAGGCGTGCAAGCTCACATCGCCGGCTCCGAGCGTTGTTTGTACGTCGCTGGCCGCGAGGACGTACTGCCAGCGTCCGTTGGCGCCAATGTCGACGCTGCCTTCGAGCGTGCCGTTCGGACTTTCGAAGCGCAGGTTCAGGCGGGTGCCGGCCGGTCCTTGGCCGCTGACCGTGACGCCCAGCGCTTGTTCGCTCGGGGTCAGAAGATCGTCGCCGCTCAGGGGATCGATGCGCACGCGTTCGGAGAGCGGGGTTGCCCGGATGTCGAGGCTGTGGACCGCCGCCGGCGAGAGGTTGCCGGCGGGATCGGTCTGTCTGAGTTCGAGGGTGACCGTGCCGTCGCCCAATTGCGTCAGCACCGCGGGCGTCAGCAGCAGCGTCCAGTTGCCGTGTTCGTTGGCGGTGGTTGTCAGGCGCAGGGGCGTTTGTCCGTTGGCCAGCAGGACGGTGACCTGCGCGCCCGGCTCGGCGTGGCCGTTCAGCGGGACGCCGAGGGCCAGTTCGCTGGCGTTGATCACCCCGTCCTCGGCCACCGGGGAGAGGGCGGGGGCTTGCGCCTGGCGGTCGATCTGCAGCGTGTGCTGGACGCTCGTCGAGGTGTTTCCGGCGCGGTCCGTCTGTTTGAGCTCGACGTGTACGACCCCGTCGCGCAGTTGGGCGATCTGGTCGGGGAGCAGTGTGTCTTCCCAGAGCCCCTGCGCATTGACCGTGACGCTGCGCGGGCCGACATGGCCGCCGGTCCCGGTGTAGCTCAGCACCACCTGTGCGCCCGGGTCGCCGCTGCCGCGGAAAACGACCGGGTGGGCCGCTTCCTCGGCATTGATGCGGTTGTCGTCGGCGATGGCGAAGAGGGCGGGGGGCGCCGCAAAGGTGTCGAAGACGACGCCGGGCAGGCTGGACCCCTCGGTGTAGGGCAGGGAGGTGTTGCCGGCACGGTCGGTCTGGACGAGCAGGATTTCGATGTTGCCGTCGCCGACGGCGCCCCACTGCACGACGCCGAGCGTGGCTTTCCAGTGGCCGTTGGCGTCGGCGACGATGTCTTCGATGAGCGGGCCGTTGATGCCGGTCGAGACGTTGCGCAGTTGCAGGGTGATGCGCGCGTGCGGATCGGCGCGTCCCGACAGAAGGACGCCGGCATCGCGCTCGGGCGCGCCGATGCGGCCGTCACTGCCGATCACCGTCTGGTCGAGGCTGGGCGCGGCCGGGGGATCGATGTCGATGACCAGGCGGTGCGCGTCTCCGGGCGCCGGGGGCAGCCCATTGACGAGCGCCGTACCGACGACGCGGAGCGTGTAACTGCCCGGGTCGAGGCTGAGTTGAGCGACGTAGTTGCCGAATTCGTCGCAGACGACTTCGGCCAGGATTTCGCCCGGCTGGAGGCGGCCGTCGAGATCGGCGTCGTCGAACAGGATGACCCGCTCGCCGGGGGCGGCGCGCCCGCTGACGCGCAGCAAGCGCTCGTTGTCGCGGCTGCTCTGGGCGCAAAAACGGCTGTGGTAGACGTTGCCGTCGAGTTCGTGGCTGCCGTAATGCGCCGGGTCGAGCGTCAGGCTCGGCGGCCGGCCGGCGAGCCGTGCGTCGATGGCGTCGAGCACGGTGAACGTCTCTCCGGCATTGCCTGCGCTGTCGTAATGGGTCGCCGTGACGGTGACGAATTCCTGATGCGCCCGGTTTTCGGCGATGAGGTCGCCTGCGACGGTGACCAGGGCATAGCCCCGCGCCAGATCGTCGGCGGTGAGGGTGTGGGTGACGCTTCGGGTTCCCCAGGCCAGCCGCAACGTCTCGCCCGGGCGCGAGTCCTGGCCGAGGGCGACGGCGAGCTGAAGGTCTTGCGCGACCGTCTGGCCGTCCCGATCGACGAAGACCTCCTGCCATTCCAGCGCACCGGGCCCGCCGCCGTTGCGCCAGGCGCGATCGGGGTGCGTGTTGTAGGCGGCGGCGAGGGCGAGGCTGCCTGCACTGGGCGCGACGGGCAGGGTGTCGATCGAGAAATCGAGACTTTGCCAGGGGGAGCGGTTTCCGGCGGCATCGGTTTGCCGGATTTCGACGCGGATCGCGCCTTCCCCGAGGCGGGCGATTTCCGCCGCGCTGAGCGCGACACTCCAGCGCTCGGCGTGCGCCGGGACGTTGCCGGTCTTGCTCAGGATCGCCTGGGTGCCGACGTAAAAGACGAGCTCCAGTTCGGCGCCGGCTTCGCCTTTGCCGCTGAGCGCAGCGCCGCCCGTCGCCGCTTCGGCGGCGTTGAACACGTTGTCCTGCGTGGCCGCCAGCTGCTCGGGCGCCGCCGCGCTACGATCGACGCGGATCAGTTGCGCGAGGCTCGGCGCACTGGTCTGTCCGTAACTGTCTTCGACAAAGGCGCGCAACAGATGGGCGCCTTCGCCGAGGTCGACGTCGAACGCGAAGCGGCCGTCGGCCCCCGTCCGGCGGCTGCCCAGGTGTTCGCCGGGATCCATGACCCCGTTGCCGTCCTTGTCGAGGAAGAGATGCACGTTGAGGTCTGGCTGCGCCGTGCCGAGCACGGTCAGGCCTTGCGCCTGGGCGGTGACGTGATCGTTGTCGAAACGTCCGCTGTCGTCGCTGCTGTCGAGCGTCAGCCCCTGGGGCGCGTTCAGGGTGCCGGTGCGGATCAAGAAAGTGCGCGTGCCGCTGCCGGCGACGCTGGTGTTTCCCGCTTGATCCGTCTGCGTCGCACTGACGCTGATCTCGCCGTTGCCGAACAGCTGCAGCGTGGCCTGCGGCAACCAGGCGCTCCAGCGGCCGTCGGCGCCGACCAGCAGGTTGGCGAGCGCACTGTCCTCGATCGATCCGGCCTTGAAGACTAGGCTGACGCGTGCGCCCGGCTCGCCCCAGCCACGGATTTCCACGCCCGTCGATTCGATTTCGCCGGCGGTGACGATGTCGTTGCCGGCGATGGGGTCGATGCCGGCGGCGCCGACCTCGCTGTCGAGGGTGATGGGCAGCGCGTTTACCAGGCCTTGCGTGGCGCCCTGGCTGCCGCTGGCCGGGTCGTACGGGACGCCGACGATATGATGCAGGCCTTGCTCGGGCAGCGTGATCGTCGCGCGGAAACTGCCGTCCGGCGCGATCGCGACTTCGCTGAGCCAGGTGTCGTCGGGGTCGATGGTGCCGTCGCGGTCGCGGTCGATATAGAGCCGGGCCAGCATTCCGGCCGGGCCGCGCCCCTCGACGTTCAGCGTCGAGAGGCGGGTGAGGCCGTCGTTTGCGCTGCTGCCCGTGTCCTGTCCGTCCTCGAGGCGCAGCGCGCTGATTTCGGGCAACGGTTCGGTGCGGAGGTAGACCGGGCGCGTGGTCGAGGCCGAAACGTTTCCGGCGACATCGGTCTGGGATACCTGGACGTTGATTTCGCCGTTGAAACCGCTGCCGAAGGCAAAGCGCAGCGAGCGGCTGGGGTCCGCGTCCGGGCCGATGTTGGCGGGGACGTCGATGCGCCAGATGCCGTTGCTCTGAACCTGGGTTTCGAACACGATCTCGGTTGTGCCCTGCGACAGGCGCAGCGTGATTTTGGCGCCCGGTTCGCCGGTGCCCGAGAAGGGCACGCTGGCGGCCTGCAGCTCGTCGAAGCTGAGGCGATCGTCCTCGCCGACTGCGCCAAGGCCGGGGGCGACCGCCAGCGTGTCGACTTCGAAACGACCCGCGGCGACCTGCGGCGAGCGGTTGCCAACCTCGTCCTCACTGGCGAAAAGATAAGTGTGGCGGCCGTCGTCCAGGGGGCCGGGGGCGAAGACGAAGCGACCGCTGTTCGGGTCGGTGGTCAGCGTGGTGAGGTATTCGCTCTCCTGGGCCAAGCCGTCGAGGTTGGTGTCGCGATAGACGCGAACCGTGCACCCTTTGGGGGCGAGTCCTTCGAGGGTGGGCGTCGCGTCCGAGGTGATGTTGTCGCGCCCGGCGCTGTCGGAGTCGGCGGTCAGCCGCAGTTCGCTCGGCGCTGCCGGCGGATTCTGGCGCAAGGCGATTTCTTGCGGCGGGGCCCCGGTCGAATTGCCCGCCGGGTCGAAGCTGCGGGCCTCGATTTCCAGCCGGCCGTCGGCCATGCCGGCGAGGGCCGGGGTGAGAAGCACGGTCCACTGCCCGTGCGCGTTGGCCTGCGTGTCGACCCAGGCGGTCCGGCCGTTGATGTCCGTCAGCTGGATGCGGACCCGGGCTCCGGGTTCGGCTTCGCCCTGCAGGACGGGCGGGGCGAGGGCGATTTCGGCGGCCGTCAGCAAGCCATCGGTGAGGGCTCCGGAGAGCGAAACCCGTGGCGCGGCGGGGGGCGTCGTGTCGATCTCCAGCGCGAGTTCGCCGATATGGCTGAGCGGCTGCCCCTGCGGCGATACCACGGTGGCGCTGACGCTGAGCGCGCCTTCGCCGAGCGCGCGGATGTCGTCGGCCGAGAGCTTGAGCTGCCAGCGCCCGTCCTGGACCGAGAGGGTGCGCACCCGCGTGCCTTGGCTGCCGTTCAGGCGGATCTCGAGGGCGAATCCCGGGGCGCTGTGGCCGACCAGGGTAAAGCCGTCCTGGGCCAGGTGCAGGCCGTTGATCCAGCGTTCGCCGCCTGCGCTCGCGAGGGTGGGCGGGTCGAGCGGGGCCAGCGCGGGGGCGTCGCCCCGGTGGGCAGGCTCATGCGCTTCGAGATTTGTGGGCGCGGTCTCGAGCGTCGGGCCGGGGCGGACGTCGACGCTGCCCGACAGCGCCGGGCTGAGCTGCGGGTGGGGGGCAAAGAGGGTGGCGATGCGGTCGATGTCGGCCAGATTGGGCGTCAGGTGCGCTTCGATCAGTTGCCCCGAACTGCTCGTGTCTGCAGCCGTCTGCGCGTCGTCATCTGCGTGGTTCGGCTGTTCCGGGGCCGGGAAATCGCTGCGCTCGAGCGGCCGCGTCTGGTCAGGCGTTCCGGTGGCAACCACCGCGGTGTTGCCCGTCGCGAAGTAGCCCTCGACGACGACGGCGATGGTGCCGTCATCGCCCTCGCCGACCAGGAGAAGCAGCAGGTCGTTGCCGCGGCGTTGGGCGTGACGAAGCGCGCTGCCGAGGTGGAGCGTTTCGTCGGCCGAGAGGCGGACGGTCTCGCCGTGACGCAGGCTGAGCGAACGCGTCGGCTGGGTATTCGAGAGCCATTGAACGAGGACGGGCATGGCTTTACACCTTGTGTGGGGCGGTGGCGGTCGTTGGGGCGGGGGCGCGTTCGTGGCGCACGAGCTCGCGGGTAGGGCCGTCGGCGAGGACGCGCCCGGCATCGAGGGCGATTACCCGTTCGGTCAGCCCAAGGAGGCGGGCGCTGTGCGTGACCAAGATCAAGGTGGTGTCCTTGAGGGTCGAAAGGCGGTCGACCAGGCATTTTTCGGCGTCGGGGTCGAGCCCATTGCCGGGTTCGTCGAGGATCACGATCTTTGCCGGGAGAGCGAGGGCGCGTGCCAGCGCGACCTTTTGGCGCTGTCCGCCGGAGAGGTTGGCGCCGTATTCCTCGATCCGCCGATCCAGACTCAGGCTGCCACGCGCCAAATCTTCGTCCAGGCCCGAGAGATGGAGGCCGCGCCGGAGCGCGGCGATGCGTTCGTCGGCGCTCGCCCACGGGGCGATGCCGAGCAGGATGTTCTCTTCGAGCGAGCCGGCGACCAGCACCGCTTCCTGCGGCTTGAACGCCAGCCAGTCGGCGCGCGCGGCGGTGGGGTGGGCCGACAGCGCGGCGTCATCAATGCGGACTTCACCTTTACCCGGAAGCATGGCGCCAGCGAGCAGGCGGGCGAGGGTCGATTTCCCCGATCCGGGGCGACCGATCAGGGCCACGCGTTCGCCCGCGACGATGCGCAGATCGATGCCGCGCAGCGCGTGCTCGTCGCCGTAGGCGTGTTCGAGGCGGTGGGCGCTGACGTCGCCGCGGAGCGCGGACGCGCTCCGCTCAACGACTTGTGCCGAGGCCGGCTGCGAAGCGGTTGGATTCTCGAGGAAGGGGGCGAGGGCCCGCAGTGCGTCGCCGAGCTCGTCCCAGCGGCCGAGGGTGTGCAGGGTGCCGGCGACCATGCCCAGTGTCCGTCCGGAGAGCATTGAGGCAGCGATCAGGGCGCCGACGCTCAGGTGCTGCGCGAAGACGAGGTAGGCGCCGAAGACGAGCAGGGTCACGTAGCTGCCGGCATGCACGATCTGGAGCAGGTACTGCTGCCGGTTGCTTTCGCTGCGCCACCAGGCCGAGCAGCGCGACTGATGACGCGACTGGGCCATGAAGCGCTGAAACAGGCGTTCGCCGGCGTAGCTGGTGCGCAGTGCATCGAGCGAGGCCAGTGCGTCGGTGAGCAGGGCGTGTTTGTCGGCCTGGGCTTCGACGTTGTGGCGTGCGGCCTGGCGCAGGCGCTGTTTCAGCCAGGCGCCGACCGCGATGAAGATGAGCGTCCAGAGGACGACGACGATGAGCAAGGGCCAGGCGATCAGCGCGATGGCCAGGCCCATGAGGACGATGAACGGCACGTCGGCCAGGGCGACGAGGTAATGCGAGGAGAAGAAGTCGCGGGCTCCGGCAAGGTCGCGGTAGTGCGTCTGGAAGCGTGCCACCAGCCCGGGTTGCGAGCCGGCGGAAGCGTTGGGGCGGAGCAGGGCCGCGAAGAGCTGCCGATCGATGCGTTCGTCGAGAATTTGCGCCAGGCGCTCGACCTGGCGGGCGCGCAGGTTGCGGACGGCGAGTTCGGCGGAAAGGCACAGCAGGGCGCCGATGGCCAGGGTCCAGAGGGTCTCGAACACCCCGTTGAACACCACCTTGTCGTATACCAGCATGGCGAAGAGCGGGAGGACCAGCATTCCGAGGTTGATCAGCAGGCTGGCGATAGCCAGGCCGGCGAGACGGCCGCGCAGCAGCCCTGCCGCTGCGCGCCAGTAGCCGGAGGCGACGGCGTGTGGCGAGTGTCCCGGGGCGTGAGTGACGGCGAACAGGTAGCCCGGCGTTCCGGCGTCGGGGAAGTCCGTGGCGGCGGCTTGAGGGGCGGGGTGCAGCTGTTGCCAGCCGCGCAGGGCGCAGCGTTGCCAGAGGGTCCAGCTGCGCGCGTCGCGCCCGAGCCAGAAGCAGTCCCAGGGCTGGTCGGCGACGGAATCACCGGCGCTCCGTCGCCAGTCGGGGCGGTCTTCGGAGACCGTGTACCCGGCACCGCGCAGGGTGTCGTTGGCGTTGATCAGGGCCTGCGGGCGCCGTTCGGGGGCGTCGACGGCTGCGATCAGTTCGCTCAGCGCGCGGCTCAGCCCGGCGGGCGTCTTGACGCCCTGGGCGCTGAGCTGCGCGCCCAGGCAGTCGGCGAGGGCAGGGGCGGTCTGGCTCATGGGGCGAACTGGATGTTGAGTTTTGCGATGACGCTCTGGTTGCCGGGGGCGTCGGCGGCTCGGTCGTAGAACGTCACTTGGTTGAGCCCGATGTGAGCGAATTGGCTCGTTGGATCGCTGGCGTCGATGAAAAAGTCGTCCTGCCCGGTTTTCAGGATCAGCGTCAACGTGTTTGAACTGTTGTCGTCGACCAAGCCCTGGAGTCCGGCGACGGTGATCTTGACCGAGGAGGCGGTATTGTCGCGGCTCAGGTCCAGCGTCTCGATCGAGCCGAAACCGGCGAAGTCCCTCAGATCGATCCCGCTCCCGCCTTGCGCGGCATGCAGCTCGAGGGTGTCGTTGCCGGCGCCGCCGCTGACGACCAGCCCGGTCTTGCCGGTGTTGAACTGGCCCTGCCCGAGGATGAAACGGTCGGCGCCGTCGCCGCCGTAGGCCTGGTCGCCGTTCAGCGTGGCGTCGGCGTTTCCGGTGAGCAGGTCGAGGATGTCGTTGCCGCTGTTGGGCCCGCTGCTGCTGCCCAGCACGTCGCTCCCGCTGCCGGCGATCAGGGTGTCGTCGCCCTGCCCGCCGTCGAGGCGGTCGTCGCCGGCGTCGCCTTGAAGACGGTCGTCGCCGCTGCCACCAAGCAGGCTGTCGTTGCCGGCATTGCCTTGGAGCGTCGTGGCCCGGCTGGCATCCCCGGTCAGGGTGTCGTTGCCACTGCCGCCGAGCAGCGTCTGGATGTTGTACAGCCGGTCGCCCTGGGCGCCGCCGCCGGTATTGACGTTGCTTTGCAGATTGACGTCGAGGGCCGCCGTTTCGGCGCTGTAGTCGGCGACGTTGAGGCCGCCGCCGCCGTCGAAAATGTCGGCGCCGCTGCTGCCCTTGAAGGTGTCGTTGCTGGCGTTGCCGATGAAGACTTCGGCGCTGTCGCGGCCGATGAAGGTGGTCGCGCCCTGGGCGCCGATGACGCCGGTGATGTCGGCGTCGAAGCGGTCCCCCGCGGCCTCGCCGGTCCCCGCGCTGCCGTTGGAAAAGTCGACGACCAGCGCCGTATCGAGGGTGTCGTAAGCCGCGTAGTCGCCGGCTTGCGCGGCTGCCGCGCGCAGCGGGTCATAGGCAGCGTTTGTGGCGCCGCCACCGCTGAAACGGTCGGCGCCTGCCGCGCCGTAAAGACGGTCGTCGCCGCTGCCGCCGTCGAGCACATCGTCGCCGCTGCCGCCCGCGAGCCGGTCGTTGCCCGCGCCGCCGGCCAGCGTGTCATCGCCTGCGCCGCCGTCGAGGATGTCGTCCTCCGCGCCGCCGTCGAGGGTGTCGTTGCCCGCCTGCCCCAACAACATGTCGGCGCCGCCGCCGCCATTGAGGCGGTCGCTGCCCAGGCCGCCGGTCAGTTGATTGGCACTGCTGTTACCGTCGATCCGGCCGCCGTTGCCGCTCGCCGCACTCTGCGCCGAGAGGTCGCGCAGGGCCACGTTCTCGATGCCCGTGAAGCTGTCGGTCTGGACGAGGCTGCCGCTGCCGGGGGTGAGCACGCGGGCCGTTCCGCTCCCGTCGTCGTTCATCGTGATGCTCAGTTCGAAGGCGTCCGCGAAGTGTTCGTAGCTGAGCGTGTCGCTGTCCTGGCCGCCGTCAAGGACGTCGTCGCCGCCGCGGCTGGCGTAGAGACGGTCGTCGCCGGCGCCGCCGGCGATGCGGTTGCTGCCGGAATCGCCGCGCAAGCTGTCGGCATAACGCGAGCCGGTGAGATTTTCGATGTCGACGTAACGGTCGCCGCTGGCCCAGCCGGCGCTGCCGAGCGCGTCCAGCGCGGCGCTGACGCTCGCTTCGGCGCGCTCGTAACTGACCGTGTCCGTGCCGGCGCCGCCCTGCATCTCATGCGCGTCGGCGCCGGCGATGAAGATGTCGCCGCTGCTGCTGGCGGTGGCGCGGATGATTTCAATGCCCTCAAAGGTGTCTCCTCTGGCGTCTCCGCTTCCGCTGCCGTCGACCAGGTCGATGATCAGGTTGTCCTGTTCGGCGTAGATCGCGCTATCGTTGCCGGCGCCGCCGATGAGACGGTCGCCGCCGGCCCCGCCGCTGAGGGTGTCGTTGCCGTCGCCGCCAGCGAGAACGTTGTCCTGCGCGTCGCCGGTGAGGCGATCGTTGAAGGCCGAACCGACGAGGTTCTGGATGTTGACGTAGAGGTCGCCGGCGGCGTATTCGCCCCGGTTGTCGCCCGGCGCAGCCAGCGACGCGACGACGCCCGCGGAGGTGTCCCCGTCGATTGTCGTCCGGCTGGCATCGGCGTAGCTGGCAGTGTTCCTGCCCGCACCCGGGGAGGGCGTCGTGTCGCTTTGGCTCAGGCCGCCGATCAGATAGTCGGCCCCTTGTCCGCCCAGCAGCGTGTCGTCGCCAGCGCCGCCCAGCAGGATGTCGTCGCCGGCGCGGCCCGCGAGTTCGTCGTCGCCGGCGCCACCCTCCAGACGGTTGATCTGGGCGCTGCCACGCAATACGTCGTTGCCGTTCGAGCCGACGAGGTTTTCGATGCTGCTGAGGGTGTCGCGGTCCTGGTCGGCGACGGTCTGGGCACCCGCCAGGGTGAGATCGACGATGACGTTGCCCGCGGCATAAGCGTAGCTCGCGGTGTCTTGGGCGCCGGTGCCGCCGTCGAGCAGGTCGTTGCCCGTGCCGCCGGAGAGGAGGTCGTTGCCGGCGCCGCCAAGCAGCGTGTCGTGATCCGCACCGCCTTCGAGTTCGTCAGCATCGTCGCCGCCATCGAGCCGGTCGTCGCCGCGTCCTCCCGCGAGGGTGTCGCGCGCTTCACCGCCGGTCAGCGCGTTGGCGGCGTCGTTACCGGTAATCGTGTTCGACGCACTGGCCGAGCCGATGACGTTTTCGACCCCGACGAAACTGTCACCGACGATCAGCGAGTCGCTGCCGGCGGCGGGAACGACGCTGCCGGACTGCAGGTCGAGCGTGAAGCCGAGGGTGTCCGCGGCATAGTCCACCGTGTCGATGCCCTCGCCCCCGTCGACGCGGGTCGCGGTTTGCGCCGCGACGATGATGTCGTCGTATCGGCTGGCGATCACGGTTTCGATCGAGTCGAAGGCGTCGCCGCGGGCGATGCCCGTGCCGCGGCCGCTGTTGGCGTCGGCCGCGGTGAGCGTGAGGTCGATGGTGAGGCCGCTGTCGGCGTCGAGGTAGAT
The DNA here is from genome assembly GCF_041441355.1 of Propionivibrio sp. Taxonomy (GTDB): domain Bacteria; phylum Pseudomonadota; class Gammaproteobacteria; order Burkholderiales; family Rhodocyclaceae; genus Propionivibrio. The sequence continues at coordinate 59,456 of NZ_JASDTF010000014.1, forward strand.
GGCGGTGTCGGTGCCGGTGCCGCCGTTGAGCATGTCGGCCCCTTGGCCGCCGTTCAACTCGTCGTCACCGGATTCGCCCTGCAGCAGGTCGTTGCCGTCCAGGCCGCGCAAACGGTCGTTGCCGTCGTCGCCGAGCAGGGTGTTGGCGCGTTCGTTGCCTTCGAGTTCGTCGCCCTTTTTGCCTCCGGTCAGCGATTCGATGCCGATGAAGCGCTGGGCCGCGATTTTCGTCGTGCCGGATGCGTCGTAAATGTGTCCGCCGGCGGTCAGGCTGACCTTGAGCACATTTTCGCTGCCGGCGTAGCTGACGCGGTCAAAGCCGGTATCGTTCTCGCCGTCGCCGCCGTAAAAAGTCTGGAGCGCGCCGAGCGAGGCGATGTTGGCCAGGGTGTCGTCGCCGTCGCCGCCGTAGATGACGTCGCTGCCTCCTGCGCCCTTGAGGTCGTCGTTGCCGGCGCCGCCGGCGATGATGTTGTCGCCCGAGTCGCCTTCCAGCGCGTCGTCGTGCGCCGAGCCCGTCAGGTTCTCGATGTTGACGTAGCTGTCGGCCGCGGCATCGCCGGCGCTGCCGCCGGAAAGCAGACTGGCCGACACCGAGGCGTCGGCGTCGGCGTAGGTCGCCGTGTCGTTGTCCGCGCCGCCATCGAGAAGGTCGCCGCCGCCGCCCTGTCCGCCGTCGAGGAGGTCGTTGCCGGCATTGCCACGCAGTTCGTTGGCCAGGCCGTCGCCGACGAGAATGTCGCCATGCTTCGAGCCGGTAATGTTCTCGACCCCGTCGAAGCGGTCGCCGACCGCCGCCCCGGCGCTCAATCCCTGGCGGTCGGCCTGCAGGTAGACCGCGACCGCATTGCTGGCCCGCCCGTAATCCACCGTGTCGCTGCCGGTCCCGCCGTGATAGGTGTCGCCGCCGCCGTGGCCGGTGAGCGTGTCGTTGCCCTTGCCGCCATTGAGCAGATTCGCCCCGCTGTTGCCCTCGAGGCTGTCGCCGAAATCGGAGCCGATCAGGTTTTCGATGCTGACGTAGGTATCGCCGAGCGCGTCCTCGGTGTTGCCGTTCGGGGTGCTGAGGCTGGCCCGCACCGCGGCGGTGGCGCTGGCGTAGGAGGCGGTGTCGCTGCCCTCGCCGCCGTGGAGCGCGTCGCCACCCCGGCCGCCGATCAGCATGTCATTGCCGGCTTCGCCTTCAAGGCGGTTGGCGCCGTCGTCGCCCACCAGCGTGTCCGCATGGCGGGTGCCGCGCAGGTTTTCCACGAGGACGAAACTGTCTCCCTGGGCCTCGCCGTTGTTGAGTGCAGCGTCCTTGCTGTCGAGGCTGGCGAAAACGGCGGCGTCGCTGTCGAGGTAGCTTGCGGTATCGTCGCCCGCGCCACCGCGCAGGACGTCCTTCCCCCGCCCGCCTTCAAGTTCGTCGTCGCCGTCGTCGCCTTCGAGCACGTCGTCGCCGTCGGCCCCGAGCAGGCGGTCGCCACCGGCGCCACCACGCAGAAGGTTGCCGCCGGCATCGCCTTCGAGCGTGTCGTTGCCGGCGCTACCGGTCACGTTTTCGATGCTCAGCAGCAGGTCGCCGGCCGCGTCTCCGGTGTTGCGCGTGGCATCGGCGAGCGAGACCGTCAGACCGGCGGTTCCGGCGCGACTGTAGCTGGCGGTGTCGCTGCCTGAGCCGCCGTCCAGCGTGTCGGCGCCGGCCATGCCTTGCAGGGTGTCGTCGCCGGCACCGCCGCGCAACAGGTTTGCCCCCTCGTCGCCGACAAGGAGGTCGCGGTGTGCCGAGCCGATGAGGTGTTCGACGCGGACCAGGTAATCGCCGGCCGCTTCGCCGCCGGCGTTGAGGTGCTGGTCCCCGGTCGCCAGGTGGACGGTGACGCCTTCGCCAGCGGCATTGCCGGCAGCTTCGGCGTAGCTGGCGATGTCCTCGCCGGCGCCGCCATCGAGCACATCGCTGCCTTCGCCGCCGACGAGCAGGTCGTTGCCCTCTTCGCCGTAGGCCGAGTCGTTGCCTTTGCCGCCCTCAAGCTGGTCGGCGCCGGTTCCGCCGCGCAGTTGGTCGGCGCCATCGCCGGCGAGCAGGATGTCGGCCCCGCGTCCGCCGCGCAGGACGTCGTTGCCGCCGAGCCCGCGCAGGATGTCGTCGCCGTTGCCGGCGTCGATGGTGTCGTCCTGGCCGTCGCGCCCGCTGATGTCATAGCTCATCCCGCGCGCCGGGAGTTTGACGATGAGCAGACCGTTGGCGTCGCTTTCGGTCAGTGCTGCGGCGCTGCGCACATCCTCGTGGCTGAGCGTGAGCGAAGAGGCGGCGATCAGCTTGCCTTGCGCGTCCAGGTATTTGAATACGATCTGGAAGCGGGTTCCGGCGACGACATCGGCGTCGGCGCTGACGGTCCACTCGAGCGCTGCCCGCGTCGCCGTCTTGTCGCTGGCGTCGATGAGCACGCCTTGGCGCAGGTCCTGGCCCGCAATCCGGAAGCCGGGCGGCAAGGCGGCCGCCGGGTCGGCCAGCGAAAGCTGGATTTTGGCTAGGCTGCCGGCGGGGGCGAAGACCAGGTCAGCGCGAACCTTGGCGCTGTCGGCGCTGCCGGTGTCCCAGTTCTGGGCGGCTTCGCCGCCGGTGAGCCGAACCTTGAGCCGGCCGTCGGGCAGCATCTGCTGCAGCGTGGCCGCCGCGAAGTTGTCGTTGGGCGTGGCCTGGCTGCCGTCCCAGCGCTCGATGTTGCTCAGCTTGGCTTCGGCGCTGGCCTGCAGGCGCGGGCGCGGCAGTTCGTTGCTGATCAGCGGCGGCTGGCTGGGATTCGTGTTTTGGCCCGGGGGCGGGGTGGCGGGCGCGCTGGCCTCGTCGGCGCGCGCGCGGGCCGGCGGGGAGAGAAAGTCGAGGGGCTGTGGGTCGGCCGTCTTGAAGGCGGTAAACGGTGTGCGCAAGGCCTCCTCTTCGCCCTCCTGAACGGCCTTCTGAGGCTGCGCGGCGCGCACGGCCTCGTCGAGCTGCGCCTGCAGTTCGGCCACCTGGGTCTCCAAGTGCTGGACCTGCGCTTCGGCGCCGGCGCCCGAATCGAGGTCGTTGCCGCTCTCGGGATCGGGCGGTTGCGGTTTGAGCGTCGTCGCTTGCATGCGGAAGCTGCCGCCTTCGACCGGGCTCAATTCGCCGACGCGCTTGAACAACTCGCCGGCGCTCAACTCGCCGGTGCTGAAAGCGATCTTGAGGTCGGCCTGGGTGACCGCGAGCAGCGCGCCCTCGGGGATGAGGATGCGCAGTCCATCGTGCGTGACGACGATGAGGTCGACGTCGATGACCTCCACGGAGGCGATGTCGGCGGCCGCGAAGGGGAGCGCAAACGCGGGGCGGCCGTCCGCCCCCGTTCGGATTTCGGCCAGCTCGATCCGCGCGCTTTCGGCTTCGCGTTCAGGTTTGGACGGGGCGGTGGTCGGTGGGGGGGGCATGGGGCCTCCGACGGAAAGTGACGGTTACGGACCTCAGGCGCGCGAGGTTTGGAGTTCGTTGAGGGCGCGCATCAGTTGCTCAGCGACCTGGTTCTGGCGCAGGTCCGATTCCTGGAACAGCAGTTCGAGGCGGTTGACGAGCTGGATGTTGGTGACGTTGCCGTCCTGCAGGCTGCGCGACATCACCGAGACGGTGTTGCCGAGCGTATGCAGGGTCGCGTTTTGCGCGCTTTGCGCGTCTTCGATGACGCGCGCGAGTCGAGTCGCGGCCTCGGCCTGTTCGCGCAGGCTTGATTGCTGCTGCCGTTGGGTCTGGTCGACGAAGGACTTGAGACCGCTCAGGTTGCTTTCGGACAGGGCACCCAAGGTGTCGTTGAGCTGTCCGATCTGTTGCGCGACGAGGCGCGTTCCGGCCTGTTCGTGCGCGCTGTTTTCGGCCAGCCGCTCGAGGCTGGTCGTCATCTCGCGCATCAGGTCGTCGATGCTGCGCCGTTGGGCGCCAGCAAGTTCCTTGAGCCCGCTCTGGGTGGCGTTGGCGACTTGATCCGCTTCCCGGCGCTGCAAGGCGGCCATGTCCTTGAAGTTGCTCTGGATCAGCTCGATGAACTGGTCGGAGCCGCGGCGCTGGACGCCGGCGATGTCGCCCAGGCCGGTGCGCAGGCCTTCGCTGGTTTCCTTGAGCGTCGTGCTCAGGGACACGAGCTGTTCGGACATCCGGTCCTGGATCAGGCGCGACTGCGAAAGCGACTCGGTGAGACGCTGGCTGACCTGGGCCTGGGTTTGGTTGCCCTGAACGACCAACTGCTGCAGCGTTTCGTTTTGCGCCTGCTGGTTCACCAGCAGTGCGTGGATCTTGCTCTCCACCTGTTCTGCGGTTGCCCAGCGCTGGGCCAGCGTGCCCATGGCACTGGCGGTTTCGCGCAGGGTCTTGAGCGTGGCCTCTTCGTTTTGTTGGCTGTTCTGCAGGGCGTTCAGAATCTGTTCCTGGCTGAGTTCGCGCAGTTCGATGCGGGCGCTGAGTTGCAGCATGCTATTGACGAGATCGCGCACCCGGCGCTCGGATTGCTCGAGCGCGGTGGCCAGGCCGCGCAGAATCGGCGATTGCTCGGCCAGCGCGCCGAGGGCCTCGCCGATTTCACGGATGCCTTCGGCATTGTCCCCTTCGTCGCCGAAGTCGGTCAGGAAGGTCGTCCGGGTGTCGAGCAGGGAGACGAGTTCGCCGGTGCAGTTGCGCACGGCGACGAGGAGGACGCCCATGATCAGCGAGCCGAGCACGCCGAACAGCGAGGCGCTGAAGGCGACGCCCATGGCCTGCATCGGCGCCGTCAGGCGCTCGACCAGCATGCGGATCGCTTCGCTCGGGTCGCTGCCGCCGGTGGCGAGCGAAAAGGCGCCGATCAGCTTGCCGATCTCGGCGAGGGCGCCGAGCAGGCCGATGAAGGTGCCGAACAGCCCCAGCCCGACCATCATGCCCGACATGAACTGCGGCAGGATGAGGTAGCGCGATTGCTTGGCCTTGTAACGATGCAACTCGGCTTCGAGGGCGGCGTGCTGAACCGGGGACACCGTTTTGCCGAGCAGGTCGTTCACGATCTCGAGGACCGCGCGCGCATCGCTGCGCTGGCTGTCGAGCTGTGCGCGGAGCTGCGTGGCGTCCATCCGGTTCCGCGCCAGGTCGTAATAGGCCTCGATGTAACGCGCGTCGCGGTTCATCCGGAGGACTTGCTGGAGCATCATCGCGCATCCGCCGGCGATCAGGACGAAGATCACATAGTTGATCTGTGGGTGCGGGTTGCCGCGAACCGTGCTGGCGATGAGCTCGAAGCACAGTACCGTCCCGAAGATGAGCGCGACGATGGGAACGCCGATGTACCAGTAATACGATTTGATTTTATTCATGGCCGTGGTCTTTCTCGATCGATTTAGCCTTGGGTGGGCGGGCGTGTCCGTTCCGGGTCAGCGCGGTTCGCGGAGGGTCTGGGTGGAAAACTTGAGCAGGGGTGAGAGCAGGTAGCTCAGGACGCTGCGTTGGCCGAGGACGATGTCGGCCCGGGCCGTCATCCCCGGAAGGATGACTTCCCTGGCCAGCGGGCCATCGGCGGGGCGGGCTTCAATGGTGACGCGGTAATAGCGGCTGCCTTTTTCGTCGGGAAGCGTGTCGGCGCTGACTTCGGTCAGGCGTCCGTCGAGCGCGCCATAGACGGCATAGTCGTATGCCCCGATCACCACGCGCGTCGACAGGCCGGGGCGGAGCGCGGCCCGGTCGTCCGGGCGGACGCGCGCCTCGACGGCGAGCGGACCGTCGCTGGGGGTGATTTCGAGGATCGGCTCGCCGGGTTTGACGACGCCCCCGAGGGTGTTGAAGTGCAGGCGGTTGACGAAGCCGCCGACCGGCGCGCGGACCTCGGTCCGCGCCAGACGGTCGCTGTCGCCGCTCACCGCGTGGCCGAGACGTTCAAGTTCGCCGCCGACCTGGCTCAGTTCGAGGCGGGCATCGGCGCGAAAGCGGGCGTCGGCTTCGGCCAAGCGCGATTCCATTTCGCCGATCGCGGCCGAGAGGCGGGGGATCGCGGCCATCGCCTCGCCTTGCGCGCTGAGCATGCGTTGCGTCCGGCTCTGGGCCTCGATCAGTTCCAGTTGCGACGCCGCGCCGCGGCGATGCAAGCCTTCGAGCAGCTGGCTCTGCTGGCGGGCGAGATCGATCTCGGTGGCATAGTTCTTGGCGCGCAGTTGCGTTTCGGCCAGTTCGGCGCGGCGTTGCTTGATCTGCTGCTGCAGCGCCGCGAGTTCCGAGCGCAGCTTTTTGGCGCGTTCGTTGAAGGCGCTGCGCTCGCGCCGACGGTAATCTTCGCCGACCGCGGCGGGGAACTCGATCCGTTCGCTGCCCTCGGACTCCGCCTGCAGGCGGGCCTGGGTGGCCTGCAGGGCCTGCATGCGGCTGACCCCCTGCTGGACGTCCTTGTTTGCCTGAACGTCGGAGAGACGCATCAGCAGCTGTCCGGCGCGCACGCTTTCGCCCTCACGGACGGCGATGGCCTCGACGATGCCGCCTTCGAGGTGCTGGACGATTTGTGCCCGCGCTGCCGCGACGATGCGACCTTCGGCGCGCACGATGCGGTCGATGGGGGCGAGTGCCGCCCAGAGCAGCAGGGCGGCGACGAGGCCAGCCAGGATGCCGAGGGCGCGCCGTTCGGCGCGCTCCTGGCTCGACAGGTCCGGGGGGGCGTCGGCCATGTTCAGTCCGGCACGCAGCTCGGCGGCGATCGCGGCCAGGCGGCGAAAGATGCGGGCGGTCATGTGGCCGGCCTGACGACAACCTTGGTGTTGTCGGCGTTGTCGCGTTCGCTTTCCTGGACCCGCACTTCGATCATCTCGCCCGGAACGCCGGCCTTGAGCAGCACGCTGCGCACCGCGTTGGCGCGGTAAAAGGCGAGTCGGGTCGCCTCGCTGAAGCCCTTGGGCGTGACCACGTGAATGCGCCATTTCTGGCTGGCGGACAGCGGCGCAAAGCGCTTGAGCTTGGTGTTCAGGTCGTCGCTTTCCGCCGCGCTCAGTTGCACGACGTTGCTGGCGAAATTGACGATGACGCCGCTTTTGCGCACCTGGGTGCGGTTTTTCCCTTCCGGCGCGCTGGCTGGCGTGCTGGCTTCGACGACCTCCAGGCGCTCGGCCGGTGCCGGCGGTTCCTGGCTGTCCGGGCGCGAAGGCGCGGACGATGCCGATGCGCGGCGCTCCGCTTGGCGGGCGTCCTCCTGCAGTTTGCGGATCTGTGCCGCCTGCTGCGCAATCGTTTTTTGCTGCTTCGCGACGATGTCCTGCAGGGCCTCCGGGGTCGGCGCGGCGCTGGTGGTGGTCGCGCTGATCTGGGCGGGGTCCTTGTCCTTGCGCTTCATCAGCTCTTGCAACTGGAGCGTGGCCGAGATGACGACGATGGCCATGATGGCGATGACGAACAAGAGGTTGATCGCCAGATTCGAAATGGCATCGACGTAGCCGGGCCAGAAAATGTCGGAGACATCGTCGGAATCGGAGGCGGCGGACATCTCAGTGTTCTCCCGAAGAAAGAGGGGCGCCGTCGGCGAACGCGGCGAGCTGCCCGAGCCGGCGCAGGAGCTGGGCGTGCGCGCTCATCTGCTGGCTGAGGGCCAAGGCCAGCTTCTGGCGGGCGGCGTAGAGCCGGTCGAAGGCGTCGAGGGCGTCGAGGAGCGAGCCGATGCGGCCGACGCGCATCTGTTCGCGGGTGGCCTCGACGACCGTCTGGGCTGCGCGCTGCTCGGCCTCGCCGGCCGCGATCCGCTGGGTTGCCGAAAGCAGCAGGGAAAAGTCGGTTTCGAGCGCTTGTTCGAGGCGCTGCCTTTCATCGTCGTAGCGGGCGATCCGGTTGCGCAGTTCGGCGCTGGCCTCGCGGCCGCCAAGGATCTCCTTGCCGCCCAGCGAGACCGACCAATTGAGGACGGCCAGCAGGCGGCGGTCTTTCTGTAGCGGCGACGGGCCTTCGGTGTTTTCCTGATGGTCACGTTCGGCGCTCAACGCCAGCGAAGGCAACAGCCGCCCGTATTGCGCGGACACCGCCGCTTCCTGGGCGGTGATGTCGGCGCGCAAGGCCTGCAGATCGGCGTTGCTGTCGAGGACCAGGCGGCGGATTTCGGCCTGGGTTTGCGGCAGCCCCGGGAGCTGGTTGAGGAAGGGGAGGTGCAGCGCGTCGGGCGTGTGGCCGAGCAGGCGCTCGAGTTCGTACAGCGCCGTCTGGTAGGCCGCCTGCTGGTTGATGCGCAGTTCGCGCGCGGCGAGCACCCGCGTCCGCGCCCGCTCGAGATCGGCGCGGCTGCTGGCGCCGCTGGCGGCGCGATCTTCGAGGTAGGCCAGCACCTCGCCAAGCTGGGCTTCGTGCTGCGCGACGTCGTCGATCAGAATGCGCTGCGCCGCGAGATTGGCTCCAGCCTGAATGGCCGACAGGGCGACGGCTTCGCGGCTGGCCTCGACCCGGTGTGCCGCCGCCGTTTCGGCGGCCCGCGTGCCACTGAGGTTCTTGATCAGGACGTGGTTGTAGATCGGTTGGACGAGGCGCGTCGTTTGCGTCCGGTAGTCGTCGGTCTCGGCATCCGGCTTATTGGCGAGGCGCGTTTCCGCCCGGCCGCTGGCCAGGCGGGTGCTCAGCGTCGGGAGCAGGTCGGCGACCGACTGGCCGGTGCGGGCCTCGGCCGATTCATGCTGGGCCTGGGTCTGGCGCAGGCTCGGACTGCGCTGCAGCGTGGCGCGGACGATGTCGGCGAGTGCCCAGGGCGGCGCAGTGCGTTCCTCCGCCGGGGCGCTCCCGGTCGTCCGCGGCAGGTCGATCGTGCTGCGTCCGGCAAAGCGGGCAAAGGTCAGCGTCTGGCGCGACAGGTCCGGGGTGTAGGCGCGCGCCTGCGTCTCTCCGCTGCGCGTTCGTGTGCCCAGGCGTTCTGCGCTCGGCGGGGGCGGCGCGCTTTCGGCGCGGGGCGCCGGTGGGGGGGTACGGGCCTTGTCGGGCGCTGCGCCGCGGGGGGCGGCGAGCGGCAGCTCGGTATTGCGTTGGCGCAGGTTCGGGCTGAGGGTCGTTCCCAGGCTCATCGCCTGGTCTTCGGGGCGGGCCCGGTCGGCGGTGACATCTTCGATCTGGCCGCGGGTGCGGGCCCGCGCGGCCTCAAGGTCGAAGGCTTGGGCGCGGGCGTCCGTCGCCGTCAGGGCGAGGAGTGCCGCGAAGCGGGCGACCCGACGCCAGTGCGCGTCGCTGCGGGGCGCGGCGTCGGAGCGTGAGGTCTGGGGCGCTGGGCGGGCCATGGCGGGTTTTCTCATCTTTCGCGCAAGGCCTCGCGGGCCTTGAAGACGGGCTTGAACAGGTAGCTGAGAACGGATTTCTTGCCGGTACGGATGTCGACCTGGGCTTGCATGCCGGGAATGATGGGCAGGTGCTTGCCGTCGGCTGTGCGCAAGGCCGCGTTGCGCGTCCGGACCAGCGCGCGGTAATAGGTCTCCTCGCGCCGGACTTCGTCGCGCAAGGTGTCGGCGCTGATTTGCAGTAGTTCGCCTTCGAGCCAGCCGTAGATCGATGCGTCGTAGGCGCTGATCTTGACGATTGCCGGCAGCCCGGGGCGCAGGAAGGCGATGTCGGCCGGACGGATGCGCGTCTCGACCAGCAAGGTGTCGTCGAGGGGGACGATTTCCAGCAGGTCCTGCCCGGATTGAACGACGCCGCCGACGGTCGTGACGCGGACGTTCTTGACGATGCCGCGCTTGGGGGCGGTGAGCACCGTGCGCTTGAGCGAATCCTGGCGGCCCACGATGGCGGCGCTTTGCGCGCCCAGCTCGGCTTCGACGCGCGTCAGCTCGGCGGCCGCGTCGGCGCGGAATTTTCCGCTCAACTCGGCGATCCGCCCCCGATGCTCGACGATCGCGCGCTGCACGCGCATCACTTCGAGCTCGGAAACCAGCCCGCGTGCCGCCAGGGGTTCGGTGATGCGCAATTCTTCCTGCGCCAGCTTGAGCGACTGGCTTTGCGCGGCGAGCGAGGTCTCCAGGCTGCGGCGGCGGGCGGCGAAGGTCTGCCGTTCGGAGTGGGCCAGGCTCGGGTTGCGGCGGGCAATGTCTTCGGGGGCGGCGAAGTCGTGGTTCTGCGCCTCGGCGCGCAGGCGCGTGGCGGCGAGGGTGAGTGCGTCGATCTTGGATTGGCTCTCTTTGACGGTCGAGCCCAGGCGGACATCGTCGATGCGCAGCAGGGGCTGGCCGGCGTCGACCGTCTCGCCTTCGCGCACCAGGATTTCCGCGACGATGCCGCTTTCCAGGCTTTGCACCACCTGTTCGCGGCTGGTCGGGATGATCTTGCCGTTTCCGCTGGTCACTTCGTCGAGTTCGGCCAGCGCGGCCCAGAGCAGGAACGCGCCGAGAACCAGGGCGCAGCAATGCAGCGCCCAACGTGTCCAGGCACGGGAGTCGTCGACCTGTGCGGCGTAGAGGTCGGCGCCGACGTCGGCAGCGGCGGCGTGGGCATTGGTTTCACGCTGGCGGGCGATGGCGTCGCGTTGTGCTGGCGTCGGCGGTGTCGGTGCGCCGGTGTTCCGCCGACCGAGTGCGAACAGCCACTTCATGAGGCGACCTCCATCGCTGGCTGGCGCCGGATCTGGCCGCGTCCGACGGCGTTGAGCACCTCGGTGCGGGGGCCGTCGGCGACGATTTTCCCGCGGTCGAGAATGATCAGGCGTTCGGCGAGATCGAGCGGCGCCGGGCGATGCGTTGCGACGAGCAGGGTCTTGCCCGCGAGGAGGCGGCGCAGTTCGCCGATCAGGCGCTGTTCGCTGGCGCCGTCAAGGTCGCCGCTCGGTTCGTCGAGCAAGACGATCGGGGTGTCGGCGAGCAACGCGCGGGCCAGGGCGACCTGCTGGCGCTGGCCGCCGGAAAGCTGGGCGCCGTTTTCGCCGAGCGGCAGGTCGAGGCCGAGCGGGTGGGCGTTAGCCAGGTTCAGCACCCCGGTCAGCGTGATGACCTCGCGCAGACGCTCTTCGCCGACGTTGGGGGCCGCGAGCAACAGGTTCTCCCGCAGGGTGCCCTGGAACAGGACGGGGTCTTGCCCGACCCAGGCGATTTGGGCGCGCAGGTCGCCGGGCGCAATCTGGCGGGATTCGATACCGTCGACCAGCAACTGCCCTTCGCTGGCGCTCAGCAGGCCGCCCAGCAGGCGCAAGAGGGTCGACTTGCCGGAGCCGACCGGGCCCATCACGGCGATCCGTTCGCCCGGGGCGATCTCGAGCCGGGGGATGCGCAGCGCAAAATGCTCGCTCCGCGGGTAGGAGAAACCGACGTCGCTCAGGCGGTACGCCCCTTGGGCGCGGGCCATTTGCAGGTAGTTGCGCTGCGGGTCGTAGGCGGTCGGGAGTTGCATGATCCGCTCGAGCGAGGAAAAGGCCAGGCGCGCCTGTTGCCAGCGGGTCATCAGCCCGGCCACCTGCGCCATGGGGGCTAGTGCGCGACCGGCAAGGATGCTGCAGCCGATGAGCGCTCCGCTGCTGAAACGATTATCGAGGATGAGGTAGACGCCCCACAAGATGAGCACGGTTCCGGCCGTCTGCTGGACGAACTGGGTCAGGTTGAGCGCGCCGGAGGAGAGCAAGCGGCTTTCCATTGCGCTGCGCGCCGCCGTGGCGCAGAGGCGTTCCCAGCGGCTCTGGACGAGCGGGGTGGCGCCCAGGGCTTGAATGGTTTCGAGCCGTTCGACGGCTTCGATGCTGAAGGCGAATTTCTGCACGCTTTCGTGCTGGTAACGTTCGATGGCCTTGCGGATGGGCCATTGCGAGGCGACGCCGATGCCGAGAATCAGCAGTGCGGCAAGGATCGGAACCCAGACGAGGCTGCCGCCCAAGAGCCCGATCACGACGAGGAAAAGCACGGCGAAAGGCAGGTCGGTGAGGGCGATCAGGGTGGTCGAGCTGACGAACTCGCGCACCGATTCGAAATCGCGCAGGTGGCTCGCGAACTGGGCACTGGACGACGGACGGTTTTCTGCCGTCAGGGAAAGCGTCTGGCGGAAAATGCGCGACGAAAGGATGAGGTCGGCGCGTTTGCCCGCCTGGTCGACGATCTGCGCACGCAGCGTGCGCAGGAAGCATTCAATCAGGCCGGCGAGCGTCACCCCGATGGCCAGCACCCAGAGCGAATGCAGGGCGCCGTTGGGAATGATGCGGTCGTAGACGTTCATCGAGAACATCGACCCGGCGAGCGCCAGCAGATTGACGAGCAGGGCGGCGACGATGCAGTCGCCGTAATGCCGGCGCAGCAGGGCAAAAACGCTCCAGAACCAGTGCGGCGCTCGGGGGGCGTCGGCGATGCCCGTCTCGGTCGTGCCGGTGTTTTCCGTGGCGTGCGCGATTAGGGCGCGACCCGCATAGGCCTCGGCCAAGGCGGCGAGGGCGAGGCGCGGCTGGGTTTCGCCAGCAAGGGTGGCGCCGTCGGCATCCAGGCGCACCACGAGTAGAGGAGGCGCGTCCTTGCGCGCCAAAAGCAGCGGTCCTTCGTCCTGGGGCAGAGCGGACAAGGGCCGCTCGACCAGTTGGACGGCAAAGCCGTGCGCCTTCAGGGCGCACGCCGCCTGTTCCAGTTCGCTGCCGGGCAGCGTCAGCCCGCCGTGTGCGGCGAGGTCGCGTGTGGCGATTCGCCGCCCGAGATGGGCGGCGAGGGCGGCGACGGTGTCCCAGAGTCCGCTCACGCTCACGGCATCCGCAGCTGGAGTTCGTCCTGCACCCGTCCTTGCAGGCTGTGCAGGCGCCAACTGGCCAGGGCGAGGTCCTGGCGCGTGGTCTCGACGTTCGAGAGTGCGGTGAAGCGTTCGTTTTCCGCGTTCAGCACGTCGAGCAGCGATTTGCGTCCGACGCGGAACTGGTCCGCGGTCGCGTCGACCATTTGCTTGGTGCTCAGCGCGTAGTCGTCGAAAGCACGCAGGGAGGCGTCGGCGCTGCGCAACTCGTACCAGGCGATTTCGACCCGATTGCGCAATTCGTTGCGAATCCGGTCATGCGCGTTTTGGGCCGCGACGACGCCTTCCTGCGCGGCCTTGGTCGCATAACTGTCGGAAAAACCCGCGAACAGGTTCCATTCGGCCGAAACGCCGACGTAGTTGGCGTCTTGTTTGCCGGCGTAACCGCCCCAGTCGTTGCCCGTGCGGGTGTTGGCCTCGAAATTGAATTTCGGCTTGAAGCCGGCGCGCGCGGCCTGGACACCCTCGCGCGCCAAGACGATTTCGGCTTCGGCCAGCCGGACCATGGGATGTTCGCTGAGCGCGATCTGCAAGGCCGTGTCCAGGGACTCCGGCAGGCGGACCCAGGGCGCGTCGTCCAGCGTCTCTGGCGGCGCGAGGCCGGTCACTTGGCGCCACGTCGAGCGGACCGCTTCGAGCCGTGCGAGGCGCGAGGTCAGCACCGCTTCGGCGAGTGCCGTGCGGGCGACAGCCGCCGCAATGTCGGCGGCACGGCCGAGGTCGTGGCGAGCGATCTCTTTGACCTGGGCGACGTAGTCGCGGTGTGTGCGCAGGTTGCGTTGGGCCAGGATCAGCAACCGGTCGGCCTTGAGCAGTTCGATGTAGGTCTCGATCGCGCGCAGCATCAATTGTTCGCGCACGTCGGTGAGGCGCCAGTCCGCGCCCAGCGAGGCCGCGCGGCGCTGCGCGAGTTGGGCGTAGATCGAGGGGTCGAAGAGCGGCAGCGTGACCCGAAGCTGCCCTTGCCGCTGCTTGAAGTCGGTATCGAACCCGCTTCCCCGTTCCTGGGTCTCGTGCGCCGCAACCGCAGAAGCAGTGAGGCGGGGGAGCAGCGCGCCGCGCATTTCGCTTGCCCGGTGTTCGGCCGCGCGGCTTTCGGCTTCCGTTTGCAGTGCTTGGGGATTGTTCCTCAGTGTTTCGGAAACATAGCGGGCGAGTCGCAGTCGTGCCGTGTCCTGTGTCCGGCCGTCGGGGGACGGCATCAGCGCAATGCGGCTGCCCTCTTCGGAGCGCAGGGGAAGAGGGGGCGGAACGCTAAGCGAGGCGGCGGTAGCGTCACTCAGTTCAGCGTCAGCGAGTGTGGGGTGATGCTCAAGCGCCAGCGAAAGTTGCAGGGGCTGCGCTTCGTCAAGCGCGTGAAGGCTCTCCGGTGAGGCTTTCGCGACCCCGAGCTGTAAGAAGAAAATCCATAATACATACAGAGAAAAAGGTGTTCGGCGGTTCACGAGAGGTAGGCCCGGTTTTATTTTTGGATTTTGGGGTCGCCACAATCCTTTTATTCTTATGCTGCAATTGTCCCAAAGCAGGGGGCTCGGATGAAGGTGACAAAAGTTACATGTCATTGGTAATTATGACTATGGTTTTGTTCTGTGCGGGTCTTGGTCAGCCCCAACCTCGCCCGTCATGGGCTGGATTTTCTTAATGCCCTGTTGGCGCAGTCATTTCGCTGTCCGTCGCGGATGCAATTGTTTAAATTCTTAAATGCTTTCAGCATTGTTGGCTTTCGTTGTCTGTCGTAGGCCTCGCCAAGAATGAGGGGAGGTGGTCTTGATGCGTGACCAAGGTCACTGTTTCTTCCCATGTGGCCTTGTTAGGGTGCGAGCACTTCATACGGGCAATGGATAGGCGTGAAGACAGAGAAGAGGGGCGAGGCGAGCGCTTCGACGAAGCGCAGTAAAAGCGTGCGCACTGACGGTGGTGCAGGAGGAAGTGCTGCACTTGAGGAGACGCTGGCGTCGATCGGCGTCAGCCTCGACGGAACGGCCGTTGCTGATCCGAATCGGCTCGAGGAGGTCTCGCGGGTTGCCAATCGTGTACTCCGCGGGCTACTGCGGCAGCTCGGGTGCGCGCAGGCGCAGCGAAATTTCCTGGCCGGTCGCGAGGAGGTGTACTGGCGCTGGGATCTGCTGCGGGACGAGATCCGTTTTGAGGGGGCGGACCGTGGTCGAGGCGCCGCCTGGGGGTGGGCGCGAGTGTCCGGTTGGGAGGCGCTGATCGATCCCAGTGATGCTGAGGGACGGGCGGCGCTTGAGGGGTTTCGTGCCGAAACGATTCCTGCACGAGCCCTAAGCTTGCGGATGCGGGTGCGCGATGGTGGCTGGCGCCAAGTTTCATGGCAGGGGCGTATCGTCGAACGGGATGGGCAGGGGGGGGCAGTCTATGCTGCAGGGATCGTTCGGCTGCTCTCCGAGGTGTCTGCAACGCTTGGCGCAGCGACGCAGGCCGACCGTTACGAAGCCCCGCCGTCCCCGCCGGAAGAGTCGACCTCAAGACTCGATTTTGTCGCCTCGATCAGCCATGAGCTGCGGACCCCACTCTCGGCCATCATCGGGGCTGCGCATCTCGCAGAAGAGACGGAAGACCCGGCGCGGGTGCGTGAGTTGGTCGGAGCGATACGTGCCGCGAGCGAGTCGTTGGCGGACATTCTCGATGATGCCGGCGATTTGTCGCGTCTCGTGTTCGGTCACTACGCCTTGGAATGCCGCGAACTTGATCTTTACGCATTGGTCGGCGAATTGGCGCGTATCCACGGGCTTGACGCCATGCGCAAAGGGCTCGCCTTTTCTTGCCTGATCGAACCCGGAACGCCGCGCTTCGTGTCGTCCGACCCGCGCTGCTTGCGCCAGGCTATTGCGCATCTGCTCGGTAACGCCGTCAAATTCACGCCGGCAGGAGAAGTCGTGATGAAGGTCGGGGCCGAGCCGTATCCCAATGGCCACCGCCTGCGCATCGAGGTGCGCGATACCGGCGTCGGGATCAGCGCAAGCCACCAGAAAAAACTGTTTTCCGCTTTTGAGCCCGGAGACGCCTCTCCAAGCCGGAGCTTTTACGGAACCGGGATGGGCTTGGCGATCACGCAACGGCTGATGCAACTTCTTGGCGGTACGGTCCGCGTTAGCAGTGCTCCAGGCCAAGGAGCGGTGTTTACCCTGGATTTTTCGATCGTCCCGCTTCAGGCGTGGTCACCGCCCTCCGAATGGAAGGGGCGGCGCGTCGGGATCGTCGAATCCTGTCCCTTGCAACGTGAAGCATTGGCCTCGATCTTGCGCCATTTCGCCATTGAGCCGGTTCTTCTGGCTGCTCCGGAGGCGGCGGAAACCCTTGCCCCCGCGAGTGAACAAAACCCGTTGTTCGCGCTTCTGGTCGAGAGTGAATGCGAGAGCGGGGGAGGTTTTCCTCTGGCCGTTCGCGTGCTCAGCCCAACAGGGCGTTCGCACACGCAAATCGGCTCCGCGCTGCTTAAGCCCCTGGTGTTTGAAGATGTCGAAATCCTTCTGCGGGAACTTCCTGACCGGGGCGCCCGCGTGCGTGCAAGGCACGCACCGTTGTCCGCGGAAAGCCGCAGGCGCCGCGGGTTGAAAGTCTTGCTGGCGGAAGACAGCAAGGTGAGTCGCGAGATTTTGTCCTCCGTTTTGGAGCGCGCCGGATTCGGAGTGGATGCCGTTGGCGACGGTCAGGCTGCCGTCGACGCGTTTCAGAATGTCCGTCGGCGTTACGACATCGTCCTGATGGACATCCAGATGCCGGTCATGGATGGTTTTGAGGCTGCCGAGGCCATCCGCGCGTGCGAGGAACGCCGCACCTGGGTCGGGCAGGATGGTGGCGCGTGTGCGCTTAATGTTCCCATCCTGGCACTGACGGCGGACGTTTTCCTCGGTATCGAACAGCGCTGTGCGGAATCCGGCATGAACGGGGTGTTGATCAAGCCTTCGACGCCGCAAAAATTGATTTCAGCCCTCGACGAAGCAATTCGGGCTGCCCGAGGGGGCGATGATACGCCGGCATGTTCTGTCGAGCCCGGGACGACGAACACGGCAGAAACGGGGCGGCGGAGCTTGGTCGAAGATTCCGTCGGGGCGGTTCTGAATCTTGAGGTGCCGATGGCGTGGGTGGGTCAGGACGCCGCGGAAGTCCGTCGCCTGGCGCGCAGCTTCCTTGCTGAACTGCCGGCGAACCGGGCGGAGCTTGAGGCCGCGCTGGGCGCGCGCCCCGCCAATTTCGCGGCTGCGCGGCGATCCTTGCATCGCTTCAAAAGCGCTTTGCGGATCATGGGCGCGGTCGAGGCCTCGGCCTTGCTCGAACCTTTGCATACGGCCTGCCGTGATGGCGATCCGGCACGGGCTCGCGCGGCTTTGGCGGCGTGGTCAGCCAGCCTGTCGCGGTTGCAGGAGGCGCTTTCCGCCCTTTAGGCTTCGGGCCGTCGAGCACGCGCCGGCGGCTTTTTGGCAGAAGCGATGTGCATGACGTGACTGATGGCGCGGGGACGCGAAGGGAGATCAAGCCGTTCGAAAATGCCGGAAACGTAATTCTTGACCGTGCCGAGCGTCAGACCGAGTTCCTGGGAGATTTCCTTGTTCGTCCGCCCTTGGAGAACGAGGGTGAACACTTCCTGCAAGCGGGGGGTGAGTTGTCCGCACAGGCGTTCGAACTCCGCGTTCAGGGGGGCTAAGACAGGAGGGTTTTCCGTGGGCTGTTGAGGGGATACGCTCAGTCGCGCATAAATGTCGGAGGGGATGTAGCGTTCTCCGGCCAGCATGAGATTGATGGCCGCACGGATGACCTCCGGCGATTGTGCTTTCACGATGTAGCCGCGAATGTTCATGGCTAGCGCCTGGGTGCGCATCTCGAAACTGTCTTCTCCGGAGAGGAGTGCTACCGGGGTATCGGGGGCGCAGGCGAGGAACTGCTCGATGGTTTCCAGTCCCTTGCAGTCGGGTAAGTCCAGGTCGAGCAGAACCAGCGCGTATGGTTTGGCTTGGGTTTTGCTCAAGCCTTCTTTCAGGTCACAGGCTTCGTCGATGATACGGATCGCTGGGGACTCTAAAAGCAGCGATTTGAGCGCTAGGCGAACAAACGGGTGATCATCAATCAGGAGAAGATCGTGTGGGGTATCCATCGGGATCTCGGCTAAGGCATGAGCTGGCTGGGCATCGTTGCTTGATAACGTCTTCGAGGTTGCGGCCTTTCCGCCGTCTAGAAGATCGTGTTCAAGGTGCGCCTTCGAGTTCGTTCCAAAACGCGGAAATTTCTTTCCGCCGCAGCTGATGCCGCCATCCCGAGCCCTGAGGTATCGGCGCGGCGGAAGGGCCGTACAAAATCGCTTTCAGCACCGCGACCGGAGTTAACGCGGCGCATGCGACGCGGATAAAGACAGTGGTCAGGGCCAGGGCGGAAAACATGAGCAAGGAAGTGCTGTTTTGTGCTGCATGAGGGCAGGCGGCGAGTGCCGGCACTATACCCGATGTGGGGGCCGGGCTGTGCGCTCGGCTGTGCGAGCGTTTGCACTTTATAGAAATGACGTGCGGATCGCGCCCTACTTGACCTCATACTCGAAACGCACGGGTTCGGCACCCTCGACGATCACCTGCAGCGTGCGTTTCCCGGCGGGCTCCTGCGGGCCGATTTCCCATTCGCCGTAAATCTTACCTTCGACCGGCACCAGTCGGCGCTGGCTGACTTGGTTGCGCCGTTCGTTCTTGAGGCCCAGCGCTTCGGCGAGCGGATCGGGTTTGGTTTCGGTCAGCGGCGGCAGGATGTATTCCTCGCTGACGCTCACCGCGCGTGCCTTGGTGCGCAGTTCGATCACCCAGCCGTAACGCTGTCCGGCGCGATGCGGCACGGTATGCGTCGGGGTAAAGATCGTCCGTGCCTCGCCGCGCTCGATGAACAGCCCGAACTCGGCGCCGAGAATTTCCACCGGCGGCACCTTGGGCGCGGCGTGAGCGGCGGTGAGCGAGGTGGCGAAAAACAGGGTTATCAGAGCACGGAGGAAGGCGGAAAACAGGGGCATGGAGGTGGGGCGCTTCAGTAGATTCGGTCTGCGCACTATACCTGAGCCAGGGGGTGGGGCTGCCGTGGCTTAACTGAGGTTTCGTTTCTTGCCACAAAACCGCTTACTGCGAGGTGACAGTATTGACGTCGTTTTCGTTAAAGTTTTGCGCATGTAGCCCGACCGTATAGTGACCGTTTTCAGCTTTTTTGAGTGCGAGAAGGTCGTACGTCTTTAGCATATCAAGCAGCCCTGAATGTCCAAAATTCGTCGGAGAAAAAGCAGGATCAGTCCGTTTGAGATATTGTCCCAGCGCGCCGAGATGGACTTGTCCATCCGATGTGCTATCGGCAAGCAACGCAACCGCCTCAACGACGAATTTCGGCCTGCGTCTGACTACAACCAGTTTCGGTGGATCAGCTTTCGTTGAGGGGGGATGCGTGTCAGTTTGTTCCGGTTCGCTTTCGTTTTCTGGCGCCCATTCGAAGAATTGGTCGCTTGCGTTACGCAGCGCCTCAGGAGTCTTGGGTTCGCCAACAATGCAAACTGTTGGGCGGTGTCCCGGGAAGTGGTGTAACAGCGTGAGGGAGTGAGGTGTTCGCCG
>NZ_JASDTF010000015.1:0-22221 GCF_041441355.1 Propionivibrio sp.
ACGCCAAGGCACTGAACGCCATCACCAATCCGGGCACCAACTCCTACAAGCGCCTCGTGCCGCACTACGAAGCGCCGGTCAAGCTGGCCTACTCGGCGAAGAACCGCTCGGCCTCGATCCGCATCCCGCACGTGGCCAGCGACAAGGCGCGCCGCATCGAGACCCGCTTCCCGGATCCGATCGCCAACCCGTACCTGTGCTTTGCCGCGCTGCTGATGGCCGGCCTCGACGGCATCCAGAACAAGATCCACCCGGGCGATGCCGCCGACAAGAACCTGTACGATTTGCCGCCGGAAGAAGAAGCGAAGATCCCGACCGTGTGCGCCAGCCTCGAAGAGGCCCTGGCCGCGCTCGACGGCGACCGTGACTTCCTGACCCGCGGTGGGGTGTTCTCGAACGACTGGATCGACGCCTTCATCGAACTGAAGATGAGCGAAGTCAATCGCGTGCGCATGACCACCCATCCGGTCGAGTACGACCTGTACTACAGCTGCTGATCGGCCTCGCGCCGAGCGTCAAAAAGGACGGGGTTTTCCCCGTCCTTTTTTTTGGGGAGCGCCGGCCGTTTGTGTTTCGCATGCTCATCAAATACACTGCTACGGTCCTTTGCGTGCCCTCCCGACGTTTGCAATGAAAGCCATTGTGCCCCCTCTCTCCGCACTGCTGCTGATCCTCGCCGGGCTCGGTGTCGCGCCACAACTGGCGCGCGCCGACGTGATGTACCAGTGCGTCGACGAAAGCGGCCACAAGTCCTTTTCCAACATTCGTCCGAGCGGTAAAGGGACGAAATGCACGGCGATGGACCTCGGCCCCGCGACCACCATGCCGGGCGCCAAAGCGGCCGCACCGGCGGCGCGCACGCCGACGCCGGCGTCCTTCCCCAAAGTCGGCGAGGCCACCCAGAAGTCCCGCGATACCGACCGTCGGCGCATCCTGGAGGGCGAGCTGGCCGCCGAGCAGCGCAACCTTGAGCAGGCGCGCAAGGATCTCGCCGGTCAGGAAGAGGTCCTGCCCGAAGAGCGTTTCGGACCGCAGCAACGCTGCTCCGCCAGCAAGGACGGCAAGCAGGTCTGCGTCGCGGTCGGCGGCAGCGGGATCAACGGGGCCAAGGTGGAGGAGCGACTGCAACCCTATAAAGACAAGGTCGCCCTGCACGAACGCAATGTCGAAGCCATCCAGAAAGAACTCGCCAAGCTCCGCTGAGTCGGCCGCCCCGGCGACTGCTGCCACGGCCACAGGGGCGCCGTTCGCCGGGCTCGACCTTCTGTCGTCGTCGGTGCTGGTGCTCGACGCCGGGTTGAAGATCCGCTACATCAATTCCGCCGCCGAGAATCTGCTTGCCGTCAGCAGCCGCAGCGCGGTCGGGGCCTTGCTCGGCGAAATCGTCGAGGCCTCGGCCTCGCTGCACGAGGCGCTCGATCAGGCGCTGGCGCACAACTGGGGCTACACCGGGCAGGGCGTCGAAGTGCGTCGCCTGGACGGCGTCGCCCTACAGCTCAACTGCACAGTGAATCCGGTCGAAGCCGCGGTTGAGGCGAATGGCGGCGCACGACTCTTGCTCGAACTGTGGCCGATCGACCAGCAACTGCGCGCCACGCGTGAAGAGCGTCTGCTCGAGCAGCAGCTGGCGAGCCGCGAACTGATCCGCAACCTGGCGCACGAGATCAAGAACCCGCTCGGCGGCATCCGCGGCGCGGCGCAGTTGCTTGAGCGCGAGCTGAACAACCCGGCGCTGCACGAATATACCCAGGTCATCGTCAAGGAAACCGATCGCCTGCAAGACCTCATGAAGCGTCTTCTGTCGCCGCATCGCCCGATGCAGCCGGGGCCGGTGAATATCCATGAAATTCTCGAGCGGGTGCGCAGCCTGCTTAATGCCGAGTTTCCGCAAACGCTGAGCGTGGTGCGCGATTACGACACCAGCCTGCCGGAACTGATCGGCGACCGCGAGCAGTTGATTCAGGCCGTGCTCAACATCGCCCGCAATGCCGCGCAGGCGATCGGCGGCATGCGCGAGCCGCCAGCCGGTGGCGGGCGCATCGTGCTGCGCACGCGCGCGGCGCGCCAGGTGACCTTGGCCAAGCGGCGCTACCGTTTGGCCCTCGAACTGCAGGTGGTCGATAACGGGCCGGGAATTCCCGAAGCCATCCGCGAGCGGATGTTTTTTCCGCTGGTCTCGGGGCGCGACGGGGGGAGTGGTCTGGGGCTGACGCTGGCCCAGAGCTTCGTCCAGCAACACCAGGGAACGATCGAGTGCGACAGCCGGCCGGGATGGACCTGCTTCACCATCCATCTGCCGCTCGAACTGCTGTCTCCCTGATGGCAGGCTATTTGCTTTGTGTGTTCATCGCACATTGGGGAATACGGGGCGTACATGAAACCGGTCTGGATCGTTGACGACGACAAGTCCATCCGCTGGGTGTTGGAAAAAACCTTGGCGCGGGAGCAATTACCCTTCCGCAGCTTCGCTTCGGCCAGTGAAGCGCTGGCACTGATCGAGCGCGGCGCACCGATGCCGCAGGTCCTGATTTCCGATGTCCGCATGCCGGGCGAGTCGGGACTTGACCTGCTCAAGAAGCTCAAGCAGCGCGCGCCGGCCCTGCCGGTAATCATCATGACCGCGTATTCCGACCTGGACAGCGCGGTGGCAGCGTTTCAGGGCGGCGCCTTCGAATACCTGCCCAAACCCTTCGACGTCGATCAGGCGCTGGACCTCATCCGGCGAGCGATCGATGAAAGCATGCACCAATCCGGTGCGTCGGCCGAAGTGGCCCTGGCGCCGGAAATCCTCGGCCAGGCGCCGGCGATGCAGGAAGTCTTCCGTGCCATCGGGCGCCTGAGCCAGTCGACCGCAACGGTGCTGATCACCGGCGAGTCCGGGGCGGGCAAGGAACTCGTGGCGCGCGCCGTGCATCGGCATAGCTCGCGCGCCGCCAAACCTTTTATCGCCATCAACACCGCGGCGATCCCGCGCGAACTGCTCGAATCCGAGCTTTTCGGGCACGAGCGCGGAGCCTTCACCGGCGCGGCCGGGCAGCGGCAAGGGCGTTTCGAACAGGCTGAAGGCGGGACGCTGTTCCTCGACGAGATCGGCGATATGCCGGCTGAATTGCAGACGCGCCTGTTGCGCGTGCTTTCCGACGGCCATTACTACCGCGTGGGTGGCCATGCGCCGATCAAGGCCAGCGTGCGCATCATCGCCGCCACGCACCAGAACCTCGAAGCGCGGGTGCGCGAAGGCCTGTTCCGCGAAGACCTGTTTCACCGCCTCAACGTCATCCGCGTCCGTCTGCCCAGTCTGCGCGAGCGGCGCGAGGACATTCCCTTGCTGGCGCGGCATTTTCTGCAAAAAAGCGCGCAGGAGTTGGGCGTCGAGCCCAAGCGCTTGTCCGACGCGGCGCTGCGCTTCCTTTCCGGGCACGATTTTCCGGGCAACGTGCGCCAGCTCGAGAACATCTGCCACTGGTTGACGGTAATGGCACCCGGGCAGCAGATCGACATCGCCGACCTTCCGCCTGAGCTGCGCGAGAAGCCGGTCGCAGCACCGGTCAGCGACTGGCAGACCGGTTTCGCGGCCGAGGTTGATCGCTTGCTGGCGGCGCGCGACGGGCATGTGCACGAGACCTTGACCCATGCCGTCGAACGCCTGCTGATCACGCGCGCGCTGGCGCACACCGGCGGGCGTCGAATCGAGGCGGCGCATGCGCTCGGGATCGGGCGCAACACGATCACGCGCAAGATCCACGAACTGGGACTCGATGGCGGTGGTGAGGAGGGGGCGCACGCGCCGGCATAATCGGCGATAATGGCCGTCCCCCATTTTCTGCACGCACCATGACCGAAGAACCTCCCTCTCCGTTATTGATCGATCATGCGCGCCTCATCGGGCTTCTCGGGCCGGATGCCGGGCGTTTCAGCGTCGATGTGCTGGCGGAGTGCGCATCGACCAATTCCTTCCTGCTTGAACGCGCGGCAGCCGGCGCGCCGTCCGGTTCCGTGGTCGTTGCCGATCGTCAAACCGCCGGGCGCGGGAGCCGTGGCCGCAGCTGGCTGGCTACGCCCGACGCCAGCCTGACGTTCTCCGTCCTGTGGCATTTTCCAGGTGGCATCGAGCGTCTTTCGGGGCTTTCACTGGCCGTCGGTGTCGCCGTCGTCGAAGCGCTTGCCGCGTGCGGCGTGCCCGACGTGCAGCTCAAGTGGCCGAACGACATCCTCTACGGGGATTGCAAGCTCGGCGGCATCCTCGTCGAAGTGCAGAGCGACCCCGAATCGGCGCAGGCCGTCATCGGGATCGGCCTCAACCTGCGTCGTCCGCCCGATTTTGTCGCTGGGCCGCAGGCTCTGGCGCCCGTCGCACTCGAGGACATCGTGCCGCAGCTGCCCGAACGCAACGCCCTGCTGGCGGCCTTGCTGCACGCCCTGGCCGGCGTTTTCGATGCCTTTGCCGACGGCGGTTTTGCGGTCCTGCGCTCGCGCTGGCAGACCTATCACGCCTGGCAGGAACGTCCGGTGAACATGCTGCGCGACGGCAAGGTCGAGGTCGAAGGGGCCTGTCTCGGGGCCGACGAGGACGGGGCCTTGCTGGTCCGCACCGCCACCGGTCTCGAACGCTGCCTTTCGGGTGATCTGACGCTGCGTCCGGGCGCATGCTGATTGCCGTCGATGTGGGTAACACACGCCTGAAGTGGGCGTGTCACGACGGCCGGCGCTGGTCGGCCGTGCAGGCCCTGCCGACCCACGCGCCGGACACCGGCGCGCAACTCGCCGCAGCCTTGCAAGGCCTGCCCGCCGGCAGTGCAGTCGTGGCCTGCAACGTGGCGGGCGCTCCGGTGGCGGCAGGCGTGGAAACCGCCTTGGTCCAAGCCGGTCTGCCGCCGCCGCGCTGGTTGCGCCCGAGTCGGGACGCCTGCGGCGTGCACAACACCTACGCGACGCCCGAACGCCTGGGGGCCGACCGCTGGGCGGCCTTGCTCGGCGCGCGCGCGCTCGGCGCCGGCCCTTGCCTCGTGATCTG
Source organism: Propionivibrio sp. (assembly GCF_041441355.1). Taxonomy (GTDB): domain Bacteria; phylum Pseudomonadota; class Gammaproteobacteria; order Burkholderiales; family Rhodocyclaceae; genus Propionivibrio. The sequence continues at coordinate 5,015 of NZ_JASDTF010000015.1, forward strand.
TGCCGGGACCGCGACCACCATCGACCGCCTGACGGCCGACGGTGACTTCCTTGGCGGCGTCATCCTGCCAGGCTTTGACCTCATGCGTCGCGCCCTGGCCGGGAACACGGCGCAACTGCCGTTCAGCGCCGGCGAGATCAGTATCACACCGCGGAACACCGCCGATGCCATCGCCAGCGGTTGCCTGTTTGCTCAGCTGGGCGCGATCGAGCGCCTCTATGCCCCGCTGGCCGCCGAGTCCGGCGCGCATTGCCTGCTCACCGGGGGCGCGGCAGCTTTGCTGATGACGCACCTGAGCGTGCCGTGCCGACAGGTCGATACCCTGATTTTCGAGGGCTTGCGCTGTTTTGCGGAGGGCGCTGGAACGGGCGTTTAAGGCGCCCGTCCTCGCGCCCCGACCTTTCTCCCGGCTTGCGTCGGATGCGGTCCTTACGCCACCCGGATATACTTGCGCCTTGCCTGTCACTGGCGCGCGCGTCCGCACGCGGGCTGTTGCCGCCGTCTTGAATCCTTGGAGAGTTGATGGAATCCCTGCGCTTCGTCCTTCCCCAGTCGGAGATTCCGACGCACTGGTACAACGTGGTGGCCGACCTGCCGAATGCGCCGCTGCCGCCGCTCGGCCCGGACGGCGTGCCGCCGTCGCCGGAGCAGATGGGGGCCATCTTCCCCGGGGCGATCCTCGAACAGGAAATGTCGGCCGAGCGCTGGATCCCGATTCCCCAGCCGGTGCGTGAAATCTACCGCCTGTGGCGGCCGGCGCCCCTGGTGCGCGCGGCGCGCCTCGAAGAGATGCTCGGCACGCCGGCACGCATCTACTACAAGAACGAAGGCGTCTCGCCGGCCGGCTCGCACAAGCCCAATACCGCCGTGCCGCAGGCCTACTACAACCAGCAGGCCGGCATCCGGCGCATCACCACCGAGACCGGCGCCGGCCAGTGGGGCTGCTCGATGGCGCTCGCCGGGCAGATGTTCGGCATCGACGTGCGCGTGTTCATGGTCAAGGTGAGCTACAACCAGAAGCCCTTCCGCCGCTCGATGATGCAGACCTGGGGCGCCGAGGTCTTCGCCAGTCCGTCCGAAATGACGCAGACCGGGCGCGACGCGTTGGCCGCCAACGCGGCCAACCAGGGTTCGCTGGGCCTTGCGATCTCGGAAGCCGTCGAGGAAGCCGCCTCGCGTGCTGACACCAACTACGCGCTCGGTTCAGTGCTCAACCACGTGGCCCTGCACCAGACGATCATCGGCCTGGAAGCCAAGAAGCAGTTTGAGATGGCCGGCGACTGGCCGGACGTCATCTTCGCCCCCTGCGGCGGTGGTTCTTCCTTTGCCGGCCTGGCCTTTCCCTTCGTCGCCGACAATGCGGCGGGCGGGCGCAACGGCAAACCGGTGCGCCTCGTCGCCGTCGAGCCGACGTCCTGCCCGTCGCTGACCAAGGGCGAGTACGCCTACGACTACGGCGACGCCTCCGGCTTCACGCCGCTGATGAAGATGTTCACCCTCGGCCACGACTTCATGCCGCCCGGCATTCATGCCGGCGGCCTGCGCTACCACGGGGCCTCGCCGCTCGTCTCGCAGCTTTATCACGAGGGGCTGATCGAGGCCGTCGCCGTGCCGCAGCTCGCCACCTTCGAGGCCGGCGTGACCTTTGCCCGCGCCGAAGGCATCGTGCCTGCGCCCGAATCCTGCCACGCCATCCGCGGCGCAATCGACGAAGCGCTGCGCTGCAAGGAAACCGGCGAGGCCAAGACCATCCTCTTCAACCTCACCGGACACGGGCACTTCGACATGGCCTCGTACGACCGCTACTTCGCCGGGGAGCTGGAGGATTTCGCCTACCCGGCGGAGGCCATCCGCGAATCGCTGCAACATCTGCCCAAGGTCGGGTAGATCGCGGAGCGGGAGAATTCCGATGCGCGCCTTCGTCTTTCTGCTGATCCTGGCGAACCTGGCGTTCGCCGCCTGGACGCACGGCTACATCCCTGCCGGCAGCTCGCCGGATGCCTTGCGCGTGCAGCGCCAGTTCAATCCCGAGCAGTTGAGAATTGTCGCTCGCGACGAACCGCCGCCGCTCGTCGAGAAAAACGGCAAGGCGGAGCGCGTCGAGAAGCCGGTGGCGAAGCTTGGCAAAGAAGACGAAGTGCGCGACGGCAAACCCGCCGAGTTCTGCCTGAAGGCGGACGATGTCCCGGCCGAAGCAGCGGTGGGCATCGTCGAGACCTTGAACGAGAAGTGGCCGGCGGTGCGCGTCCAGCGTACGGCGCAGCCGGGTAGCGCAAGCTTCTGGGTGTACATCCCTCCTCAGCCCTCGCGCAAGGATGCGGAGAACAAGGCGGCCGAACTCAAGAAGCTGGGCGTGCCCGAGTTCTACATCGTGCAGGACGGCGCGCAGGCGCGGGCCATCTCGCTCGGCGTCTTTTCGAGCAAGGAGGCGGCCAAGACGCGCCTCGAACAATTGCGCGGCAAGGGCGTGCGCTCGGCCAAGGTCGGTGAACGTCCGGGCAAGCCGCCGCTGTCCGAAATGAGTTTCTCCGGTCCCGAAGCGCAGGTCGAAGCGGTGCGCAGCCTGCTCGCCGAGCGGGCTGCCGGCATCACCGTGGAGACCTGCAAGGGCGCGCCATGACCTATGTCGTCGGACTCACCGGCGGCATCGGCAGCGGTAAGAGCACGGTGGCCGATCTCTTCGCTGCGCAGGGCGTGGTGGTGGTCGATGCCGATGCGATCGCCCGCGAGTTGACGGCCCCGGGCGGCGCCGCCTTGCCTGCCTTGCAAGCCGAATTTGCCGAACTCGGTGCCGCCGTGATCGGCCCCGACGGCGCGCTGGATCGGGCCTCAATGCGCGCGCTGGCGTTTGCCAACCCCGCGCACAAGGCCCGCCTTGAGGCGATCCTGCATCCCTTGATCCGGGCCGAATGCGACGCGCGCTGCGCCGCAGCGGGCGATGCGCCCTACGTGCTGCTGGTGGTGCCGCTGCTCGTCGAATCTGGTGCGTATGCCGATCGAATCGACCGCCTGCTGCTCGTCGATTGCCCGGAAGAGCAGCAAATCCTTCGGGTCATGGCGCGCAGCGGCTTGGCCCGAGACGAAGTGCTGCGCATCATGGCTGCGCAGGCCTCGCGGGCGCAGCGCCTGGCCGCTGCCGACGACGTGCTCGAGAACGTCGGTACGCCCGCTGATCTGGGCGCCCCCGTGGCGCGGCTGCACGCCCGTTATGCCGAGTGGGCGGAGAAAAAAGAGCGGGCTAGTCGTTGAGCTTTTGTGGCGAATGTCTCAGAATAACCGGAATTTATTAAATTCCGGCGTGGTCGCGGCGTGATTACCTACGAATATCCGTTCAACGAGCGCATTCGCACGCTGCTGCGGCTCGAGGATTTGTTCGAGAAGGCGACGTACTTCATCCAGCAGGATGGTGCGCGCGAACATCACGCCTGTCTCCTGACCCTGTTCGAGATTCTCGAAGTCGCGGGGCGGGCTGACCTCAAGCTCGACCTCATCCAGGAGCTCGAGCGTCAGCGCCAGTCGTTGCTGACCTTCCGCAACAATCCCGCAATTTCGGAAGAAGCGCTTTCCGGCGCGCTCTACGAGATCGAGCAGTCATCCGCCGCGATGCTCGGAATGGCCGGCAAGATCGGCCAGCACCTGCGCGAGAACGACTGGCTGATGGGCATCAAGAGCCGGGCGGTGATCCCGGGGGGCGTGTGCGAATTCGACCTGCCCTCCTACCACTACTGGCAGCATCAATCGACTGAGACCCGCAGCGCCGCGCTGCATACTTGGCTCAAGCCCTTCCTGCCCTTGCGTGACGGCCTAGGCATCGTGTTGCGCCTGCTGCGCGCCAGCGGCACGTCCGAGCGCAAGCTCGCCGAGAACGGCGCTTTCCAGATGATGCTCGGCGGCAGCAGCGCCCAGATGGTGCGCGTCTCGCTCAAGAACGACCTGGCCTTCGTGCCCGAGATCAGCGCCAACAAATATGCGCTCAACATCCGTTTCACCTGCCCGGATTACGACCACCGGCCGCGCCAAGCCGGCGCAGGGGTCGAATTCGAGATGATTTTCTGCAACCTCTGATGTCCGCACCCGCCAAGAAAATCCGCTGCCCCCAGTGCGGCGGCGAATCCCTCTGGTCGCCCGAGAACCGCTGGCGCCCCTTCTGTTCCGAGCGCTGCAAGCTGATTGACCTTGGCGCCTGGGCGTCCGAGGAATACCGCGTTCCGGTGCAGGAGCAGGACAGTGATCCGCTGTCGGCGAGCGAGGCTGCGCCCGGCACGCCGCGCTCGAACTAAAAAACTAAAACCTTCAACGCCAGCCGCGCATCAGCGCGATACCGTGCGCGCCGTGGGTCCGCGCGATGTCGAGGTCGTTTGGCGTGAGGCCGCCGAGGGCGTAGGCCGGGAGCGGCAAATCGTCGATGCGGCGCGCAAATTCCGCCCAGCCGAGCGGCGTCGCTTCAGGGTGGGTACGGGTCGCTTGCACCGGGCCGAAAACGACGAAGTCGAGGCCGAGCTTGGCCGCGTGGGCGAGTTCGGCCTCGCTGTGGCAGGAGGCGGCGACGAGCGCGAAGTCGGGCCGTTCGTCGAGCGCCATCAGTCGGCTCGCCGAGCAATGCACTCCGTCAGCGCCGAGTCGTACCGCAAGGGCCGCATCGTCGTTGATCAGTACGCGTGCGCCCGAATGCGCGCGAACCCGCGTCACCACCTCCGTGGCAAAGCGTTCGCGCTCGGCCGCAGGCAGCGTCTTGTCGCGCACCTGGACGAGCCGCAGGCCGCAGTCCAATGCGCTTTCCAGCCGCTTCAATTCGGCGACGATGCCGTTTTCCTCGGCGCAGGTGAGAGCGTACTCGGCCGGCAGGGCGAGGGCATCGAGGATCGGGCCGTTGGCCGGCAGTACCGGATCGACGGTCGGGGTGCCGCCGAGCGGCACCCAGGAAAAACCGCTGTGTTCGAGCGGCGCGACTTCGCCGTGCCAGGCCGGGACGCGGAAGAACTTGAGCCGTACGTGCGCATGCGGATAGACGAAGCGCCGGGTGAGCCAGGGCCAGGCGCGGTCGATGACGATGCCGAGTTCTTCTTCCAGTTCGCGCGCGAGCGCGGCGGCGTAGCTTTCTCCCGCCTCGACCTTGCCACCGGGAAACTCCCAGTAGCCGGCGTAAACCTTGCCTTCGGGGCGGCAGGCGAGCAGGTACTCGGTACCCCGCGCGGTTTCGCGCAACAGGACGGCGGCGGCGACTTCGGTGAGTTTTGCGTTTGTCATGCACGCTTCCCGGTGCGGCGTTTGCCGTGCTGTGCCGCCCAGTCCTTGGCGAACTGCCAGGCCACGCGGCCGCTGCGCGAGCCGCGCATCAAGGCCCAGTTAAGCGCCTCGCGTTCGGCCTGCGCGATGGCCACCCCGCTGAAGCCGAAGCTCTTCAGCCAATGCGCGGCGATGGCGAGGTAGGCGTCCTGGTCGAAGGGATAGAAGGAGAGCCAGAGGCCGAAGCGCTCGGAAAGCGAAATTTTTTCCTCGACCGCTTCGCCGGGATGAATTTCGTCGCCGACTTTGTGGCCTTCGAGGTTCTCCGCGTGGTACTCGGGCATCAGGTGTCGGCGGTTCGAGGTGGCGTAGATCAGCACGTTGTCGGGCGCGCTGGCGAGCGAGCCGTCGAGGATCACCTTGAGCGCCTTGAAGGTCGCGTCGCCGGCATCGAAGGAGAGGTCGTCGCAGAAGACGATGAAGCGCTCGCGTCGCCCGGCGACGAGTTCGACGATGTCGGGCAGGTCGACGAGATCGTTCTTGTCGACTTCGATGACACGCAGGCCGCGGTCGGCGTATTCGTTGAGCAGCGCCTTGATCAGCGAGGACTTACCCGAGCCGCGCGCGCCGGTGAGCAGCACGTTGTTGGCCGGCTTTTTCTTGAGGAACTGGCGGGTGTTGGCGACGATGCGCCCTTTCTGTTCATCGATGTCCTGCAGGTCGGCGAGGCGGATCGTCGCCGGTTGTGCGATGGCTTGCAGAAAGCCGACGCCACCGCGCTTGCGCCAGCGGAAGGCCGCTGCGGCGTTCCAGTCGGGGGCGGGCGAGGCTGGCGGCAGCAAGGGCTCGAGGCGCTCGAGCAGGCGCTCGGCGCGGGCCAGAAAATGTTCCAGGGTCGGGGCGTTTTGGCTCATCGGGGTTCGTCGCGCACGGGGCCGGGCGGTATACTCGGCCGGTTCGGAAACCGCTCACTTTAGCCAAACGATGTTCAAAAGCCAAACCAGCCCAAGCCTCTCCGCGTCTGTGCCGACACCGTCCGCACGGCCCCGGGCGCGCCGCTTCGCGCTCGCGCCCGTCCTCATTTCCGCGGCGCTGCTCGCCGCCTGCGGCACGGTGAAGGAGCCTTCGTTCTCCTTGCCCTCGGTCTGCCCCGCGTGCCCGCAATGCCCAAGTGCGCCGACCACGCCGACCTGCCCGGGCACTCCCGAACCGGCCAAGCCCGCCGCCGCCCCAATGCAGGCCGCGCGCTGGAGCGACCTGCCCGGCTGGCGCGATGACGATCTCAAGGCGGCTTTGCCGCCGTTGCTGCAGTCGTGCCGGGCGCTTGCCAGCCGGCCGCAGTGGCCGCTGTGGCGCGCCGCCTGCGACGAAGCCAAGACTTTGAGCGGCGCCTCGACGGTGCGCCTGCGCAATTTCTTCGAGACGCAGTTCGCGCCCTTCCTGCTGACCCAGCCCGACGCCAGCACGCAGGGCCTCGTCACCGGCTACTACGAGCCCCTGCTGCGCGGTTCGCGCACGCAGAGCACCAAGTTCGCCCAACCGGTGCTGGGCGTGCCGCCAGACCTCCTGACCATCGATCTTTCCGACGTGCTGCCCGACTTGAAGAACATGCGTCTGCGCGGACGCTTGCAGGGCAACAAGGTGGTGCCCTACTACTCGCGTGCCGAGATCGTCGGACGCCAGGGTGAACACTCCGAGCCGGTGGGTAAAGTGCTGCTCTGGGTCGACGATCCGATCGAGCTCTTCTTCCTCCAGATCCAGGGCTCGGGTCGCGTGAAACTGCCCGACGGCAAGCTGGTGCGCATCGGCTATGCCGACCAGAACGGCCATCCCTACCGCTCGATCGGCCGAGTGCTGATCGAGCGCGGTGATTTGAAGCCCGAGGAAGCGTCGATGCAGGGCATCCAGGCCTGGGCGCGCGCCAACCCGGCGCGCCTCGACGAGTTGCTCAACGCCAACCCGAGCTACGTCTTCTTCCGCGAGCTGCCGCCCTCGGGCAAGGACGGCGACGGGCCGCTCGGGGCGCTCGGCGTGCCGCTCACCGCCGGACGCAGCATCGCCATCGACCCGCGCCACGTGCCGCTCGGCGCGCCGGTCTTCCTCTCGACCACGCAGCCCAACAGTGACACGCCGCTGCGCCGGCTGATGCTGGCGCAGGACACCGGCGGCGCGATCCGCGGCGTGGTGCGCGCCGATTTCTTCTGGGGCTTTGGCGCGGAGGCCGGCACGCAGGCCGGGCGGATGAAGCAGCAGGGCCAGATGTGGGTGCTACTGCCGCCGGGGGCTGCCCCGAAATAAAGCGGGGGGACGGCGTCCCGGCCCGATGCGCCATGCCGGGGCGCCAAAATGGGGTGTGCTGCAGCCCGGATGCACAGGGCTGGTGCGGGCAGCGGTGGGCCGCGCCCGTATTGGGCTCTAAGCCATTGATTTGAAGCGCCGTCAGAAACTGGAACGGAGTTTGCGTACGTCGTCCGGCTTATTCCCAGGAGGACGCATGGACGCGCTCAAAACCGGTCAAGACGTACTTTTCATCCTGCTCGGCGGCATCATGGTGCTGGCCATGCACTCGGGCTTCGCTTTCCTCGAGCTCGGCACGGTGCGCAAGAAAAACCAGGTCAATGCCCTGGTCAAAATCCTGGTCGATTTTTCGGTGTCGACCATCGCTTATTTCTTCATCGGCTTTACCGTTGCCTACGGCGTCGATTTCTTCTCCGGCGCCGAAACGCTGATGCAGCAGAACGGCTTTGAGCTGACGCGCTTTTTCTTCCTGCTCACCTTTGCCGCGGCCATCCCGGCGATCATCTCGGGCGGCGTTGCCGAGCGCGCGCGCTTCAACCCGCAGTTGATCGCCACCTTCGTCATCGTCGGCTTCATCTACCCTTTTTACGAAGGCATCGCCTGGAACCAGGCCTACGGCGTGCAAGCCTGGTTGAAGGCGAGCTTCGGCGAGGAGTTCCACGACTTCGCCGGTTCGGTCGTGGTGCATGCCATGGGGGGGTGGCTGGCGCTGCCGGCGGTGCTTCTGCTCGGCGCGCGCAGCGGGCGCTACAGCAAGAGCGGCGGCATCGCCGCGCACCCGCCGTCGTCGATCCCATTTCTTGCGCTCGGGGCGTGGATTCTGACCGTCGGCTGGTTCGGCTTCAACGTGATGAGCGCGCAGACGCTGGACAAGATCTCCGGCCTCGTCGCGCTCAACTCGCTGATGGCCATGGTCGGCGGCACGCTCGCGGCGCTCGCGCTGGGCAAGAATGACCCGGGCTTCGTGCATAACGGCCCACTGGCCGGCCTCGTCGCCGTCTGCGCCGGCTCGGACATCATGCATCCGCTCGGCGCGCTGGTCGTTGGCGGCGTGGCTGGGGCACTGTTCGTCGTCATGTTCACGCTCACCCAGAACCGCTGGAAAATCGACGACGTGCTCGGTGTCTGGCCCTTGCACGGCCTGTGCGGCGCCTGGGGCGGCGTGGCGGCCGGCATCTTCGGGCAGAAGGCGCTGGGCGGTGCGGGCGGCGTCGCCTTCGTGCCGCAGCTTCTGATGACCGGGCTGGTGATCGCCATTGCCCTGGCCGGCAGTTTTGTCGTCTACGGCCTGCTGCGCGCGACCCTTGGCCTGCGCCTGTCGCGCGAGGAAGAATTCAACGGTGCCGACCTGAGCATCCACCGCATTTCGGCGTCGCCGGAGCGGGAAACGAGCTGGTGAGCGGCATTGATAGAAAACAATTAAGTCTGTCGGGAGGCAATTAAGTCTGTCGGACAGTTGTAGGCAAGGGGGCTAGGCTATGAAGCCCCCTTGTTTTTCGATGCAGTAATACTTGGTTAGATGTAAAACTTAAAAGGCAGCATCGGCTCACTTTGCTGAGGAGCCGCGACCAATATGTCACCAATAGCATCTGCGAATCTGATGGTCACTGGTTCTCGGTCGTTAAATAAGCACGTATTGAAGTTAATCTTCGTGAGTGCCAGCACGTCACTCATGACAGTTTTGATGTTGGACTCTCCGCGCCTGATACTGACCTGTAGCGGGTTCGGTGTATCCGGCCCCATATAAGTCCCCAATCTGGGAACAAATCCGGAGGTCCACAGGAATCCAGAGCGCGCATTGGTTAGCATAGCCGTGCCGCGGATGACGGGGTATGCCCCGGGACGAAATAGCTTGAGTTGGTCCCAAGCATCCGCGATTTGAATCCCTACTACGTTCGTGGTCGTCCCTTGGCAGGCCTGTTGAAAACCGTCCCACTCGTCATCGCTAAATGATGACTTGGCATGGATAAAAAGTTCCTTCGGCTCCGTGCCATGACGTGCTTTGTATTCATTTAGCACTGTCCCCACTAGGCGCATGGCAGCTTCTTTGTCGAGATGAAACTGCTTGGTGTCAGGATGAAACCAAGGGCCCAGTGCGCCACGGAAAACTACGCCCTCGCCATCGGACAAGAACATCTGAGCCGCACACACGGAGTGACGTGAAGTACCTGCCTGGTCTTGACGCTTGTAAACCAGTCCAACGTAACAGACACCTGAACGCATATTGGCAATTTGCCACGGGCGACCACCGCTTTTGTAATACGACCCAGAACATAGTTTCCAGGCTATGGTGGCCGGGTCCTCAACCCTCCGCTTTGGCTCTCGTTTAGCATTCAGGAAATCATTTGGAGCAAGGGTGCTCTCTCGAACAATTTGAGTAACCACTTGATGCTCGAGAAGACGAGCCTTTAATTGCCGCCGAAAGTTCTTTTCGTACTTGTAGACCTCAGCCTCTTCTTCGGCGAATCCGAATAGCGTTGGCTGTGTTGCCAGTTTGAGTGCATCTCTTTCTTTCAGCGTTACCTTGCCATCGAGTCGCTCTGCTTTAGGTACCGTCGACATCGGACGGCCAAGTTCATAAATAAACTCAGGAACGACGACGTACCAGAAGCTCGGTGGGTCTTCATTGCGCTTCTGTTCTGCCACTAAGAGCTCAACGAAAACATCAACCACCGACTTGATTGCTTCGTGTCGGTTGGTAATATGAATTCGCCGGTGCAGGTCCTGCTCATCAATATCTGCTATGACCTTTGATGGTTTGGCCGACCAGATGGCGTTAAACGCCTCCGAGAAGCCCGGAAACGGAACATGATGGGGTTCAATTTCCTTGGCACCACGCCGGTGGGGTGGAGTCGGAATGAACGATGAAACCTGCTTGGCCCATCGTTCAAACCGCTCTAGCCCAGTCTTTGTACCGATAAAACCATATCGAATCTGCCTAGGGGTATTCCCAGCATCTACAGGACCGTAAAGGTACAGTCCGTCACGTGCGTATTCCAACTGCTGCCCATGCCGAAAGGCTAGTGTGGGTTCAGCGATGTGGCAAACCTCGGGGCGGCTCATACCTGCTCCTCTGCCAGAGGTTCATCATCCCAATCTTCTGTAGGAAGGTCTGGGTCATCATCATCTGCTGGACCTTCGTCGGTTTCTGCCACACTGACAGGACAACTAAATTGGAGCGGTGGAATGCGTGCACGGATAAATCCACCCTCGGCAACTTGCAACCGGAGTTGTCCTTTGTCTTCAGACAGCCACCACAAGAATGCACAAAGCATGTCTCGCCAACGGGCATTGCGCCACCCTTTTGCAAGTGAGCGGCGCAAGGTATGGGCACGGCGAACATCTTCGATAGGGTCCATCCCGTTTTCACTGAAAACCAGTCGAGCAGCAATACGGAGGTGGTGTAACGGGAAAGTCCGCAAGTTGACGCTGACAGCGTAATGCCAATGGACTCGACGCTTGTCAGAACGGCCGATAATTTGTCTTGCACCACGCCTATAGCCCCAGTCGAACTTGACCTTATCGAGCGGTGCTGTCTGGATGTCTGCCCACCAGCTCAATCTCTTGCCTGAGCCCATGTAGCCCTTCATTCCCCGCTTGCTACAGTAGCCGTCAAAAGCTTGCGAACCAATGTCCGTGTACATGTATTGAGCTTGATAGGCTTCGATACCAAATTCAGGCCAACCCGCCAAAAAGAAATCCTCTGCCCTGATGGAGGAAACAATCTTGCCGGGGAGGTCGGCTCCAAAAAGGCCGGCGTCATCGGGGGTGGCAAATGTAATCACACCACTGCGGTGAGGGACGCAAGGCCATGTGTGGCACTGCCGATGCTGAAACCGCTCGAGTGATGAACCTACAGGGGGCTCACAGTAATGGACAGTCTCTGGCTTGCTTTCGATTTCCAGCCAATTCGAAACCAGCGGCTCTGACTTCCCAAGAAGCTTTGACGAACCCTCCGCATGGGTCTCCAGCCAGGTTTGCATTAGGCTTGGTTTTCCCCTTGGTAGCGCTTTCTCTTCCAGCAGCTCAGTTAGTTCAGCCAAGCCACGTGCCCAGCTATTTTTGAAGTCAATGTACTGAGCTTGGGCGATACGGAATGGTGCTTCATACGCCTCGAGGCGCAACGGAATGATGAATTGGTCGTCTCCAAGCTGTCGCGCAAGGTTCGCTCCCATTTCTATTTCGTTGCGAACTCCCTGTTTCTCGAGCCCATTAGCAGTGCAAACCAGTAACATTTTCACTGCTCGTTTGCGAAGCGCATCCTCAAGTTCCCTCGACCAGTCACTTCCGCCGCGCAATCGCATCACGTCAGCCCATACTTCGTAGCCCATCGCTGTGAGCTTGGCCCCAAGCCAACGTACGAAATGGTTGTCCTCAGGCGTGGCATGGGAGATAAAGAGTGCAGTTCTGGGTGTTGTTTCTTGGGATTGCATAGCAGTAAGGCTTATCTCGGCATAACAGTTGGCTGTGAGCGTGCACGTAATGACTCATACAACCGTGCAGGCCCAAGCAACGTGTCCTTCAACCCATCCTGAATACGCTGCGAATTCAGCGCCTGGCTGCTCATCGCAGTATGGGCATCCAACGCATCCATGATGGCGTGCAGAATGGCCTGCGACAGGTCGGGGGAGTTGGCGAACTGCTCCTTGGTGTTATTGGCCGCTTGCTGCACCAAGGTGTTGTTCTCCAGCAACTTGCCTTTGAGCACGCCATTCACATAGACCAGTTGGTCGTTGTCCGAGAGTTCCCCCTCGAACAGGCCATTCACCTTCTGGATGATTTCATCGAGGAAAGCCTTTTCCTTGTCGTGCAGGGTACCGCTGCCCGTTTCGGTCATCGCTGGCAGCTTTTGCGCTTCCAGGGTGTTGCGAGCTTCAATCCAGCCAATAGCGACCAGGGACTTGGATTTGAACTCGGGAGCCAGACGGCCTCCGCTATCCGCGCGTACCAGCCAAGTGGAGGCCATTGGTTTTCCTTATGCGACGAGAACCTTGACTATAACGCGAACTACGCGAAGGGCATACCTGGCGGCTAGCGCTTCCAGATGGCCGGAAGTATTTCTTGAAGCCACTCCCGGTCGTTGTTGTACAGCCACTGAAAACCGTTTTGAGGCAATCGACGAATGGTTTTGATGGGCATGCCAGGATGGGCGTTTAATACAGTAAGCAATTGGGCGCGGTGCTTCTCGGTTTCCTTGATGGCATGAGCTGTTTCCCACTGAGCTTTGAGCTCCGGGTGCTGTGCCAGATAGTCCTTAATGAATGCTGGGCGCAACGAGAGCACCCGGGCAATTTCACTTCGATTTTGCCCCTCAAGCAGCAATTCATGCAGTTCTTTTTCTCGAGTGGTGCCGACAATGTGTGGCCTTCGAACACGAATGACATCTGTCCGGCGATTGAGGTGGGCCAGCGCTTCTCCTGCTGGAATATTGAGAAACCCCGCTGCGGCGCTAACGGAATGTCCTGATTGTTCCACCAGCTCGACAAGCTGTTGGCTGGTGTTGGTCAGTAATCTTTTAGGGCCCTGAGGGCCATCATTTGCAATGGCAGCTTGAACCGTCGCGTAGGTTTCAAAGAGTGCCTCCGGCTCTGCGAACAGGAAATTCATCAGTACCAGATGTTTTGAGGGGTGGCGGCGTCCCGGATATTGCCGAAATAGGCTTCCCAGGAAGCCCCCGTTCACACCGTTGGCGTCTTTGATGAAGTGAAATGCGGGAAAACTGGCTAGCGCAGAGCATTCAGACAAAAATGACTCTTGTAATGCTTTCAGGCGAAGTGAACCGTCCAAAGCCAGCCAGCCGTGATGCTTGGCCCCTAGGAGGTAGGTATAGCGCAGGGCTGATTCAGCCAAACCATTATCGATTTGGTCAACCAAGCTCGTTGTCCAGTTGGCGATGCTTTTGAGTAGCGGTTTCAGACTGCTAGTGGCATCTGGGGCTTGATTTAGGCAGGATGAATCAAGCTCATGTGCCAGGAAGAAATCGGCGGAGGACCGCTGGAGTAATTCGTCCTTAACTTGCACCAGCAGACAGTCGTGCCGCTGGCAGATATTGATAGCCGGCCACATGTGCTTGGTTTGCCACCAGGAAGTGCTGTGCGCCGACATCTGTTCTGAGGTGCATTCGGGGCAAAAAAATAGCGATGACCGGGCACCTCGGCCATCCTTTGCCAATCCCAATAGTGCTCGGGCAGCGATGTTGTTGCTGCTGATAAGGTACTCGGAAACTTCCGCCATGCAAGTTGGAGACAAAAATGGTGCGTAGAACCCAAGCACGGTTCGCTGCCTCAGGATGTTATTAAGGCTTCCCAGATGCTGGCGGGTGTTGAGTTGAAAGCTACCGAGCCGGAAAGGAAGTTCTGGCCGCAGGCCAGCGGTCGGATGCCCGAATAAGCGACGATTAGTTCCGCGTGGGTGATGGCCACCGTTTAGCCGATGGTATCGAGCGCACCAACTGTAGAGCGATTCGCCGGCAAATGGCTGAGGCAGGCAATCGTGCGTTTCTGGGAATAGGTCAACGCACTTTGAAACCTCGTCGTTCACTTCTCTTCGTCTGCCTCCCTTAGCCTTGGCGATGTATGTAATTTAATACATTTTGTGACGACGGGTTAGTGCGGCATGCCTGCAAGAGCCTCTTCGCTCGACTCATAGAGCAGTGCCATCGCCAGCGCGTAAGCGTGCGGCATGGCAAATCCAGATAGGACTGTATTGTCGAGCGGAGGGAATGGAGTGTTTGCTTGCTTATGAGCGATTGATGGAAACAGCTTTTCCAACCACCAACCAGGCAGTTGCGCCATGGCTACGTCGCTCAGATATTGGGGCGCGCATTCTCCGCGGATGTTGATGTTTCGTGCCGCGGCAATTGGGCGTAGCGGTTTCGACGCATCGTACACACCAATACGTCTTGTCGTGTTCAGGTATGCAGTCATTATTTGCGAGTAGCGTTCCAATATCGGCCAGTAGCTCTGACCTTGCTCAATTCGTTGAGATGGGGGTTGGCTCTCATGGAAGTGTGGTGTCTCCCGTACGAAGGCGTGTTCATCAGAGGCGATTAAGGGCGTTCCATGATGGAGGCACCAGTCGACGCCAAGCAGCTGGTGACGTCTCATCCAATAGGAGAACCCCCATTGAGATTTTTGTGCTGCTGAACATTCGGGGCAAAAGTATGCCCCCGGTTGTTGGAGACGTCTCCAGGATTTTTTGATGGTTGCTGGAGAGCTTGCCGCGCCGTGAGGTGCGCCTTCAAAATGCTGGGATATTGCTGCTAGCGCTGGAATAAGCGTGTGTTTCTGAACAAAACGCTGCGTGCTTGTCTGCGCGGCCAGCGCTAGTGCTTCAACCCGTTGAATACGTGTTGGCGGGAGCGCAAAGTTCTCAATCAGCGCTTCCAGCGTCTGGTTGGGTGAGCTGTATAAGTTGAGGGCGTGAATTCGTCCCCAATAGCCGAGCACGAACTCGTCCGGCATCACTGATGGCAGGATTGTCATAGGATTACACCCAGCCGCAAGCGCAATCTTGGCGCTCGGTGACTAAGCGATTCGGTAGGTTGGGTTGCTTGCCTGAAAGGCAATTTTGAGCATTTTACGGCGCAGATGCAGCGATGTAATTTAGGCTGCGATTTTTTGGCCGGCGGAAGCCGTGCGAGGCTTGTGTGGTGTATGCCCCAGTGCTTGTTGCGCTAGCTGGGACTTGAATAGTTGAAATAGAGCAAAGCGAGCCTCGGCACCTAGGAGTCCCTCTGGTTGGGCCTGCACATGCTCCTCAACCAGTTCAAACGCCTGTCGTTCGATGTGATATTGGTCGCTCGTGGATAGCTGTTCGACCGAAGGCAAGCCACCGAAGAGTAGCTGGTGAAGGTTGATGCCAGCGTGCGCGATTGCAGCCAAGTAACGCACGGGGGGCGAACTGCTCTCTCGCTCATATTGGCTTTGAGCCAAGCGTTTGATGCCGGCCACCTCCGCCAACTCAGACTGAGTAAACCCCAGCCGCTTTCGCTCTTGGGCAAGACGAAGCCCGAAACCATCCGGAATTGTAGAGATAGCTTGGGACATGTACGAATCCCTGTCCAAGAGTGGACACCGATAGGGTCAAGTGTGGTAGTGTGCATGCAAATGCATGCCAGTTCGGAGGGTGGTCATGTTTAATATACCTCAAAACATACATTCTGTCAAGTTGGTACGTGCGGTGTTTGAGGATAGCGGAATTTCTGTAGCCGAATGGTCGCGAGCCAGAGGGTTCTCGACTTCACTGGTTTATCAGGTTCTGGAAGGGCGCCGGAAGTGCCTTCGAGGACAAAGCCATCAAATTGCTGTGGCTCTTGGGATAAAGCAGGGCTCTATCGTCAGCGTGCAGGAACTAATAGCTCGCCTGGGGTGACCCCCGGACCACCAAGAATAACGTCAGGAGGAATAAGAAATGTAGAAACGAAAAACCGGACTCACCTTTCGGCTTATCCGGCTTCGCCTGCTTGCGCAGGAAATACTGTCAGTTGGCGCTCTCAGTATCTCCAAACCAATCAGGCGAGTCAAGGCCTTGTTGCATCTTTTTTCATGCCATGTCGGCAAGAAAGGATGTGTCACACCAAGGCATTGGTTGTTTGGAGATAACCAAAATGCAAACACACTGCGAGTTGTCACAGCGGCAGGCTATTTCTCAGGCGCAATGGCCGCAGGCTCTGGATGACGTGCCTAGAGCGAAATCCAGAGCCAAGCGTGCTCCGAATGAAACTCGCCTTCGGCGCGTATCAAAGCGCCAGTCGAATCCTACTTGGGATAAGGATTACACTCCCTCAATTCTTGCGGTGCGAGGAGAGGCGCCTTCAATATCGCATGCGTTGACTATTACCCCAGAGAAGCTCGACGGGCGCGATGTTCATCTGCTCTCGCAGGCTGAATGCTCGGCCGCTATTCTTGGTTTATACCATCCAGGCGTTGTTGGGCTTCAGGAGCAGAGGGCGTTTTCACGTACAGGGGGTCCCCATCCTCTGCACAATTTCAAGGCAGCATCCCCGGTTGGCCTGCGGCCATTTTCCGGTATTGTCGATGTCGCCGACAGACTCGGCTACCTTGATGCGCTATCCAAAGTGAAAATCAAGGATGCTACTGCTCCCGGTGGCTGCCGTTGGGTGGTCTTTCCGTTTATCGGTGATTTGCTCTGGGCGATGCGCACCCAGAATGGCCGGCACTACTGTCTGAATTGGTCAGTCAAGGATAGCGAGGACGCATTCAAACGCCCCTTAGAGTGCAAGCGCTTTGTAACTCCCAAAGGGAAACTGGCTGAAGATGTGTTGGTACGCCATGAACTGGAACGCACATATTTCCAGGACGCTGGGATTCGAACAGTTTTTCTTGCTGCCAATGCTATTGACCCGCATGTTTGCGCCAATCTACGCACGTTATTCCTGGCTCACAGCCAAAATGCGCCCCTGTCGTTGACCGAGCAAGATGACCTGATTGACCGATTCAAGAATTGCCTCGAAAGCGGTATTCCAGCTTTCGAGCTCATTGTTAGGTTAGCCGGCGCAGGCAAATATTCTGTTAAAGACTGCCGGAATATTCTCTTTCAGGCGATATGGAAACGAAGGCTCAGGGTTGACCTATTCCGCCCAGTCTTGATTGACCGGCCACTAAATCCAGGCGGTGTCCCGGGAAGTGGTGTAACAGCGTGAGGGAGTGAGGTGTTCGCCG
>NZ_JASDTF010000016.1:0-46473 GCF_041441355.1 Propionivibrio sp.
ACCGCCCACCGATTCGGCGGCGCCGGCAGGGGAGGCCCATCCGGGCCTCCCCTTCTTTTTTTATGGGTGGGCAGAATCCGTGTCCATTTTTTTGCCACAGAGAATCCGCAGTGGGTACGGTGCTGTTCTTGATGCGGTTGCCGGTGCGGCGGCAGTCAAGATGCCTGCCCACTGCTGCAGGGGATTTCCAAGACGATAAAAAGGGAGGCCGCAGCCTCCCCGTTTCTTGGTCTCGCCGCAGCGAGGGCTACTTCGACTTGCTGACGATGTATTCGACGGCAGCCTTGAGTTCTGCGTCGGTGAGGTCGGCGCCGCCGCCGCGTGCCGGCATGCCACCCTTGCCGTTGAGCGCCGTCTTGAGCAGCGCGGCGCTGCCGCTGGCAATGCGCGGAGCCCAGGCAGCTTTGTCGCCGGTCTTCGGCGCGCCTGCGAGGCCGGCGGCATGGCAGGTCTGGCAGATGGCGGTGTAGACCGCTTCACCGCTGCGCGGCTTGCCATCGCTGCGGACCACGGGGGCCTGGCGCATTTCGACGCGGGCTACGGGTTGCACGCGCAATTCGGCCTCGTCGCCGCCGGGGGCGCTGGCGTCACCCTTGCCGAGCTTGGAGAGCGGCCAGACGAGCAGCGACAAAAGGATGGCCACGCCGAGGGTGATCAGCATGATCGAACGGGATGAGTGCGGTTTCTTATCCATGAAAATCCCTTGAGGAGCGTTGTGTTCGGGATGGCGCACGTAGCAAAGGCAACATCGTACAGCTTTCGGGCGTTGATTCAATCCTGCGCTGCGCCATGCGCGGCCACCCGGGCATAGGCGCCGGCATGAAAAAGCAGCGGGGCCAGGCCGGGTTGCGAGGCGAAGCGCTCGACGCGGCCGACGAAAATGAGGTGGTCGCCGCCCGGGTAGATGGCCTCGTGCCGGCATTCGAACCAGGCGCAACAGCCTTCGAGCAAGGGGGTTCCCGAGAGACCGCTGCGCGTGTCGACACCCTCGAAACGGTCGGACAGGCGCGAAGCAAAGCGATTGGAGAGGGCTTGCTGGTCGGCGGCAAGAACATTGACCGCGTAATGGCTGGCGTCGCGGAAGGTCGGCAGGCTCGGCGAGTCGAGCGCGAGACTCCAGAGAATCAACGGCGGGTCGAGCGAGACGGAATTGAAGGAGCTGATCGTCATGCCGCGAGCGTGGCCTTCGGCATCGAGGGTGCTGAGCACGGTGACGCCTGTGGCGAAGCAGCCGAGCGCGCGACGGAAATCCCGGCAGCACAGGCCCTGTGCGGTCAGCGTGGCG
The DNA here is from genome assembly GCF_041441355.1 of Propionivibrio sp. Taxonomy (GTDB): domain Bacteria; phylum Pseudomonadota; class Gammaproteobacteria; order Burkholderiales; family Rhodocyclaceae; genus Propionivibrio. Next base: position 1,286 of record NZ_JASDTF010000016.1, read on the forward strand.
CCGCTCGGACAGTCGGAACAGGGCGAGGGGCTTTCGGCCTGGGGGACGCGTGCGGCGGAATCTTGGGTGTGGGACATCGTGAGGTCTGGGGCTGAGCGAGGATGCTAAGATCGGAGCCAGGCCCGGAAGTTCAGGAACCGGCAAAAACCAAGTTCTTCCGGTTGTTTCAGGCCGCGCGTAGCCGGCGGAAAACGACCGGGGTACTCAGGATTATGGGCGCGGCATGCGACGCTGTCGAGCGGTGGGCCGCGAGAATGGAAGAGGATGAACGAAGCGTCGAACGGCGCGGCCCACCTTGCCGTGGACAGCGCTCAATTGCATGGATTTGCTGCACGCGTGATCGCGTGGCAGCGCAGCCAGGGACGGCACGACCTGCCCTGGCAAGGCTCGCGCGATCCTTATCGAGTCTGGCTTTCCGAGATCATGTTGCAGCAGACCCAGGTGACGACTGCGGTCGATTATTACCGGCGTTTTTTGACACGTTTCCCCAACGTGACGAGCCTGGCGGCGGCCCCGCTCGACGCCGTGCTCGAAGCCTGGGCCGGACTCGGGTATTACGCCCGGGCACGCAACCTGCATCGTTGTGCGCAGGCCGTCGTCGCGCAAGGCGGCGAATTTCCGCGCACGCCGGAGGCGCTCGCGGCCTTGCCGGGCATTGGCCGGACCACGGCGGCGGCGATTGCCGCCTTCTCCTTCGGTGCCCGCGCCGCGATCCTCGACGGTAACGTCAAACGGGTGCTGGCCCGTTGTTTCGCCATCGAAGGCTTTCCCGGCTCGCCGCGTGTTGAACGCGAGCTGTGGGCGCTGGCCGAACGCTTGTTGCCTGAAACGGGGATCGAGGCGTACACCCAGGGCTTGATGGACCTTGGCGCCGGGCCCTGTCGTCGGCGGCAACCTTTCTGCCCGTCCTGCCCGCTTTACGACGAGTGTCTGGCCCGGCAACACGGACGCCAGGCCGAGTTGCCCGAGCCGCGCCCGAGCAAGCGCCTGCCCGAGCGCGAAGCGGAATTGGCGGTGCTCAGCGATGGTGCGCAGGTTCTGCTCGAGCGGCGCCCGGCGTCGGGCTTGTGGGGCGGCCTGCTGGCCCTGCCCGAGCGCGATGCGTTGCAGCACGCCTTGATCGTAAGCGGGGAGGTTCTGGGGGCCGGCGAGGCGCTGCCGGCTCTACGTCATACCTTCAGCCATTTTCATTGGCAGCTGCGGCCACGGCTGTACTTCCTGCCTCGTTTGCCGCCCGCCTGCGGCGAACCGGGGCGCTGGGTCTGGCTGCCTTGGGCGGCGATCGACACAGCGGCTTTGCCGACGCCCATCCGGCGCATTTTGCGCGATGCACGTACGCGCTGTCGCGGCGAATGAGCCGGATGCGTGCCCCGTTTTTTAGGAAATGGCGAAGTTACGACGTCGTATGACTAGCAGCATTGAGTTCTTCGATCGCGGCGGTACTGTCGAGACCCGCTGCCGCGATGGCTTTCCGGAGGCGCTCGCGGCTGTTGGACAGGTGCATGCGCATGCAGGCGCGGGCCGTGTCGCTGTCTTTGCGCGCGATCGCGTCCAGGATCTGCTCGTGTTCCCGGTTTGCCCGGTGGAGATAGTTGGGCGCCGTTTCCTCTGAAAACCGTGAGGTGTCGAGCCGCGTCCGGGGAATCGTGGTGGTTCCCAGGCGACGGTACACTTCTTCGAAGTAACGGTTTTGAGTCGCCAGCGCGATTTGCAGATGAAATTCGAAATCAGCATCGATGGCGCGGTCGCCGCGCAGGATGGACTCCTCGAATCGATTCACCGCCAGACGGATGCGGCTCAGTTGCTCGTCGGTGCGGCGTTGAGCGGCAAGGCCTGCGGCTTCGGTCTCAAGGCTGATCCGCAGTTCCAGCATCGAGAGGACGTCACGGATGGTGACGACTGTCGTCGAATCGATGAGTGGGGTGTCCAGGGGCGGAATAAGCACGAAGGTTCCGATTCCGTGCCGGGTTTCGACCAGCCCTGCCGCCTGCAGGCGCGACACCGCTTCGCGGACAACCGTGCGGCTGACGCCATGTTCGGCCATGATCAAGGGCTCCGTCGGGAGCTTTGTTCCTGGGGGGTAGGTGCCTTGGCGAATTTTTTGAGTCAAGCTGTTCTTGACCTCTTCGGCGAGGGTCACTGATTTTTTTCGCTTCGGGGTTGTGGAAATCATTGCGAAATCATGCCGGAAGTTGATTCATGATGCTACCGCTTGCTTTTGCTTGAGAAGTCATTATAGTGCCTATAGTCGTACGACGTCGTATGTTATGTAACCGGGTCATGATGCTGGCGCTTGCTGCTTCAGCGGGGGCGCAACTACAAAAAAGGAGACGGTCGTGGATAGGCAAGCAGTTCAGGTGGAGCAGGCAGTATTCAACGCGGAAAACAAACGCAGCAAGGTGCGGTGGATGATTTTGGCCGCCTTGTTTTTCATCACGTGCATCAATTACGCGGACCGCGCCGCGATCTCGATTGCCGGACCGGCGATCACCAAGGAATTGGGCCTGGATGCAGTCGGGATGGGCTACGTGTTCTCGGCTTTCGGCTGGGCCTACGTGGCGGGGCAGTTGCCCGGGGGCTGGCTGCTCGACAAGTTCGGCTCGCGGCGGGTTTACGCCTGGAGCATTTTCATCTGGTCGCTGTTTACCTTCATTCAGGGTGGGGTGGCCTTTCTCGCCGGCACGGCTGCGCTGGTGGCGCTCTTTTCCTTGCGTTTCCTGCTGGGCGCGGCCGAGGCCCCGTCCTTCCCGGCCAACAGCCGCATCGTTGCGGCCTGGTTTCCGGGCAACGAACGCGGGACGGCGTCGGCGATCTTCAACTCGGCCCAGTACGCGGCACAAGTGTTCTTCGTACCCTTGATGGCCTGGCTCGTGCATTCCTTCGGCTGGCCCTACGTTTCTACGTGATGGGTGGCCTCGGCATCCTGTTTACGCTGGTCTGGAACGCAGTGGTCTATGCGCCGAAAGCACACCCGAAGGTCAATGAAGCGGAGCTGAAGTACATCGCTGACGGTGGCGGCCTGGTCAATCTCGACCAGGACCTCGACAAGAAGGACGGTGCGGCGAAGGCTGCCGACGGGCCGCAGCTGCACTTCATCAAGCAACTGCTCAAGAACCGCATGATGGTCGGCATTTACGTGGCGCAGTACTGCATCAACGCGCTCACCTATTTCTTCATCACCTGGTTCCCGGTCTATCTCGTTCAAGCCCGCGGCATGACCATCCTGAAGGCAGGATTTGCCGCAGTGGCGCCGGCTGCAGCGGGTTTCGTCGGCGGAGTGCTCGGGGGCATCATCTCGGACTGGTTCCTGCGCAAGAACTTCTCGCTGAGCGTGGCCCGCAAGACGCCGATCATCCTCGGCATGATCCTGTCGATGAGCATCGTCGTCTGCAATTACACGGACGACACCACGCTGGTGATCTTCTTCATGTCGCTGGCGTTCTTCGGGAAGGGCATCGGGGCCTTGGGCTGGGCGGTCAACTCCGACACCGCGCCGAAACAGATCGCCGGTCTCAGCGGTGGCTTGCTCAACACCTGCGGCAACATCTCGAGCATCACGACGCCGATCGCCATCGGCTACATCGTGCAAGGCACAGGTTCGTTCAACGGCGCTCTGGTCTATGTCGGCGTCCATGCCTTCATCGCCGCCCTTTGCTACCTCTTCGTGGTCGGCGAAATCAAGCGGGTCGAGCTGAAATAAGTCTGCATTGAGGCGCGCCGTGCGGCGCGCCTTAAGGGCTAAAAATCCTTCTCTGAATTGGAGACCATCATGACTGAGATTGCGTCGGGAACCCCCGTCGTGACCGAAATGCAGGTCATCCCCGTCGCCGGTTACGACAGCATGCTGTTCAACCTGTGCGGCGCGCATGCCCCGTACTTCACCCGCAACATCGTCATCCTCAAGGACAGTGCTGGGCATACCGGCATCGGTGAGGTGCCCGGAGGCGAAGGCATCCGTCAGGCGCTTGAGCGCTCGTGCGGCCTCGTGGTGGGCAAGTCGATCGGGACGTACAACAGCATCCTCAATGCCATCCGGCAGACCTTCGTCAGCGGCAAGGCTGCGCATCAGGCAACCGTGCATCAGGTGACTTCGGAGTCCGAGGCTCGGGTGCTCAAGCAGCCGCACGAGATCAACCTGCGCATGGACAATGTGATCACCGCCGTTGAGGCAGCGCTGCTCGATCTGCTCGGTCAGCACCTCGGCGTGCCGGTGTGCGAATTGCTTGGTGCCGGCAAGCAGCGGGATGCCGTGCGCATGCTGAGCTACCTGTTCTACATCGGCGAGCGGAGCAAGACGGATCTGCCGTACCTGGGCGATCGGAACGCGAAGGTCGAGTGGTATCGCCTGCGCCACGAAGTCGCCATGACACCGGCCGATATCGTCCGCCTGGCTGAGGCGTCCGCCGATCACTACGGCTTCTCGGACTTCAAGCTCAAGGGCGGTGTGATGCGGGGCGAGGAGGAGATCGAGGCTGTGGCGGCGATCAAGAAGCGCTTTCCGCAGGCGCGGGTGACCCTCGATCCGAATGCCGCCTGGTCGCTGGCTGAGGCGATCGCAGTGTGCAAGGGCCAGAACGACATCCTGACGTACGCCGAAGATCCCTGCGGTCCCGAGGCCGGTTACTCGGGGCGCGAGATCATGGCTGAATTCAAGCGTGCCACGGGCATTCCGACCGCGACCAACATGGTGGCGACTGATTGGCGCCAGCTCAATCATTCGCTCAAGCTCGATTCCGTCGACATCCCGTTGGCCGACCCGCATTTCTGGACGATGCAGGGCTCGGTGCGCGTCGCGCAGATGTGCGATGAGTTCGGGCTGACCTGGGGCTCGCACTCAAACAACCACTTCGACGTCTCGCTGGCGATGTTTACCCATGCCGCTGCCGCGGCGCCGGGCGACATCACGGCGATCGACACGCACTGGATCTGGCAGGAAGGCCAGGAGCGCTTGACCAAGGAACCGCTAAAGATCGTCGGCGGCTTGGTGCAAGTGCCGCAAAAACCGGGCCTCGGCATCGAGCCGGACATGGACCAGATCCTCAAGGCCAACGCGCTGTACAAGAAAGTCGGCAGCGGCGCGCGCGACGACGCAATGGCCATGCAATACCTGATTCCGGGCTGGAAATACGATCCGAAGCAACCGAGCCTCGGGCGCAAGCCGGCCTGAACTTATCCACGGGAGATCATCATGAGTCAAAACACCACAAGCGTAAGCGGTGCGCCGGTCATCACCGAGCTGCAAGTGATTCCGGTCGCCGGGCAGGACAGCATGGAGCTGAACCTGTCGGGCGCGCACGGCCCGTTCTTCACCCGCAACATCGTGATCATGAAGGACAGCGCCGGGAACACTGGCCTGGGCGAAGTCCCGGGCGGCGAGAAAATCCGCCAGACGATCGAGGATGCGCGTCCCTTGATTCTCGGCAAGACGCTCGGCGAGTACAACAACGTGCTCAACGCCATGCGCGCGGCCTTTGGCGACCGCGATTCGGGCGGCCGGGGCCTGCAGACCTTCGACCTGCGCACCACGATCCATGCGTTGACCGCCGTTGAATCGGCCTTCCTCGACCTGCTCGGCCAGTTCATGAACGTTCCGGTTGCGGCGCTTTTGGGCGAAGGCATGCAGCGCGAAGCCGTGGAGATTCTCGGCTACCTCTTCTACGTCGGCGACCGCAAGAAGACCAACCTCAACTACCGCAGCGAAGAGAACGCCGAGCACGAATGGTATCGGCTGCGTAACGAAGAAGCGCTGACGCCCGAGGCGATCGTCCGCTATGCGGAAGTGACGCACGACCTGTATGGCTTCAACGACTTCAAGCTGAAGGGCGGGGTGATGTCCGGCGAGGCGGAAATGGAGGCCATCGTGGCCTTGCACGAACGCTTCCCGCAAGCGCGTATCACGCTTGATCCGAACGGAGCCTGGTCATTGGCTGAAGCCATCCGGCTGTGCCGCGACAAGCACGGCATCCTCGCCTACGCCGAAGATCCAACCGGTGCCGAAGCCGGGTATTCGGGGCGCGAGGTAATGGCCGAGTTCCGTCGTGCTACCGGCCTGCCGACGGCGACCAACATGATCGCCACCGACTGGCGGCAGATGGCGCACTCGATTCAATTGCAATCGGTCGACATCCCGCTCGCCGACCCGCACTTCTGGACGATGCAAGGCTCGGTGCGCGTCGCGCAGCTGTGCAACATGTTCGGCCTGACCTGGGGCTCGCATTCGAACAACCATTTCGACATTTCGCTGGCGATGTTCACGCATGTCGGTGCAGCAGCGCCGGGCAAGGTGACGGCGATCGACACGCACTGGATCTGGCAGGACGGGCAGCGCCTGACCAAGGAGCCCTATCTGATCCGCGACGGCCTGATCCGCGTGCCGAAGAAGCCGGGTCTGGGCCTCGAGATCGACATGGCGGAAGTGGAAAAGGCACACCAAGCCTACAAAGCCATGGGCCTGGGAGCGCGTGACGATGCTGTCGCCATGCAGTTCCTGATTCCGGGCTGGACGTTTAATCACAAGAAACCGTGCCTCGTGCGCTGAAGACACGGCAGGAGAACGAAAGAATGAAAGCCTATACCGGAATCCCGAATACGTTTCGCCACGATCTGCTGGCGGGGAAAACGCTCATCGGTTGCTGGTGCTCGCTGGGCAGCCCGATCACGACCGAGGTGATCGGCCTGGCCGGGTTCGACTGGCTGCTGCTCGATGCCGAGCATGCACCGAACGATGTGCTGTCGCTGATCCCGCAACTGATGGCGCTCAAGGACAGCAGCAGCGCGCCGGTGGTGCGTCCGCCCTGGAACGATGCGGTGGTGATCAAGCGCTTGCTGGACGCGGGGTTCTACAACTTCCTGATTCCCTTTGTCGAGTCGGCCGACGACGCGCGTCGCGCCGTGGCGGCGACCCGTTACCCGCCGCACGGCATCCGCGGCGTTTCGGTGTCACATCGCAGCAACCGCTACGGCACGGTGCCGGAATACATGCAGGTGATCAACGACAACATCAGCGTGATGGTTCAGGTGGAGAGCCGCGCGGGCATCGAGGCGCTGGACGAGATCTGCGCCGTCCCTGGCGTCGATGGCATCTTCATCGGACCGTCGGATCTGGCCGCGGGTTATGGGCACCTGGGTCAGCCCTCGCATCCCGAAGTCCAGGCGGCGATGGCCAGGGTCTTCGAGTGCGCCCGCCAACATGGGAAACCGGTGGGAATTCTGGCGCCCGTCGACGCCGATGCGCGCCGCTATCTTGAACTGGGCGCCAGTTTCGTCGCGGTCGGCAGCGACCTGGGCGTGTTTCGCCAAGCCACCCAGGCCCTGCGGGACAAGTTTGTCTGAGGCACGTCGCGCGAGCAGCGTGCAATTCAATTCATAGGAGTGTTTCGATGAGTAAAGTGGGTTTTGTCGGTCTGGGCATCATGGGAACGCCGATGGCCGAGCATTTGATCAAGGCCGGGCATGAAGTGTTTCTGTTCAGTCTCCCGAGTGTGCCTCAGTCGCTGGTTGCAGTCGGCGGGATCGCCTGCGCCTGCGGTAAGGAGGTGGCGCAGAAGGCCGACATCATCATCACCATGGTGCCCGATACGCCGCACGTGGCTGCGGCGCTGTTTGACGCCAACGGCATTGCCGAAGGCCTTTCGGCCGGCAAGATCGTCGTCGATATGAGCTCGATTTCGCCGCTTGAAACGAAGGAGTTTGCCAGGAAGATCAATGCGCTCGGCTGCGAATACCTCGATGCGCCGGTTTCGGGCGGCGAAGTCGGCGCCAAGAATGCCACGCTCTCGATCATGGTCGGTGGCAGCGAAGCCGCGTTCACGACGGTCAAACCGCTGTTCGAGTTGATGGGCAAGAACATCACCCTGGTCGGCGGCAACGGGGATGGACAGACCGCCAAGGTCGCCAACCAGATCATCGTCGCGCTCAACATCGAAGCCGTCGGCGAAGCGCTGCTCTTTGCCGCCAAGGCCGGCGCCGATCCGGCCAAAGTGCGCGAAGCGCTGATGGGCGGTTTCGCTTCGTCGAAGATTCTCGAAGTGCATGGCGAGCGCATGGTCAAGCGCACCTTCAATCCGGGCTTCCGCATCGAATTGCACCAGAAGGACCTCAACCTGGCATTGAGTTCGGCGCGCCAGCTCGGTCTGTCGCTGCCCAATACCGCAACGGCGCAGGAACTGTTCAACAGTTGTGTCGCGCATGGCGGCCGGGCCTGGGATCACTCGGGCATGGTGCGTGCGCTCGAACGGATGGCCAACTTCGAGATTGGGCAAAAGAGCGAATAATCATCCTCGTTGGAGAAAGGACGGCGCCGATGAGCACGCACAATGCACGTGAACTGCTGGAAAAAATCTTCCGTGCAGCAATCGAGTCGGCGCAGCCGATTCACGGGATTCCCCTGTATCTGCCGGAGACTCCCGCCGGCAGGCTGGTGGTCATCGGGGCGGGCAAAGCCTCGGCGGAAATGGCGCGGGTGGTCGAGCAATACTGGCCCGAGCCGATTTCCGGCCTGGTCGTGACCCGCTACGGGCATTCGGTGCCCTGTGGACGCATCGAAATCGTCGAGGCGGCCCATCCGGTCCCGGATGCGGCCGGACTCGAAGCGGCCAGGCGCCTCATGGCGCTGGTCAGCGGATTGTCGGCCGACGATACGGTGCTTTGTCTCATCTCCGGAGGCGGCTCGGCCTTGCTGCCCTTGCCGCTGGACGGAATCAGTCTCGAGGACAAGCAGGCCGTCAGTCGCGAATTGCTCAAGTGCGGCGCGAGCATCCGCGAGATCAATTGCGTGCGTCGTCATCTCTCGGCGATCAAGGGGGGGCGGCTCGCGGCGGCGTGTTATCCCGCCAAGGTGGTCACCCTGCTGATTTCCGACGTGCCCGGCGACAATCCGTGCGACATTGCTTCCGGGCCGACGGTCGGCGATCCGACCACCTGTGCGGATGCGCTGGCCATCGTGCGCCGTTATGGAATTTCATTGCCTGAAAACGTCAGGCGGATACTCGAAAGTGGTGACGGCGAATCGATCAAACCCGATGATCTGCGCGTGGCTGAGTGTGAGACGCATCTGATCGCCACACCGCAGATGGCCCTCGAGGCCGCGGCCGAAGTGGCGCTGGCCCAAGGGCTGGACGTGCATATCCTGGGCGACAGTCTTGAGGGCGAAGCGCGGGACATCGGCAAGGCGATGGCGGGGATCGCCCGGCAGGTGGCACGTTGCGACCAGCCGTTTCAAAAGCCCTGCCTCATCCTTTCGGGCGGCGAGACCACGGTGACGGTGCGCGGGCAGGGCAAAGGCGGGCGTAACGTCGAATACCTGCTGTCCCTGGGGATCGCTCTGGACGGTTTGCCCGGCGTTTATGCCCTGGCCGGCGATACCGACGGCGCCGACGGACAGGAAGAGATCGCCGGCGCCTACCTGGCGCCGGACTCGCTGCAACGCGCCTGGGATCGAGGCATCCAGCCCAAGGAGGCCCTTGCGGACAACGACGGGCATGGGTTTTTCGGTGCCTTGGGCGATGCCATCGTTACCGGCCCGACGCTCACCAACGTCAATGATTTTCGGGCCGTGCTGATCGTATGAAACGCGTTGCCTTGCCTAGCGGAGAAGAGGTGCCGGCCCTGGGCATGGGCACCTGGATGATCGGCGAGGATGCGGCCCGGCGTAGCGAGGAAATTTCGACCCTGCAACAGGGCATCGAGCTCGGCATGACGCTGATCGACACCGCCGAAATGTACGGGGAAGGGGCGTCGGAAAAACTCGTCGGCGAAGCGATTCGCGGCCGGCGCGAACAGGCTTTTCTGGTCAGCAAGGTCTATCCCCACAACGCCGGGCGCAAAGCCGCGCAGCTTGCCTGCGAGCGCAGCCTGAAGCGCCTGGGCGTCGACTGCCTTGATCTTTACCTGCTCCATTGGCGTGGCGACGTGCCCTTCACCGAGACGATCGAAGCCTTTGTGGCCTTGCAGGCGCAAGGCAAGATTCGCCATTGGGGCGTCAGTAACTTCGACCTCGACGACCTGCAGGCATGGTGCGATCTGCCGGGCGGCGATGCCGTGGCGACCAATCAGGTTCTCTACAACCTGACCCGGCGCGGGGTCGAATGGGATGTGCTGCCGTGGTGTCAAACACGGCGTATCCCGCTGATGGCCTACTCCCCGATCGAACAATCGCGGCTGCTCAATCACCGTGCCTTCTGCGCGTTGGCCAGGCAACACGGCTTTACTCCCGCGCAGCTCGCAATCGCTTGGTTGCTGCGCCAGGATCGGGTGATCGCCATCCCCAAAGCCTCGACGCGCCAGCACCTCACTGAGAATTTTTCGGCACTGAACTGCACGCTCGACGCGACGGTGCTTGCGGCGCTCGATCGCTTGTTTCCCCCACCCGAGCACGCGACGGCGCTAGAAATGCTCTGAACCCACACTTCGGAATCCCACCATGAAAACCAGTAAGCCGCTCTACATCAAGGTGCATGCAACCGACAACGTGGCGATCGTCGTCAATTCTGGCGGACTGCCGGCCGGAACGGTCTTTGACGACGGCCTGACGCTGCGCGAGCACGTGCCGCAGGGGCACAAGGTCGCGCTCGTCGACCTGGCTCAGGATGCCGCGATCCTTCGCTATGGCGAAGTCATTGGCTATGCGGAGCAGGCGATTGCGCGCGGCTCCTGGATCGAAGAATCGCTGGTGCGGCTGCCCGAAGCCCCGCCGCTGGCGTCGTTGCCGCTGGCGAACAAGGTGCCGGTGCCCTTGCCGCCGCTGGAAGGGTACACCTTCGAAGGCTACCGCAATCCGGATGGCACCGTCGGCACCAAGAACATGCTGGCGATCACGACGACCGTGCAGTGCGTCGCCGGCGTTGTCGATTACGTCGTCAGGCGGATCAAGGCCGAATTGCTGCCGAAATACCCGAACGTCGACGGCGTCGTCGGGCTCAACCACCTTTACGGCTGCGGCGTGGCGATCAATGCGCCGGCGGCGGTCGTGCCGATCCGCACGATCCACAACCTGGCGCTCAACCCCAACTTCGGCAACGAGGTTTTCGTCATCAGCCTTGGCTGTGAGAAGCTGCCGCCGGATCGTCTTCTGGGTGAAGGTGGCCCGGGCACCCTGCCGATCAAGGTGGTCAGCGATGCGGTCGTCTGCTTGCAGGACGAGAAGTTCTCCGGCTTTCAGTCGATGGTGGTCGAGATCATGAAGCAGGCCGAAGTGCATCTGGCGCGGCTCAACCAGCGTCGGCGCGAAACTTGCCCGGCGTCCGACCTGATCGTGGGGCTGCAGTGCGGGGGCAGCGACGCGTTTTCGGGCGTCACCGCCAACCCGGCCGTCGGTTATGCCGCCGATCTGCTGGTGCGAGCAGGCGCGACGGTGATGTTCTCGGAAGTGACCGAAGTGCGTGACGCGATCCACCTTTTGACGCCGCGTGTGGTCAATCAGGACGTCGGCAAGGCCCTGCTGCGCGAGATGGCCTGGTATGACGACTACCTCGCGCTCGGGCAGACCGATCGCGCGGCCAACACGACGCCGGGCAACAAGAAGGGCGGCCTGGCGAACATCGTCGAAAAGGCCATGGGCTCGATTGCCAAGTCCGGCAGCAGCGCCATCGCGGGCGTGCTTGCGCCGGGCGAAAAAGTGGCCCAGAAAGGTTTGATCTACGCGGCGACCCCGGCCAGCGATTTCGTTTGCGGGACGCAGCAACTGGCGTCGGGGATGACCGTGCAGGTGTTCACGACCGGGCGCGGCACACCGTACGGCCTTGAGGCCGCGCCGGTGATCAAGGTGGCGACCCGCAGCGATCTGGCCGCCCGCTGGCACGATCTGATGGAGGTCGATGCGGGGACGATTGCCACCGGCGAGGCGACGATCGAAGAGGTCGGCTGGGAAATTTTCCGGCTGATCCTCGAGGTCGCGAGCGGGCGCAAGAAAACCTGGGCGGATCAGTGGGGCTTGTTCAATGCCCTGGCGGTGTTCAATCCGGCACCGGTGACCTGAGGACGGTCTACTCGCGCGCGCCGGTGGCAGGGCGGGGCGTGTCGATCCCGTATTTGCGCGCGATCTGACGGTAAAGCTCGCGCGCCGAGAGCACCTTGGGGCTGCGCGGGTCTTTGCCTTGCGCCAGTTGCAGGTAGCGCAGGCCGCGCTGTCCGAGCTCGGGGTCCCAGCCCTTGCGCTCGAGCAGGGTGAAGATGGCCTTGCTGGCGTTGACCAGGAATTGCAGGTTCGGAACCCGCTCGGCGGCTTCGATCAGCATCCGCACCGAGGCCTCGAGATCGCCGCTGCGCGCGGCCATCACGCCGCGGTTGTTGAGTTCGACGATTTCGCGCCCGACCTTCGCGAGCAGCGTCTGACCCGCGTCCTTCTTGCCGGTCTTGGTGAACACCCCCTGGATGTGCGCGATCATTGCGCGATCTTCGTGGTTCTCGGCGGCGACCTTGCCGAGGATGGCCTGGGCTTGCGCCTCGTTGCCGGCGGCGAGGCAGGCGTGCGCGAGGTCGACGGTAGTCTTTTGCGAGGCGGCATCCGCCGCGTCGACGCTGTGTTCTTCCTGCATGCGGGCGTGCAGGGCGAGCGCCTTGTCGAGCGCTTCGCGCGCCTTGGCCGGCTCACCCTCCTGGCCGCTGCACAGACTGTCCATGACCAGAGCGGCGAGTTCGCCTTGCGGATTGCCGCGCCAGTCGCGGCGAAGGTTTTGGGTGACGAGGCGGGCGCCGGCGACGTTGCCGCGGTCGAGCATCACCCGAGTCAGGTTGGTGTAGTCGTCGATGACGCGCAGACTCGAGCCACGCTGGCGCTCAAGCACCTTGCCGTAAGCACGCTCGGCGGCGTCAAGGTCTTCGTTGCGGGCGGCGACTTCGCCGACCAGGCGCTGACGCAGGGAATTGTTGGGCGAGATGTCGGCAGCCTGCTGCAGGAGGTTTTGCGCTTCGGCGAGCCGGCCCTGCTCTTCGCGCACGCTGGCGACGAAATCGTAGGCCGCGAGGTATTCCGGAAAATCCTCGATCAAGGCGACGCCCAGGGTTTCTGCTTCGGCGAACTGGCCGAGCCCGCGCAGGGCGATGGCCAAGCCCATGCGCGCCCAGGGCACGGCGGCGCCGGCCAGAACCTGCTGGTAGACGACCTGCGCTTCATCGTGCCGCCCGAGCGCGTTGAGGATCTCACCCTTGAAGCGCAGGGTGTCGAGGTGGAAGGGCGAATCCTGGGCAAGCAGCGCTTCGCACGCCGCGAGGGCATCGCTGTAGGCGCCTTCGTCGAGGTGACGGAGGACGCGGGCGAAGAAGCGTTTCTTGTGCAGCGCTCGGGTGAGCCGCGTTTGCAGTTGCTCGGCGGTGAAGGGCTTGATCAGGTAATCGTCGGGCGCCAGCTCGGCGACGGAAACGACGTTGCGGTAGGTACGTTCGGCGGTGATCAGCATGAACACCGTCGACAGCGAGATGAGGTGCTGTTCGCGCAGCTCTTCCAGCAGTTGCTGACCGTCGCGTCCGTCGTCGAGGTGGTAGTCGGAGAGGATGAGGTCGAAATCGTTGCCCTTGATCTGCCGCATCACCTCGGTGCTCGTCGCCGCGTTGTGAATGGCGGTGAAACCGAGCGTCGACAGGATGCTGCGCAGCGTGTGGCGCGCGCCGCTGTGACGGTCGACGAGAAGCACGCGCATGCGCGGGAAGTCCTTGCCGATCTTGGCCTGCAGTTCGGCGCCGGTGGTTTCGGAGGGGGCGGGCATGTGCGAACCTTACGCGACGGCCGTTTTTCGGGCAAGCGCCGGCCGAGAGTGGATCGGGGGCTTGGATGGCAATGAAACCTGTTATTTTTCAGCGAATTGGCGTAGAATCCGCTCCCTTCGTCGTTCGCCTTTCTCCTTCCTTCCCAGATGTTGTTTCCGGACCGTTTTGACGTCATCGTCGTCGGCGGCGGCCATGCCGGCACCGAGGCGGCACTCGCCAGCGCGCGCATGGGCGCGAAGACGCTGCTGCTCACCCACAACCTCGACACGCTCGGGGCGATGAGCTGCAACCCCTCGATCGGTGGCATCGGCAAGGGGCATCTGGTCAAGGAGGTCGATGCGCTCGACGGCGCAATGGCGGCGGCCACCGACGAGGCCGGCATCCAGTTCCGCATCCTCAATTCGTCCAAGGGGCCGGCGGTGCGCGCAACGCGCGCGCAAGCCGACCGCGTGCTGTACAAGCAGGCGATCCGCAGCCGCCTCGAGAACCAGCCCAACCTGACCCTTTTTGCGCAGGCTTGCGACGACTTGATCGTCGAGGGCGAGCGCGTTGCCGGGGTGGTCACCCAGCTCGGCGTGCGCTTTGCGGCACGCGCCGTGGTGCTGACCGCCGGGACTTTCCTCAATGGCCTGATCCACGTCGGCCTGCAGAGCGCCAGCGGTGGCCGCATGGGCGACATGCCGGCGATCCCGCTCGCGGCGCGCCTGCGCGACCTGCAGCTGCCCGCCGGGCGCCTGAAGACGGGCACGCCGCCGCGCTTGGACGGGCGGACGATCGACCTCGCGGCGCTCGAGCAGCAGCATTCGGACGATCCGCTGCCGGTGTTCTCCTTCCTCGGCAACGCCTGTCAGCACCCGCGCCAGCTGCCGTGCTGGGTGACCAGCACCAACGAGCGCACACACGAGATCATCCGCGCCAACCTCGACCGCTCGCCGATGTACGCCGGGGTCATCGAAGGCGTCGGGCCGCGCTACTGCCCGTCGATCGAGGACAAGATTCACCGCTTCGCGAGCAAATCCAGCCACAACGTCTTCCTTGAGCCGGAAGGTCTGGGAACACACGAAATCTACCCGAACGGGATTTCGACCAGCCTGCCTTTCGATGTCCAACTCGACCTCGTGCGTTCGATGCGTGGTCTCGAGAACTGCCACATCCTGCGCCCGGGCTACGCCATCGAGTACGACTACTACGATCCCTGCGGCTTGCAGGCTTCGCTGGAAACCAAGGCCATCGGTGGGCTCTTCTTTGCCGGCCAGATCAACGGCACCACCGGCTATGAAGAAGCTGCCGCGCAGGGTCTGCTGGCCGGCGCCAACGCGGCGCTGCAGGCGCAGGACAAAGCGGCGTGGTCGCCGCGGCGCGACGAAGCCTACCTTGGCGTGCTGGTCGACGACCTGATCACGCGCGGCGTTTCCGAGCCCTATCGCATGTTTACGAGCCGCGCCGAATTCCGCCTGAGCTTGCGCGAGGACAACGCCGACATGCGCCTGACCGAGCAGGGACGGGCGCTCGGGCTGGTCGGGGACGCCCGCTGGGCGGCCTTCTGCGAGAAGCGTGAAGCGATCGCACGCGAGGAGGAACGCCTGCGCTCGACCTGGGTGCATCCGCAGCGGCTGGCGGCCGGCGAGGCCGAGCGCGTGCTCGGCAAGGGCATCGAGCGCGAATATACGCTGTATGACCTGCTTCGCCGCCCGGACGTGAACTATGCCGATTTGATGACGCTGCGCCTCGGCGAAGCCAGCGTCGATGCCGGGCTCTCCGATCCGCTGGTCATCGAGCAGGTCGAAATCCAGGCTAAATATCGCGGCTACATCGACCGTCAGGCCGAAGACGTGGCCAAGAGCCGGGCCAGCGAAACCCAGGCCCTTCCGGCTGACCTCGACTATGCGCGCATCGGCGGGCTGTCGAACGAGATCCGGCAGAAGCTCGAACGCCATCGTCCGCAGACCATCGGCCAGGCTTCGCGCATTCAGGGCATGACCCCAGCAGCGATTTCGATCCTGCTGGTCTATCTCAAGCGCGCCGAACTGGCGAGCGATGTGGGAGCCAAGCCATGAGCGGGATGGGCGGAGCGGCGGCGCAACAGTTGGCGCAGGGGCTGGCGGCGATGGGGCTGGAGGTGCCGGCAGCGGCGCAGGAGAAGTTGCTCGCCTATGCCGCGCTGCTCGAGAAGTGGAACAAGACCTACAGCCTGACCGCACTGCGCGGCGCCGATAAGGCGGTCAGCCACCATCTACTCGATTCGCTGGCGGTGCTGCCGCACGTGCCGGCAGGGACGCTGCTTGACGTCGGCAGCGGCGGCGGCATGCCCGGCATTCCGCTGGCCATCGTCCTGCCCGAGCTGGCGGTGACGCTCATCGACAGCAATTCGAAGAAGACGGCTTTTCTGCGTCAGGCGGCGATCGAACTCCGCTTGTCGAACGTGAACGTTCACTGCGGCCGGGTCGAACAGTATCATCCGTCATTGCCGTTCTCGGCGATCACCTCGCGCGCCTTTGCCGAACTGGCTGATTTCGTCGTCCTCTCGCGCCACCTGCTGGCCGCAGACGGTGTCTGGTTGGCGATGAAAGGGGTTCGGCCGGAGGCGGAAATCGCCGCGCTGCCGGCAGGCGTGCGGGTGCGCGCGGTGCATCCGCTGCAGGTGCCCGGTGTGGAAGGCGAACGGCATGTGGTGATACTCGACAACGACGGCGCTGCAGTGCAAGCGTCGAGCATGGGGGGGAACTGAAGTGGCCAGAATCCTTGCAGTCACGAACCAGAAAGGCGGCGTCGGCAAAACCACGACGGCGGTGAACCTGTCAGCCTGCCTGGCCCTGCTCGGCGAGCGCGTGCTGATGATCGACCTTGATCCGCAGGGCAATGCTACGACCGGATGCGGTGTCGTCAAACGCGAGGCGCTCCCAACCGTCTACCAGATCCTGATCGGCAGCTCGACGCTCGCCGAGGCGCGCATCCAGACCGAATTTGGCTTCGACATCCTGCCCGCCAACCGCGAACTGGCCGGCGCCGAAGTCGAGCTGATCGACATTGCCGGGCGCGAGTTCCGTCTGCGCGATGCGCTCGCACCGGTGCTCGAAGACTACGATTTCATCCTGATGGATTGTCCGCCGGCGCTGAACATGCTGACGGTCAACGGGCTGGTCGCCGCTCAGGCGGTGATGATTCCGATGCAGTGCGAATACTATGCGCTGGAAGGGCTGACCGACCTCGTCGCCACCCTCAAGCTGGTGCGCGCCAACCTCAATCCGCGCCTGGAGATCGAAGGGCTGCTGCGCACGCTCTACGATCCGCGCTCGACACTGACCCAACAGGTGTCGGGCGAGTTGGTCGAGCACTTCGGCAGCAAAGTCTATACCTCGATCATTCCGCGCAACGTACGTCTGGCCGAGGCGCCGTCTTATGGCAAGCCGGTGATCGCCTTCGACAAGCAGTCGCGCGGTGCGCAAGCTTACATGGCGCTGGCGCAGGAAATCATCGGACGGCGCGACGGTGCGACGCCGCGTGTCGTTCCGCAGGAAGAGCAGGGAGTTCGGGCATGAAAATGAAGGGACTCGGTCGTGGCCTCGACGCCTTGCTGGCCGGCAACGAAAAACCGGGCAAGGAACAGCAGCGCTCGCTGCCGGTCGGCCGGCTCCAGCCCGGGAAATACCAGCCGCGGACGCAGATGGACCCGGCGTCGCTCGAAGAACTGGCCGCCTCGATTCGCGCCCAGGGGCTGATGCAGCCGATCCTGGTTCGTCCCGTCGGTGACGGGCAGGGGGGCGAACGCTATGAAATAGTCGCCGGCGAACGGCGCTGGCGTGCGGCCCAGATGGCGGGCCTTGAGGACGTGCCGACGCTGGTGCGCGAGATTCCGGACGAGTCGGCGTTGGCGATGGCGCTGATCGAGAACATCCAGCGCGAAAACCTCAACCCGCTTGAAGAGGCCCAAGGTCTGCAACGGCTGATCGACGAATTCTCGATGACCCATCAGCAGGCGGCCGACGCCGTTGGGCGTTCGCGTCCGGCGGCGTCGAACCTGCTGCGCCTGCTGCAACTCGCGCCGCCGGTCCAGGAAATGCTGATGCGCGGCGAGCTCGACATGGGGCACGCGCGGGCGCTGTTGCCGTTGTCCGCCGTGCTCCAGATTCAGCTTGCGCAGCGGATCGTGCAAAAAGGCTTGTCGGTGCGCGAAGCCGAGCGGCTGGCGCAATTGGCGCTCAAACCGCCGAAGGCGAGCGAAGAAGCGAAGCCTGATCGCGACGTCTTGCGTCTGCAAGAGGAACTTTCCGATTTCCTTGGTGCCAAAGTGGAGATTCGTACCAATAAGAAAGGTGCTGGCAAGATCCAGATTGATTTCGGTGATCTTGATCAGCTCGAGGGCATACTCCAGCGTTTGCGCTAGCTCATTAAATGCAATTGGCGTCGCCTATTGTCTTTTGTGGTAGCAAAGTGCTATAGTCCCAAAGTTTATCTCGTTGCAGCTGTTTTGTTTTGAGTCATTTGGTTGACTGAAATACAAAATAATTGCACGGTTTTTTGTGTTGAGCGCGTGTTCAGAGCTATCCTACTGCAAGTCGTCGCCACGCTTCTCGCTGCCGCGGTCTTTGCCGTGATGGCGGGCGCGCGGGCTGCGGAGTCGGCTTTGCTCGGCGGCGCTGCCTGCGTTGTGCCGAATTTCATGTTCGCCCTGCGGCTTTATGCGCTGAGCAAAAAGCCCGGAGCGTCGTACGCGGCGAATTTTTTCCTCGGCGAGTTCGTCAAAGTGGCTGCGACGATCGCGCTGTTGGTTTTGATCGTGAAAACATATGCTGATCTGCATTGGCCAGCCATGCTGATCGGTTTGGGGCTTGCGCTGCAAGCGGGGTTTTTGGCTTTTTTTAAGAAGTCTTGAATATGGCTACAGGTCACGAAGCTGCTGCGCCGACAGCGGGTGAATACGTTGTCCACCACCTGACCCAGTTGAACACCACCGGGCATGCCCAGACGTCGATCGTTGATTTCAGCGTGCTCAACCTCGATACACTGTTTTTCTCAGTGCTGACCGGGGTGATCGGCCTGTTCTTCATGTTCCGCATCTCGCGTGCGGCCACTGCTGGCGTTCCCGGGCGGGCGCAGGCAGCGCTGGAAATCCTGCTTGAAATGGTTGCCAACCAGGCCAAAGCCATCGTCCACAGCGAGGAATCGCGTAAATTCGTCGCCCCACTCGCGTTGACCGTGTTCGTCTGGGTCTTCCTGATGAATTCGATGGATTTCCTGCCTGTCGACGCGTTGCCGATGCTGTGGCAGAAACTGACCGGCAACCCGCATGCCTACCTGCGCGTGGTGCCGACTGCGGACCTCAACGGTACGCTGGGCATGTCGGTCGGGGTGCTGCTGCTCTGCTTCTGGTACAACATCAAGGTCAAGGGCTTCGGCGGTTGGGTGCATGAACTCTTTACCGCGCCGTTCGGCAACCATCCTTTGCTCTACCTGCCGAACTTCCTGATGCAGATGATCGAATTCCTGGCCAAAACCGTGTCGCACGGTATGCGTCTGTTCGGCAACATGTACGCAGGCGAACTGCTCTTCATGCTGATCGCCCTGATGGGCGCGACGCTGGGGGTCTCGGCCGGTCTCTCCGGCCCGTTGCTCTGGATCGGCCACGTCATTGCCGGTACCGGTTGGGCGCTCTTCCACATTTTCATCGTCGTGCTGCAAGCCTTCATCTTCATGATGCTGACCCTGGTCTATATCGGCCAGGCGCACGAAAGCCACTGATTTGTTTTAACCCACACTTAGTTAGTAACCCACCCACTCAAGGAGTCGTCATGGAAATCGTCCTCGGTAACGTTGCGCTGGCTTGCGGTCTGATCATTGGCCTGGGCGCCATTGGAGCGTGTATCGGCATCAGCCTGATGGGCGGCAAGTACATCGAAGCGTCGGCGCGTCAGCCGGAACTGATGAACGAGCTGCAGACCAAGATGTTCATGCTCGCCGGTCTGATCGACGCGGCCTTCCTGATCGGCGTCGGTATCGCCATGATGTTCGCTTTCGCCAACCCGTTCGTCATCAAGTAAGCGGGTCTCTCCCGTCAATCTCTTGCAGGGGAGAAAAGCGTGAATCTGAACGCAACACTGGTTGCCCAGCTCGTTGTGTTCTTCATCCTGGCGTGGTTCACCATGAAATATGTGTGGCCACCCATCATGAAGGCGCTCGACGAGCGCGCAGCGAAGATCGCCGAAGGGCTGGCCGCCGCAGAACGTGGGCGTCAGAGCCTCGATCTGGCCGCCAAGCATTCGGCGGAAACCGTGCGCGAAGGCAAGGACAAGGCGACGGAAATCATCGCCCTGGCTGAAAAACAGGCACAGCAGATCATCGAAGCGGCGAAAGAACAGGCTCGCTTCGAAGCCGAGAAGGTGGCTTCGTCCGCCAAAGCCGACATCGAGCAGGAGGCCGCCCGGATCAAGGAAGCCCTGCGCGAGCGCGTGGCCGACCTGGCCATCGTCGGGGCGGAGAAGATCCTGCGTCGCGAGATCGATGCTAAGGCACACGCCGACCTGCTCGCCGCGATCAAGAAGGACCTCTGACGCCCATGGCTGAATCTGTCACCATCGCCCGTCCCTATGCCCAGGCGGTCTTCCGCTTGGCCAAGGAAAGCGGGGCGTTGGCGACCTGGTCCGAACGGCTGCAACGGCTCGTCGCCATTGCGCAGGATCCGGAGATGGCCAAGGTCGTCGGCAACCCGCAATTTTCCGCCGCGCAAGTCGCCGCGCTCGTGCTTTCGGTGTGCGATGCGCACGCCGACGCTGAACTCAGCGCCTTTGTCGGCCTGTTGGCCGAAAACGAGCGCATCGAAGTGCTGCCGCAGATCCGCGAGCTCTTCGAGCAGTACAAGAGCGAGGAAGAAGGGGTCAAGGACGCGCTGATCAGCAGCGCCTATCCGCTCGATGCGGCGCAATTGAACAACCTGGTGAGCCAGCTTGAAACGCATTTCGGCTGCAAGCTCCAGCCTCGGGTCGAGGTGGATGCGGCACTGATCGGTGGGGTCAGGGTGGCGGTCGGGGACGAAGTCCTCGACGCTTCGGTCCGCGGCAAACTCGATGCCATGGCTACGGCGCTCAAGAATTAGGAGAAATCATGCAATTGAATCCTTCCGAGATCAGCGAGCTGATCAAGAACAAGATTCAGAATCTGGAAGTCGGGGCCGAAACGCGCACCCAGGGAACCATCGTTTCCGTGACCGACGGGATCTGCCGCATCCACGGCCTGGCCGATGTGATGCAGGGTGAAATGCTCGAATTCCCGGGCGGTTCGTTCGGCATGGCGCTCAACCTCGAGCGCGACTCGGTCGGTGCCGTGGTGCTCGGCGAATACGATCACATCAGCGAAGGCGACACGGTCAAGGCGACCGGACGCATTCTGGAAGTTCCGGTCGGACCGGAACTGCTGGGGCGCGTGGTTAACTCGCTCGGCCAGCCGATCGACGGCAAAGGCCCGATCAACGCCAAGCTGACCGACAAGATCGAAAAAGTGGCGCCGGGCGTGATCTGGCGTAAATCAGTGTCGCAGCCGGTGCAGACCGGCCTCAAGTCGATCGACTCGATGGTGCCGATCGGCCGCGGTCAGCGCGAACTGATCATCGGCGACCGCCAGACCGGCAAAACCGCGGTGGCCGTCGACACGATCATCAACCAAAAGGGCAAAGATCTCCTGTGCATCTACGTGGCGGTCGGCCAGAAAGCCTCGACCGTCGCCAACGTGGTGCGCAAGCTCGAAGAGCACGGCGCGATGCACTACACCATCGTCGTCGCAGCGACGGCCTCGGAAGCCGCCGCCCTGCAGTACATTGCCCCGTACGCCGGGTGCACCATGGGCGAATACTTCCGCGATCGCGGCCAGGACGCCCTGATCATCTACGACGATCTGACCAAGCAAGCCTGGGCGTACCGTCAAGTTTCGCTGCTCCTGCGCCGTCCGCCGGGCCGTGAAGCCTACCCGGGCGACGTCTTCTACCTGCACTCGCGTCTCCTTGAGCGCGCAGCTCGGGTGAACGAGGAATACGTCGAGAACTTTACCAACGGTGAAGTGAAGGGCAAGACGGGCTCACTGACGGCCCTGCCGGTGATCGAGACGCAGGCTGGCGACGTTTCGGCTTTCGTTCCGACCAACGTGATTTCGATTACCGACGGCCAGATCTTCCTCGATACCGACCTCTTCAACTCGGGCGTGCGCCCGGCCATCGACGCCGGGATTTCGGTGTCGCGTGTCGGCGGTGCGGCACAGACCAAGGTCATCAAGAAACTCGGTGGTGGCGTGCGTCTGGCACTGGCTCAATACCGCGAACTTGCGGCCTTCGCCCAGTTCGCCTCGGACCTCGATGAGGCGACCCGCAAGCAGCTCGATCGCGGCCGTCTGGTCACCGAACTGATGAAGCAGCCGCAGTACTCGCCGCTCGCGGTTTCGGAAATGGCGATCACCCTGCACGCGGTCAACAAGGGCCTCTTCGACGACGTCGAAGTCAAGAAGGCGCTCGACGTCGAAAAGAAGATGCATGCCTACATCAAGCAGCATCACGCAGCGCTGGTCGAGAAGATCGAATCGACCAAGGCGCTCGATGGCGACGACGAGCAGGCGCTGACCAAGGCGATCGAGGAGTTCAAGGCCTCGCTGGCCTGATCGGGAGAGTGCCATGCCGAGCGGCAAGGAGATTCGTAACAAGATCAAGAGCGTCGAAAGCACGCGCAAGATCACCAAGGCCATGGAGATGGTCGCGGCATCCAAAATGCGCAAGGCGCAGGACCGGATGCGCGCGGCCCGTCCCTACGGCGAGCGCATCCGGCGCGTGGCCGGCAACCTATCCCACGCGCTGAGCGATTACAGCCACCCCTTCCTGGAAAAACGGGAGACGGTCAAAGGCATCGGCCTGATCGTGGTCAGCTCCGACAAGGGCTTGTGCGGCGGCTTGAACACCAACGTTCTGCGTCTGGTGCTCAACCGCATGAAGGGCTGGGACAGCGAGGGCAAGAAGGTTCAGGTCACGGCGGTCGGCAACAAGGCGGCGGGTTTCATGTCGCGCCTTGGGGCCAACCTCGTTTCCCAGGTCGTCGGCCTCGGTGACACGCCGCACCTCGAGCGTCTGATCGGCCCGGCCAAGGCCCAGCTCGATGCCTACGTCAAAGGCGAGATCGACGTGCTCTACATCGCCTACACCAAGTTCGTGAACACGATGAAGCAGGAGCCGGTGCTGGAGCAACTGCTGCCGCTGTCGGGCGACTTGGTTGGCAGCGACACGCCGAATCGTTGGGACTACCTCTATGAGCCCGACGCCAAAGCCGTGATCGACGATCTGCTGGTGCGCTATGTCGAAGCCATCCTCTACCAGGCCGTGGCCGAGAACATGGCCTCCGAGCAAAGTGCCCGGATGGTGGCGATGAAGTCCGCCTCGGACAACGCCAAGAACGTCATTGCCGACCTCAAGCTGGTCTATAACAAGGCCCGCCAGGCGGCGATCACCAAAGAGCTTTCGGAAATTGTCGGCGGCGCGGCAGCCGTCTGACCGCGCGACTAACCAATGATTGGGGATATGACGATGAGTCAAGGAAACATTGTTCAGTGTATCGGCGCCGTGGTGGACATCCAGTTCCCGCGTGACGCGATGCCGAAGATTTACGACGCGCTGCAACTCGACAAATCCGAAGAGCACGCGGGCTGCGAAGCCGAACTGATGTTCGAAGTCCAGCAGCAGCTGGGCGACGGCGTGGTGCGGACCATTGCCATGGGTTCCTCCGACGGCCTGCGCCGCGGCATGAAGGTCAACAACACCGGCGCCGCCATTTCGGTGCCCGTCGGCGAAGCGACGATCGGCCGGATCATGAACGTGCTCGGTCGTCCGATCGACGAGGCCGGCCCGATCGAAACCAGCGAACGGCGTGCCATCCACCAGCCGGCGCCGAAGTTCGACGAGCTTTCGCCGTCGGTCGACCTGCTCGAAACCGGGATCAAGGTCATCGACTTGGTCTGTCCTTTCGCCAAGGGCGGCAAAGTCGGCCTGTTCGGTGGTGCCGGTGTCGGCAAAACCGTCAACATGATGGAGCTGATCAACAACATCGCCAAGCAGCACTCGGGGCTCTCGGTGTTCGCCGGCGTCGGTGAGCGTACCCGCGAGGGCAACGATTTCTACCACGAAATGAAGGACTCCAACGTTCTCGACAAGGTCGCGATGGTGTTCGGTCAGATGAACGAGCCACCGGGCAACCGTCTGCGCGTCGCGTTGACCGGCCTGACCATGGCCGAGCGCTTCCGCGACGACGGCCGCGACATCCTGTTCTTCGTTGACAACATCTATCGCTACACGCTGGCCGGGACTGAAGTGTCCGCGCTGCTCGGCCGGATGCCGTCCGCCGTGGGTTATCAGCCGACGCTGGCCGAAGAAATGGGCCGTCTGCAGGAGCGCATCACCTCGACCAAGGTCGGCTCGATCACCTCGATCCAGGCCGTGTACGTCCCTGCCGACGACTTGACCGACCCCTCGCCGGCCACCACCTTCTTGCACCTCGACTCGACCGTCGTGCTGTCGCGCGACATCGCCGCCTTGGGTATCTACCCGGCCGTCGACCCGCTCGACTCGACCTCGCGCCAGCTCGACCCGCAGGTCGTCGGCGAGGAGCACTACCGCGTCGCGCGGGCGGTGCAGATGACGCTGCAGCGCTACAAGGAACTGCGCGACATCATCGCCATTCTGGGCATGGACGAACTCTCGCCGGAAGACAAGCAGACGGTCTACCGCGCGCGCAAGATCCAGCGCTTCCTGTCGCAGCCCTTCCACGTCGCCGAGGTGTTCACCAACTCGCCGGGCAAGTACGTGCCGCTCAAGGAAACGATCCGCGGCTTCAAGATGATCGTCGAAGGCGAGTGCGACAGCATTCCCGAGCAGGCCTTCTACATGGTCGGCAGCATCGACGAGGCCTTGGAAAAGGCGAAGACGCTCTAAGGCCAAGCCCCTCAAAGCAACCGTTACCGGTTCCGCCCGCGGCGGAACCGGGTAGGGAAGGAAAACATGCCACTCAGAGTCCATGTCGACGTCGTCAGTGCCGAGGAGCTGATCTTCTCGGGCGAGACCGAATTCGCGGTCTTTCCCGGGGAAGCCGGCGAACTCGGGATCTATCCCCGGCATGCCCCGCTGCTCACCCGCGTCAAGCCGGGCACGGTGCGCCTGAAGAAGCCCGGAGTTGACGACTACGAACTCGTTTACGTCTCCGGTGGGGTGCTGGAAGTGCAGCCGACGCTGATCACCCTGCTCGCCGACACCGCGATTCGTGCCCACGACCTCGACGAGGCCAAGCTGCTCGAAGCCAAGCGCCGGGCCGAGGAAGCGCTCAGCAGGCGCGCCACGGACATCGATTTCGCCACCGCAGAGTCCGAACTGGCGCAGACCCTGGCCCAGCTCAAGACGATCAAGCACGCGCGCAAATCGCACTGAACCCGTTCTGCGCAGGAGGATTGCAGCCTCCGCTGGAATACACGAAGGCCCCGGAAACGGGGCCTTCGCTTTGGTCGGAAAGGGATGGCGCTGGCGCCGTCCCTTCGGTGGATCAAACCAGGATCAGCTTGAGGATATAGACGACGAGGATGCCGACCAGGCCTTGCACCAGGGTCGCCATCGAATGGCATTTATACGCCAGGTTGACCTTGAGGTCGGAGAACTGGGAAACGACCCAGAAGTACGAATCGTTGGCGTGCGAGACGACCATCGCGCCGCAGCCGACAGCCATCGTGGCCAGCACTGCGCCCATTGGGGTGGCGAGGCCGAGCGAGCCGAGCAGCGGGTAGACGATCGCCGAGGTGGTGATCAACGCCACGGTTGATGAGCCTTGTGCAGTCTTGAGCGCGGCGGCGATGACGAAGGGCAGGAAAATCCCGAGGTCGAAAGTCGACAGGCTCTTGCCGAGGTAGTCGGCGATCTTGCTGGCGGCGAGCAGGGCGCCGAGCGAGCCGCCGGCCGAGGTGATCATGATGATCGCCGCGGAGTCCTTCAGCCCGGTGCCGATCCAGCCGCTGAGCACTTCCTCGTTGAGCTTGGGAACGAGGAAGAAGCAGCACAGCATGCCAAGCAGCAGCGCGACCATCGGTTCGCCGACGAAATCGATGCTGGTCTTGAGGATTCCGGTGCCGAAAGGCGCGCCAGGGAACGCGGCGACCGACTTGAGCGCAATCAGGATGATCGGCAAGGCCAGCGGCAGGAAGGCCGCGGTGGCACTCGGCAGCACCTTGAAGCGTTCCAGAAGTTCCTCGTACGAGACCGAAGCGTCGGCGAGCACCTCATACTGACTGGCATAGCGGGTGGCCCACAGGTAACCGGCGAAGGTGACCGGAATGGCGACACACAGGCCGATGAAAATCACCATGCCGAGGTCGGCATTCAGGTTGTTGGCCGCGGCAATTGGCCCCGGGGTTGGCGGCACCAGCGTGTGCGTGGCGTAGAGGCCGGTGGACAAGGCCGTGGCCATCACCGCCATCGATACGCCGCTGCGCTTGGAGAGCGCCTTGTTGAGCGCCGACAAGATGACGAAGCCGGAGTCGCAAAAAACCGGGATCGAAGTGATGTAGCCGATGATGCTCATCGCGAGCGCTGGCCGCTTGGGGCCAACCCACTTGAGCACCGTCTCGGCGAGCGTCAATGCTGCGCCCGTCTTTTCGAGAAAGACACCGATGATCGTGCCGGCAATGATGACGATGCCGATCCGCTCGGCTGTGCCGCCGAAGCCCTTCATGATCACCTTGGAGACTTCGACCGGATTCATCCCGGCCGCGAAGCCGACGAAGAACGATGCGGCGAGCAGCGCGAGGAACGCATGCACCTTGAAGCGTGAAATGAGCACCACGATCATGACGATCGCGATGAGCAGGATGACCAGCAGCATTGGACCTTGAACCATGACCCCCTCCTGAGATGTAAAACGAAGTCGTTGACGCGAGGCTCTTCTACTGAAGCCTGGGCGCCGCCTTGATGATTCGGCAGAGACGGGCGGCCGCCGATTCGATCAAATCCGGACCGTTCGCCATGCACTCCTGGAGCGAGAGCGGTCGGTCGCAGATGCTGAAGACGGCATCGATCCCGTGTGCCAGAACATCGTCGGCACCGGAGCCGAGACCGCCGGAGATGCAAAAGACGGGAAGTCCGAAGCGCTTGGCGACCTTGGCGACGCCGACCGGCGCCTTACCGTAGGCCGTCTGGAAATCGGTGTTGCCTTCGCCGGTCAGGACGAAACTGGCGTCTTGAACGAGGGCCGGAAAGTCGACCGCCTCAAGCACGATTTCAACGCCAGGGCGCAGACGGGCCGGGGTGAAGTAAAGCATCCCGGCACCGAGACCGCCGGCGGCGCCGGCGCCCGCGACTTCGGCCACCTGGCGCCCGGTCGCTTGGTGTGCGCGTTCGGCGTAGTGGGCCAGGGCAGCGTCGAGTTCGGCGACCACTTCGGGGGTGGCGCCCTTTTGCGGCCCAAAGACTGCGGATGCGCCGCGCGGGCCACAGAGGGGGTTGTCGACGTCGCAGGCAACGGTGATCTCGCATTCGGCGAGACGCGGGTCGAGGCCGGAGACGTCGATTTCGCCCAGGTGCCGGAGTGCTGCGCCACCGTGCAGGTCGAGGTCGGTTCCCGCGGCGCTGAGGAAGCGTACCCCGAGGGCGCGCGCCATGCCGGCGCCGCCGTCGTTGGTGGCGCTGCCGCCGATGCCGAGGATGATGCGGCGCAGACCGGCGTCGAGGGCGGCGCGGATCAGTTCGCCGGTGCCGTAGGTGGTGGTGATGCGCGGGTCGCGTTCCTCGGGGGCCAGGAGTGGCAGGCCCGACGCGCTGGCCATCTCGATCACCGCGCTGAGACCGTCACCAAGGATGCCCCAGTGCGCCACATGCGGTGCACCAAGCGGCCCGGTGACGAGGGTATGGCGAATTTCGCCACCGGTCGCGGCGATGAGAGCCTCGACCGTGCCTTCGCCGCCATCGGCGATCGGGACCATGACCACCTCGGCGGCGGGAAACACCTGCCGGATACCGCGCTGGAATGCCTCGGCGACGGCGACGGCCGAAACGCTGCCTTTATAAGAGTCGGGGGCTACGACGATACGCATGACACTCCCAACGAAAAAGTAAGGGTAGGAGTATGCTATCTGGCATATAGGGGGCGAAGCATCTTGCGGGCGCACGAATAAAAACAAGCTTCTAGTGCCTCGCTTGTGCCAATGCACAGATCCGGGGGGCGGTATGCTGACGATACAACCGATGCTGGCGCAGGAGATCGTGCGCCGGACGATGGAGGTCATCCCGTTCAATGTGAACGTGATGGACACGCGCGGGATTATTCTCGGGAGCGGGACTTCTGCCCGCATCGGGCAGTTGCACGCCGGTGCCCAGCTCGTTCTGGCCCAGCGGCGGCCGATCGAGATCGACGAAAGCGCGATGCGCCACTTGCCCGGTGTCAAGCCGGGCGTGAATCTTCCGCTCTCGGTGCGCGGGCAGATCTGCGGGGTGGTCGGGCTGACGGGCGCGCCCGAGACCGTGCGGCACTACGGCGAGCTGGTGCGCATCACGGCCGAGATGATCCTTGAGCATGCCCAAATCAGCGTCGAACTGCTGCGCGAGAAGCGCTACCGGGAGGAGTTTGTCTTTCAGTTGCTCAAGCAAGGCAAATCCTCCGGCGAAGAGTTGGCCGCTTGGGCTTTGCGGCTCGGGGTGGACTTGAGCTTGCCGCGTGCGGCCATCGTCTGCGAGATGGGCGATTCGGGCTTGCAGTTGGACAAAGCCTTGCGCGTGATCGAGCAGTGGCAGGCGAGTTTTCTCGCGCAGCGGCCGGATGCCTTGGTTGCGGCGATGTCGCCGCGTGAGCTGGCGATCCTGATCAAGTTCGACGGGGAGCCGTCGAGCGAGCGAATTCCAGCGTATGCGCGACAGCGCCTGGCGCACATCGATGCCTTGGTTTCTGCCGGGCAGGAGGTGCGTCCGCAACTGGCACTCGGGGTCGCCCTGTCCGGGCCGGAAGGGATGGTGCTGTCCTACGAGTGCGCCCGGCGCACGCTGCGCGTCGGCAGGCAGCGCCAGCCGCAAGGTCGCCTGTACTCGTTCTACGACCAGAGCCTACCCGTGCT
This sequence comes from Propionivibrio sp., assembly GCF_041441355.1. Lineage (GTDB taxonomy): Bacteria > Pseudomonadota > Gammaproteobacteria > Burkholderiales > Rhodocyclaceae > Propionivibrio. The sequence continues at coordinate 30,089 of NZ_JASDTF010000016.1, forward strand.
GCTGGGCGGTTTGGGCGAGGGTTGGCAGTCTGAACACCTGCGCCGTCCGTTGGTGCTGCTGGCGCGGGAAGACCGGCGCGGCGTCCTGCGCCGGACGCTGAATGCATGGTTCGCGGCCAGCGGTCATGCTGTGGCGGCGGCGCATGCCTTGCACGTGCATCGCAATACCTTGGAATACCGGCTGCGCCGGATTCGCGAAGTTACCGGACTTAATCCGGCGGTGTACGAAGAAGGGATGATGCTCTACATCGCCTTGCAGCTCGAATAGCGGACGGCTGCGGTGCGTGCGCTGCGTTCAGGCGCGGCTTTGCTGGGCTTCGAGACGGGCAATGCGACGCTCAAGGGCATCGGCCGTCAGCGCGAGGTCGCCGGTCGCGGTGCAGTGCCGATCTGCTTCCGGGCGCGAGGGGAGGGCGCGCGTTTCGTCGCGCAGGTGTTCGACCCAGTTACGCGCCAGTGCGTCGATGCTGCGCACGTGCGCCGTCGCCAGGGCACCGAGGCCTTTGGCTAGACGCGCGGCAAAAATGTCACCGATCCAAGGGGAGAGTTCGGCGGCGAGGTCGAGGCGCAGGTTGCGGAGCAGGAAGCCCAGGGTGTCGGCCAGATCGGCGCGGCCGCCGATGCGGGCGATCGAGAGCAGGGCATCGCGTCCTTCGCTGAGGCGCCAGAGTTGGTCGCCGGGCAGATCGATCTGGACGTCGGCTTCAGCGTCCGGTTGGGCTCGGCGCAGGAAACCGTGGGCGGTGATGGTACAGAAAAAGGAAAGCGCGCCTGCATTGAGGCGCGCATTGAGGCCCGCATGGGGCTTGAGCCGGCCGCGGGCCCAGTCTTCCTGCGTCAGAATCCGGTTGCAGAAAGTCAGGGCCGCGTCGACCAGCATGAGGCGAACAGGCTCAGGCGAGTTGCTGGATGCCAGCGACGACCCAGCCGGAGCTGCCATCGGCCGGCTTGGTCAGGTTCCAGACCTCATCAAACGCCGAGGCCGGGGCATTGGCGTCCTCACGGATCATGCCGCTGAAGTGCACGCTGGCGATGTGGCGCGGGCCATCGGTGACGACTTCGAGCAGGCTGGCGTTGAGCGTGACGACGTCGGTCTGCTGCGCGACTTTGCCACGTTCTTCAAGCTGCAGCTTGATCTCGGCGAAGATCTCGGGGCTGACGAATTCGCGCAGGTCGGCGAGGTTGCCGGCATCGTTGGCGGCTTGCAGGCGGACGAAGTTGAGCTTGGCGACGCGCAGGAACCCATCCACGTCAAAGCCAGCCGGGATGGTGGCCGCAGCGGTCGGGGCGGCAGGGGCCGCCGAGCCGTACTGCGGCGCGACCGGAGGCGGCGTCATGCCGGTGTTGCCTGCGCCAGCGTATTGCAACGGCGAGGACTGAGGTTCCGCCTTGCGCCGGAACAGCAACTTGAAGACGAAGACGGCGGCCATGGCCAGCAGCGCGATCATCAGGAAATTGGCCATGCCTTCGCCCAGGCCGAAGTGCGAAAGCAGGGCGGCGATGCCCAGACCGGCGGCGAGGCCGGCGATCGGGCCGAGCCAGTTACGCTTCGGCTGTGCGGGATTGGCCGTCGGGGCGGCGGAGGTCGGCTGGTTGGCCGGCGCGGGAGCGGCCTGCGCCGGAGCGGCGGGCTTGGGGGCCACCGCTTCGCGTTGCATGCCGACCGATTTGCCGCCGCCGAGACGCTTGGCGGCTTCGGCATCGCCGATGCCGAGCCCGAGCGCTACAACGAGCGAAAAAACGGCGATAAACACATTTTTCATCAATGACTCCGTAACAGTGTCAGTATTTAAAACCACAATGGAGGGCAACAACGCCCAGCGTCAGATTATCGTATTTGACGTTTTCAAAACCGACCTGTTCCATCATTTTTCGCAATGATTCCTGATCAGGATGCATGCGGATCGATTCGGCGAGGTAACGGTAGCTGGCCTCGTCCTGGGTGACGACCTCGCCGATGCGCGGAATGACCTTGAACGAGTAGAAATCGTAGAGCGGCGCCAGCGGCTTCCAGACGTGCGAGAACTCAAGCACCAGCAGGCGGCCGCCCGGGCGCAGGACGCGGTACATCTCGGCCAGTGCGGCGTCCTTGTGGGTCATGTTGCGCAGGCCGAAGGCGACGGTGACGCAATCGAAGTGGTCGTCGGGAAAAGGCAGGTGCTCGGCGTCGCACTGCGCCACGGGCAGGATGAGGCCCTTGTCGCACAGCCGGTCGCGCCCGCAGGTGAGCATGGCGTTGTTGATGTCGGTCAGCCAGACTTGGCCGCGCGGCCCGACCTTGCGGGCGAAGGCGAGCGACAGGTCGCCCGTGCCGCCGGCCACGTCGAGCACGCGCGAGCCTTCGCGCACGCCGCTGCGGGCGATGGTGTAAGCCTTCCAGGCGCGGTGCAGGCCGCCGGACATCAGGTCGTTCATCAGGTCGTAGCGTTGCGCGACCGATGTGAAGACTTCGGCGACGCGCCGAGCCTTCTCGGCTTCGGCGACCTGCTCGAAACCGAAGTGGGTGTTTTTGTCGGAGTTCATGCGGCTGCGTTCTAAGAGGGCGGACGCCCGGAGTTCAGCGAAGGCTGCAGGGCTTTGGGATCAGCGTTTGGGACCGCACTTGGGCGCGGGCTTGGGCGGAGGCGGTGGGGTGAGCGCGGGGTCGCGGCTGGCGCCTTCCTTCTCGAGTTCGGCGAGGTAGCCTTCCCAGAGTTCGTCGCGGTGCTGGCACAGGGCGTACAGGATGTCCCAGGAGTACAGGCCGCTGTCGTGACCGTCGGAGAACGAGGGCTTGATCGCGTAGTTACCGACCGGTTCGATGCCGACGATTTCGACGTCGCGCTTGCCGACCTGCAGCACCTCCTGACCGGGGCCGTGGCCACGGGCCTCAGCCGAGGGCGTAAAGACGCGCAGGAATTCGTGCGTCAGCTCGTAGCGCTCGCCGTTGTCGAAGGCCAGCTCGATGCGGCGAGTCTGTTGGTGCAGGGTGATTTCGGTCGGGATCGGGGTGTCGGGGGAGAGTCCGGCCATGTCGGTCATGCCTAGAAAAGGACGCGCTATCATAGCGCAAAGTGTGGGTACGACGGGCTTGTCACCAATCTGTAATGGGTGCGTAATAGACTGCGCGCCATCCACGCGCGTTCCCGCGCGCCCTAGAAGGAGCCTTCCCATGCCGGCCACCATCCTGATCGTCGAGGACGAACCGGCGATCCTCGAACTCGTCGCCGCCAGCCTGCGCCGCGTCGGGCACCGTCCCGTCCTCGCCGAAAGCGCGGAGCAGGCGCAGCGACTGGTGGACGATGCCTTGCCCGACCTCGTGATCCTCGACTGGATGCTGCCGGGGATGAGCGGGATCGAATACGCCCGGCGCTTGCGTGCCGAGGCGCGCACGCGCGAGTTGCCGATCATCCTGCTGACGGCGCGCAGCGAAGAGCGCGACAAGGTGGCCGGGCTCGATGCCGGGGCGGACGATTACCTGACCAAACCCTTCTCGCCGCGCGAACTCGAGGCCAGAATCAACGCCGTGCTGCGGCGCCGGGCGCCACAGGCAGGCGCCGACCGGATCGAGATCGCCGGCTTGTGCCTCGATCCGAGCACGCGCCGGGTGCAAGGTGGCGACCAGTCGCTCGATCTGGGGCCGACCGAATTCCGTCTGCTGCACTTCCTCATGGCACACCCCGAGCGGGTGCATACGCGCGCTCAGTTGCTCGACAAGGTCTGGGGCGACCACGTCTTCGTCGAGGAGCGTACGGTTGACGTGCATGTCCGGCGTCTGCGCGTGGCGCTCGAACCCTCGGGGCACGATCGTTTGGTCCAGACGGTGCGCGGCAGCGGCTACCGTTTTTCGTCGCAGGCGTGATGGCGCTGCCGACGGGAAGGATGATGCGGGCCTTGCTGCGCCGCGTGGCCGGACTGGCGCTGGCGCTGGCCGGCCTCGTCTTCGCGCCGCTAGCGATCGCGTTCGGCGTGCCTTGGGGGTTGGCCGGGACGCTGGTGGCGGGACTGCTGATTTACGGCTGGCACCTTTACCAGGTCCGGCGTCTGCTCCTGTGGGTAGGCGGTCCGCTCGATGCGGCACTGCCCGAGGCGAACGGCTTGTGGGGCGACGTTTTCTCCGCCCTGCACCGACGGGTGCGCAAACGCCTGGAAAAGGAACGTCAGCTCGCGCGGCGTCTGGAGCGCTTCGTGCGCGCCTTCCAGGCGCTGCCGGACGGTGTGATCGCCTTTGATCGCCAGCATCACATCGAGTGGATGAACGCCCAGGCCGAGGCACATTTCGCGCTGAACGAGGCGGAAGACCGCGGACAGGCGCTGACCAACCTGATCCGGCACCCGGATTTCGTTGCCTACCTCAACGCGGGCGATTTCAGCGAGCCGTTGATCCTGGGCAGTGCCCGCGTCTCCGGCCTGAGCCTGATGATCCAGGTGCTGCCTTACGACGAGGAAATGCAGCTGCTGGTCTCGCGTGACGTCAGTCAGTTCGAGCGCATCGAACGGATGCGTCGTGATTTCATTGCCAACGTCTCACACGAGCTTAAAACACCCCTGACCGTGGTGGCGGGCTTCTCCGAAATGCTGAATGAGGATTTCGAGGCCTTTTCCACCGCCGAAGTCCGCCACTATCTGGCGCTGATCGGCGACCAGAACGCGCGCATGCAACGGCTGATCGAGGATTTGCTGACCCTCTCGGCGCTCGAAACGGGGGGCGTGCCGCCGCGCCAGGAAAGCGTCGACATGCCGGCCTTGCTGCACAGCGTATGGCGCGATGCCGAGGCCTTGTCCGCCGGGCGGCATGCCCTCAGCCTGAGCGTTAATGCAGCGCCGCGGATGGAGGGCTGCACCAGCGAGCTGCGCAGCGCGTTCGGCAACCTGGCCGGCAACGCGGTGCGGTACACCCCGTCCGGCGGGCGCATCGAACTTCTTTGGCGCCAGTGCCCCGGGGGGGCGGAATTCGTGGTGCGCGACACCGGGATCGGGATCGCGGCCGAACATTTGCCACGCCTGACCGAGCGCTTTTACCGTGTCGATCGCGGTCGTTCGCGTGAGACCGGCGGTACCGGCCTGGGTCTGGCGATCGTTAAGCATGTGCTGACCCGGCACGGCGGCGTCCTCGACATCGCCAGCACCCCGGGTGTCGGGAGCGAGTTCAGCGCCCGTTTTCCCGCGCAGCGCTTGAACGCTCAGGCGGATACGGAAGACGCGGTACCGTCGGGGGCGAAGGCGGCCAATTCGTAGTCCGGCCCGCTGTCGAGCAATTGGGTGAGGCGCACCTGCGCTGGGCCATCGCTGTAAATCTCGATGATTCGTCCGGGCCGGAACCAGCCCGGGTGGACGATGATCGATGCGGTTTCGGCAATGCCGGGCAGGGCTGGGAGCAGGAAGGCCCGCTCGTAACGGCCGTGGCTCTCCGGCGGCGCATCCTGGCGGCGGGCGGCGATCGCGGTCGGGCAGCCGGGCAGCATCTGGATTCCGGCGATGAGGCCGCCGCCTTTTTCCTGCATCAACCAGGTGGTTTTGGCGAGCAAAAAACGATGGCCGTCGTGCGGGCGCAGGGCGAGCAATTGACCGTGCGCCATGCGCTTGCCCGAGACGCTGCGCAGCAGGCGGAAGCCGTTGGCCGACTGGTTGACGACTTCCCAAGGGTCGAGCGCGTAACCGAGCTGGACTTGCCGTGTCTGCAGGGTCTGTTGCGGATCGTCCTGGAAGCGGAAGACGAACATCGTCTCGAATTCACGGCGCGAGTAATTGCGGATGTTCTCGGGCTGCTCGAATTCCTTGCCGGCCACGTAGTAGTGCATTTCCTCGAAGCCGGTACAGATTTCCGAGATGCCCGTCGTGGCATGGCGCCGGTATTTGCGCGGCGCGCGTGCTTGAGTCCAGGGGCGGGCCAGCGCCTCGAGCAGGCGATTGCACTGGAAGGGCGTGTAGCCTTCGCACAGGGGGACGTGTTCGGCGGGCGATTTGTGCCGCAGGTGGCGGCGTAAATCGCTGATCTGGAGTGCCAGGCGGGAGGTGTCGAGGCGGCGCAGGTGCTCGGTCTGCAAGCATTCCGCCGCCGGGCGCAAGGCGGTGTCGTGCATCAGGTCGATCACGAAGGCCGGCGTTCCTTCTCCGGGTACGACCGGCTGCAGCATGACCAACGGTGACCAGGCGAGCGCCCAGCGGCGAGTGAGCGCCTGCTCACGTGGACTCTGGTTGAAACAGCCGGCCATGTCGCAGAGCAGCGGCGCCAGGTAGGCGGCCAGGCAGTGCGTGGTCTGGCGCGCGTCCTGCGGATCGAGAACGGGGTGGGTGGCCAGCGCCCATTCCTCGGCGCTGGCGTAGTAGCCGTGCAGCTCGAGCCACAGACCCCAGGGGTATTCGCGGTGCGCGCGTTGGTGTTCGAAGATCAGCTGGCCTGTGTACCAGAGGCAGCGGTGCAGCAGGGTGGCGACGCGGTGATCTTGGTTGGCGGTGCTTTCCGCTGCCGGCGGCGTCAATTCGCCGCATTGCGCATAGCCGCGGATGATCCGTTGCCAGAGGCCGACGACGGTCTGGAAGGGCGTGTCTTCGAATTCGCTGAAAGGCAGCGGCTTGCTGACGTAGCGCCGGGCCAACTCGTCGGTGACCTGGGCGAGCGGCAGGCGGGCGTGCTCAAGAAGCAGGAAATAGGTTTCGAGGTCCGGCGGCGCGGTCTGCAGCGCCAGGAAGATGGTGTTCAGGTCGGCAGCGGCTTGCGTCGGGTCGGCGAGTGGCAGGCGCGCGAGGAGTTCGTTTCCGGTCCGCAGGTCGGGGATGACGAGATTGGACGGAGCGGAAACGTTCATGGTGCGTCGTCCTCGGGGGGGCCAAGGTGCAGGATGAGGGCGCGACGCAGCGCCTCGCTGTCCGCCGCGGGGCGGGCCAGCGCCGGGTGCCGGCGCGCGGGCGCCCAGATCGGGTCGGGAAAGCAGCGGTCGTTGCGCCAGCGCGGGATGACGTGCCAGTGCAGGTGCGGCGTCTGGTTGCCGAGACTGGCGAGGTTGATCTTGTCGGGTCGGAGGGTTTCGCGCAGGGCGGCTTCGACGCCGAAGACGATCTCCATCAGCGAGCCGCGCTCAGCGGGCGCAAGATCAGTCATCTCGGGGATGTGGCGACGCAGAACGACGCGACAGTATCCGGGGTAGTCATCGTCGTCCACCAGGACGATGCGGCAGCTGGCGTTGCGCCAGAGTATTTCCTCTTGATCGCGGTCGCTCGTGCACAGCACGCAGCCTTGCGATGTGTCGCTCATCGACGGCTCCTTGTCCGGCGGCGCGGTCCTCGTGGTGCCGTCCGCGCTTTCCGGCCTGAAGCCTAGGTCTCCGGGGCCGGAGGGGCAAGGAAATAAGTCACGCTGGGCGGGCTGAATGTGAGCATCGGCGGGCCTTGGCGGGCAGCTGGAGGGCGCGCAGGGGGGCGCGCTGGGGGGCGGTTGGCCGCCCCCCCGGCGCGGTGACTCAGAGCAGGATGCGTTCGATTCCGCCCGCGTTGGCTTTGCCGACGTAGTCGGCCATCCAGTTTTCGCCGAGCAGCTTGCGCGCCATTTCGACGACGATGTAGTCGGCCTGGGTGCCGGCGTCGTCGTTATAGCGCGACAGGCCCTGCAGGCAGGACGGGCACGAGGTGAGCAGTTTGACGTCGCCGGCGAAACCGTCGGCACGCAGCTTGGCCGCGCCTTGCTCGATCACTTCCTGCTTGCGGAAGCGGACCTGGGTCGAGACGTCGGGGCGGGTCACCGAGAGCGTTCCGGATTCGCCGCAGCAGCGCTCGGAGAGTGCGACCGGCTGGCCCATCAGCTGGTTCGCCGCCTTGATGCCCGACATGGTGCGCATCGGCGCGTGGCAGGGTTCGTGGTACATGTAGCGCACCCCGTCGACGCCATCGAGGCGAACGCCCTTCTCGAGCAGGTATTCGTGGATGTCGAGCAGGCGGCAGCCGGGGAAGATCTGCTCGAACTGGTACTTCACGAGCTGATCCATGCAGGTGCCGCAGGAGACGATCACCGTGTTGATGTCGAGGTAGTTGAGGGTGTTGGCGACGCGGTGGAAGAGCACCCGGTTGTCGGTGGTGATCTTCTGCCCGAGGTCGGCTTCGCCGGCGGCGATTTGCGGGTAGCCGCAGCACAGGTAGCCGGGCGGCAGCACGGTCTGGGCGCCGACGTGGTAGAGCATGGCCTGGGTGGCGAGGCCGACCTGCGAGAACAGACGCTCGGAACCACAACCGGGGAAGTAGAAGACGGCGTCGCCGTCGTAGTCCGCGGCATTGACCTTGCGCGGGTCGCGGATCACCGGGACGATCTTGTCGTCTTCAATGTCGAGCAGCGCGCGTGACGTGCGTTTCGGCAGCCCGCCGGGCATCGGCTTGTTGAGGAAGTGGATGACCTGGGCGCGCACCGGCGGTTTGCCGACCGTGCTCGGCGGCTGCTTGGTCTGGCGCTGGAGGACGCCGAGGCCGAGCGACTTGACGAACTTGTGCGCCAGGCGCTGGCCGGCGTAGCCCCACTCGATCATGGTCTTGCGCATCAGGCGGATCGTCGCCGGATCGGTCATCGTCAGGAAGGCCATGGCCGCGGCCTTGGCGGGGACGATTTTCTTCTTGCCCTGTTCGCGCAGGAAGTTGCGCATGCGGATCGAGACGTCGCCGAAGTCGATGTCCACCGGGCAGGGATTGACGCACTTGTGGCAGATCGTGCAGTGGTCGGCGACGTCGTTGAACTCGTCGAAATGCTTGAGCGAGATGCCTCTGCGGGTTTGCTCCTCGTAAAGGAAGGCTTCGATCAGCAGCGAGGTGGCGAGGATCTTGTTACGCGGCGAGTAGAGCAGGTTGGCGCGCGGCACGTGGGTCGAGCACACCGGCTTGCATTTGCCGCAACGCAGGCAATCCTTGACCATCGTCGAGATGTCGCCGATCACCGACTGTTCCATGATCAGCGATTCGGTGCCGAGCAGCGAGAACGACGGGGTGTAGGCGCGCGACAGGTCGCCGCCGGGCATCAGCTTGCCCTGGTTGAAGTGGCCGTTGGGGTCGATGCGTTGCTTGTAGGCGCGGAAGGGGGCGATCTCGGCTTCGCTCAGGAATTCGAGCTTGGTCATGCCGATCCCGTGCTCGCCCGAGACGACGCCGTCGAGTGCGCGCGCCAGGGCCATGATGCGGTCGACGGCGCGGTTGGCCGTCTGCAGCATGGCGTAGTGATCGGAGTTCACCGGGATGTTGGTGTGCACGTTGCCGTCGCCAGCGTGCATGTGCAGGGCGACGAAGACGCGCCCGCGCAGCGTTTCCTTGTGCAGTCCGGTGAGGCGTTCGAGCACCGGGCGGAACAGGTTGCCGTCGAAAATCGTTTCCAGCAGCGGCTTGAGCTCGGCCTTCCACGAGGCGCGCACTGAGTGGTCTTGCAGGCGGTGGAAGAGCGTCGGCTGCGGCGCCTTGTTGCTGAGGGCGCCGGCTTCGATGCCACGGGCCGCGAATTCGGCTTCGGCGGCGACGAGCGGCGTGTCGAGGTGGTCAAGCAGCCATTGCCAGCGTTCGCGCACGCCAGCGATGGTTTCGAGCGCGGCCTGGCGGCGGTCGCCGATCAGCACGGCGCGGTCGAGGTCGGCATCGCCCTGGTGCAGCGGCAGTTCGCCGGCGAGGAAGTCGGCGAGCGCGTCGCACAGGGCGATCTTGTTGCCGAGCGAGAGTTCGATATTGATGCGCTCGATGCCGTCGCAATAGTCGCCCATGCGCGGCAGCGGGATGACCACGTCCTCGTTGAGCTTGAAGGCGTTGGTGTGGCGGGAGATGGCCGCGGTGCGCGAACGGTCGAGCCAGAATTTCTTGCGCGTGTCGGCGTCGATGGCGATGAAGCCTTCGGCCGAGCGCAGGTTGCACATGCGGACCACCTCGGAGGCGGCGGCCATCACCGCGGCTTCGTCGTGGCCGACGATGTCGCCGATCAGCACCATCTTCGGGCGCCCGTGGCGCTTGGCCTTCGTGGCGTAGCCGATGGCTTTGACGTAGCGCTCGTCGAGGTGCTCGAGGCCCGCGAGCAGCACGCCCTGGGCGTTGCCGGCGCCACCGGGCTTGAAGTGATCGGTGATCTCGACGATTGCCGGAACGGCGTCGCGCACCTGGCCGAAGAACTCGAGGCAGACGGTGCGCGTGACCGGCGGCATCTGGTGCAGCACCCAGCGCGCGGCGACGATCAGGCCATCGGTGCCTTCTTTCTGCACGCCGGGCAGGCCGCACAGAAATTTGTCGGTGACGTCCTTGCCGAGGCCCGCTTTGCGGAAGGTGCTGCCCGGGATTTCGAGGATTTCGACTTCACCGCGCGGCGTCTTGCCGTCGGCCGCAAAACGGCGGATTTCGAAGCGAGCGAGCGCTTGCTCGTGGATCTTGCCGAAGTTGTGGTTGAGGCGGGTGACTTCGAGCCATTGACCGTCGACGTCGACCATCTTCCACCAGGCCAGGTTGTCGAGCGCGGTGCCCCACAGGACGGCTTTCTTGCCGCCGGCGTTCATGGCGATGTTGCCGCCGACGCACGAGGCGCTGGCCGAGGTGGGGTCGACGGCGAAGACGAAGCCGGCGTTGGCGGCGGCGTCCGAGACGCGGTCGGTGACCACGCCAGCGCCGCTGCGGATCGTCGCGTAGGGGCGGTCACAGCCGGGCAGGGTCTGCATTTCGACCGGGCCGAGGTCGATCAGTTTTTCGGTGTTGATCACCACCGAGCGCGGGGTGAGCGGAACGGCGCTGCCGGTGTAGCCGGTACCGCCGCCGCGTGGGATGATGGTCAGACCGAGTTCGATGCAGCCGCGCACCAGGGCGGCAATTTCTTCCTCGGTGTCGGGGTAGAGGACGACGAAGGGGTATTCGACACGCCAGTCGGTGGCGTCGGTGACGTGGCTGACGCGCGCCAGCCCGTCGAAGGCGATGTTGTCGCGCCGAGTGTGGCGGTTGAGGGCCTTGAGCACGCGCTTGCGCAGTGCCGCGGTGTCCTCGAAATGACGCTCGAAGGCGTCGACCGCCGTGCGGGCGGCGGCGCACAGGCGCAGGACGGCGTCGTTGCCCTGGCGGCGTTTGTCGATCTCGCCCAGGCGGTGGCGCAGCGCGCCGATCAGCGCATTGCGGCGCTCGCGGCTGGTGAGCAGGTCGTCTTCGAGGTAGGGGTTGCGCTGCACGACCCAGATGTCGCCCAGCACTTCGTAGAGCATGCGCGCCGAACGCCCGGTAACCCTTTGGCTGCGCAGTTCGTCGAGAATCGCCCAGTGTTCGGCGCCGAGCAGGCGGATGACGATTTCACGGTCGGAAAACGAAGTGTAGTTATAGGGGATTTCGCGCAGGCGTGTGTTCATGGCGTTGCTGTGCATCTAAAGGCGGCATTCTAACTGATCGACCGGAAAAGCTTGCCAAATGTGACTTCCTCCCTTGTTTGCGGCACGGGATATGCAGTTACAATGGCTGCGACTGTTTGGCTGGTCCGCAACGGCGGACGCGAGTATTCCCTTGACTGCTAACGACGCAAAAAGTGCAACCGAAAACGGCGGTCTCGCACGCGAAGGCTTCGCGCTGCGCGAGGATCTGCTGCACCACGATCCTCTGCTCGCCTGCCTGGTCGAGCTGACCCACCTGCATGGCCGCCCGAGCACCCGGGCGGCGCTTTCGGCCGGCCTGCCGCTGGAGAACGGCTGCCTGACGCCGTCGCTGTTTGCGCGCGCCGCTGCGCGCGCCGGCCTGTCGAGCAAGATCGTGCGCCGAGCCTTGCCCGACATCGATCAGGCCCTGTTGCCGGTGATCCTGCTGCTCAAGGGCGACGAGGCGTGTGTCCTGCTCGGCTGGAGCGCCGACGGGGTGAACGCCCGCCTGCTCTTCCCGGAAAGCGGGCAGGGCGAGGTGACGCTGGCGCGCGAGGAACTGCTGGCGCGCTATCTCGGCATCGCCCTCTTTGCGCGGCCTCGCTTCGCCTTCGACGCCCGCGCGCCGGAGGTGGGCAAGGTCGTGCAGCGGCACTGGTTCTGGGGGGCGATCTTCGAGCAGTCCGGGGTGTATCGCGATGTGCTCTGGGCGGCCCTCCTGATCAACCTGTTCGCGCTGGTCATGCCGCTCTTCTCGATGAACGTGTACGACCGCGTGGTTCCGAACAACGCCACCGACACCTTGTGGATGCTGGCCCTCGGCCTGCTGCTGGTGTTCGGCATGGACTTCATGATGCGCCTCCTGCGCGGGCACTTCATCGACCTGGCGAGTGCGCGCATCGACGTGAAGCTCTCGGCGCTAATCATGGAGCGCGTGCTCGGGATGCGCCTCGAGGCCAAGCCCGCGTCGGTCGGTTCGTTTGCGTCCAACCTGCGTTCGTTCGAGTCGGTGCGCGATTTTATCGCCTCGGCGACGGTGACGGCGCTGATCGACTTCCCCTTTGCGCTGATCTTTTTGCTGGTCATCCTCTGGATTTCCTGGCCGCTGGTGCTGATCCCGGTGATCGGCCTGATTGCCGGGCTGATCTACGCCTACGTGATTCAGCACAAGATGCACGAGCTGTCGGAAACGACTTACCGCGCTTCGGCGATGCGCAATGCGACCCTGGTCGAGAGCCTGACCGCACTGGAGACGATCAAGACCCAGGGCGCCGAGGGCGTGGTGCAGAACAAATGGGAGGGCGCGACGGCCTTCCTCGCGCGCACCAACGCCCAGACCCGGCTGTTGTCGGCGTCGGCGAGCAACGGCGCGCAGATCATCGCCCAGCTGGTCAACGTGATGCTGATCGTCGGCGGGGTCTATCTCATCGAAGCGCGCATGCTGTCGATGGGCGGCCTGATTGCGGTGACCATGCTCGGCGGGCGGGCGATCGCGCCGCTGGCGCAGGCGGTCGGCTTGCTGATGCAGTTCCAGGGTGCCCGCCTGTCGCTGGAGACGCTGGACAAGCTGATGGCGCAGCCGGTCGAGCGCCCCGATGCTACGGCCTTCGTGCATCGCCCCGAGCTGGCCGGCGAAATCGAGTTCCGCAACGTCTCGTTCACCTATCCGCAGCAGGCCGAGGCCGCCCTGCAGAATGTCTCGCTGCACATCGCTCCGGGCGAGCATGTGGTCATCCTCGGGCGTACCGGTTCGGGCAAGACGACGCTGCAGAAACTGATGCTGGGCTTGTACGCGCCGTCCGACGGCGCGGTGCGCATCGACGGTATCGACCTGCGCCAGCTTGATCCGGCCGACCTGCGCCGCAACGTCGGCTTCGTCGGTCAGGACGCGACACTGTTCTACGGCACGCTGCGCGAGAACATCGCCATCGGCGCGCCCTACGCCGACGATTCGGCGATCGTGCAGGCGGCCGAGGTGGCCGGGCTCACCAAGTTCGTCAACCGCCATCCCAAGGGCTTTGACATGCTCATCGGTGAGCGCGGCGAGTCACTCTCCGGCGGGCAGCGCCAGGAGGTGGCGATCGCCCGCGCGGTGCTGCTCGATCCGCCGGTGCTGCTCTTCGATGAGCCGACGAGCGCGATGGATTTTTCGACCGAGCACGCCTTCAAGGAGCGCTTGCGGCGTTACGCGGCGCACAAGACGGTGGTTATTGTCACCCACCGCACCAGCCTGATCGACCTGGCGACGCGCATCATCGTCGTCGACGAAGGCCGGATCGTCGCCGACGGGCCGCGCGAGCATGTGGTCGCGGCCTTGCAGGCCGGGCGCGTCGGAAAGGCCGGACAATGAGCGCGCGCACCACGCCGCGCCTGATCGCCGCCGGCAAAAAAATCGTCGGCGCGCTCGAACGCGTGCGCGTTGGCGTTCAACCGCGTGTCGACGCCTGGTTGGCGCGCATGGCGGTGGCTGAAAAGCAGCGCGAACAAGGCGGTTTCGAAGCCGACACCGACTACGCCATCCTGCAGCAGGAGCCGCTGCGTGCGCGCATTTTGCTGCGCAGCATCGGCATCGCCGTGGCGATCGGGGTGATGTGGGCGGCGGTGAGCCGGGTCGATGAGGTGACGCGGGGCGAAGGCAAGGTGATTCCGTCGCGCCAGCTGCAGGTCTTGCAAAGCCTGGACGGCGGCGTGGTCGAGGAAATCCTGGTGCGCGAGGGCGACATCGTCGAGGCCAACCAGATCCTGCTGCGCATCGACCCGACGCGCTTTACTTCCTCGGTGCGCGAGAACCGAGTGCAATACACGGCCCTGGTCGCCAAGGCTGCGCGCCTGCGTGCGCTCTCCGAAAGCGGGGAGTTCAGCGTGCCGCCGGAAGTCGAGAAGGAAGACCCGAGAACCGTCGAGGAAGAGCGGCGACTGTTTGAATCGCGGCGCAGCGAGCACGAAACGGCGCTGGCCATTGCCCGGCAGCAGCTTTCGCAGCGCCAGCAGGAACTCGTCGAACTGCGTGCCAAGCACGAACAGGCGGCCAAGGCCTACGAACTCTCGGCCAAGGAGCTTTCGGTGACCAAGCCGCTGATCACTTCGGGGGCGGTTTCGGAGGTCGAAATCCTGCGCCTCGAGCGTGACGTCGGGCGTTTCCGCGGTGAGCGCGACATGGCCTCGGCGCAGATTTCGCGCGTGCAGGCGGCGATCACCGAGGCTAACCGCAAGATCGAGGAGGTTGGGTTGGCCTTCCGCAACGAGGCCGGAAAAGAGCTGGCTGAAACGATGGCCAAGCTCAACAGCCTTGCCGAAGGCAACGTCGGCCTGGCTGACAAGGTGACGCGCGCGGTGCTGCGCGCGCCGGTTCGAGGGACGGTTAAGCGCCTTTTGATCAACACCGTCGGCGGGGTCGTCCAGCCGGGCAAGGACGTCGTCGAGGTGGTGCCGCTCGAAGACAATCTGCTGCTCGAGGCCCGCGTCCAACCGCGCGACATCGCCTTCCTGCGCCCCGGCCAGAAGGCGATGGTGAAGTTTACCGCCTACGATTTCTCGATCTACGGCGGGCTCGAAGGCAAGCTCGAGCACATCGGTGCCGATTCGGTCGTCGACGAAAAGGGCAATGCCTTCTACATCGTGCGCGTGCGCACCAACCAGCCTTCGCTCGGTAACAACCTGCCGGTGATTCCGGGCATGGTGGCCGAAGTGGACATCGTGACCGGCGAAAAGAGCGTGCTCACCTACCTTCTCAAGCCGGTCTTGCGCGCCCGGGCGCGCGCCTTCACCGAGCGCTGAGCATGCCGGTGATTTTTCTCTCCCTGGACGCCCGGCAGCGCGAGGCGTGGAGCGAAGCCTTCGTGGAAGCGCGGTGCGCGCGCTTTGACGCGCCGACGATTGCGGACGGTCAGGCACCGGTGTTTGCCTTGTTGCCCGGAGGACAGGCGCCCGAGCCGTGGCTCCGGCACTTGCGCAAGCGCCTCGGCGCCCGGCCGCTGATCGTCCTCGCCGACGAGCCGAACGACGATGACGCGCTGGCCGCGCTGGCCGCTGGCGCGGCCGGCTATTGCAATGGCCATGCGGCGCCCGAAGTGCTGCGCCAGGTCGAGCAGGTGGTGCGCCACGGCGGGGTCTGGGTCGGGCAGGGCTTGATGCAGCGCCTGCTCGGCGCCACCGCGCGGCTCATGCCGGCGCCTGTGAGCGGCGAGGCGTGGCGTCCGCGGCTCTCGCTGCGCGAACAGGAGGTTGCGCAGCTGCTGGCGCGTGGGAGCAGTAACAAGGAAATCGCCCGCCAGCTCGAGATCACCGAGCGTACGGTCAAGGCCCATGTCAGCGCCATGCTCGAGAAACTCGGCGCGCGTGACCGCCTGCAGCTGTCGCTGATCGTCAACGGTGTTGAAACGCCGCGCTGATCCGTTCGTCCCTCGCATTTCCAGGCGCGGCCGCCGATTGTACTTCGGTACAGTAGGCGGCCGTTTCGCCTTTGGCTATCGTCTCGCAATCCGTCATTCCGTCTTGCGAGTTCATCATGGCCAACACCGTTCCCGTCGCCCGCGTTTCCGCCCTCCAGGGTCAAGCCTACGCCAAGGACAAGGCCGGCAACCTGCGCCCACTGCAGGTCGGCGACCCGATCTACGAAGGGGACGTGGTCTTGGCCGCCGAGGGCAGCCGGGTCGAGCTGGCGAGCGACGACGGCCGCAGCCTGGTCCTGCGCGCCAACGAAGTGCTGACCGTCGACGCGGAAGTCGCCGGCGCGGACAAACCCGACGCTACTGATGCCGCGCTCCAGGTTGGCGGCGCCGACGTCAACCGCGTCATCCAGGCGATCAACCAAGGCGGCAGCCTCGATGCACTGCTCGAAGAGACGGCCGCCGGCGACAGCGGCAGCGGCGCCGACGGCGGGCCCTCGTTCGTACGGTTGTTGCGCATCAGTGAGAGTGTCGATCCGTTGAATTTCGAATTCGACAGCGCGAGGGCTGCGGTGGTGGATGAGGTTTTGAGCGGTGGCGACAGTGGCGGGATAAGTGGGGGGAGAGCTTTTGCCGACGCCAATGAAAACGTCACGATTGACGAAGACAGCAGCGCCAGCGGCAACGT